>CAVIAJ010000007.1:0-58128 GCA_963640855.1 Candidatus Methanomethylophilaceae archaeon
TGGTTCGACGGATTGGAGATATCGAAACATCCCGAGTACGACAGGTACAAAAACGCATTTCCTGTCATACACATAAGCCTGAAGTTCGATGATGTTGTCAATTTCAAAGATTTCATAAATATGTTTAACTCGAGATTGAATGACGTATTTGACGAGTTTAAATATCTCAAAGAATCGTCGGAAATGGATGAAGGAACGAGAAAATTATTCGACAGATATTATACCGGAGAAAAGACTCTTGCCGATTCCAGAGTGGCTTTGAGTAAACTGTGCACCATGCTGAAAAACCACCATAATTCCAAAGTCGTTGTGTTAATTGATGAATATGATGCTACAGTTAACGATATGGAAAATGAGAAACTCCGTCGCAGAATCACTTCGTTCCTCGGAGCGGTATTGTCACCGTTACTCAAAGAAGGTACTTTCAGGCAGCTCGGTGTTGTAACAGGTATCACTCAGATAACCAAAGAGAACATCTTCAGCGGAGTGAATAATTTCACACGTAACGATATATTCGATGTCAAATATGACGAAATGTTCGGTTTCACCAATGAAGAAGTGAAACAGATCTGCGCAGACTACGGCCATCCTGAGAAATTCGAGGAAGCCAAAGAATGGTACGACGGATACCGTTTCGGAGAAACCGACATCTACAATCCCTGGAGTATACTGAATTACATTCAGAAGAATTTCAAAGCGGATGCGTATTGGCTGAACACAAACGAAAATGCCGTTGTGTCCGATCTCATTTCAAAAGCGGATAAAAGGCTCACAGACAATCTGAAAATACTCGGTTCGGGAGGATCGATAAAAAGGAGCGTCGATGCCTCACTGACGTTCAAAGATCTCAGCAAACGTAATTCCATCTACTCGCTTATGGCCGTATCCGGTTATCTCAAAGCGATACCGAGTGACAATCAGTATGAACTTTCGATACCGAACAGGGAATTATTCTCGGTATTCTCAAAAACGATCGGAGAAATTGTTTTCGACGACTGCGACGGTGCCGACAAACTCGATGATTTCACAAATGCGATTATGGAAAACGATGTCCCGAAGATGGAGAAAACACTGTACAATTTCATCGCGGAAACCATGAGTTCCAGAGTCTTAAATGACGAACATTCGTATCAGGCATTCATTACGGGAATGCTGATGAGTCTCTGCGGAAGATACGGTGTAAAAGCCGATTTTGAGAACGGAAAGGGATACTCCGATATCACGATGGTCAGGAAAAAAGGAGACAGTCCCAACATAATCATCGAACTGAAGAGATCCAAAAATAACGATTGCCTTGAACATGATGCAAAAGCAGCTCTTCAGCAGATTAAGGACAGGGACTATGCTCACAGTCTCGAAGGAAAAACAATCCTCTACGGCGTAGCGTTTTCCGGTAAAGAACCGTTCATAATCTCCGAAGAAATTCAGTGACAATACACGAAACCGTTCTGCGATAATACATTATACCTTTTCCGTAATTATCCGCACATGGCAGAGGATTTCCGCATCCCCGATTCACTGAGCGTCTACGGTAACGAAAAAACAGCAAAGGACGTACTTTCCAGAATATGGGGAAAACGCGGCGTGTTCACCTGTACCGTCGGCAACACGCTGACATCCACCATTCCCGGGGTTTCGGATGCGGGAGATACACCGGAACTGACACTTTTTACGGGACCTGCGGATGCCGAACTGTTATCGTGCGGAAAGACACTCTGTATGAAGGGAATACCGATCAATCCCGGAGGAATACCGACGCCCTCGACACTTACAATGGCTGCGCTGGCTCTGTCAGATATGCCCTGTTATATCGTAAACGGCGGATGTAAAGTTCTTCCCCAGGTACCTTACTTCGAGGTAGGCGGAGAATGCGGTGAGAAGATCACAACGGGTCACGCGGTGAAGAATGTAAAAGAAGTCTTCGAAAGATCGAAAATTCTCGGACGCAATCTCGCAAGAGGACATGATTTTGTTGTCGTAAGCGAATCAATCGCGGGAGGAACCACCACCGCTTTGGCAGTAATGATGGCAATGGGAGTTTTGAAAGAAAACCTCGTAAGCAGTTCTTCTCCCAAAAATCCGAAAGAACTTAAGACCAAACTGGTCAACGAAGCCTTCGCCGCAGCAGGTATTGAACCGGGTTCGCTGGCACATGATCCTCTGAAAGCAATCGAATGTGTCGGAGACCCCATGATGCCCGTAAACATCGGGATGATAATCGGCGCCGCCGAAACCGTTCCCGTCATCATAGCGGGCGGAACCCAAATGTCTGCGGTTATTGCCTGTGCAAAGGAATTGGAACCTTCGATTGTCGGCAACGTCATACACGGAACAACAAGATGGCTCGTTAAGGACAAGGGATCGAACGTATGCAAAATCAACGATTCCATCACGAATGACATTCCTTTGGTGTATGTTAACATTGATTATTCCGAAAGTCCGTACGAAGGACTGCAGGCCTACGAATGGGGATACATCAAAGAAGGCGTCGGCTGCGGAGGTTCGTCCGTTGCTGCTATCGCCTCCACTTCGGGAAAAGTCGATTGTGAAATACTCCTGAATAAAGTCCACGAGATTTACGAAAAGATTTTGGGTATTCAGTCGAAGTAACTGCGTGCAAGCTGAAGCTCGTACATCGTATTGACGTTGACAGCCAAATCAACCCAGTCCGTTTTGAAGTAATAGTCCTGAGGACACTCTCCGTCGAGGATTTTACGGCGGTTCATTATCGTGAATCCCGATAACACCCACCTCGAACCGTCCAATTCGAACGAAAACGAAGGAACGATTCCCGTATTGACGACAACCTCTTCTTCTACAACAGCCAAAAAGGAATCGTGAGGATCTCTGTGAAAAGCTTTGACGAAATTATCTACGGTGAAAGATTTCAGTAAAGGAAGATCGGAAGGTGTTGAGAAAACGTATTCTCCGTTCATCATTTTATATGCTGTATGAAGATCTTCGACGTAATCTTCTCCCGAAGTCCAAATGACTTCGATACCGTCGACGGTTTCGAGAAATTCTCCCGTTCTTTTTGTGTTGGGACTTACCGATACCAAAATTCTGTCGATACATTGGGCTTTCTTCAGAGCGTTGATTACGTGCTCTATCACATGTTTTCCGGCAACATCGATGTACGGCTTTTCAACACCGTTTTTACACATTCTCGTGCCTTTTCCGCCGGCCATTATGAGTGCTTCCATAATCAGAGCCCCATAAGATGAATCATCGATAACATGACAAATATCACAATTATGCGTGATGTTTCGTTCGTTGCACCGAGAACGTCTCCGTTAACCATGCCGAAGTTTTTCTCGGCGACTTTGGACATGATATATCCCCATACGATTGATGCGGTTATTCCTGCGAAGAGGACAATAAGATGTGTATACACAGGTTCTCCGAGAACAGCATATGACATTCCGAACCAATATGCCAGTGCAATCAAAACAGTCAGTACTGTCGATACAGCCAATCCTTTGCATGAAGTGTATCTTACCGAATCTCCCGCCATTCCGTTTCCGGGAGTTCCGAATGCCGCTGCGGAAACCTGTGCGTTTCTTGCAAACAGTTCACCCGCAGCTCCGACAAAGACGAATAACGAAACCGTCATCGAAGAATATTCTGCGAACAGTGCCAGGATAACCATCGCACCCGTAACCATTCCGCCTGCGCCTATAAGTGTATCCTTCAGTGCACGGACATGATCTTCTCTTTTTCCCGCAACTGTAAGTCCGTCTCCGATGTCTATCGTACCGTCGAGATGAAGATAACGGTTCATCATTCCCGTGAGGAACAGTGTCAGCGCAGCCGACACCGGGATGCTTCCCGTGAGATATTCAATCAGAGTGAACAATCCCGCGGCCAACAAAGCATAGAACAATCCGATTATCGGAACAAGACAGAATCTTCTGTTCATGGCATCGATATGCTTCATCTCGATGTTGATCGGAAGCATCGTGAAGAACGAAAACATCCCTGCAATTGCATCCGTTACACGGTATTTTTCACTCACCGTACTGCCTCCTGAGTCTGTCACAGTCTTCTTCACTCATACCGTAAGGGAAATCTCCTCTTTTGATGAGACATTTTCTTACCGCATCACGTACGGAACGTGCCAATGCAATACCTATTCCGAATCCGGTTCCTGCGTAATTCACGCGGTCTCCGTTTTTGGGGCAGACAACAGCAATTGCGTCCGAAGTTGTACCGGTTTCTCTGAATCCCAAATCATGTAATGCTGCGGATTTTGCCTCCGTCATTGCTATAACTGCATTGACTTTCGCCGCATCGGTAAACGGAACGTCGGATATTCCGATGATGTTGATCGTTCCTGCATGTATCAGAGCCCGTCTTCTCTTTTCAGATATCGCATATCTTTCTTCGTAATCGGTGATAATATCTCCGGCAATCACCTGATTCGATAACCCCGCAGTGGCAATCGCACGTGCGTTGTTCCCTTCGAATGTTACCGAAACATCCGAAATCACACGGTCTACTTCCGCAGCCGTCATAAATGCGACGGTGTCCTTCGGAAGTTTCAGAATATCGATCACTTTATCGATGTCAGTCTGAGGATTCTCGTTATCGTATCTTGAGCCGACCTGCATTATGATGATTGTATCGGTTTCCCTGAGTCCTCCGTTTGAAACACATGAACTCAAAATTTCGACCCTTTCATCAAACGAAATTACGGCAATCGGAAGACTGTCGATATACTCAATCCTTACATCCGCCGAAGGTATCATGCGAACACCTCGAAAAGTTGGATGAACAGATTTTCGATACATCCCTGCACGTGTATACCGGCGAACATGTACAGCGGTAATGCCGCGAGTACAATATAAACTATAGACGATACTTCAACCAGAAGACAGCATCTGTCCATGTCTTTCACCGTGGGCATGGATCCTTTTCCCATCACATACACATCTTTCTTTTCCATAGAAATTCCCAACGCGCCTGCGAATGCGGTCATAGACCATCCGCTGTTGGGTGAAGGTGTTTTCTTATGCTGTTCCAAAGCCGTCGGAATTACGGATTTCCAGTCCATTCTCAGAAGGAATGCACCGACGGTTACGAAGATTATCGAAATTCTCGATGTGATATATCCCAACACATCATCCAATCTTGCGGGGAAATGGCCCAGGTTGCGGTATCTGTCGTTGAGATATCCCCACATCGCATCCATAAGATTCGCACATCTGAATGCAATACCTCCGGCCAATCCGAATATTCCGACGTATGTCATCGGAGACACCACACTGTCCGAATAATTCTCCGAAACTGTTTCGGTACATGAAGAAACGATGTGTCCTTCGTCCATTCCTTCGGTGTTACGGCTGACGATCATCTGTAATTTTTCAGCTGCTTTTTCCGTGTCGCCGTCTTCGAGTGCTTTGCGGATAGGTTTGAGATGTCTTCTGAACGAAGATACAGCGAATGTTATCTTGATGAGTATTGCACTGACAATTATCCACGCTATCTCTCCGAGATAGTATTTCGCGGCTGCGGATAACAGGAATGCGGCCGTACCGAATACGAGAACTACGGCGAGATACGAAACAAAACCCATCAGAGTTGCGAATTTTCCGTCTCTTTTTCCGATGTGTCTGTCAATCCGCATCAGCATACAGCCCATCCATCTGAGCGGATGTACCGCATTGGGTAATTCTCCTATCGTGAAATCAATCACGACAGCCAATGCGATAATCAATACGGCATCCGACCACAGATCCGCAGGAATCACCTCAGGGAATTCTTTACGGCCTGAACGAATCTTTCGTTACGGAGCCTGTCTTTTACGCAGAATCTTACATAATCGGCGAATTCGCTTCCGAAGGAAGCGCATTCGCGGACGGCGATTCCGTTTTTCTTCATTCTTTCGGCGAATTCGTGTCCCGTTATTCCCAACGGAGCTACGGAATCGAAAAAGAAGAATGAATCAGTCATTGTTACGGGGAATCCTATGTCTTTCAGATGGGAATACATCCATTTCGCTTCTTCTGATAACACTTCGGATGCTCTTTCGACGTGTTCCGTTCTGTCACGGATTAATACAGCGGCGACTTTCTGTTCAATCTGTCCCACGTTCCATGTCATGCGGACTTTGTTTAATTCTTTGATAATGTCCGAATCTGCGAATCCGAATCCTATACGTATTCCCGGGATCGCGAATGATTTTGTCAGCGAACCGACAATCAGAAGATTGGGATATTTTTCAGCATATTTTACGCAGGAAATTTCATCGTGACTGCGAACAAGTTCCAGGAGAGTTTCGTCTAAGAAAACGAATGTTCCTCTGTCTGCACAGTATTCCGTAAAATCAATTATATCTTCGGGTTTTTCCGTTCTTCCCGTGGGATTGTTCGGATTGCAGATGTAGACTGCTTTTACGCCCGAATCTGTTTCGGATTTCAGTTTTTCGAAATCGATATGGAAATTATTCTCCGAGGACAGATCTTCACGGATTACTTTCGCACCTGCAATCAGACACTGTTGGGTATATTCCGCGAAAGAAGGTTTCGGAATTATTACGCGGTCCCCCTTCTCAAGGAAAGTATTGGGAAACATACGTATGATATCAGAGGAACCGGCACCGATGATTATGCTGTCTTTGTTGACATTGAATCTCTCCGATATCGCTTCTTTCAGTTCGGAACAGCTGTCGTCGGGATAGTGATCTATGCCTTCCGCGGAAGATGCAATAATCTGTTTGATATCCGAAGGGGGACCGAAAGGATTGAGGTTGTGACTGTAATCCTCGATTCCGCCGAGTTTCCACGCCTGCCCTCCGTGTACAGTACTCACGATATTGCGCAGATTCTGCCTTGAGGACATGGATGGATTCATTGTCCATAAATAGCTACATGCGATATAAAGGTTCGATGCTCCCGGACATCGGATGTCCGGAAGCATCATACGTCATCGCCGAAGACATCCAGGTTGTACTCGTAATCCTCTTTGTGATATCTCTTCGGAAGAACGTATAATTCCCCGTCCTTATCCAATCCCACGGATGCAGATACTTCGTACACATCTTCGATCAATTCGGAAGTGATAACTTTCTTAGGATCTCCTATGGCAACGACTTCTCCCTTCTTCATGATGATACATAAATCGCAGTACCTCGCCATCAGAGAGATGTCGTGTTCCGCCACGAGGATTGTCATATTCTTCTTGACCATCGCACGGAGATATTCCATCACGTCGAGTTTGTACTTCATGTCGAGGTGCGAAGTAGGTTCGTCAACCAACATAAGTCTCGGCTGCTGAACGTAAGCTTTTGCGATAAGAACACGCTGACGTTCTCCCGACGATAACATATGAAGCGGACGGTTCCTTAAGTGATAAACACCGAATTTCTTCAGACATTCTTCCACAAACGTCTCATCCTCTTCGGTCTCCCACCATACGTTCTTCAGATACGGATATCTTCCGAGCATTACGGTTTCAAACACACTCAGTCCGAAACTTGTTCTGAGTTCCGCGGGAACGTTCGCAACAACCTTCGCAATCTCTCCGGGGCTTTTACCGAGAACGCTTTCTCCGTCGATCAGTACGTCTCCGGACGAGGGATCGTGAAGTCTGTTGATACATTTCATCATCGTGGTCTTTCCGCATCCGTTCGGACCTATCAGCCCCACCAGTAATCCCGGTCCGATCTTATACGAAATACCTCTGACGGCGTGGTAGCCGTCCTCGTAATACTTGTGGAGATCCCTGATCTCCAGCAACGGTGTTTCATCCGTCATACATCTTCCCCCTCTTGATAAGAAGATAGGCAAACACAGGAATTCCTATTATTGTCGTAATTGCACCCACGGGAAGTTCGAATCCCGGTACAAGCATTCTTGACGCTATATCCGCGACAATCATCAGGAATCCTCCGAAAGCCATCGATGCAGGGAGAACCAATCTGTGGTCTCCTCCGAGCAACATACGGCATAAGTGGGGGATAACCAATCCCACAAATCCGATGATTCCGACGAATGCGACACATATAGATGTAAGAACAGATGCGATGATAAGCATCCATCTGTTGAATCTCTTCACGTCGAGACCCATCTGTCTCGCCTGATCTTCTCCCAGCAGTACAAGATTGAATTCTTTTGCCCAATACAGTGCGGCGAATGAAATTGCGAATGAAGGAATAACGACAAGCCACACTTTGGACCATGTTATCTCGGAGAACGAACCGTATAACCATGACAGTGCTCCCGTGACGTGGTTGCCTGCGAACGTAAGCATAAGCGTCTGCGCGGCGGAGAATACCAATCCCACGATAACTCCCGAGAGAACATAGTTGATCGATGTTCCTCCCGCTTTGGTTGCGAGAATCATGGTACACAGGAATGCAAGAATACCTCCTATCGCTGCGGTTACCGCCGTAAGATAGATTGAATGCGAAGGGAATAACCCGAACAGAGTGAAATCAAAGGAAATCACTGCGATTGCCGCCGTACCCGCTCCCGAAGATACGCCCATAATGTAAGGATCGACCAGAGGGTTCCTTATGATTGCCTGATACATCGCACCGGCAATCGATAATCCGACTCCGACCGCGAGTGCGACCAATGTTCTCGGAAGTCTTGCGCTGTAAACCATCAGCTCATTGTAAGTGAGATTGTTTCCGCCTTTGCCGATTGCCGAGAACAAACACTGGAACATGTCCCCTACGCTCAGCGTGGTCGTAGGTCCGAGACATAACGATGCAACTGCCGCAATCAACGTGAGAACTATACCTACACTCAGCACCAGCCACAGGCGGTGTCTTGAAAGTGTGTTGTGCGAATAATCCTCTCCGAAGAAGAATGTCTTCACCGATTCAGAAACATGCTTCACAGGGTGCTCCCATCCGAGTGCGAATCTCATCACTGCGTATGCAACCGCAAAGATTACGGTGATTGCGGCCAACACAATCAGCAGTATCTGCCACGGCGCAAGCCCGGGGTCGGGTATTGTTACCGGTATTGCCTCGTCGAATCCTCCGCTCACGGAGAATGCGGATCCGTCGTTTCCGAAAAGATATCCGTTGTCGATGACGGTGATACCGACCATACAGAACTGATTGTGTTCTTCGGGTACGGAGTATTTGCCTGTTACGTTACCCTGTAAATCGTAAACATACAGAGGCTCTCCTTTCGTGTAGCTTGATGCCACAAGAGTGTCGCCGTTTACGAGAGTAAGATAGGAATGCGAAACGGCGATTTTCTTGTTTACCGTTTCGTAATTACCTTCGGTATCCATCCTGCAGAGTTTTTTGTCACTTACAAAATAAACTCCCGTGAAATCTTCATTTTCCGTGACGGTAAATCTGTTTGCGGAACCGAGTTTTGTCGTGTTGAGAATTTCTTCGAAATTATCTGCTCCGTCGTATCTGAAAAGCTTTACACCGTAATCGGACGCACTCATTCCGAGTCCGTTGTTGTATCCGATGTAAATGTAGTAAGAATCATCCTTTTTCAGGATTGCAGGCATACCTGCCGAACCTACTTCTTCGCCGAGGTAGGTTGTGTGGTAAATGTCTTTGTCGGCGATCAGAGAACCTGTGTTCTTATTGATAACATACAGATGGCCGTTCAGCATTCCCGCAAAGAGTAAATTATCGTAAACGACAGGTGCGGAGAAGTATCCTTTACCTCCGGACTGATATGACCATACAGGATTCAGATCCAAATCGAAACAGTAAATCATTCCGTTCGATGACATGCAGTAAATCGCACCGGAATCGAATACCATGGAGGTAGGTCCGCTTGCATAGGAACGTCCTTTGACTGTTTCGTCGGTGACGGATTTTATTCCTTCGAGATGTTCTTCGGGAACGGCTTCGCCTTTACTGTCTTTCCAATTGATCTTGTAAATATCTCCGGTGGAGCTTTGAACGTAAACGTAATCTCCCACAAGAATGAAGTTCGATGTTTCGTAATACGCTCCTCTCTTGTAGATGAAATGCCATTTTTCGAGACCTGTCTCGATATCGCTGCATACAAGTGCGGCGGTACCGTCCGCATCCTTTTCCTGATATCCGTATTTGACGAAGGCGTATCCTCCGGCCGTAAGTACCGACGAGTATACTCCGGAATACTTACCGTTCCAATCCGTCACCGCCCAATTCAGTGAGGATGCTTCGGAAGATATTACCGCGGTCTGAGAATTGGATGCTTTTGCGTCATAACCCATACACGCAACAGACTGATTGTCGGGCGTCTCGGACGGCACGGTGCCGTCGGGATAGAATCCGATAGCCAGACAGCCTGCGGTATATTTTTCGGTAAGATCTGAGACGACAGTCCATTTGTTCAGTGCCGTCTCCCATTTATACGGAATCCATTTCGATTTTACGGTAACGGATGTTGTTCCCGCTTTGTTGAGAGGGTCCGCGGTTGTTGCGGTACCAGTACCGACGGTGTTTTCGCTTTTGCCGTCGACTGTGATAATGTTTCCCGAAACGGTGCATTCGTGACCGTTCGCATTCAGTGCAGATGAGATAACATCGGCATACGTCCCTTTACCATCGAACGTATACCATGTTTTGGCTCCGTTACCCTCATCGAGCATCAACCTGTTGTCGGACGATGCCGCCTCCGTATCCGCCATCGGAATTACGGTGACGATCATTATCATCGCCAGTAACAGTGCCGTGAGCATCTTGGTTCTGTTCTTCATTCTATCCCTTTTCTCAGTTGTCATATCCCAGATCCTTGGTGATCACGGTGTATTGGGTGTAATCGTCTCCTATGAACTTCGGAATCTCCGTTTCGAAACTGTCCGGATAAACTATCTCTCCGAATATCTCGCATAACTGTGTGAATCTCGGTGCGGAACGTGAGGCGAGATCGGCTGCTTTGCCCGAAATCAGATAGATTTCTTTATCTGCATAGGCTTTCGTCAGTTTCCACGTATCGGGAAGGTTGCCGTACATGTAATCCCACTCTTCCTGTGTTGCATCGTACGATTCGGTTACGATTATGATAATATCCGGATTCTTTTCCGAAATGAGTTCCGTGTTGGCATGTGCCCATCCGCTCATCGATGAAAATGCATTTTCGGCGGAAATTGAATTGAGAATATCGTCGACAAACGTGTGTTTACCTGCGACATAGGGGGCTGCATCCGGCGATAATGCGACCATTACGCTCTTCTTCTCCCTGACGTCTATTTTCGAAAGAATGTTATCCAATCCTATCGAATCGTGGGTTATGACACTCTTGGCTGCCAATTCATATCCTATTGCGACACCTACGAGATAGGTGTTGTTGTAAATCGTCTTGATATCGCTGCCGTCGTAGATTGTTACTGCATTTACGTTCGCGTTTCTGACGGAATCCGCTACCTGCCTCTGATTGTACTGACTTCCGTCGGCGATGACGATGTCGGGATTCTGTTTCATTATGGATTCGAAACTCGGGTCCGTATATGTTCCGACTTCGGCAATCTTTTTGATTGATTTCAGCTCGTTGACGCTGTTCGGATAATTACTGTAGTAGTCGGCACCGACTATGCATGAAACCGCATTCAGTGCACCTACCGTTTCGGTTGCTACCGGAGACAGTGTGATAATACGCCCGGCCTGGGAGTAACCGTATACGCAGATTCCGGATGCATCTACAGCTACCGTAGGTACTTCTCCTTCTCCCCTGTACGCCCATGCCGTTACCGAGTAATTTTTGGCATTGATATCATAGGTATCGGATTTTATCCATTGGGTTGTACCCTTTTCTATGTACCATAAATCCCATAATTTTTCGGCACCGTTTGCAATTCCGTTGATTTCGGTGATTCTGCCTCCGTCAAGAGTATATGTGTACTCTCTGTCGGAACAGGCTTTCTCCAATAACGACAGAGGATTGTTATCGGTGTTGAGATCGTATTCGAACCACGTAACATCGTATTCCCCGAAATCGATGAGAATGCCGTCTGCGTGCGAAATAGATGCTTCGCTTGTTGTAAGCGATACCGCTCCTGCGACAATGATTCCGATTAAAAGTGTCGCTACCGTAAGGTAAACCTTCGTCTTTTGGACGCTTCTGCTGCCTCCGGTGCCATCTCTCATTGTCTCAAATCCATTGGATGAATAAGCCAACTTTATGACAGGATAAGTTGAGTCGTTTATTTAATCATAATGTAAAACCCAGGCTGAATACCACGTCCAAAATTATATACTCGGACTTTCATATCGCAGTCGCAATCCTGGACAATACGTCCAATTGAGGAATGACAATGAACGCAAAATATTCCAAATTGATGGCCGTTGCAATCACTGCGATGTTCTGCATCACAGCGGTTGCCGTGTTCGCAGTCGGTGAGGACAGTTCGGCGGCAACAGCCGATCACAAAATCTACATCGAGATTGTGGGCACAGACGGTGCAGTTGCCGATTCGGCATGGATTCAGTTCACATCCGACGGTACCGCAGCGGATTTCGTAAAAGAAGCCAACAAAGCATTCGAACTGTACGGTTACCCCGAAGTAACACTCAGCTCGGGCAATTACATCGGTGTTCTGTACAACGAAAGTTACAACAATGCAACCTACGCATCAGCAGGCGGAGATTGGACTGCCGTTACGGATCCCGCAAAAGAGTACCCCAAAGCAACCTACCTCGCATTCTGCCTTGATAAAGGTTACACAACCGCAGACAGTTACGGCAAATTCACCGACGATGTCAAAAAATCCTGGAAAGAGTCCGGAATAACCGGCAACTGGGCATACATGAAGTCACCCGAAGCAAAAACTTCGGAATGCCCCGCAGCTCCCGCAAAGATTTCGGTGAACTGCTACATCGAGTACATCTCGACAGAAGGTACAGTCACAGAATCCGAATGGGTCGAGTTCGATGCGGTAAAGACAGTCAAATCCTTCATTGCAAACGCAAACGAAGCATTCGAAACCGCAGAAACAGATGTCGTAGCATCCGAAAGCAAACACGGCATAAGCTTTGCATACGACGGTTCCGGAAACAACAGCACATACTACGGCAAAGACGGAAAGTGGGTTGCAGTCGCAGAGACGAGCAAAGACTACTTCAACGAGTACATCGCACTTGCGGTCGGCAACGGATACATAACCAAAGCAGTCTACGACAAGCTCTCTGCAGATAACCAGAAAGCATGGAAAGACACCACATTGGGGGGCCCCTATGCATACCAGAAGATTGTCGACGCAAGGATGGTTATAGACAAGAGTGCAATCAACTGCTTCGTAGAGAAGATTGACGAGAAAGGAAAGGTCACCGAATCCAAATGGGTCGAGATCAACGCACAGAAGACAAACCAGTCACTGATCTACAACGGAAACAAAGCATTCGCAGCAGCCGGACTCGATGGACTTGAGTTCTCCGTGTCAGAATACGGTGTCGGAGTGACATACAACGATTCCGGAAACAACAGCACATACTACGCAAAAGACGGAAAGTGGGTTGCGGTTGCAAACAGCAGCACCGATTACCTGAATGACGAGATTGCACTTGCAGTCGGCAACGGATACATAACCAAAGCAGTCTACGACAAGCTCTCAGCAGACGAGCAGAAAGCATGGAAAGACACCACATGGGGGGATCCCTATGCATACCAGAAGATTGTCTCCGAACCCGTAGACGGTTACAAATCCGCATCCTCGGATAACAATAACAACACAGGACTCATCATCGGAGTTGTTGTTGTCGTTATTGTCGTCATAGCAATCGGAGCATTCGTCTTCTTCAAGAAGAAGTGAGGTTTCGTATTTTCATCACCCAAACTTCTTACGTTCGCAGACTTCGTCTGCGGACGGAAACCTCTTTCCGACAGTTTCTAATCGGATTGTTTTCATAATCATTTGATGAAATTCACAGACGCACACATTCACGTTCAGGGTGTCGGATGCGGTAATGCGGATCTGATGTTCTGCAACGTATCGAAACCTTCGGAATGGAGTGTATTAGAAAAATTGATTCGTAAAAATGAAAAAATAATCCCTTTCTTCGGTACGCA
This sequence comes from Candidatus Methanomethylophilaceae archaeon, assembly GCA_963640855.1. Classification (GTDB taxonomy): domain Archaea; phylum Thermoplasmatota; class Thermoplasmata; order Methanomassiliicoccales; family Methanomethylophilaceae; genus Methanarcanum. The sequence goes on from CAVIAJ010000007.1 coordinate 13,974, forward strand.
CCCGTGGTATTCCGAGGAGTATGACGGAAAGGAAAGGCTGTGTGCAATTCTTGAAAAATATCCTTCCGCGAATGTGGGAGAGATAGGTTTGGATGCGGTACGTTCCGGGAACAACGCAAAAGAAGTCTTCACGGAGCAGTTGGATACTGCGGAAAGAACAGGCAGAATCGTATGTATTCACAACGTCCGTTCGACTGACTGCATTCTCTCCGAACTCAGGAAAAGAAACGTGAGAACAATCCTGCATTCGTATGACGGTCCTGCGAATATGACTCCTGCATTCGTGAAATGCGGATGTTACTTTTCGGTTTCTCCCAGATTATTCGGGAAACCGGAGAATAAAGTATCCTGTATTCTGCGTTCGATCCCGAAGGACAGACTGCTGACGGAATCGGACGGTTCCGGAGATGTGACAATGCCTGTGCAGGAGCTTCTGAAAAGAATGTCCGATGTTCTCTGTATTGATATTGATGAGCTGTCTGAGACAACAGGACAGAACGCACGTGATCTGCTTCGTGACGGGTGATTGATTCCGTAATGTTCCGTTTGCACTTTCTCCGTGCCTGTAATATGAAGTTATTCCGAAAGAATTCACATTGTCCTGTCTTACCGTTTCGCTGATAATTCTTGCGGCAACTGTCGTATACAAACGTCCGTGAACGGATATTCTCCGGCCGAAGGCCGGAGAATATCCCTCTTTTTTCTTTATTCACATCGCAGTTTCTTCCGATAAGATTTACCGAAAGTTAACAAAACCGTTTTTCTGTTGTACTTTTCATTCTGTATGTATCTGTCGGAACATGTCTTACCGACCGTTCGGTCGAATTCACGGTTTCGGAAACAGCATCAGTCTGAAAATTTACCGAAACGGCGATACGGATACATTATGGGCAAGATATTAATCTGAAAAATAAATCCTTAAGACGGTAAAATGACAATTGACAATAAAGCCGAGAGCGGATGCAGTCGGCAGACATCCCGCTCCGGAATCAAACACAGACGGGAGGGGCATGAAAAGCACTGCCTTTTCCGTTCGCATAATCTGCTGACGGCAACGTTGTTTCTTGCGTTGCTGATCGTCGGATGTTCTCTGCTGATTGTTGCAGCGGATGATGCGGATGCTGCAACAGAAGGCTATTACGAATACACTGATGACGGCACCAATGCAAAAATAACCGAATACACCGGCGACGAAGCCACCGTGACTATTCCTGGTACACTCGGCGGGAAGACAGTTACTGTAATCGGATATCAAGCATTCAAGGGAAAAACACTCACATCTGTAACTATTCCCAATACTGTCACAACAATCGAGGAAAGAGCATTCAGAGGATGTACTAAATTGGTCTCTCTGAACGGCGACGGTGTCGTGAACATTCCCTACGGAATTGAAACTATTAATAAACAAGTATTCCACGGATGTAAGAAAATAACTGAAATTAATCTCCCGAATTCTGTCAAATCAATCGGAGAGTATGCATTCGGAGAATGTATAGGCCTTAAAAGCATAACCTTCGGAAATGAATTAGAAACCGTTAATATCAATGCATTCACAAAACAATCGTCCGAAGAAGTAAAAATCACATTCAATGACTCTGACGGTACACCCCTTGATATTACCGATGTCGGAAAACTGAAGGGACAGACATTTACGGGCACCGGCGACAAGGTACTCACGAAGGTCGTCACGGGATTTACTGTGAACAAAATCAAGTACACAATAACAGATACGAATAAAGTCAAAGTATCCGGGTTCGAAGACAACCCGACTGATGTGGAAATTCCTCTGTCCGTTACTCCGACAACGGGGGGCGCTTCATACAGTGTTACTGCAATCGGAGATAATGCATTCGAAAACTGCAGTTCACTCAAATCCGTAATTATTCCGGATTCTGTCACATCCGTCGGATCTAAAGCATTCAGCAAATGCACCGATCTGAAAAATGTCACAATAGGTACAGGTGTCACAAGTATCGGCACCGATGCTTTCAGCGGTTGCAGCGGAATCACTCTGACGGTTAAATGCCCCGCAGGAAATATGTTCAAAGGTCAAGGTTACTTCACCAAAGTAATTATCGGAGAAGGCGTCACATCGATCGGAGAAAAAGCATTCGAGAAATGCAGCGGACTCGAGAATATAACTTTCTCTGATTCTGTCACAACCATTGGAGTACGTGCATTCCTTGATTGCACCTCGCTCACGACTGTAACTATCCCGAATTCTGTCAATAACGTCGGAGAACATGCATTTCAACACTGCACTAAACTCAATTCCGTCAGCATTCCTACGGTTGACAGCCTCGGGAAAAATATTTTCCATGACTGTACGGGATTAAAATCCGTAACGATCGAGGGCAAATACATCAGTGAAAAAATGTTCTTACACTGTACCAGTCTGGAGAATGTTACATTAGGCGCAGGAATCACCAGTATTGCATCCGATGCTTTCAGCGGTTGCAGCGGAATCACTCTGACGGTTAAATGCCCCGCAGGAAATATGTTCAAAGGTCAAGGTTACTTCACCAAAGTAATTATCGGAGAAGGCGTCACATCGATCGGAGAAAAAGCATTCTATGGATGTGCAAATTTGACATCTGTAACTATCCCCGATTCTGTCACATCAATCAAGGCGAACGCATTCTATGACTGTGAAAAGCTGACATCCGTAAAAATCCCCGATTCTGTCAAAACAATCGAAGATGATGTATTCAATAGGTGCACAGCAATTGCATCTGTAGACTTGGGTAACGGTGTCGAGACTATCGGAAGTAAAGTATTCCTTGGTTGCCCGCTCAAAGAACTGAAAGTTCCGGGTACAGTCGCCGACATTGCATCTGATGCATTTGGCTCCGTTAAATTCCATGATATCGACGGCAGCGATCTCACTGTCAGCGCCGAAAGTCTGAAAGGTAGTACATTCACCGGTACCGACGGCGTGAATCTGACAAAAGTCGGCCCTGTTATGTATAAGGTGACTTTCAAGAACTGGGACGGAACGGTTCTTTCCTCGAAAGAATACGCTTCCGGAACTCTCGCATCGGCTATCGTCAAACCGACTGCAACAAGGGATGCAGATTCGCAGTACACGTATACCTTCAAAGGATGGAATCCGACAGTCTCGGATGTGAATGGAGATGTCATCTATACAGCCGAATTTGATAAAACAGTCAATAAATACACTGTGACATTCAAAAACTGGAACGGAACAATTCTTTCAGCCAAAGAATACGACTACGGAACTCTCGCATCGGCTATCGTCAAACCGACTGCAACAAGGGATGCAGATTCGCAGTACACGTATACCTTCAAAGGATGGAATCCGACAGTCTCGGATGTGAATGGAGATGCAACATACACTGCAACGTTTACCGAAACAGCCGCCGAAACAGCCAAGGACGGCGGATCGGTAAAGATTGTCAAATCCGGATCGTCGCAGGAAATATTGGGTGAAGAAGAACAGTTCCTGATTGCAACGTCCTGTCTTATCATTTCGCTGATAACTCTTGCGGCAGCAGTCATTTATAAACGTCCGTGAACGGATATTCTCTGGCCAAAGGCCGGAGAATATCCCTCTTTTTTTCTTCAATAAAAAACGATTTCCGAAATTGTCAATACATTCCGTTCGGTTTTTTCTATAATGTAAAGTCAACTTTACATTTTCACTGATTTCAGTGATTTTGTGATGTACAGTTTACACTTTTTCTTCACATAAACCGTGGTTGGATTTATAATCCGTACTTACATACAGATAATGTATCAAAGGGGATTTCAATGAAAAGTATCAGGAATAAGGTATCCGCCGAATTGGCTGCAGGTAACATCAGATCAAACACTTCATGCGATTACCACCCCTGTCACTACAGAGGACAGAACTGCTCCTTCTGTTACTGCCCCTTCTACCCCTGCAACGATACCGATTTTGGATTTATGTTACATACGGAATCACATGAAATATGGGACTGTTCCCAATGCCTGTTCTGTCATGATAACAACGTTGTTGAATTCTCATACAGAAGATTCGGAGAATTGGGAATTGCAGAACCCGACGACCCGAGAATAAGAGACATCGTTTTCAGAGAGGCAAAAGAGAAATGCTATCGCAAAGGCAAAGCCGTAATGGTAATCGGTGCAACATCCGATGCAGGTAAATCAATCACCGTCGCCGCATTATGCCGTATTCTCAACAGAAGGAGATGTTCCGTAACTCCCTTCAAATCCCAAAACATGAGTCTCAACTCCAGAGTAACACGTGCAGGCGGCGAAATATCGATGATACAGATGCTTCAGTGCAAAGCTGCAGGCGTTACCAATCCTACATACAACATCAATCCCATCCTTCTCAAACCCAAAGGAGACAGAAAATCACAGATTATTGCCGAAGGCAAACCTCTCCGCGACTGCTCCGTTGCGTCATATTACAGGACATTCGTCGAAGAAGAAGGAAGAAATATCGTCAGAAGAAACATCGATTTCCTTCGTTCGAGATACGATTATGTGGTAATGGAAGGCGCAGGTTCTCCTGCGGAGATAAACATCTACGACAGAGACATCGCCAATATGTTCGCTGCGGAAGCCGCGGAAGCAAACTGTATTTTAGTCGTGAATATGGAATGGGGAGGTTCATTCGCATATGCCATAGGCACCGTCGATCTCATTCCCGAAAAAGACAGAAAGAGAATCAAAGGAATCATTCTCAACAACTGCAGATCAAGTAAAGGCACCGCAGACGAGATAGGTAAGAAACTGGAAGAAATAACGGGAATCCCCGTTCTCGGAGTGGTTCCGCATTTGGATGTGGATCTTCCGAAAGAAGATTCCGAATACTTCAGAAACAACGACACTCTCGGTAACGGAAAATACGTAATTTCGGTGATCAGGTTACCGCACATTTCCAATTTCACGGATCTCGATCCTTTGATGTTGGAGGATGTAACCGTAAAATTCATTACTTCTTCCGACCAACTTGCGGGTTCCGACGCAATCGTCATCCCCGGTACCAAAAACACTACAGATGACCTGCATTGGATGAATACATCCGGACTCACCGAACACATAAGGAACTACGTCGGAAGAATCCCGATTATCGGCATCTGCGGCGGATATCAGATGATGGGCCGTAAATTATTCGACCCGAACGGCGTCGAGGATGAAAGATACAGAGAAATCATGGGTTTGGGTCTGTTCGATATGAACGTCAGGTGGGGCCCGTACACCAAACATGTGTGCATGAACAGAGGACATATGATGATCGGCGATGAAGGTGAAATCACAGGATACGAAATTCATATGGGAAACACCGTCGACAATAAGGAAAAACCCCTGTTCCGTATTGAGCGTCTCAGAGGAGGATACAACGAAGGTTCCGTCAATATCGAAAGAAAACTCTTCGGAACGTATCAGCACGGAGTGTTCGAAATGCCTGCATTCAGGAATCATCTGATGAAACTTATGGGCGGAGAAGGTTCCGGTGCGGATTATAACGAATATCTTGAAAAGAATTTGGATAAACTGGCAGACGGTTTCGAGAAAGCGTTGGACATGAAGAAACTCGGGGATGTGATCAACTGAGCAGCATAATGTTCCTCGGAACATCCTCCGCAGCCGGAAAAACATTCCTTTCCGCAGTATACTGCAGACATCTGTCCTCGGAAGGAAAAGACGTAGCACCGTTCAAAGCATCCGACCTTACAACGGATATTTTCATTTCCGACAATAAAAAAATAAGCATGAGCCAGACTGTTCAGGCATGGGCTTCCGGAACAAAACCGGATGCGGATATGAATCCCGTACTTATGATACCCGGAAAGTCGAGAACGGTCGATGTTCTCGTAGGAGGAATACACAGGTACACCATATCGGGAGGATGCGAACCGGATACCGACGATCTTATGGAATATGCGTTGGATTCTTTCGATAATCTGTCGGAAAAACATGACATAGTGGTCTGCGAAGGAGCGGGTTCGCCTGTGGAAATGAATCTTATCGACAGAGATATAGCCAATATGAAAATGGTCGCCGAAAGGAACATTCCTTCCGTATTGGTTGCGGATATCGAACGCGGAGGTGTGTTTGCTGCAATTTACGGCACATGGAAACTCATCCCCGAAAAGGACAGATGCCATCTGAAAGGATACATCATCAACAGATTCAGAGGAGACGAAAGCGTTCTGAAAGACGGAATCGATACCGTAAGCGAACTTACGGGAATGAAATGTTTCGGTGTCGTCCCGTATGTCAGTCTCAGAAAACCGAATCCGCATACGGAAGATGCACCCGAGCGTTTTACGGAAGAAATCGACAGAATTATGCCTGAAATCGAGAAACATCTCGACTTCGGCGGCTTGGATTCGCTCCTTTCATGAGTGTCGGGACCAAATCTTTCAGATCGATGTGACTGTCATCACCGATCTGTGTTTCGAAAGAAGTCCAGAACGGTACCGTTGTCAGAATGTGATTTCCTGTTACGCAGGATGTGCCGTGGTCGACGAAGTAAACTATCCTCTCGGCATCCGAGAAGTATTTCTCCATCATCCCATCGATATGTTCCAGCACCCTTACTTTCTTGGCAGGATCTTTCTGATGGCTGTATTCATCCACTTCATCCATGTGCAGGAATACGTTTCCGTGTTCCAATGCTTTCTTCGCAGCAGGGAATCTTCCGTCTATATCTTCAATCAGCTGAATCTTCTGACCCAATGAAGCACATATGCCCAGAGGAGTGGGACTGTCCGAAATCGCAGTCATTTCCTCAACATACGGGGCAAACTGTCTTTCGATTCTTCCGCATCCCCACGGATAATCCGTGATTCCGTCAAGATCGTCTGCAACAGCCATAACCATTTTACCCAAATCTCCGGGAACTTCCACGAAAGGTACGGATACAGGCGGAGCGGGTAAATCCGGCACCAAATCGCATTTCATCGTGAGTACGGCACGCCCGTTTAAGAAGAACTTAATCTCGGGATCGTACTGTTCCAGAATGTCCAAATGCCCCTCTACTTTCGGTATAAGACGATCGCAGAATTCCTCCGCATGATAGGACCAATTGATCATTCCGTCTTTTATTATCGCGGGAGACAGTCTGTATGCGGTTCTTCCTTTAACATCCAAACCCAATCCCATGCCTTCCAAAGCAGCTCTCGCTATCTCCGGAGGGTGACCCGTGAAGAATTCATTCAGGAACAGATGTGTGTATCCCCTTCCGTCGGTGAATCCCCTGTGAGGTGCCTTCGAACGCATAAACGGCATATCCGCAACGTCCAACGGTTTCTTTCCGCCGAATTCGGGTATAGGGTCGTCCTCGGCACCGTCAAGAAGAACGAATAATGTGTTCATCAGGAATCACTCTGTAACTGTTCCGTGAATCTACGGAATGGAATATGATACTAGCGCCCGATTCCCGTCGGAGACGGGAATTACTCTGAAAATTTCAAAGCAATCGCCGTCTGCCCCACGGAGATACCTCCGTCGCCGTTAGGAACTTTTTCATGAATCAGAGGTTTTAATCCTCTCGATTTAACGGCATCGACGAACATCTTCGTAATCGGTCCGTTGTAAGAAACACCGCCGGAAAGTCCTACGGTGTCGATACCTTTCTTCTGAGCGGAATCGCAGGCGTTGTTTACCATTTCATCCATAATTGCTTTGACAACGGAATATGCAATGTCTTCTTTCTTCGCATTTTCCGGTACGTCGGCGAAGAGATGTGCCGTGCGTATCACGCCCGATACTGTTTCTGTGGTTATTCCTTCAATGTATTTTCCTCTCCTGAGCAGAGGTTCCATTTTCATCGCGGGTTCTCCGTCGTATGAACGTATACTGCATACTCCCAACTGATACGATAAAGCATCAAGCACCCTTCCGAGTGAGGATGTTTTCACGCTGTTGCGTGAGATCTTCCTCATCAGTTCCGCTTCTTTTTCGGAAACGATTCCTGAATCTACGCCGTTTATGTCATCGACTGCAAACTTGAGCCTTCTGATGTCGTACAGTGCTCTCTCGGAACCTATCAGCGGAATGTACTCCAAATGAGCGCATCTCTCATATTTTTGGTATGTTGAATAAAGAACTTCTCCGCCCCATGCCTGTCCGTCGTCGCCGTGCCCCGTACCGTCGGTTGCGATTACGACGGATTCGTCAATATTGTGTTCGGCCATGAGAGATGCCGCATGCGCCCAATGGTGCTGCACTTCGATTGTATCCGAACCGAATTTTTCCGCAAGTGCTTTCGCATATTTTCTGTTCGCATACCCAGGGTGCAGATCCATTGCGATTACTTCCGGTTTACAGTTGAGAAGATCGATAAAAGAATCCGTTGCGGTACCGAGGTAATCAATCACACCCAACGATTCTCCGTTACCGATGTGCTGTGTCGTGTACATTCTTCCGTTCGATGCTATCGTGGCGGTAAGATTTTCCTGCGCTCCGACTCCCGCTGCGCAGTGTTTTGAATTTATCGGAATGTATGACGGGATGTAACCTCTCGATTTCCTGATGATCTGTTCCGTGTTTTCATATGCTCTTACGACGGAATCGTCCGCACGGTTGATTATTCCCTGATTGTGAAGAAGATAAACATCCGCCCCGAGAGACATGATTTCTCTGTCGTTCAGTATCATCGGTTCACCGGGAAGGTTGGCGGAAGTCATTATCAGAGCATCATGTTCCAGACAGTCAAAAAGGATGTGCTGCATTCCGGTGTACGGAAGAAATATTCCCACATTATCCAATCCGGGTGCTAAATTTCTGCATATTTCTTCCGATATTTTATCCGCGAGAACTATGGGTCTGTTCGGTGAAAGTAACAGTTCTTTTTCTTTCTCTGTCAGTCTGACATATTTTTCCGCCGTTTCTATATCTTTTACCATCACGGCGAAAGGTTTCTGTTTCCTGCCGTACCATTCCCTGAGATAATCTATCTTCTCAAGGGTCGTACATATGTGCATCCCGCCCCAGCTCTTTGCTATTCCTATCTTTCCGGAATCTATGAGTTTTGCAAATTCCGGTATCGGATTTCCGGGAATTTCATTTCCTTTTGAATCGCAAATACTGTATTTCGGACCGCATTCGGGACAGCATACGGTCTGATGATGGAATCTTCTGTCCCCGATATCCGCATATTCATGGGAACAGTGTTCACATACAGGGAAATCCTTCATTGCGGTATTTTCCCTGTCATACGGTAACGAGGAAAGTAACGTAAATCTCGCTCCGCAGTTGGTGCAGGTGGTGAAAGCATAGCCTTTACGCCTGCCTTCAGTTCTCATTTCTTTCAGACAATCCCCGCAGACTGCGGTGTCCGTGGGTATGCTGACGCCTCCGCTTTTGTGATCCGAAGGGATGATTGAAAATCCTTCGCAGTCGGGCATTTCGGCTTCTTCGGCTGTAATGCTGTCGATGACGGCTAACGGAGGAAGATTTCTTCTGATACCGTCGATAAGCGCATCCGCATCGTTTACATCTATCATCACTTTGGAACCGTCGTTCCAGACCCTTCCTTTAAGTCCCAGCGATTCGGCGGTACGCCTGACGGTAGGTCTGAAACCGACTCCCTGCACCGTACCTTCGATGATTATGCGCATATTTTCCTTATAGAGATTGAATTTATTATCGGTATCTGTGAACCCGTATGCGTGTGAAGCATACGGGTCGCAGAATCAGAGTTTTGCGAATTCATCGATTGCACCGCTTCCCTTGGGTTCGTCGATACAGCTGCATGCTCCGAGTTTCTCTAATTTGGGAAGACCCAGCTCGAGAATTCTGCAGATCCTGTCCAAACATTCGGACATAATCTTTACAACCATTTCCATTGTTACGGTCTCTTCTTTCCATGCGTCGTAATCGGTAATTGTAGCCAGAGAACAGTAACACATTCCCGCTTCCCTTGCGAGCTGACATTCGGGGACTGCGGTCATTCCGACAAGGTCTCCTCCGAGCAGTCTGAACATCTTACTTTCGGCTCTTGTTGAGAATCTGGGGCCTTCGATACAGACGTATGCTCCGCCCATGTGATAGGAGATTCCCATTTCCTCTGCGCATTCTTTGAAGACTTTGCACATCTGCGGGCAGAATGGTTCCGGCATTGCCGTGTGAACGGTAACGTCTGTGAAGAAAGTGTAATCCCTCTTCTTGGTGAAATCAATCATCTGATCAACAATAATCAAATCTCCCGGTGCGTAATCTTCCCTCAGGGAACCCACTGCGCAGGGCGAAACAATCATTTTCACGCCCAATTTCTTCAGTGCGTAGATGTTTGCTCTGTACGGCACTCCCGACGGAGGATGCTGGTGACTGTTTCCGTGTCTCGGCAGGAATGCGACCTCGACACCGTTGATCTTTCCGATCAGAATCTCATCCGACGGTTTGCCGTAAGGCGTGTCGGGGAATACTTTCTCAATCAGTTCGAATCTCTCCGGGTTGTAGACTCCTGTCCCTCCGATGATTCCAATCCTAGGCATAGATACTGATAATACAGGCGGTGTATAAAACTGATATTAAGAGAGACTGCCGCGGATACGCGGCAGTCTCTCTATCGGAATATCAAATGCGTTTGATTGCTTCGAAAGGAGTTTTTTGGATTGCAAGGTCTGCTTCTTCTTTCGTAAGACCTGCTCCCAATGCTACAATGTACGCATCGGATTCGGACATCAGATCTTCGGGTGCATGTGCATCCGAATCGACAATCATTTTCGCACCTACGGTCCTTGCAAGCGATGCAACGTGACCGTTGGTGATGTTGTGTCCCTTTCTTCCGGTGATTTCGATGAGAACATCGTTATCTTTTGCGATCTGCATCTCGTCAAGTGTAATAAAACCGGGATGAGCCAGCACATCTACGTCGGGATTCTTCGCAGCCTGAAAATTGGTACCTGATGCGACAGGTTCCGCAACGGTTTCACCGTGAACGACAATCCATTCCGCACCGAATCTCTTCGCATCCGCGATTACTTTATCCATCTGCGACGGAGGGACATGCGTAATCTCCACTCCGGGAATCACTTTGATTTCCGAATCTGTAAGTTCGGCGGCTTTTACAACATTCCTTACAACAAACTCAACGTTTGTCATATCCACGTGATCTGTGACTGCAATGGCGTTGACACCCAACACCTTCGCTCTCCTGACCAATTCCGCGGGAATGAGTTCTCCGTCGCTGAATATGCTGTGTGTGTGAAGTTCCGCCCTCATTGCGCTCTCTCCGAGAGTTTCCTGAACACTTCCTTCATAGGAAGTTCGGTTTTCTCGACTGCGACCATTGTGTGGTAAATCAAATCGGCCAATTCCCAGGCGACTTCGTCTTCCTTGCGGTCTTTGATCGCAAGTACGAACTCTGCTGCTTCCTCGACAATCTTCTTGCACATCTTGGTCTCGTCGTTGAAGAGTTTTACGGTGTAACTTCCTTCTTCGGGGTTGATCTTCCTGTCGTGAATCACTCTCTTTAAATCGGGAAGAATTGCGGATGTTTCGTCAAGATTTCCGTAGACGAGGTTGTAGAAGCATGAGGGATTGCCTGTGTGACATGCGACTCCTTCCTGCACAACTCTTACCAGGAGCGTATCTGCATCGCAGTCCGCCTGAATCGAGACAATCTTCTGAACGTGTCCCGATTCTTCTCCCTTCTTCCACAGTTTCTGTCTGCTTCTCGACCAGAAGTGGGTGTATCCTGTTTCTTCCATCAGGCGTACCGCTTCCTCATTGGACCATGCCATCATAAGAACCTCGCCTGTTGTGCTGTCCTGAACGATGACGGGAATCAGTCCGTTTGCGTCATATTTGAGAGGAATCATCTTACCGTCACTCCTCTGTCTCTGAGGTATTCTTTCACGTCGCCGACTGTGTATTCCCTGAAGTGGAATATCGATGCAGCCAATGCCGCTGCGGCATTGGTCTGAGTGAACACTTCGTAAATGTGTTCGACACTTCCGCATCCTCCGGATGCGATAACCGGAATACTGACTGCATCTGCGATTGCTGCGGTTGCGGGAATGTCGTATCCTGTTTTCACACCGTCGGCATCCATGGATGTGAGAAGAATCTCTCCTGCGCCGAGATCCTGTGCCTTCTGCGCCCATTCGATTGCGTCAAGACCTGTATCTCTCGTACCGCCGTGAGTTACGACATACCATGTGTCGCCCTTCTTTTTGACGTCTATCGCAACGACAACACACTGTCTTCCGAAGTTTTCGGCACATTCGGAAATCATCTCCGGGCGCAATACCGCTGCGGAGTTGATTGAAACTTTGTCCGCACCTGCGTTGAGAGCGTTTCTCATGTCTTCTGCGGAAGAAATTCCCCCTCCTACACACAGAGGAACTGTGAGTTTTTCCGCAGTTTCGGTAACAATATTCAGCATTGTCTTTCTGCCTTCGACGGATGCGGAAATATCCAGAAATGTGACTTCATCGGCACCCTGTTCCTCATATTCCTTGGCGAGATCCGGAGGGTGTCCGACATCCCTGAGGTTTTTGAATTTGATTCCTTTGACGACTTTTCCGTCCTTCATGTCGAGACACGGTATGATACGTTTTGCCAACATCATTCCACCTTCACTCTGTCTTTGGTACTGAGTTCGGTGTCACGTTTTACAATCGCGGCCGCCACAGCCTTTCCCATTGATTTGAAACCGGCTTCGATGATGTGGTGTTCGTCGAAACCTCTGAACTGCATTATGTGGAGCGTTATGCCTGCAGACATGGCAAAACTTCTCATGAAGTGCTGATAGAGCGGATCTGGAAGATCTGTTTCGCAGTACGGTCTGTCGACGATATCCAATGAAGTCATCACCATTGCGTCGTCCATGACTACGGTTGCGGTGGCCATTCTTTCTATCGGGGAGTCGTCCAAAGCTTTTGCGAATGCCTTTCCCATTGTGATTGCAACATCCTCTGTGAGGTGGTGATCGTTGTCTCCCGTCGCTTTGAGTGTTATATCCATGCCCGAATACCTTGCGAATGTTTCGACCATATGTTTGAGGAATTGGATGTCGCATTCGACATCGAATTTTCCGCTTCCGTCCAGATTGAGTTCGACAGAAATATCTGTCTCACGTGTCCTGCGTTCGATCTTCGCAACTCTGTCTGCCATAATTTCCACGTCCATACGTACGGCTTTGTCTTATATAAATAATAAATTTGGACAAAGGAGCGGTCATCCGTTACGAGAGTGTTGGAGGAAATAGATGTCGAAGCGCAACGGATGTAAGAGGTTTGCACATTGGTTGGATGTATAGTCCATCAAGGAATCGAAAGTATATATTGGTTACTGTCGAACAATTCTCTTCGGGGCGGAAAATCGCCGTAAAACGTGTAAAATTTCACAAAATGAGATAAAAATCATTTGAAAAAATTGGATTGTATCGGACATATCTTCTGCATCGGAGAAACTTCCGGACTGCGGCAATATCGCATCAAACCGACCGTATGTCCGACCTAATAACATTTATAACATTATATCAAATCACGGCGCCGATGACATCCGGAAAGAAAGAGAGAGTCGTGATTTCCTGCGTAACATTCGATGTTGCCAAGATCGTATCTCCGATTCTCTATTACGAAGCGAGCAGGGCCCACCTCATCCACTACGGAAAAACGGATGTCTACAGAGAATTCTACGACGAAGTCTGCAAACGTATCGGCGAATCCATGCCCAAATGCGAAATCGTCGAACACGAAGCGGAAGTATACGATTTCTCCAGGATGATGAATGTAGTATCGGGAATCATGGAGAAAGAAATGTCAACCGACGGTACCCGTCCCGATATCTACGTCAACGTCTCCGCCGGTACATCCGAATATTCCGCAGCATCGCTGATGGCATCTATGATGCACGACTGCGTGATGCCCTTCAACGTCCCCACGGAAAATTATACCGTATCTCCGGACAGAATCAGAGAAATCTACTACAGCGAAGGCCGTCCCGCGGGATTGTCTCTTACGGTAAAAGACCCGAAACTTATCTCCACATTCTCCATGGAAATGCCTGACAGAGGGCAGGTAACCGGACTCGGAATCATAAAAAGACGTCTTGAGAAGAAAGAACCGATCAGCGCCGCAGCGGTTATTCCCGAATTGGACGAGTTGGGATTGATCAAATGTACCGTTGTTCCCGGTACGACGAAACCGAATCAGAACACACTGATGAACTATCAGCGTAATTTTGTGGACAAATGGATTGCAAACGGCTGGGCGGAAAGAATCTCAAAAAGAGGTATGAGAATTACACCCGACGGCGAAGCCGTGCTGAAGATGTTTCTTAATTTATGATTCGGGACTGAAATTGTCGCGGGGACATTCCGGACATTTGTTCAGATTCTCTTTGGAACCCTGCATTGCGTAAATCTCGTCGACCATACCGGTCTGTTTCGCAAAACAGCATATTTCGCAGAGAGTATCTACAAAATTGGAACCTTTCATCATCGCATCCGCACAGGATGCGAGTTTTTCATAAAACAGATTCCTGTAAACACTGTTTTCGATGTAGACATTTCCGCCTCTGAGCCCCTTGATGTACTGAGAAACGGCGGCGCTGGTGACACCGAACATCTTTGCCACTTTCGCCTGAGTCAGTCCGTGCGATATTACCAACTGCCTCGCAAGTTCTCCCCTCGCTGTAGGGAGTATCTCGGAAACAATCAATTCGCACGGCATCTTCATGATATTTCCTTGTAAAGAATTACCATACATAAATGTGACTTAACACCGTTTTATCCCTTGGCAATCCACGGTGTTTCCCATTTCCACGGTTCTATGAGACCTGTGTATACGGCAATACCGACGACTGCGGCAGGTGCTCCGCACCTGTCCAGAGCTTCAGCGTCTTCTTTTGAAGACACTCCTCCGGATGCGATAACTCTGTGGGGACATCTTCTTATGAAATCCTCGGCCTGAGCGGTGTCGATACCTTTACCCTGTCCTTCCACGTCGATGTTTGTATTCAGAACACCTGCGAGAGGAAGATCTCTGATTCTGTCGAACATTTCGTCCAACGTAACGGGAGAAACATCCTGCCACCCTTTCACGGTAATACGTCCGCCTTTGGTATCGAGCGACAAAACAATCTTATTCGGATATTTTTCGGCCATTTCCTTAAGCCAATCGGGTTCTTTGATTCCTTTGGTACCGATGATGATTCTGTCGACGCCTGCGTCAATCAATTCCCTGATAGTTTCCTCATCTCTGATTCCGCCTCCGACTTCGGTCGGAACTCCGGATTCTCTGATAATTTTCCTGATAACTCCGATGTTGTTCTCTTTTCCGAAGGCTCCGTCCAAATCCACGAGGTGAAGATATTTCGCTCCTTTTTCAACCCAAGATTTCGCAACGCTCAGAGGATCGTCGATAACGATCTTCTGACTTCCGGGGACTCCTCCCACCAACTGTACAACCTTGTGATCAAGCATATCGATTGCGGGAATAATCATCATTTGGATTCCTCCGCATATTGGATGAAATTCTTAAGGAATTTCATTCCCGACACACTGCTCTTTTCGGGATGGAACTGAGAACCTACGATGTTCTTCTTTCTGAAGAATATGGGATAGTTTTCATTCTCATACTCACAGTAACCTTTCACCGCTTCTCTGTCGGCGGGATTTCCGTAATATGAGTGTGTGAAATAGAAGAATCTGTTGTCGATTCCTTCAAACATCGGATCGTCGGAAACGACTGTGTTCCAACCCATCTGCGGAATCTGTTTCGCTCTGAGTTTTTCCACTCTTCCGCTTATGAGTCCCAGTCCCGGTAATTTTCCTTCGTCCGAACCTTCCATAAGAATCTGCATTCCTATGCAGATTCCCAAACACGGTACTCCCGAGGACAGTCTTTCGATTATGGTATCTTTGTAAGGAAGCAGTGTTTCCATCACCCTGTCGAAGGCTCCGACTCCGGGGAATGCGATGCATTCGGCGTCGGAGAGTTTACCCATATCGGATGTTACGGTAACATCCGCACCGCATCTCTCCAACGCTCTTCTCAGAGAATGAAGATTACCAACGCCGTAATCGGCGATGGTTACTCTCAGCATCCCTCAATCACCTCTGCCATGCATTTGAGCAGAAGTTTATTCATTTCTTCGGTACCGACGGTCATCCTGACACAGTTTTCCGTTCTTCTCTTGGCACCGAAATCACGTATGAGAATTCCTTTCTTCTTGAGTCCTTCAATCATTTCCGTATGATCGATAGGACATCTCGCAAGAATGAAGTTGGAATCCGAGGGGAAAGGTTCGAATCCGAGTTTACGCAAACCGTCTACAAGGACAGGCCTCTGTTCTCTGACCATGGATACACTTTTCTTAATGAAATCCTGATCTTTCACCGCGGCTGTCGCTGCGGCTTCGCTTATCGCGTTAAGAGAATAGGGGATCTTGACATCGTTCATCATTCCCGCTACGTTTTTGTTTGATACTGCGTAACCCACCCTCAACGCAGCCATTGCGTATGCTTTGGAGAATGTTCTCAGAACAACGAGATTATCGAACTCATTCACCCTTCTGACCATGGAATCGTCTGCGTATTCTGCGTAAGCCTCGTCGACGACCATGATTCCTTTGAACTGCGAAAGAATTTCTTCCAGATCCTTCGGTCTGAATGAATTCCCCGTGGGATTATTGGGTGAAGGAATCAGCATAACTTTGGCATCTGTCTTCAGCATAGCATCTACATCAAGCTGAAAATCTTCCGTAAGATCCACAAAACTCGTCTTTCCGCCGTTCATTGTGATGAAATAATCATACAGAGTGTACGAAGGAATCGGAATCGCGGACGTATCTCCCCACTCGGTGAATGTTTTGAAGATTACGTCCAGCATCTCATCGGAACCGTTTCCCGCAACAAAGTTCTCTGTTTCCAATCCGTAAAGATCGGCAAGTGCTCCTCTGAGATTGTCGGAATATGTATTCGGATATCCGTTCAGTCCGTCTATGGGGCGTTTGAGGAATTCCATGGCCGCGGGGTTGCTGCCGAGCACATTCGTGTTGGTATCAAGCCTCAGGGCATCTCCTACCTTCGGATTGTAATATCTCTCGAAGCCCCTTGTCGTACTCCTCATAACGTCCCTTGATAACATCACAGCACCAGCCTTTCAATGGGTAACGTAAGAATACCTTTCGCACCGAGTTTCTGAAGAGTGTTGACGGAATCGAAGAGTGTGTTGCTGTCCACCACTACGTGGATGGCAACCATATCGTCCCTTCCGCTGATGTTCATGACCGTAGGCCCTTCCAATCCGGGGAAGAGTTTGTCGATTTCATCCATTTTTGAAACAGGAACGTCCGCCATGAGATATTTCTTGTTCTCGGCATCGAGAACGCTTCTTACGGAGTTGACAATATCCATGATTTCGGAGCCGACGGTCTTCATTGCCTTTTCGGATGTGACCATTACAGCTTGGGATTTTACCAAAGTCTCGATTTCAACGAGCCTGTTCATCTTGAGAGTGGCGCCGCTTGATACCAAATCGACAATAATATCGGATACTCCGATGTACGGCATGATTTCCGCCGCGCCGGATACGTTGACGATTTCCACTTTCTTTCCCTTTGATTTGAAGAATCTTTCCGTAACGTTAGGGAATGATGTTGCGACACGGCATCCGTCTTTGATACCGTCAACAGTCTTGATTCCGGACTGTTCCGGTACGGCTACGGAGAGGCGGCAGTGTCCGAACCTGAGCTCTAATACCTCTTTCAGTTCGAATCCCGAATCGGCAATCTGATCCTGTCCCGTGATACCGAGGTCTGCTGCCCCGATCGCGAGGAATCTCGGGATGTCCTGCGCACGGACGAACATTATCTCGATATCCTGGTTCTTCGCTGTCACATAGAGCTTTCTGCCCCAATCTTCTCCCAAATCCAATCCTGATTTGAAGAGAAGTTCTATCGCTCTTTCGTGAAGCCTTCCTTTGTTCGGTACGGCCATTTTTAAGGTCATCAACTCGCCTCGTCCGCATAATATGCATGTACGATAAAAAACCCACGATAAAGAATGTCTAAGAGAATTGTCAGACAGTTCGGGGACGGGCTCCGCCCGTCCCCCGATATGTCCTCACTGTTTGCCGTCTTTGGCGAGATAGAATGCTTTCATCGCTTTGTACAGCATGTAGATATCGGCTTTCGACGTAATCTCGAAGGGAGAGTGCATTGAAAGCACAGGCACTCCGAAGTCGACGGTGTCGACGTTGTGCGATGAGATGTACATCGCAACGGTTCCTCCTCCGCCGTTATCGATTTTACCCAATTCTCCGACCTGCCATATGATGTTGTTTTCATCCATGACTTTGCGGATGAATGCCATCATCTCCGCGGATGCATCATTCGTGGAATATTTTCCTCCGGATCCGCCGTATTTGGAGATGGACGGACCGCGGTTGAGGTACGAACAGTTCATTCTCTCGAAGTTCTCACCGAATGCAGGATCATATGCGGAGTTCACGTCACATGAAATGCACATGGATTTTGCAAGAACATGCCTCAGTTCCGCACCGTAAGCGGATGCAAGTTCCTCAATGAAATCAATCAGGAACATGGAACTCAGACCAGTAGGTCCGTCGGATCCCGTTTCTTCCTTGTCCGCAAGTACTGTAACTGTGGTGTATTCTGGATCTTCGGTATCGATTTCAGCCATGATGTTCGCGTATGCGCATACGCTGTCATCCTGACCGTACGCACCAATCATGGACCTGTCGAATCCCACATCCTTAGGTTTGAATGCGGGTACCGCACACAGTTCCGCGGAAAGGAAATCGGATTCGTCGATTCCGTACTTCTCAAACATAATGTTGGCTATGTTGAGCTTGACTTTCTGCGACACTTCGTCGTCATTGAAAGGCCAGCTTCCGATGAGGATGTTGAGCTGCTCACCCGTTATGATTTCAGTGGCGGGTTTCTTCATCTGATCTCTTGCGAGGTGGGGAAGGAGATCTGTCACACAGAATGTAATGTCATCCGATTCTTCACCGATTGCGATCTTCACTTTCTTTCCGTTCTTGAGAGAAACGACTCCGTGTAACGCAAGAGGGATTGCAGACCACTGGTACTTCTTGATACCTCCGTAGTAGTGGGTCTTGAAGTATGCCATTTCGGTGTCTTCGAAAAGAGGGACGGGTTTGAAGTCGAGTCTCGGACTGTCTATGTGACTCGCACCTATCCTGACACCTTCGGAAATGTCCTTCTTACCGATTGTAACCATTATCAGATTCTTACCGCGGTTGTTGAAGAAGATCTTGGAACCGCTCTTGTATTTGGTACCGGGAACGAACTCTTTGTATCCGTTCTTTTTGAGAAGGGGTATTGTGTAATCGACGACTTCCCTCTCTGTTTTGTTCATAAGGAACTCTTTGTATCCTTCGCAGAATTCCATAGATTCGTCAAGGAAACCGTGTTCCTTTGCACCAATGGATTCGGACTTCCTCAGAAGTTTCTCCTCAAGCTTCTTGCCTTCGGATTTTTTCTTCTTATCGGCCATCTCTTTCACCTTACGGTGATATCGTAGACGGCGATATTAGGATTTCCCAAAAATCATGATAATGCAGATTGAAGAGAACCGATCCGCCTTAAGTTGAAAGATATGCATCCGCTGTTGTCGAACAGACATTTGGAAACAATATGCGGATTTTATTCTTTGAAAATAACGCTGAATTCCAATTTTACATCGGAAAGTGAAAAGTACGGATCGGCAACATTTCCGCTGATTTTTACTTCGTATTCGCCGGAACTTCCTTTGAACCAGTAATCGTTGCCCTTATCAAGATCGGATATAGTGGCGGCCGTACTCAGCTTCTTATTTTCATTTTTGACATATTTCGTCGATTCTCCCCATAACTGAGAGCTGACTGTGACTTTCTTTTCCACAGAATCCCTGTCGGATCCGTTGAAAGGGCCTGTAATCGATATCGTAATGCTGTTGCTGCTGCTCGAAAAAAAGATGATTCGAAAGAGTGATGCCGAATGTGAAATCTTTATCCTTGGGAACAGTGAGACTGATGTCAAAAGTACTGCTGCGGGCGGAAATATCGTCGTCATCGCTTCCCTTCTGACGGATGATTACTTTTTCATAGTCGTCACCGAGGGTTTTGTCATCCTCGACATATTTGAATTCCATCTCCGTCTCCTGTCCGCTTCCTTTATCGATAAGATCGGGATTGGCTTCCTCACGAGTGTAAACCGGCGACGGTACAAAACTTATGTCGACATTTTCTGTCATTGTGAAAGACGTTTGAAGACAGACTGCGGGCTGAACGGCAAAAGTGAGCATGAGCGCCGATACAAATGATATCAGCACCGTGTTTCTCACTGCTTTGCCGTTCATAAGTCCCCGCCGTCTGCCGAATAATGTGTTTATTCGGTAAGTCCTTCTACCACGATGTTGACTGTTGCCGCAGCATTCAGAGTCTTGATTGCATCAGTTACAGTTGTGTCACTGTCCAGAACCAGAGCGATGTTGAGCTTCAGATCCGTTGATGCGGTAGTAATTTCGCCGGCCGCGAATGTTCCGTCACTTACGGTTGCCGTAAGTGCGGGAAGTCCGACTGCTGTAAGATCGACGGATGTAACAGTCACAGTTACTTTGTATTTGGTGTATGCGCCGGTGTTGTTGGTAATCTTGACTTCTTTGTCCTTTGCGAAGAGATTATTTCTGATCCTTGATCAGGATTACATGATAGCCGAATTCGGTTTTCACAGGTCCGATTACGTCGCCCTTCTTTCCGTTGAAGCAGGCTTCGTCGAATTCTTTCACCATGTCTCCCTTTCCGAACCATCCGAGGTTTCCGCCTTTCTTTCTGGAAGGGCATTTCGAGAACCTTTTTGCCAATGCTTCGAAGTCCTCTCCCTTCTGAAGACGATCCATAATCTTCTTTGCGTCATCCTCTTTGTTGACAAGGATGTGTGCTGCGTTGACGGATTTTACCATATCTGCGTGATAATCTATTACTTATTAAAAGAAGAGTAAGAGGTTTGGTAAGAGGTTTGAATGAAAGGGATTTACTCTTTCATACCGCAGGGGATGATTTTGAGCACATTCACACTGCTGTATGTGTTCGACGCAGCCGAAGACTGGGAATACGAGGGAACGACACCTATTGTGAAATCGTTTCCTTTACCGTCGTCAGTTGACGTTGTCTCACAGTAGAGATAGTAAGTTGTGTCTCCGTTCTTGTTGTAGAGATATGTCTTCTGTACTCCGTCTTCGTAAAGTGCGTAGTACTGATACGAACGGCCGAACATACCGAAACCGCCGATACGTTCGCTCTTCAGTCTGACATCGGATGAGGTATATCCTACGTCGGTCATGTCTATCGCACCTGTTGCGTGACCGCTGAAGATCATCAGTGCCGTGTTGTATCCCATTGCTTTTCCTACGGCGCAGAAGAGAATCGACGTATCCTCGCAGTCTCCGTTCATGTCGTAGAGAGTTTCCAGCGGATACTTCCAATACTCTTCCTGACCTGCGGACTCGGTATCGTACTTGTATTCTATTGCTTCCTGCGTAAATCTGAGGAGAACGTTTGCTCTCGTCATACTGTCGAGACCTTTCGTCGCTTCCGTGATGTATTCCGCAATCTGTCTGACGTACTTGTCATCGTATGTGATGAAAGTAAGATCGTGTTCCGCCGAACCCAAAGTACCGAGGTCTCTTTCGATGTCGTCTGTCTTGTATGTAAGGTAATCTGAATACCTGATGTCGAGAGTCAGTGAGTAATTCTTATCTCCGGATTTCCACTCATATGTCTTCGGAACCGTACCGTCCGCAAGAACGGAGTATACCTTACCCAAAGTCGCATTCTCTCCGATGCATGACAGTGTGTATGCACCCATATCGTTGAAGACATACGAGAAAGACGTTCCTGTTTCAACCTTTATTTCTCCGTCGGACGAACTGAGTGTCCACGTAACCGCTTCCGTACCTTCTGCGGATTTGGTGTATGCCTCTCCGGTGTTTACACTTACATCGTATGTCTTATCGTTGAGTGCGTAAACCGTTGTATCGCTGAGGATCTTTTCGATTTCATATGTATTGGATTTCGAAAGAAGGTCCCCGTTTCTGTCATACCAACCGCTGAAACCGTCACCCGATGCCGTGAGTGTAACCGTGGAACCTGCGGAATAATCTCCGTTACCCGCAACAGACACGCCGTCTCCCGCGTATACGGTTACGGCGTATTCGCTTTTGATATTCTCGGAAAGGATACTGTCGATGAGATATTCGCTTACATAATCGGCATATCCCGTTTCGTATTCCGAGTGAACCTTGACAAGCAGCCATCCGTAGATGTAATACTGTGTTTCCGTGTGCGATACGGAAGATGATTCGTCTTTAAGCGTAAGTGTAACGGATTCCGTGTTCACTACCCATCCGTCGATATCGAGAGAGACGGAAGTGGTGTCGGATTCCGTGTACTTCTCATTCTCTTCCCTGTCATCGGTAGACCATTTGACTGTTTCCGATTCGGAAAGAACGGTACCGTCCTGAGTGCATGTACCTCTGACGGAACGGTAGAGGTACTTATCGGACGACTCGTAACTGAGGTATGTCTGAGAATAGGTTCCGTATGCTTCGCTCATATACGTACCGAAGAAAGTCGACTGCATTGTTCTGGTGTATGTATTCAGCTTGTATCCGTGGCCCTCTATGCTGTCGTCCCACAGAGCGTATAACGTGAGGTCTCCGGACATATCTGCGGGAATGTACAGAAGATTCTGAGTGCATTCTTTATCCGTATACCATCCGAAGAATTTCATATTTTCATTTTCATTTGTAGGGCATCCCAAATCGGTTATCGTACCCGCTTTGTAGGATGTCGGTGAATTCGGATCGGCGGTACCGCCGTTCAGTTCGTATGTGATGCTGTATTGCTTTCCGCTTACATCTACGTCCGTATTCTGTGGCGAAGACACTGCAGCTAACATACCTGCGGATAAGACGACAATCACCACTATCGCCGTAACCGCCAATGCAGTTTTGGAGACCATGCTATCGCAGAACTGTACGTTTGCATTGGATTAAATGTTAACTCTCGTCCCGCCTTTCGGCGGGCGTAATGCGTTTATATTACATTTTTCAGAAAGTGAATCTCACATTATTCTGCCCGAGAGCACGGGAGTATGTCATCGATTTACACATACCTTTGACAATATGTATTCCGTTGCCTTCGCCGTCGAATTCCATGGGATTGAAGAGCGCTCCGTCGTCACGTACCGTGACAGATGCTTCCTCACCGACTCTCACCGTCAGATCCATGAACTTCCCGGGATCGGAATGAAGGCTGTGTTCGCACACATTGATCACCAATTCCTCACAGCATACGAGCGCTCTGTTCACCCTGTCTTCGGATATGCTGTTGGATATCAAAAACGATGAAATTTCTCCGAATACCTCTTCCAGATTTTTACCGTCGCCCGACACGGAATATACGGCGGTAGGTACGGAAGGCATACGGCCGAGAAGGAATCCGTGTAACGACGGATCCCTGTGACGCAATGTCAGTGAAATTGCGGCGGTAATAACAAGCATAACCGCTTCCCCGAGAGTGAAAGATGCCCAAATCATATCCGGATTCATACCTGCCGTGGCTATTGCGATAATCATTACCGCAAGCGGCTGCATCACGGAAACGAACACGGATATCTTCCTGTTTCCGAGAATCTGGAATAAGATTATTACTGCATAGTTCACGCCGTAAAGAAGAATGCTCGGAGCGAACAATCTCAGTGCGGATGACGATGACTCCACCAACGATGCTTCGTTTACACCGAATACATTGCAGAACAGCCACGGAACCGCAATGACGGCAATCACAAGTATTCCCAGAGATGTAAGCAATACCTTCGCCAGCGTTCTTGTGAGGTATGATATTCCTTCCGTGTCTCCGGAACCGTATAACGTACCGCCTACAGGCTGTACGGTCTGACACGTACCGCCGATCATCATGGTCGCAAGCATCAGAACGTTCATGGCGACCGCCATAGTCGCCATACCCGAAGCCCCGAGATATTCGAGAGTAAGGGAATTCATGCAAAGCATTTTGGCAACCATCATCACCGATGCCAATGCAACGGGTGCGCCGAATAACAGCATCTGAGGTATGTATCCCGCACCTCCCGAACTGAGACGGAACATCGTCGTTACACGTGATTTTATCAGATGGATAACAAGAATAACCGTACCGACGGCAAAACCTGCTACCGTAGCGAGAGAAGCTCCCGTCAGCCCCGTTCCTGCTGCGACGAATGATGCGCAGAGCACCGCGGAAATTATGTTCGCGGTTATCAGCGCAACAGTCGCAACGGCGGGAGAACCGTCCACTCTGACGAACATCGCCAATCCCGGAAGGAACATGTATGCGGCACCGCCGATCAATGCTATTCTCACATAGTCTGTCACCAGCGGAAGCAGTCCTCCGTCGGAACACAGCAGTCCCGAAATTTTATCGGGTACCGTCAGCCCTAAAATGAGAGACAAAACACTCATCAGAAAGAGAAGAACCACAGCCGAAGTGAATATCTTCCCCGTACTGTCCGCAGAACCCTTTCCGACAAGGACTGCGCATAACACGGCACCGCCTACGCAGATCAACGCAGTGATTGCATTATACATCTGTATCAGCGGAGATACGAGATTCACAGCAGATAACTCGGAATGACCCATCATATTGCCGACGATAATTCCGTTGACAACCACTCCCAACGTAGTTGCCATAACCGCAAGTATCGTCGATGCCGCGAACGTTCTGAAGGCTTTGTTGACAAGATACGGCGAACGGCTACTCATCTTAAATCTACCACCGGGGTGACCTTGAGACTTGTCTTATTCACCCTGAATCCGTCACGTCCCACATTGCGTACTTCGAATCCCATGATTCCCGTGGGAATTGTTTTGGCAAACGAATCGTATTCTTTCACGAGAACATCGGCTGCATCCGCGGTCGTAACCGAGGAGTCGTCGATACAGAGGACCATCTTATCATTGAGTCCCTCTGTTTCCAGTAAAATCTGCATATTGCCACGGTATCCGAACGAATCGCTGAAAATTTTGGATATTCTTCTGAAATTGAAGAACGTACCGCCTATGCGCATAACATCCCCGTACCTTCCGAGAAGTCTGAACCTCGGTTCTTTCCTTCCGCAGGGGCAGTCTCCGTCGATCCATTCTCCCATATCTCCGATTTCGTATCTGCTGGTTCTTCCGTTTTCTCTGAGATATCCCGTAAAGATCAGTCTTCCGGGTTCCCCGGGATCCGCGGGTTCGTCGGAATCCATTTTCAGAATTTCCATTCTCTGGATTTCGCTGTTGAGATGGAACTCGTTTCTTCCGCAGTACTTACAGCAGTAGCCCATCGTTCCAGTTTCGTTTGCGCCGTATAACATGGACTGTATATCCTTAATACCGAATTCCCTGTCAAGCCAATCGACCTGACCCGAAGAGAACATCTCTCCGCCGTAGAATATCTTGCGGATTCTGCCGTATTCTTTCAGTAAATCGTGATTTTCCTGGAAAACTTTGATGATGTAACTCGGCGCACCCATAACAGCGGTTGCTTTTCCTATTACCATGAACTGCGCAACCTGTTTCACGTCATCCAATCCACTTATGTTCAGATTGCGGACGCCCATTCCGTCAAAGATGGAAATAAAGAAATTCATTCCTCCGTAGAGACTTCCCGCTTTCAATAAATCGGCGACAACATCATTATCGGGATCGAGGCCGAGAGCCATCATCGCCTTCTTTCCCGGTTCCACGATGTATCTGCGGTAATCTCCTTCGCTGTAACTGCAGAATACGGGTGCACCTGTCGTACCTCCGCTCTTGGTGAGGACACGCGTACCGTCTTCGGGTACCGGAGGATAGTCTTTCTTACCCTGAATCGGTCCTTCGGGAACGAAAGGTTCGGGTTCCCTCAGTTCCTTCATGCCGATGATTCCGTTCATCGGAATGTCGACACGCATGGAAACTCTTCTCATGAATTTGGGTAAAGCGAATCCTCCGTCGTGGGGTTCTCCTGCGTAACTTGCGCTCATTGAGTCTGCGGGAGTTATTCTCTGCACTCCCGCACGGTAAAGTGATGATGAAATCTCTTCCAATTCATTGATAGAGCATACGAGACCGCAGGTCTGAAGGTATCTGCGCATTCCTCTCAGCCCGCTTACGAGATTTTCTCTCTTCAGAGGAGAGAGCCATACCGTTCTGAACAGAGGAGAAGGCATGAATTTCGTTGTGTAACTGACTAAGATTCTGTATGTGTGTTCTTTGTCTTCGATAACGTTTCCGTCATTGAAGTATAAGTCACTCCTGTGAAGTTCGCGTACTGTCGTAATCTCAGCGGATTCCGCTCTGTCGGGTGCTTTGCGGGGAAGCATTTCACGTGCTTTATCCAAGGATTCCGCAAGAAGAGCTGCCATTCTGTCGATTTCTTCTTTATTATCGGTATCGACAAGAACGCATTGAGGACTTGAACACGACTGCTGCTCGTTTCTGCAGACACTCTTTGCAATCATATCGGCTGTGTTACTGTCGATACATGAAGACGAAACATAGGCGAAACTGATTTTGTGTCCCCATTCCACGACGGGTGTTCCGCGGGGTGCTTCTTTGCGTATGGCGGCAATAGCTTCCTCACCGCCCCATGCGCTGATACAGTCCGCACGGTCCATCATGAATTCCATTGTCTTTTTGTCTGAAGATGGAACTCTCAGCATGTAGATGTGACTGCCGAGATTTGAGAAACCGCTCAGATATGTGAGAACTTCCGTCGCAAAGTCACCTAAATTACGGGCAACCTTCAGGATGTTGATGTTACCCGAAAGCAATCCCTCGACAGCTGCCATAGGGGCGACTATCGGAGAATTTCCTGCAGTTATGTGTAAAAGAACACCTACGGGAGACCATCCTTCGTAGTGCTGTTTCTTCATATCCGTACGTGTAATCTCAAAGGGTTCGTCGGTACCGAGTTCCGCGATGAGTTTTTCGGTAAGAGCTTCTCTCGAGATACCCTGTGCCAATGCGTTCAGTATCGAATCGGGATCGTCCGAACCGTCTCTGATTAACGCTTCTCTGAGATTTCCTGCATTTCCGGAGATTATTTTTTCGGATAACGATTCACATGCATCCAAAACATCGGATGTTTTCAGAGGGTCGTTAAGAGTTTCTTCTATCTCTTTGTCAAGATTTTCAAGCAATCCGTCAAGAGACTCTGCAATCTTTCCTCTCCAAATGTGTGACATTCTCATCTCCTCCTCAGTAATTCCGATGCCGCTATGGCACAGCTCTTGTTTTTGCTGGTTCCGGCTCTTCCGAGTATCTCGAACCACGGTGCGGGGTTTCCGCATCCGCAGGAACCTGCGGGATGTCTGATTACCATGTCTCCGAGTAACAGACTCGGAACGGGAACTCCCGTGTTCATCGGTGAAATAACATTCATGAATCCGGGTTCTCCGTCTTCGACCGGTTCCAATGTTACGGGATCGCGTATTACGACACGGCTGTAAATCGGCACGTGAAGGTGATGGTTATTGCAGTCGGTATACGCAACACCGTGTTCCACCGCACCGTATGTTTCGTGACAGCACGTATGAGGCAATCCCAATCTCTCTTCGATGTAATCTCTGAATTCTTTCGGTGATAACTGTTTATCAACGAATCCTTTCCATCCGCCGCCCATCATTACCAATGAATCTTTGTTCAGTTTCAGCGGAGGATATCCCATTTCTCTCATACGTTCCAATGTGAAGTAAAGGAACGCAGGGAATCCCAATATTCTGACGGGACGTCCGTCGGCTTCGAATTTTTTCAATGCCGCTATACTTCCGAATAAATCGAATTCGTGTCCCGAACCGCTGAATTTCAATGCATATCCCATATCGTTTTCCGGAGCGTAGCGGCGCATCATCTGCCTCGTACGTAACGTTCCCGTATTCACACCGGGTGCGGGTTCGTAGGAGTACATCATGTAATTGTTCGGAACGTCCGTTATCCTTCCGTACCATCCGAACTGCGTATCTGCGGATTTGTCGGAAGCGTTTAACGACCACTTATCGAAAAACATCTGTGTTTTCTGACCTGTCGTTCCCGAAGACGTGAGAGTCATAACGTATTCGTCATCGGGGCGTGATTTTATCGTATGTGTTTTGTAGAAATTGGCGTGAAGGAACGGTATTCTGTATACGTCGTCGATTGTTTTAATCGAAGAAGGATCGAACGAATTTCTTCTGAGCCAATCCGCGTAATATTTACATCTGTCTCTGTGCCATGTGACGACCTGTCTCATAGCATCGACGTAGATGTCTTCCGTACCTTTGAGATCGTACGGATCTTCACAGGCCCATAAGGCCTGCACCGATGATAATTCCTCAGGGAGCTTCGGATCTTCCGCTCCCAATTCGCGTACATGATAATCAGGCATGTGGATCACCTTCCTTCACAAGACCGAGAAGACCTGTGAACGGTTCTATTGTCTGTATTTTACCGTAGTCGACGTTTGAAAGCATAACATTCTCCATCATCAGGTAATCTGTGTCCGAACATCCGGTGAAGAATCCGGTGCAGTAGTATCCCAATGAAATCAGCGAATCGTACGCAAGTACCGACTGCGGAGACGAAGTCGAAAGATATGCCGTGGAAATCTTGCATTTCTGCGAACGGATGTATCTGTCCGCGGCTCTGATACGCGAATCGATGTCCTCGCCTGTGTAATCGACGGTTATCCTTCCGGATTCCACTCTTGTATCTACGTCGACGGCAACGTTCGATTCTCCTTCGGCGAAAACTTCTCCTCTGACGGAAATTACTTTTCTTTCCGTACAGGATACCGATATGACATATTCAGGAACGGATGCGGCACTGTCTCTGACATATACCTTCCTTGATTCGTCGCTGAGCGTAAGCGTTGCGAGTCCGAGACTCGCCCTGAATCCCTGTTCGAAAGATGTCGATAAGTCTTCGTTGATCAGATTGAAAACAAACCCGTTCGGATGCATCCCCTGTTTGTTGCAGACTTTCTGCGTGAAAACATGGTAGATTACGGGCATCGCATTGACCGAAGTCAGTCCCAACTCGCGTCCGCGTGAAATCACCAACTCCGTTATACGGCTCATGATGGAACATTTGCGGTATTTTTTCCTGACAACACCCATACAGAGTTCCATCGTTCCCTTCATTCTCGGATTTCCGACCAGTGCCGCATGTCCCGCGACCTCCCCTCCGGGGACGGTCGCGACAACGGAGATACATTCTCCTCTCAGTGTGGAAGCGTAAAATTCCTCGGGATGGTAGACTATCTCGTGCGGATATGTGTATCCGAATTCATCGTACATGCACTGTGCGACTTCTATCGCTTCCCCGCTTCTGAGAAGATGGTAATCGATATCTTCGGGACCGAATCCGCAGGACTCGGGAACCGGAGGTTCGTCCCTGCGCGTGTACGCCGGAAGTGAGGAAAGGTGCTTCATCAGCACCTGTTTTCTTCCGGCTGCGCCCATGCTGCTCAGCGAAACTTTGTCTGCAAATCCTTTCAGCAGCGATAAAGACACAGTGGCGTCGGGATCCCTGGCGAGTGATTCGTAATCGTAGGGAATACCTTTGTCGATGATTGTCACAACAAGGTCCAATCCTTCTATTCCGACACAGACATCGAACATGGAATCCGGTTTCCCGGGGAATCCGTAATCGATGACCTGTGTCATCGCCTCTTCCACCGTTACCATAAAACGTTCGATCTCGTCCGGCGGTATGCCGTATCTCTTTCCGTAATAGACGATAATTCCCTGTATCAGGATGACGGAATCGGATTCGGCTCTGACACTGACGCGGACAAGATCCAATCAATCAGTCCCCCAATATTGCGGTTATACCGGATACCTCAAACACTTCGCGGACTAATCCTTTTGCATTGATTACTCTGATGTTGTCGGCACCTACAATCGAACGGAGGGACATCAGCGACCTTATCCCCACACTCGTCATGAAATCCAATTCTCCGAAATCGACATTGACCTTGCACGGGCCTTTGATGTTCTCCCCTACAAACTTATTGAAATCGGGAGCCGTTACCGTATTCAGCTTACCCTTAACCTTCAGGACGACGGTATCCCCGTCCCTGATCATCCTAATATCCATGATATTGAAAACTCAGTTCGTCAATATATTATCTGTTACGTATGCGCGTGTTTTATCCGCTGTCGGGCACAAACCTTACCGACAGCAGAGTCAGATCGTCCGCTCTCTCGACGTCCGAGAATTTTTCGATCTTCTTACTTACGGAATCGGATACGTTGATGCCGTGTGTTTCCGAAAATGCATTCATCAGACGGTCGATACCGAACATACCGCCTTTCGCATCCGCAGCATCCGTCGCACCGTCGGAATACATCAGAAGCGTATCTCCTTCGGACATACTGATTGCGGTTTCGCCGTAATCCCCTTCCATCAGTCCCAATACGGGTCCGCGCGAAACCCTCACTTCGGAAACGGAACCGTCATGCAGTAACAGCGGGTACGGGTGTCCCGCACATGCGATCTTCATCTCTCCGTCCGGAGACAGTATTCCGAGAACCATAGTAACAAACATAAACGCACTGTTATCCGCCGACAGTCTTTCGTTGATCCTGGACAGACACTGCGAAGGACTCAGTCCGTATTTCAGCGCCTCGTCCAAAAGAACTTTTGTTCTCATCATGAACAATGCGGCGGGCACACCCTTGTCGGAAACATCCGCCACTATGAACGCGGCACTCCCGTCATCCATTTTACGTATATCGTAAAGATCTCCCCCGACTTCTTTCGCCGGAGAAAGCAAAGCGGTCACATCCGCAAACGCGATACTTTCAATGACATCGTCCTTCGGAAGACATGAAGTCTGTACAACGGATGCCGCATCCAATTCCTTACGGTAACGGTCTACGCTGATGGAACCGTCGAGGTTTCCGATCAGTACGTAAAGACATAGCGCACAGATGAAAACGAGAAGATAACTGTGCATTTTGTCGGTCTCGCTGATGCCTCCGTTGTAAATCATGGAATAGAAATTGTATATGAAAACCGCGAAAAGCAGTATAGGTACGGGGAGGTATCTGTATATCTTCCCTTCTGTACGTGTGTTCATGACACGGAAACGGCGCGGAAGGAATACCAGTAAGGGAGCATACAGGACCGCCGTCGCAATCAGACGCCATTTAATATTCTTGACAATCGAATCTTCGAAGTAATCGAGATGGACGTAATGCATAACGACTCCGGCAATCACAATCTCCGATGCTACACATATCAGAGAATAGATGAGAGCGACCATGAGTCTGTACGATAACGATCCGCCGTATACGAGAACGGTAATGAGTACCCACACCACGATGAATGATGACAGACACACCAACGTTACGGCTTCGACGGATTCGTTGTTGATTGGACCCAACATCACAACCGGGGTGATATCGTACATTGCATCGACGATGTGGTAACTTGCTGCATATGCAATGAAAAGACCCGTAATCCAGATGATTGCATACACTACATTCGGCAATTTATGTTCCAGAGAACGGTGTGTCATCACCGACGTCGCCATGAACGGAAGAACGAGAGACAGAAAAAGAGTCAGATATATCCATACATACACTCAATCACAACCGTTTACGACAGATAATCCGACTCCTCGGAAACAACGAATAGTTCTTTGTGCGAAAATGAAATGCCGTAAAGAATTGTGTATCCTCTGAGTCCGTACGCATAATCTCTGTCTTTAATCTGTTCAAGCGCCGCTTTCGCATCACGTTCGAGGTGTCTGTCATCGGCGGATTTTTTGAGTTCGATGACAACGTTCGGACCCGAACCTTTCTTTTTCAGCATCATAATGTCGCTGAATCCTCTTCCGTTTTCGTAATCCGCTTTCACGTCGTAATTTCCGAAGAGACACATCAGCAATGCAGTGATGAAAGCCTGATATGAATTCTCACTTATGAGTACGCGGGAACTGACATTTCCTTTGAAGATATTGGTCAGTGATTTTTTCATTGCTTCCGTGTTGTTTGACATCACCGCTTTGGAAAATTCCGCAAGATAACCTGCAACCAAACCTTCGTTTTCATCGTCACCGAACACATCATTTGCAACAGCGTATAAGAAAACTTCAAACAATTCTTTGTTAGGTATGGATAACCGATAATTCACGACACCGGGAACGGCTTTGAGATAACCGGAAACAACCATCAGCGAATATACGGAACTGCGTTTGTTCAGATCTCCGAATGTAAGTTTTGCAGCGACGTTTTCCGAAACAGTGCCTCCGGATCCGAGAATCTTCAAATCGTCGATGAGTTTGGTATCGTCTTTTGAAATCAAATCCAATATGATGTCGCTTTTACCGGTGTGCAGCCAATACGGCTGTGCCCTGAAACCTTCCGATACGTAATTGAGTATGCTCCACGGATTGTATATGTCCGCACCGCCGAAACGGTATCCGTCATACCATTCCTTAGCTTCTTCGTATTTCTCCGGGTGACCGTAATCCGCACAGATTTGTTTCACCTCTCTGTCGGTGAAACCGAACATTTCGTCGTATCTCTCGCTCAGAACATTGTTCACGTAGAAGTTATTCACTTTGCTGAAGATGTTTTCCTTTGTTATCTGCAGAATACCGGTAACAACACCGAACTGAAGAGAACTGTTTCCTTTTAGAGCCGATGAAAGCAATGTTCCGAGAAAAACGATTATTTTCTGCCGCAGATCTGCATCTTTGATACCGTTTACCGCATCGTCGTACTCATCTATCAGCACTATTGCTTTGGAACCGTAATATCTCTCTAATATTCCGCAGAGAACAGCTACGGAATCTGCCAAATCTTCAGGGACAATCTTCTTCATGAGAAGATCGTCGATGAGCTTTTCTTCGTCTTTCGTAAGTTTATCCCAGGACAGAATATCTGGGTGTTCCTTGAACGCTTTGATGACATCATTGTTCACACTTCTCAGATAACTCTGTATATCGGACGCTCCCGTTCCTTTGAAATCTATGTTCACTACGGGGAACGCGTTTTTGTATCTGTCATATTCGCGATGTTTCGATATTTCCAAACCGTCAAACCATGTGTTTCCTCTGTATTTGATGTTGAAAAAAGCGTCAATCATACTGAGATTCATTGATTTTCCGAAACGGCGCGGCCTTGTGTAAAGAAAAACGCCGTTTCTGAACTGATCCAGCATCTGACCTATGAGCATACTCTTGTCCGCGAAGTAATAATCTTCGCTGCGGACTGTTTTAAAGTCCTGAATGCACACAGGGAGCTGTTTCATATGCAGGACTAGGCCGTGAGACCTTATATAATTCACCCAGAACGGATACGGATGTGACAGACTCCCGATTTCCGTAAAGAATGCCTGCGGCCGCATACCGAAGGAAATTCCATGTTCTGTCTGAATCGATTTATCCGATGAGTTCTTTATCGGGGATGATACAATGCAGATTCCGGACAGTTTCTATCTCGAGACCGATACGGCAATGTTCTTCATGGAAAAACAGAGGGAATCCTTCGGAAAGAAAACGTTCAGAGCATACGCCAACGGATTCCTGTGCACTTTATCCGTGAACAGGAGATTTTCATACACAGTATCCCTGAAAACGGACAGAACTCACTGGGGTGCATGCGAATATGCCGAGAAAGGAAGGGCGCTGTCTTTCGGGAGTATGCTCTCGGATGTTTCAAAATGGATCGATGATAATGTCTGGGATTCGGCATCCGACAACGATGACAATGATGCAAAACCGTTTGTCACGTCGAAAGGAACGATTGCTTATTACGCTTACAACACACACATCGACAGCATTCCCGTAATCTTCCTGCACGGAGGCCCGGGAGATTCCGCAGGCACGGTAAGGTGCAGAATGATGCGCCTGAAACATCCTGTCTACACATACGATCAGATGGGGTGCGGAAGATCGGATAAAATTGAAAATCTCTCCGAATGGAACGAAGAATCGTATTTTCGGGAACTGAACGAATTCATCGAAGGCATGAATTTCAAAAAGGTCATACTGATCGGTGCATCCTGGGGTGCGGGATTGGCTGCCGGTTACGCAGTAAGATACGGCTGCGGTAAGATCGAACTTATGGTTCTGCCGTCCCCGTTCGTATCGTCGAAGAAATGGGCGGAAGATCAGATGGTCAATCTCGAAACTCTTCCCGAAGAATACCGTGAAATGATGAAGAATTTCATGAACGGTAACGGAACAACCGAAGATTACAGAAAAGTTATGAGTGAATATTACTCAAAATTCCTCTTCACACGCGAATGCAACAGAGAAATCGCAGTCGCGGCGGGAGAATCCGAACAGAACGAAGTGTTCCTGTCGATGTGGGGCCCCAACGATATGATATGCGAAGGAACCATGAAAAATTTCAATCTGATACCGGAACTTAAGAAAATCACCGTTCCCGTACTGTTTATGTGCGGCGACAGCGACGAAGTCACCGTGAATACGATGAACGGATACGTTAAAGAAGTGAAAGGATCGAGAC
Source organism: Candidatus Methanomethylophilaceae archaeon (assembly GCA_963640855.1). Classification (GTDB taxonomy): domain Archaea; phylum Thermoplasmatota; class Thermoplasmata; order Methanomassiliicoccales; family Methanomethylophilaceae; genus Methanarcanum. The sequence goes on from CAVIAJ010000007.1 coordinate 48,465, forward strand.
TGTCCGTCATCCCGTATGCGGGACACGCAATAGGAAAGGATCAGCCCGATTTGTATATGGAAAGTATCAAAGCCTTCCTTGAAGAGAACGGGCAGTAAAACTCGCTTTATACAATTACGGTGATACAACGGACAGAATGACAGCCGAAAAGATTCCGGAAACCATAAGGAACGCACGTGCCGCGGCAGTCGAACGCATCGACAGTGACGTAAGACTCAAAAGAATCTCAAAAATGACAAGAGTTTGGTACGCGATATTCGCCCTGATTTCCGCATGCATAATCATCATCGGAGTCTACCTAGGACAGATCGGAGACGTGATCATTGCCGTACCGACTTTGATTGTAGCGGCGATGATGCTGATTTACGACAAAGAATTCATTCACGTACCCCCGATGCTGATATTCTTCATAGTCGTGGTAATGATTCTGTTACTGCTGGCGGCGGTACTTCCGAATTCGGGAATTCTCACAACTATCTGCGCATTTATGACCGGAATCGTTCTTTCGCTGACGGGATTGATTGTGGCTTATGTGTCATTGGGTAAAAGGCCGGGATTCGTCAACGAGAAACCGGCAATTATCGCAATAGAAGCGTTCACGTTCGGCCTGGCACTCTTCACCATATGGCTTATGGCGGCGTATTATCTTCCGTTCGATTTCCACACAGACGTCAAAAAACTGATGGATGACGGCATCTGGGTTACGGCGGGATGTCTGTTCATATCGACCGTCTATATGCTGGACAAAGACAGTAAATTCATCTCTACGACCGTAGACAGATTCCTTACAAACAACTCCGTCCTTATGGGCATATCCACAGATATGGTCGAAGAAACAAGGGATCTGATCGATACAGGCGAATCGAATACGTTGGAATTCAAATCCACGTTGCTTACAAATCTTCAGACCGGAGAACCCGATAAGAGAATAGAAAAAGCCGTTCTGAAAACAATAACGGCATTCCTCAACACCGACGGAGGCACTCTGTTGGTCGGAGTTGAAGATGACGGAAACATCAGAGGAATCGATATCGAAAGATTCGAAAACCGCGACAGGATGAATCTTCATATAACGAACATCATCGCAGCTCAGATCGGTAACGAATTCATTCCTTTCATAAGATTCGAACAGTTGGATTACGGTAAAAGAGAAGACGGCAGCGACAGAATCGTCGTAAGATTCGACTGCACACCTACTTCCACACCTGCATTCCTGAAGAATGCCAAAGAGAAAACGGAAACGTTCTTCATACGTTCCGGACCTTCGAGTGTGGAGATTACCGGTAACGATCTCATCAACTATGTTATGAACCGCAGTAAGACTTCGGGAAAGAAGTTGCAGTCTGCGATTAACCGCTGATAACGGCGGCGGAGCCGCCGTTATCAGCAACAATAATAAAAAAATCAGATTCCGGGGTATTTTACGAGAGAGAACACGTCGTAATCCTTCAGTTTCTCTCTTCCGTTCAGACCTTCGAGCTCCATAACGAAACCGATCTTGACGACCTTTCCGCCTTCCCTCTCCGCAAGTCTGATTACAGCTTCCGTCGTACCGCCGGTAGCAATGAGATCGTCGATAATGACAACCTTCTGACCCTCTTTGATTGCGTCCGCATGCATCTCCAATGTTGCCGTTCCGTATTCGAGATCGTAATCTTCGGAGATGACCGCTCTGGGCAGTTTGCCTTTTTTCCTTACGAGAATCAGTCCTTTGTTCATAGCGTATGCAACAGGCGCGCCGAAGACGAAACCGCGGGATTCGGAACCGAGTATGACGTCGAAATCGACGTCCTTCAGCTGTTCGATGAGGCCGTCAATGGCAAGTTTGAACCCATCTCTGTCGCTGAGTATAGTCGTGACATCGCGGAACATAATTCCCTTTTTGGGGAAGTCCGGGATTGTTGTCACGTAGTCTTCCAATGCTTTCATGACACGCCGAACCGTATATTTCATTTAATAAGGTTGTCAGACAGTCGTACGGCTCATGCATGAAGTGAGTGTAAATATCCGTTATGCAATCAGTCTGCAATGAGGTGCAGAGTACATTACGGATGGGTCATCGTCGCAGTCTGCATGATGCTGATCTTCGGCGCCTCATTGGTCAGTACGGGAATGTCTATCGGAATAAACGCACTGCACAGAGACTACGGCATGAGCGGTGCGGAAACATCCGCAATCATAACCGTATGCAGTGCATCCGCATTCGCATTCACATGCATCGGGGACAGATACTACACCAAATTCGGTCTCCGCAACGGAATGTTTATCGCGGCGTTATCAGGTTGTGTTGCATTTCTCATTTATTCCGTGTCGGGAGACAATCCGTGGTTCTACTACATAGGATCGTTATTCGGAGGCGTAACTTACGGATTGGGATTCATGCTGCCCGCATCCATCCTGATGAGAAGATGGTTCACAAAGAACCGTGCGCTGGCTCTGTCTATGTGCTCCGCAGGTTCCGGAATCTCCATTGCCGTAGGCTCTCCTATTCTGGAAGTAGTCATCAGCGATGTCGGTCTGAAAGCCTCATTCCTTTTGGAAGCCGCATTTATGGCAGCGGTTGCACTTATGATTCTTATCTTGGTGAAAAACCGCCCGTCGGATATCGGTATCGAACCTCTCGGAGGTCCGGAAAAGGAATCCGTGAAAAAAGGCAGCGGAAAATACAGTCTTTCGCATACGGCGTTGATTGCATTGATCATTGCCGCAGTATGTGTGGGAGTGTGCGGTTTCCCCGCAACATCCCATTTCTCACTCAACTTCACCACTGCAGGATTGGACGATCTGAAAGTTGCATTCGGAATTTCCGTATTCGGAATAGTGCTGATTGTATGCAAATTACTCTTGGGAAAAACAATGGACAGCAAAGGATCTTATTTCGCCACAATGCTGTTCGGAACATTCGCCGTATTCGGATTCTTCGGATGCTTCGCAGTTGCATATGTTCCTGAATATTGGGTAATGATAGTATCCATGGTATTCCTCGGAATCGGAAATCCGATTGTATCCCTCGGATGTCCGAATTGGGCATCCGATTTCACTACCGCCGACGAATATCCCAAAAATCTCAGAAGACTTCAGATGGGGTGTCAATTCGGTATAATGGCCGGTTCGTTCCTTCCGGGACTGATATTCGATACTGCAGGCAGTTACTCATGGGCATACCTCATGTTCATGTTCCTCTTCATATCGGCACTTACACTCGTAACGGTTGCATACGGAAAAGGAAAGAGAACTCAGGTTTCCGCATGATCTTTGCTCTTACCGCGTACATCCCACCCGCCGATATCAGAACGGAACCCGCAATCTGCAGTCCCGTCATCGTCTCACCTGACAACAATGCGGAAAACACCGCTGCGGTAAATCCGATTACTTCGGAGCGGTGTATTTATCATTGAAGATAAAGGAGGCGATAATGTTTCCAATACCGGTCCGCAGCAGTAAATCATCTGTCTTCTGGGAAACTGCCGCATTGTATCTTCCTCCGCATATCAAACATACGACAATTAGCAGCAAAACTTCGAAAAACGTTCTTATAGTACGATATGCGTACTTCAGAGCCTTATGCCGTCGGCCGCCTCCCCGTCCGTACCGAACAGCATCAGTAATGCTGTATACAGCAGATAAGATGAAAAAATCCACTTCAAATGATACATTACTATATCGAATGTGTATTAACAGATTTATATCAAAAACGAATATATTGATTCAGAGGGAGAATACATGGGTAATAGCCTGCAGAGGTGTCGTGCGTTTGTGACGATTGCGGAGCTTCGTAATTTCGGCGATTCCGCAAAAGCAATGGGCGTTTCGCAACCCGGCATAAGCCGTATGATTTCAGATCTTGAAGCCGAATGGGGCTTCAAACTTTTCGACAGAAACAGGAACGGCGTATCTCTGACGAATGAAGGCGCACACGTACTTTCTGCGGCAAGAAGACTGTGCGCGGATGACGATGCCCTCAATGAAAAAGTCAAAAGCATACACAATGTGGAAGCGGGACACATCACAGTCGGTGTTTTCACGAGTGTTTCGACACACTGGATTCCCAACATTATCAAGAAATTCAGCGAAGATCACCCAGATATAAAATATGATATCTTCCTCGGAAACTATACCGAATTAAGAGAATGGGTATCGGAAGGAAGAGTCGACTTTGCATTTATGAGTGCCTCCGCAGCCGGAGATGCAGAAGTTATCCCTATAGAAGAGGACGAACTCATGGCGGTAATTCCCACAGACAACCCGTATGCAGAACATGACGTATTCCCGATAGAAGCACTCGGCGAATTCCCGTTTATGCTCCTGAAGGCGGATGAAGATACCAATATCGACAGACTTCTGCGCAGAGAAGGCGTCGATCCCGACGTACGTCTTCAGACTTGGGATGATTATTCGATAATGTCTATGGTCGACAAGGGATTGGGCATAAGCGTTCTGCCTGCCATCAACCTGAAAAAGATCCCCTACAACATATGCATAAAGCACCTTGAACGCCCTGCATTCCGTACCATATGCATAGGTAAGAAAAGAGGAAAGGAACTGTCGGTGGCGGCAAAGGAATTCCTCAACTACCTGAAATACCGCACCGGCAGCCCGTGATTCAGACATCGAGAGAAATCGTACTGCCTCTCCTGTTCTCATCGGAGTTGGTGACGGTTATCTTCCTGTCTATCTCGTTCTTCAATGCTCCTACGTGGGATATTATTCCCACGAGGACATTGCCGTCCGACAGTTTGTGCAGTACATCCAATGCCTGATCCAATGATTTGGCATCCAACGTACCGAATCCCTCGTCCACGAAGAGCGTATCGATTCTGATTCCGCCGATCATATGCTGTACGGCATCGGAAAGTCCGAGTGCCAATGACAATGCGGCTTTGAACGATTCCCCTCCGGACAGCGTACCTGCGGACCTCGATACTCCGGAAAGTCTGTCCGTTATATCGATATCCAAACCGATTTTTTTGTTACCGTCGGAGACGTCGCGTATGTCCATAAGATATCTTCCGCCGGACATCATCTGCAGTCTGCTGTTGGCGAATGCGAGAACTTTTCTGAAGTAGAGCGATTGAATATAAGCTTCGAATGTCTGTTTGCTTCCGATTTCTCCGAAGACTGCTTTCTTCAGTTCGATTATGTCTTTACATTCGGCATTAATACGTTCGGATTCGTTCTTCGCTTTTTCAATGTCGGCCGCTGCCTTTCTGTTATTCGACAGCCTGTTCGCAAGAGTACCTGAAGACGAACGTGCAACGGCTATCTTCTCTTCGATATCGGCAAGTGATACGTCGAAAGACGAAACATCGACCTTTTCTCTGCCGTTAACTTCCTTCAGACGTTCAATCTCTTCGTCAACCACTCTCAGGTCGGAAATATACGTACTGTATCTTTCCCTCATCCCGGGCATCTGAGATTCTTTGGAAAGGAGTGAATTGCATTGATCTTCGGTCATGTTTCTCTCAGACAGTACATTGGAAAGAGCGGTTTTCGCTTCATCGCGCAATGTTTCGCCGTTCTTCAGCGAATCGGCTGCAGCCTGAAGAGTTCCCTCTGCATTGGAGTGATTGGCTGCGGCCCTGTCATATTCCGCAGTTGCCGCATCCGATTCGCTCTTAATATTCTCGATTTTTGCCTGAAGTGCATTAACTTCCGCATCCAATTCCGACAGGGAACCGAATTCCAATCCTTTCTTCTTGTCTGCAAGGAGCGTTTTGATATTTTCTGCTTCAACGGACTTCTGATTGCATTTCAAAGCGGCTTCCTTCAGACCGCTGTCAAGTTTTTCCCTCTCGGCATCGATCTTATTGTTGAGTTCGTCGTTGATGTCGTGTCTCTTTTCGATCTTCAGTTTAAAGCCGGGAAGGAGTGATTCAATCTCATTCAGTCTTGAAACCGACTGTTTTTCCAGTTCCTTCACAACGGATTCGGCCTCATCGATATCGGAAGGTTCTGCACCTTTTTCTTTCAGAATTTCAACAATTTTTTCCCATTCTTCGGAAACTCTCGAATCTGCATTGCCGATTTTCGACTCGTACGCAGTCTTCTCTGCGGTAAGTTCGGTTTCCTTTTCTCTGAGTCTGTCGATTTCTTCCTTTGTCGGAGTGTCTGTCTGCAATTCGGCCAATCTGACATGATGTACGGAACCGCATACGGGACAGGGGTCGCCTTCATTCAGTTTGGAGGCAAGAATACCTGCCTGTGCCATATCGTATCTGTATTCTTTCTCTGCCTTTTCCTTGGAGACATCTTTCAATTCCGCGAGAATACCGGCAAGGCTGTTTCTCTTCTTCTCGGCATCGGATGCATTCTTTTTACAGACTTTCAGAGAATTTTTGACACTCTTGATTGCAGTATCACTCTCAATCGATATTTTTTTCTCTTTCAGAGAAGCATATTCGTCGTCGATACCTTCGGTTTCATTCAGGAACCGACGGTATTCGGCCGTCTTCTTTTCAATCTCAGACAGTTTGTTTTTGATGGATTCGTGAAATGCGACGTATTCTTTCAGTTCCTTTTCGTCGGTTTCGAGTTCGGATGTAAGTCTGTCGATCTCTTCGTATGTGCCTCTGACATTATTCAGCGAGGCTGCCCTCTGAACGTATCCGTCACGTTCAGGTGCCCTGCTTTCCGCATCCTCTTTCCGGGAACGTGCTTCGGAGAGTTTGAGTTCGGTTGTTCTGCATCTTTCCTCTGCATCTTTTTTCGAATTCAGAGCATTCCGAACGGCGGATTCTGTGTATGATAACCTGTCAGCCAAAGGTTTGACATTTCTTACGGTATCGTCAATACTGTCGCATTCCTTTCTGAGTTCTTCCATCTCGGCTGACATCGACATAAGTTTATCTCTCTCAGCCAAATTCGCGGAAAGATCGTCGATATCTTTGTTGAATGCTTCCGCCTTGGTCTTTTTCTGAATGAGTTCCGTCTTCCTGCCGTCCAATTCAGACAGTTCCGTTTCGACACCGGCAATCAATCCTTCGTCGATACCGCACTGTTCCTTACACAGATCGATAATTTTCTGAGAGTATGATGTCCCCTGCATCTGTTCCGCCTTTTCCTTCAGCGGCGAATCTTCGGGTATCTCGATTTTCTTCATCGAATCATTCAGTTTTCCTTCTGCAGCAGCAAAATCGCTCTCGTACTGAGCGCTCATCTGCTTGAGTTTCTCCTGGAATCTTCCGATGGAATCCGTGGAGAATATTCTGCGGAATGTGTCGGTACGGTCGGCCGTAGGTTCGGTAAGCAATCTCACGAAATCGCCCTGTGCCAGCATAACCGTCTGCTTCCATTGGTCGTGCTCGATGCCGAGTATCTCTATAATCTTCCCGTTGACCTCGGAAATCTTGGTAATCGGCCTTATGCCGTCGCCTTCCAACGATGCTTCGGCCGGTTTGGATGTCATACCCTCGCCCCTCAGTTTGGGCCTTTCCTGTGTCGGTTTGCGGATTACTGTGTATTCCTTACCTTCATGTTCGAATGTAAGTTTCACATAGGTTTCCGTTTCTGGAGATGCAAAGTGACTTCTCAGATACCTGTCGTCACGTTTTCCGCTCATCTCGCCGTATAATGCGTATGAAATAGCATCGAAAATCGTGGTTTTTCCGGCACCTGTGTCGCCGGTTATGAGAAACAGTCCCTTGCTTCCGAGCCTGTCGAAATCAACGGTCTGCACATCGGCGTAAGGTCCGAATGCAGACATCGTAAGAACATGAGGCCTCATTCGTCCGCCCCCGCCTCTTCGAAAAGCTTACTGACAATCGATTTCTGTACATCGTTCATTTCTTTACCTGTCTTGTTCCTGAAAAATGCTTCCAACTCGTCCGTCAGATCCAATGCTTCCTCGGATTCGCTGCCTGAAAGTAATATTGCATCGGTTTCCCGGGTCACATAACTGACTTCCATGAGATTGCAGAACACTTCGGCGAGTTTTGCCATGTCATTCATGTTCTGATCGCTGAGTCTGACGTAAACGAAATCATCTCTGTGATTTCCTTCCCTTCCGACATCCAAAACGGAATCGAGTGTACCCTCGAGAAGAACCATCTCCCTCTTCGGTTTCAAAGGAACTGTGTAGTAACTGACATCGTCACCGACATCCACTACCGTAACGGATTTCATATCGTCCTTCTCCGAAAGGGAATATTTCAGCGGAGTTCCGCAGTAACGGACGTTTTCCCTGCCTATCGACTGCGGAGAATGAATGTGTCCCAACGCAACATAATCGAATTTATCGAAAAGCGAAGATCTTACGCACTCCGTTCCGCCTACATAGGATCTCTCGGAATCACGCATCTTCGGCCTGATTTCGCCGTCTATGACATATTGGTGTGTGACGAGAATGTTCTTTCTGTTCTCATTCAGATTGATATGGGCCAGCACCTCAAACAGTGCCGCTTCGTACGTATCCGCGCCGCAGTTGTAAATCTTCCTTACGAACGCAGGTTTGAGGAACGGTATCATGTAAACTGTAACATCGCCTATGTCTTCACTCCTGATGTTGCCGTCGAAATCGCCTGCAATGTAGATGCCGTTGGTGCTGAAGAGTCTGCTGCCGTATTCCAGCCTCTCCATGGAATCGTGATTTCCGCTTACAACAAACGCTTTGATTCCTTTTTCATTAAGTAAAGTGATGAATCCGTCGAATATGCTGACGGATTCCGACGTCATATTATTCCCGTCATCGAAGATATCGCCTGCGATAAGAACGGCATCCGCCTTTTCTTCTTCTGAAATTCTTACAATTTCATCCAAAATGTATTTCTGATCGTCTGCGAAGGATCTTCCGCACAGCCTTTTGCCTAAATGTAAATCCGAAATGTGAATGAATCTCATTATTTCACTCATCCGAACATCATTCCGGTTCCGATAGACTGCTTCGGAGATGCTTCCGATTCCCCTGACCTCTTTTCTTTCTCCCTGTCGACGTAATCTTTAGTGACTATGCGCATCTCTCTCACATTATCGGAATAAACGAATGCGGGCCTGCACATGAAATGCAGATCGCATCCTTTTATGAATCCGTCCTTAACAGATTTTTTTACGTCTCTGTCAGTCCACATCTCTGTACCTTCAGGGTCTTTGAACAGGAGCGCGCCTGATTCTGCATCGTTAAAAAGAATCATCATAATCTCCCCTGTGTCGTCGGTTTTCTGTGTTCTAGTCATCGCTTTTCCGATAGTCATTATGGGCATCATTTTCTGTCTCCTTGATATTCAAAAAATAGTTTTTAGAATCCGAACAATAACTGTTCTCCCTTTCCGGGATGTTCTGCCGTTGCAGAGTAAATGTCACTAATTTTCACGAACAGTCTCCGCACATCCTCTTCCGGAACACGGTTCGGATGTGCGGGTCGACCTCAGCGTATCGCCCTCCGAATCTGCCGATTCTGACCCGTAGGAGGTGAAAAATGAGAAAAACCGACCGCGACCGAACCGAACATGATTATTTTCCTTTCTTTGATTGTGAGTTGTGAGTGTCCGATTTTAAGAAGTTTATAGGAGGTTAAGCAACGTCTTCTTTGACGGAACCGCTGGGCACTCTCTCCCTTCCGGGAAGCGGCGAACATGTACCAATGACTACAATTACTATGGGCGTTGGCATAATATTTACTATGTTCGATAATTATTTCGCATGACATCCGTCAGAATACATTCCGCCGAAT
>CAVIAJ010000008.1:0-57516 GCA_963640855.1 Candidatus Methanomethylophilaceae archaeon
AATACCCGCAGAACAAATCAAAAGAAGTTACCTACCAGAATTGCCGAACACAGTACGGGAAACAAAAAAACTGTTCATCAAATGAACAAAATTGTGGTGGTTGTCGGCAGTTTTTTCACCAAAACGCGGTAATCCGGGTTGTAGAAGCGAATCATGTCGTCGCGGATCTTCGTGCGACCGAGAACGGCTGCAATAACTTTGGATTCCACAACGCCGTCAACCTCCCAGGCAGGCATATCTCCGGAGACATCCGTCCTGATTGTAATCGGAAGACGGAGCTTCATACGGTCGATGCTGTCGCAGACAGTTCCGAGATATTCAATCTCGGCGGGATCCATTTCCACAATCTCTCCCGATCTTGCCTTGTACAATCCGCTGCCTTTCTCCAGACATTCGGATAAGGTGCATCTGCTCACGGGAACGTGACTGTTGATTCCGGACATGATGTTTCCGAGTGCGTCCATATGCATCCATTATTCATCTATTCCTATATTATTATAATATAAGAAGAAGGAATGAAAACCGCTCCGCGGCCTGCAAGGTGAATTTATACGACTAACGCCATCACCGATTCTGTGCATCCGGATGAGAAAACTGCGGAAATGATTCTTACACACCCGTGTTTCAGTGAGAATGCCCATAAAAAATTCGCAAGGATACATCTTCCCGTCGCGCCCGTATGCAATATACAGTGCAATTACTGCAACAGAAAGTACGACTGCTGCAATGAATCAAGACCGGGAGTGACAAGCGGAGTTCTCTCTCCTGCAGATGCTGCGGAAAGGATACGCACAGTAAAAGAAAAGATTCCGGAACTCAGTGTTGTTGCAATAGCCGGCCCTGGAGATCCGCTTGCGAATGAAGCTACATTTGAAGCAATAGATCTTGTTAAGAAAGAATTCCCAGAAATGTCCCTGTGTATTTCCACCAACGGACTCATGCTTCCTCAGTCCGCAGACAGATTGTATGAATCAGGCGTAAGATTCGTCACTGTCACGATGAACGGTGTCAACCCCGACATCACAAAAGATGTGTACAGTTTCGTAAGATATGAAGGAAAAAACTACACCGGAAGAGAAGCAGCCGAAATCCTCCTGAAGAATCAACTCGAAGGAATTGAGAAATGTATCGGAAAAGGAATGGTTGTTAAAATCAACATAGTGATGATTCCCGGCGTCAATATAGATCATATTTCATCTGTAGTAAAGAAAGTAAAGAGCCTCGGAGTCTATATAGTGAACATTCTTCCCCTGATTCCCGTAGAAGGCACACCTTTCGGAAATCTCGATGCACCTACGCCGGAGGAAAGGAAATCACTGATGGACATCTGTTCTGTCGATGTAAGAATGATGCGTCACTGCAGACAGTGCAGAGCCGACGCAGTAGGTTTACTTGACAATGACAGATCTTCCGAATTCATAAGAAAGAATCCGTGCGGTTCCGCCTGCGGACCCGGAGGGGACAATATTATCATTTCTCCTGCGGAAATAACGGAGAAAGTCGCTGTCGCCACCGAAACCGGCGAAAGAGTGGACAGAGGATTCGGAAACACAGGACAGTTCCTCATCTATGACAGGAAGGGATTGATCGATACTGTAAAAATCGACACAGGGAGCAGCACATTCGGACGTTCCCACGTAGATCACATCAATGATATCATCTCTCAGCTGAAAGACTGCGACACTGTCGTCGTAAGAGAAATCGGCCCCGCACCCCGTTCGTTACTGGAAGCGGAAGGTAAGAGAATAATCATCTCCGACAGACCCGTTAAAGACGAATTATCCGCATTATTCTCATGAATCTGGGCTGAAATCCGCCGAAGTGGAATTATATATAAATAAGTACCACATCCGCGGGACCATCAGAGATGAGCACATGGATGCCCAACAGTTAAGAGAAGCATTCGTCAGATTCTTCGAAGAGAGGGGACACGCACATATCGGTTCCGCGTCACTCATTCCGGAGAACGATCCGACGGTATTGTTCACGACAGCAGGTATGCACCCGCTGGTACCGTACCTCCTCGGTGAAAAACATCCGATGGGAAAGAGACTTGTCGATTATCAGAAATGCATCAGGACAGGAGACATTGACGATGTGGGAGATGCAAGCCACCTCACATTCTTCGAGATGCTCGGAAACTGGTCCCTCGGAGACTACTTCAAAGAAGAGTCTATCGGTTTCAGTTTCGAATTCCTGACAAAGGTCCTCGGATTCAGGAAGGAACAGCTTGCAGTCACCGCATTCGCAGGTGAAGAAGGCATCCCTAAGGATGAGGAAACAGCCAACATCTGGAAATCCCACGGAATGAAAGACGAACAGATTTTCTTCTACGGCAGAGCCGACAACTGGTGGGGACCTGCTGGTACGACAGGACCGTGCGGACCGGATACCGAGATTTTCTATGATAACGGACAGCCCAAATGCGGTCCCGACTGCGGACCCTCATGTCACTGCGGAAAGTACACCGAAATATGGAACAATGTCTTCATGCAGTACAACAAGGATAAAGACGGCGAATACACCCCGCTCGCACAGAAGAATGTGGATACGGGAATGGGACTCGAGAGAGTGTGCCGTATCCTTCAGGGCGTTCCTTCAGTCTACGAATCCACAGTTTTCCAGCCTATCATTTCAAAGATCTCCGAAATCTGCGGCAAACCGTACGAAGAGCCGTACATCAGAGACTTCAGGATTGTTGCGGACCACATCAGAGCTGCGACATTTATTCTTGCAGACGGAGTTGTTCCCGCGAAAGTCGGACAGGGCTACATCCTCAGGAGACTTATCAGAAGGGCTTCGAGGAACATGAGCAGACTCGGTTATGACGGACTGTTTATGAAAGAGATTGCAAAAGTCGTTGTCGACGAATTCGGCGATTCATACCCCGAACTTGTGAACAACAAAGATTCAATCTACGAGTCACTCACAGCAGAGGAAGAAAAATTCCAGAAGACACTCGTCAAAGGACTCAGAAAATTCGATGAAATGGTCGTTGAAAACGGCGATTCCAAAGTCATGAGGGGAGACCTCGTCTTCAGGCTGTTCGATACGTACGGATTCCCCGTAGAACTTACTGCGGAACTTGCACAGGAGAAAGGACTGACCGTGGATATGAAGGACTTCGAATCGAGGTTCAAAGAGCACCAGGACAAATCCAGGATGGATACGAACCAGACATTCAAAGGAGGTCTTGCGGATCACAGTGTGGAGACCACAAAACTCCACACAGCTACACACCTCCTGCATGCTGCGCTGAGGAACATCGTAGATCCGAACATCAGGCAGAAAGGAAGTAACATCACGGCTGAGAGGCTCAGATTCGACTTCAATTTCGACAGGAAACTCACGCCTGAAGAACTCCAGAAGATTACCGACTTCGTCAACGATGCAATCAAACAGGACATCCCCGTTGTCTGCAAAGAGATGCCGAAAGAGGAAGCGAAAGCATCCGGTGCAATCGGTGTCTTCGACAGCAAATACGGTGACATCGTCAAGGTGTACATCATCGGCGATATCGACAGCGAACTCTGCGGCGGACCTCATGTCAGCCACACAGGAGAACTCGAAGGATTCAAGATCCTGAAAGAAGAGAGTTCCGCAGCCGGTGTCAGGCGTATCAAAGCAGTCGTCGGCAAATTCTGACGGCTGTTTCCCCAAACCCTTTTTCAAACTTACCTTTCTGATTTTGTATAATTACGGTATTCAGTGAACAGACAGAGCTTCTGTGTAATTCACACGCCTTCCGCCGCACAGTAAAAAGCTCACGCTGACAGGAAATTTATGAAAGAATGGTGGACTGGGCGCGATTTGAACGCGCGGCCTCCTGCTTGCAAAGCAGACGATCTTCCAGCTGATCTACCAGCCCAACAATTCTTGTGATAGTAATAGCCTATATAAACTTTCTTATGCGCCTTCGAAACGGATGAATAGGACCAGCCTTCGACCCTGCAGATCCGAAAATTTATGAAATCAGATACGGCGGAAATGCGTAATCTGAGAAGACAATATGAACTGAATATCCCTGAATTGGGGGCAAAACGCCCCCAAGGGAATTTGATTTAATGCGTTTATGCGTTGCGGAGGACAATCTCGATGTTCACGCCATCGGGGACCTGAATCCTCATGAGCTGCCTGAGTGCACGCTCATCGGCATCGAGGTCGATGAGTCTCTTGTGAATCCTCATCTCCCAGCGGTCCCATGTCTCGCTGCCTTCACCGTCGGGTGATTTCCTGCAGGCGACCTTGAGCTTCTTTGTGGGAAGCGGGACCGGTCCGCGGATCTGTACACCAGTCTTCTGGGAGATACCCCTGATCTGTGTGCAGACGCTGTCGACCTTCTGCGGGTCTGTTCCGCTCAGTGAAATCCTTGCACGCTGTGACATCGGGATTACCTTCAGGCTTTCTCGACAGAGACGCAAACACCGGCTGCGACTGTCTGTCCCATATCACGGATGGCGAACCTTCCGAGAGGACCGAAGTCTTTAGCGGGCTCGATCACGAGAGGCTTGGTGGGTTTGAACTTGACAATTGCGTTGTCACCGTTCTTAAGGAAGCTGAGATCCTCGAGCTTCTTACCTGCACGCTGTGCGGAAACGATCTCGACGAGCTGACATGCAACCTGGGCTGTGTGGACGTGGAACACAGGTGTGTATCCGACGGTCATAACAGACGGGTGGTTGAGCACAATGATCTGTGCTGTGAATGTCTTTGCGACAGACGGCGGGTTGTCAACAGGTCCTGCGACATCTCCCCTCTTGATCTGGTTCTTGGCGACTCCACCGACGTTGAATCCGACGTTGTCTCCGGGAACTGCCTGGGGCATCTGCTCGTGGTGCATCTCGATTGATTTGACCTCACCTGTGACGTTGGAGGGCATGAAGATGACCTTTGTCTTGGGCTTGAGGACACCTGTCTCGACACGTCCTACAGGAACGGTACCGATACCGGTGATTGTGTAGACATCCTGAACGGGGAGCCTGAGTGCCTTGTCTGTCTCTTTCTTGGGGACTGAAAGGTTGTCGAGTGCCTGGATGAGCGTAGGGCCCTTGTACCAGGGTGTGTTGGCGGATGCTGTCTTGATGTTGTCTCCCATATATGCGGAGACAGGGATGAAGGGGATGTTCTCGGCTTTGTTACCGATCATTGCGAAGAGCTTCTTCATTCCCTCGACGGCCTCTTTGTATTTGGCTTCGTCGTATTTGACTGCATCCATCTTGTTGATTGCGACGATGATCTGTTTGACACCGAGTGTGGTTGCAAGGAAGATGTGTTCCTTTGTCTGTGCCTGGGGACCCTCGATTGCAGAGCATGTGATAATTGCTGCATCTGCCTGAGATGTACCGGTGATCATGTTCTTAACGAAGTCACGGTGTCCGGGTGCGTCGATGACGGTGAAGTAGTACTTGTCTGTGTAGAACTTCTTGTGTGCGACATCGATAGTAACTCCCCTCTCCCTCTCTTCCTTGAGTCCGTCCATGACCCAGGCGAAGTAGAAGGTACCCTTACCTTTCTCTTCTGCTTCTTTCTTGTATTTCTCAATGATGTGCGGGTCGATTGCACCGGTCTCGAGAAGGATCCTTCCCGTAAGGGTGGATTTTCCGTGGTCGACGTGTCCGATGATGACCAAGTTCATGTGCTCTTTTTCTGCCATGTTTTTCTTCCTCCTTTATAGGATTATTTAAGCCTGAATTGCTCCATATAGTGTTTTGTATTTAAGTTTAAGCCTCAGATACCAGCATAGTATTTTGAGTCGTAAGGTTCGGGGTTCATTCCTTTCCTTGTCCTGATCTCGGTCACGACCTTCTTCTGAAGCTCGGGCGGGATCTGCTGGAATCCTGCGTTCTCTGTGGACCAGATTGCACGTCCCTGTGTCGAACCGCGGACATCTCCTGCGAATCCGAACATTTCTGCAACAGGGCACATAGCGGAAACTGTCGAATCGGAACCGTCTGTTCCGGTGTCGAGGATTGTTCCGCGGCGCTGACTGATGAGGCTGATTGCTCCGCCGATGTAGTCCGGAGGCACTGAGATGAATACCTTCTGCATAGGTTCGAGAAGGATTCTTCCTGCCTCACACATTGCACCGTAGATACCGTCCCTTACTGCGGGGATAACCTGTGCAGGACCTCTGTGGATTGTATCCTCGTGGAGTTTTGCATCCATGAGTTTGATCTTGATTCCTGCGACTTTCTCTGCAGCGAGCGGACCTTTCATCATAGCCTCTTCAAAAGACTGTTTGATGAGTTCCATTGTCTCGTGGAGGTACTGGATACCTTTTGTGCAGTCGAGGAGGACGTTGTTGCCTTTGAATGCGACGATGCCTTTTGCCTCATCTGCATCCATTCCTGCGTCAGCAAGGATCTTGGCGATTGCCTTGGGGTCCTTAATCTTCGCATCGGGGTCGATGTCACCCTTGCGGATTGCATCTTTTACACCCTGCTCGAGCGGCTCTACGATGAAGTAGAACTTGTTGTGCTTGTTGGGCGATTTTCCTTCGAACTCGGAGGGGTTTCTGCCCCTAACAGACTCCTGGTAAACGACGATAGGTGCAGACGAAACGATGTCGACTCCCTGTTCGTTGATGATCCTGTACTCGGTGATCTCAAGGTGGAGCTCACCCATACCGGAAATCAGGTGTTCGCCGGTGTCGTTGTTAATCTCGATGTTCAGTGACGGGTCGGCCTTTGCGATGGTCCTGAGAACCTCAATCAGCTTGGGCAGATCCTTCATATTCTTTGCTTCGATAGCTTTTGTAACGACAGGCTCGGAGTAGTGTGCCATTCTCTCGAAAGGCTCCATGTCTTTGAGTGTCGAAACTGTCGAACCGGCGATTGCGTCTTTGAGACCTGTCAGTGCGACGATGTTACCTGCTTCGCATTCCTCAATCGGGATACGGTCTGCACCGACCATCAATGCGACACCCTGAACCCTCTGGGGGTTGGGCTGTCCGGAGATGTACAGCGTCATACCTTTTGTGACTGTTCCTGAGAAGAGCCTTCCGATTGCGACTTCTCCTGCGTGGGGGTCCATGATGATCTTGTTAATCATAAGTGAAACCTCACCTTTTGAATCGCAGGCGAGCATCTGTTTTCCGATGGTCGAGTTGAGGTCTCCCTTCCAGATGGTGGGGATACGGACCTTCTGTGCGTCGACGGGGTTCGGAATGTGGCTGATAACCATTTCCAGTGCAACTTCGTGAAGCGGGATCTTCTTGGCGAGCTCTTTCTGTCCGCCTTCTTTACCGCAGTACTCGAAGATGTCTTTGAACGAAACACCGCTCTTCTTCATATAAGGTGCGGAGATAGCCCAGTTGTTGTAAGCGGAACCGAATGCGACGGTACCGTCCTGGATGCTGACCTGCCACTGCTTGTTGAGAGGTGCGGGAAGAATCGTTGCGATCTTCTTGTTGAACTCGGCGACGATCTTGGAGAACTTATCGATCATCATTTCGGGTGTAACCTGCTGCTCGACGATCATCCTGTCGACCTTGTTGATGAACAGCATAGGCTTGACACGCTCTTTGAGTGCCTGCCTGATAACTGTCTCGGTCTGAGGCATGATACCTTCGACTGCACAGCAGAGAATGAAAACACCGTCAAGTGCCCTCATTGCCCTTGTGACATCTCCTCCGAAGTCGACGTGTCCGGGAGTATCAATCAGGTTAATCAGATACTTCTGTCCGTTGATTTCGTGAACCATCGATGCCGATGCTGCGTTGATTGTGATACCACGTGCTGCTTCCTGCTCGTCGTAATCGAGAACACGCTGCTCTCCGGCAAGTTCGGAGGACATCATACCGGCACCTGCAATCAGGTTGTCCGAGAATGTTGTCTTTCCGTGGTCGATATGTGCTGCAGTTCCGATGTTCCTGATGAACTGCTGTGTTTTCATAAGGCCGACTGCGTGCTTAACATTATCCTCTTTTCTGCCCATAATTCCACCTTATCTATCAGAATCAGCGGGCCGACTGTGCGACTCTTTCAATCTCTTCTTTCTTTGCGACGGAGAATGATGTCATGTCGCCTTTCGCTGAAAGCATAATTTCGTCTGCGATGCAGTTTGCGATGGGCTTCTTGTTCTTTGTCGATGCTTTGACGCATCCGGTACTCATGTTGCGGAGTGCAATATCGAGTCTCCTCTGGGGGGAGATATCGACTGCCTTGGGGACAGAGACACCGCCGAACTGGAGTCTTGTGATCTCCTCGCGGGGTGCTGCGTTCTCAAGTCCGTTGACGAGGATCTGAACCGGGTTCTCCTTCGTCTTCTGAGCAATAATATCGAATGCTTCAGATACGGCTGCGTATGCTTTGAGCTTCTTTCCGGTGTATTTCTCGGTCCTCATCACGTTGTTGATGAGCCTCTCTACGATGCAGAGCTTTGATTTGCCGAACCACCTGTTTGCATGCTTTCCGCCCGAGTGAGGAACATTTGTGGGTGTGAGGTCTATGTATTTTGCCAGTCCGCCATCGGCGACTGTAACCTCGGACAGATCGTATTTTCCGAACATAAGTGCTTTCTCTTCCATGAATTCACCTTACCGGCTTGTCAGTCCTTCCCCTGACCATCTCGTTGAGCGAAACATTGTTGACTTTGATGACCTTGTAACGGACTCCGGGAATATCTCCGTATGAACGGCCCATCCTTCCGCCGATACCTTCGACCATAACTTCGTCGTGTTCATCAATGAAGTTGATTGCTCCGTCTCCAACCGCGAATGCTGTGATCTGACGTCCGTTCTTGATGAGCTGGACCTTCACACATTTCCTGATAGCGGAGTTCGGCTGTTTAGCCTCGATTCCCACCTTTTCCAGGACGATTCCGCGTGCCTGTGCCGAACCCTCAAGAGGATCCGACTTTTCCCTAAGTTTGAGCACTCTCTTCTTGTATGCCCTGTCCAGCCAGCGATGCTGCTGCCTGTCAGTCTTGAGTTTCCTTGCGGTATAAAGACCTCTACCCAATTTTTCACCCCATAGTATTATCTGAAGTAACGTCGCGATTATTGTTATCCTATTTAAAGGATATGCAATCATCGTCTTTACGCTGGTTCTCCTATAGTCAACTGGTATATAACAACTAGCCGAGCCGCATGCGATTCCGATTTCACATTTCTAATAATATAATTCTCGCGCGCATAAAGTTTTAAAATATGAGCAGTATAGACGGGAACAGAGGAGTCCTTATGACAGCAGATGAAGATTATTTCGCATTGCTCGACAGAGCGAAAGAACAGTTACCCGAAGTTGCGGAATCGCACGAAAGATTCGTTTTACCCGAACTCGAAGTGCTGCAGGAGGGAAAGACTACAGTCATAAGGAATTTCATCGATGTTACCGACAAGCTCAGAAGAGAGCCGGAACACGTTCTCCAATACCTCCTCAGGGAATTGGGTACACCCGGTAACCTCGAAGGACGCAGGGTTGTTCTCAAATCCAAGATCAGCCAGGGGCACATTACGGACAAGATCCAATCATACACGGATACTTTCGTCATCTGTTCCGAGTGCGGACGTCCCGATACCAAAATGGTGAAGGAAGGCAGGACCCTCGTTCTCGAATGTGAGGCATGCGGTGCACACAGGCCCGTCAATGTCAAGAAGGGTACCAGAGCCGACACCCACAGCCTCAAAGAGGGAGACATCGTCGAAGTGTTCATAAGCGATGTCGGAAAGAAAGGTGACGGAATCGGAAAGATGATGGATTACATCGTCATCGTACCCGGAACCGTTAAAGGTACGACAGTCCACGCGAAGATCACAAACATCTCCGCCAAGACCGCCTTCGGTGCACTGACGACAGAAGCCGCAACACGCTGATGATCTCATGAAATACTTCGTGGAATCGTACGGTTGCACGATGAATTTCGGCGAGGGCGAACAGCTCTCCGAAAAGATGGAGCGCTTAGGTCATACCAGGGTAGACTCTGCGGAAGAAGCGGACATTGTCATCCTGAATACGTGTACGGTAGTGGAAACTACCGAGAAGAAAATGATACACAGGATGGGTGAACTGAAAAAAGAAGGCAAGGAGGTAATCGTTACCGGCTGTATGGCAAAAGTACAGCCGAAGAGAATTTCCATCCGCCTTCCGGAATCTTTGATTATTCCTCCGGATCAGTACGATCTTTTCACAGGTAAAGTGGAAAGTGCATTCGGATGTTCCGTACCTGTTGCGGATACAAGACAGAAAACATCCGCCATCCTGCCTATTGCACAGGGATGTTTAGGTAACTGCTCATACTGTATCACACGTTTTGCCAGAGGAGTGCTGAAAAGTTATCCCGAAGACGAATTGATTGATCAGTTCAGATCGATGCTCGATTCCGGTGCCAAGGAGATTCTGGTAACAGCTCAAGATACTGCCTGTTACGGCAGAGATACGGGAACGGATCTTCCTTCGTTGCTGAAGAAATTCCTGGAGTTCGACGGCGATTATAAGATAAGAATCGGGATGATGAATCCCAACAATCTCGATCCGATATTGGACGATCTCATGGATGTTATGGAAGACGAAAGAGTCTACAGATTCCTCCATATTCCCGTACAGAGCGGAAGTAACTCCGTATTGGATGATATGAGGAGACATTACACTGTAGACCGTTTCATGGGTATTGTCAACCGTCTCAGAGAAAGGTACGAAGATATCAGTATCGCTACCGATCTGATTACGGGATTCCCGGGAGAAACCGACAGAGATCATGAAAAAAGCGTGAAGCTGATCAGAGATCTCCATGCGGATACCGTGAACATCACACGTTTCTCCGTAAGGCCGGGAACTGATGCTGCAACTATGAAGAATCAGATTCAGGGTAACGTTTCCAAGGAACGTTCCACCGAACTCACCGAAATGAAGATGGCGGTAGAGGCTGCAGTCAATGAGAGACTCATCGGAAAGAGATACAGAGTACTTGTGACTGAGAAAGGCAGACCGGGAACAGTTATCGCCAGAAACATCAACTACAGGCCTGTGGGCATCGAAGCGGATCTTGAAATCGGCACCTTCGTCGATGTGGAAATTACAGGCAGTGCATCCACACATCTTGTCGGTACATTGACTGACGGTCAATTGTTAAATAATTAAATCCGATAGGGCAGACCAATAGTCCCGTGGTGTAGTGGTCAATCATGCCGGCCTTTGGAGCCGGCGACCCCGGTTCGAATCCGGACGGGACTACCATAAATTTCTCGGAATTAATATCGGAAAGGCAGAATGCCGTAAGATCTGCCTGAACAACAAAACAGCAAAGACACTGTTGAATGATTGATAATAATTGAGAAAAGATGTAAATGGCGTTCGATGCTACGTTTAGTGCGTGATAAACTACCAAGGAATTGCGGGAAGTACTCGTTTGAGACTTCCTTGCAATGTAAATTCGCTTATATATGTCTGAGAGTGGGGTTTAACCCCACTCTGCGTAGGAGGTGATCCATCTGCAGGTTCCCCTACAGATACCTTGTTACGACTTAACCCTCCTTGCTAAATCTCAGTTCGAATACCCCAAAAAGAGATAGCCTCACTGAAACCCAACTCAGGTGGTTTGACGGGCGGTGTGTGCAAGGAGCAGGGGCATATTCACCGCGAGTTGTTGATTCGCGATTACTACGGAATCCAGCTTCATGTGGGTGAGTTACAACCCACAATCCGAACTACGGACGGGTTTCGAGATTGCCTTCGCCTTTCGGCGTCGGAGCCCATTGTCCCGCCCTTTGTAACGCGCGTGTAGCCCAGCAGATTCGGGGCATACTGACCTACCGTTGACCTCTCCTTCCTCTGACTTAGCGCCAGCGGTCCCAATAATGTGCCTACATCGCGGACGATGCAGTAGCAATTATTGGTGAGGGTCTCGTTCGTTATCTCACTTAAGAGAACGCCTTACGGTACGAACTGACGACGGCCATGCACCACCTCTCTGAAAATCTAGTAAGGTCATCGGCCTGACTTTCATGTAACAGTCGCTGCTGGTGAGTTTTCCGGTGTTGAATCCAATTAAACCGCACGTTCCTCCCGTTGCGGTGCTCCCCCGCCAATTCCTTTAAGTTTCATCCTTGCGGACGTACTCCCCAAGTAGCAGACTTAACAACTTCTCTCCGGCACTGAACACCCCCGAAGGGTCTCCAACACCAAGTCTGCAGCGTTTACACCCTGGACTACCGGGGTATCTAATCCCGTTTGCGACCCAGGGCTTCGTCCCTCACCGTCGGATCCGTTCTAGCAAGACGCCTTCGCCACCGGTGGTCCTTCTAGGATTACAGGATTTTACCCCTACCCCAGAAGTACCTCTTGCCTCTCCCGGTCCCAAGTTCATCAGTCTCCTCGGAAGTCGGAAAGTTAAGCTTCCCGATTTACCCAAGGATTTAATGAACCGGCTACGAACGTTTTAGACTCAATAAAATCGACCACCACTTGGGCTGCGGGTATTACCGCGGCGGCTGGCACCCGTCTTACCCAGCCCTTATTCCTTTAGCGATCTATACTAAAGAAAAGCTAATACTAATGTACTAGCACTAGGAATTCCCTCATCGGAGTTGCCTCCATTGTGAAGTTTTCGCGACTGCTGCGCCCCGTAGGGCCTGGATTCGTGTCTCAGAATCCATCTCTGGGCTCCCTCTCTCAAGGCCCATACTCGTCACTGGCTAGTGGGTCCGTTACACCCACTACAACCTGATAAGCCGCAGACCAATCCTAAAGCGCCGGAACTTTGAACCATGAATCATTCCAGATTTCATGATCTATGGAGTATTATCCTCAATTTCCCGAGATTATCCTCCACTTTAGGGCATGTTATCCACGTGTTACTGAGCAGTCCGCCGAGTCCATTACGACTCTCGACTCGCATGTCTTAATCGAATTCCTATAGCGGTGGCCGCCGGCAGGATCAACCGGAGTCAAATCAATTTTGACTATTCAAACGTCATTTATGATGGATGAAATTGAAACTGGCAGTTTACCACGTTTCACCTACTGTCCCGCTAAACGGCACACTCATTACGATGCTCCGTCTAACGGAACATTCGTAGCATCGAACGTCAGAATACAAGAGAACACGCCGTGATTTCGGCGGAGATCTTGATTCTCCATCTTTGCAGCCCGAGACACTCGGTCTCAGCCGCGCATTTCCGAGTATATCGAAGGAGTATATAATGGTTTTGGGCCATCATACCCGCCGAGATTACTCGTCTGCTCGGTGCCTCGCACCGCGCATTACCCCGTTATGCGCTTCTCTACTTATACTTATCTGTCCGTAAATTTTTCTAGTAGCCGTTTTCCTGAAATTTAGATTCAAAACATCCAAAAATCGTATTTTTCCGTCGAATTCGCAGTCACGGCCGTCTCCGACGGCCTCCGGTGGCGATCCGCCGGACATTCCGCCGCGGATCCGGCGACATTTCGGCCGGCAGGGTGAGTGTTTAATATAAGGACAACTTACCGTGGTTTACCTTGTGGGGGTGGCCCAGCCTGGTAAGGCGTTAGACTGCTAATCTAATGTCCGTACGGACCCGCGAGTTCGAATCTCGCCCCCCACGCCATCACAATTATCAAAAATTGAAGAATCCCGCTCCGATGAGCATGAGCTTTCTTTCCGGATTTTCCGCAGCATAAACATAAACAAGAGTGAAACAGCAGAATATCTTACTGTACTCTTCCTTTCTTATTATTATAAAGAAGATATAATATGTAAATTGTTTAAAGGAAGGCTGCCGGCGATGCCGGCACACCTTCGTTCATTCCTTGGGAACGAGCTCCGGGAACTTGTATTCCACCAGATTATCGAGCCTGTCGAGGATATCGTTGTACCTTTGCTCAAGCTTCTTCTCCTCTTTGTTGAGAGAATTAGTGTAGACCTTGCCGTACTTCGGAGGATCCATTTCGCTGATGATATCGACGATTACCTTCAGATCGGATTTCAAAACACCTTCATCTGCAAGATCCAATTTCAAGAAGAGGTCGATGAGCTTGATATCGATCTTTGTAAAGCGGATGATGTCTTCACAGACTTCCTCTCTGAAGTCTCCTGCAAACTCGCGCTCGATGAACAGATCGATCTTGGAACACTTCATTTCCCTTATCTTCTTCAGAGCGGCGATATTTTCTCCCGAGAATGCCGGCTGAACAGGTTCGCATTCCTCTTCTTCGGCGGGAATGTTTTCTGCAGCAACTCCGACGGCTTCGGATTCTTCTTCGGGAATGCTCGCAGGAACATCTTCTATCACGGCAGGCATTTCTTCGGTAACCTTCGCCGCTTCTTCCGCAACAGGTTCTTCGGATACCTCTTCCGAAATACCTCTGAGGCTGTCGAGGAATTTCTCATCCTCAATCTCAGATTCCGAAAGTCTCGAAACATAAAGCGGATTCTTTATCGGAGCGGTCTCCGGCAAAGCAACATCATTCAGAAGAGAGTCAATCAGATCGACATCCCTGTTTATCATCGTCATCAGATCGAAATACTCATTCCGTCTGCAGATATCGAGACGGATCATACTTGCGTAAAGGGTAATCTCTCCCAACTTACGCTCTTTTACCGTCTCTAAGCGCACATCCCCCATATTTTACGGTTATACTTATTCTGTTTATATATCTGCGGAAAGCGGAGTAAGAATACCGCTTTCCTTCAGTCCCGTATAATCCGACGGACTAATGTCAAATAATCGAATAACCATCGACGGTACCATGAGATTCCTCGTACTGACAGATCTTCACAGTCAATCGTCCGCATTCGAATGGATTAACAAATTGGAAACGGAGGATGTAGACGCAGTCCTCTTCCTCGGAGATCTTACCGATCTCGGAACATCCGATGACGGTGTCGCTTTGATTAAAAAGTTCAGAAAAGAAGTGTATCTCATTCCCGGAAACTGCGACCCCAGAGATCTTCCGGAAAAACTCTCCGGACTTTGTCACAGCGTTCACGGAAAATCATTCGAAATCGGCGGAATCAGATTCGCTGCATTCGGTGGAAGCAACCCCACCATCTTCAACACACCGTTCGAAACCGCCGAAGATGAAATCGAATCCGTTCTCGACGGAATCTGCAACGGCATCGATGTGCTCATGACACACGCTCCGTCATACGGAATTCTTGACGAAATTCCCTCCGGACTCCACGTCGGCAGCACCGGAATAAAGAAAACCGTCGGGAAATACAAACCGAAAGTCGCACTCTCAGGCCACATCCACGAGGCTGTCGGAATCAAAGAGATCGACGGTACAATGTTCATCAACCCCGGTCCCGCCAAAGAAGGCCACGCAGTCATACTGGATATCGACGGCGGGAATGTGAAAGCGGAATCTGTCGGTCCTTCGGACTGATTTGTTTATAACACGGATGAAAGTTTTATATACAGTTCGATAATAGAGGGTCTCGGTAATCATGGCAATTTGGCAGGGAAAATCCAACAGAAAGCCCACCGGAGGCAGGCGTGTCCCCAGTGCTAACAAGAGGAAATTCGAAATCGGCAGAGAGAAGCAGTTCACAAAGCTCGGTGCAGAGTCACTGAAGCAGTACCGCGGCGCCGGTGGAAATGTCAAGGTTGGTATGCTTGCAGCAGAATATGCAAATGTCGTTGACAAGAACAGCGGCAAGGTCACAAAGATGAAGATCGTCAATGTCAGTGCAAACCCGGCAGACCCGAACTACATCCAGCGTAACATCCTCAACAAGGGTGCAACAATCGACCTTGAAGGCGGAAGCAAAGCTGTAGTCACATCCAGGCCCGGCCAGGATGGAAGTGTTAACGCGATCCTGCTCGCGTAAGCACGCCAAACCTTTTACACTACACTTACTTTCTGATTATTATGGCATACGACGACGACAACGCGATTGTGTTATGGCCTGAATATTTCGATATAAACAGGTCACGCGCTGAAGGAAGAAGACTGCCCAAGAGCCTTTGCGTTGAAAATCCGGATTTGGATATCATCGCCAAAGGCGCAATGATTCTCGATCTTGAGTACAAGATTTTCGAGGACAAATCGTATCCTTCCGACTCCAGTAAGAAGGCGGGATGTGTCCGTGTCGAAAAAGGAAAGATGAAAAAGACATCCGTCCTCAGCGGCATCGGAAAGATTCTCGTCGAGAATGCTTGATACATTTATACTGTCAACTGCATTTCCGACCTATGATATCCCCGATTGACTCCGGAATAATGGACATCAACTCCGAATTTCTGGGAGTCAGCGTAAACGATCTTATGGAGAATGCAGGCAAACAGCTTGCAGACGTTATCTCCGATTTTTATCCCGATAAGAAAGTTCTGTTCGTCTGCGGTACGGGGAACAACGGCGGTGACGGCTTTGTCGCCGCGAGAATACTTTCCGCAGATGTTGCAATAATCAATCATCCGAAGAGCGAACTTGCAAAAGAGAAATTTCAGAATATTTCCGCCATAACATACTCTGGAGATATTATTCAAAAGTATGATTTGATTGTCGACTGCCTCCTCGGCACGGGAATCAAAGGAACCGTTAGAGAAGAGTACGCCGAATGCATCAAAGAGATCAACAACTCCGGAAAGAATGTCATTTCGTGCGACATTCCTTCGGGATTGGGAACCGACTGTTCGGTTCGTCCTGAAATGACGGTTACATTCCACGATATTAAAGAAGGAATGAATGAGAAAACTTGCGGTAAAATCGTTATCGCAGACATAGGAATTCCCGATGAAGCTTACACTTATGTCGGACCGGGAGATATGCTCAGATACCCCGTACCGAAGAAAGATTCCCATAAAGGACAGAACGGAAAACTGCTGATTGTCGGCGGAGGGCCGTACATCGGTGCGCCTGCAATGTCGGGAATGGCTGCATTCCGCGTAGGTGCAGATTTAGTCCGTATCGCAACACCCGATTCTTCATTCACGGAAATATCCTCATTCTGCCCTGTATTCATAATGCACAGAATCAAGGGAGATCATCTTACCGAAGATTCTGTGGATATGCTGCTGAAACTTGCCGAAAATGCCGATGCGATTCTCATCGGTCCAGGCCTCGGTACCGATCCCGAAACAATGAAGGCAGTACGTTCATTCACTTCTCAGTGCACCAAACCGACGGTCATCGATGCAGACGGCATCACCGCAATGGCGGAGAAACCTGTGAAAAAGGATGCACCCACAGTCTACACACCCCATCATTCCGAATACAGAAGATTGGTCGGCGATGCAGAACAATCGGATGCTTCTCAGAAACTCAACGCAGTAATTGTTCTCAAAGGTGCAGAAGATGTCATAACAGACGGTGAAAGAACACGCCGTAACCGCACGGGTACTCCCGCCATGACATCCGGAGGAACAGGAGATGTACTTGCGGGAATCATCGCGGGACTTCTTTCCAAAGGAATGAATCCCTTCGATGCAGGATGTCTCGGTACATACATCTGCGGAAAAGCAGGTGAAAATGCTTTCAAAATACACTCTTACGGACTTATGGCAACGGATATCATAGATCATGTTTCCGAAGTTCTCCGTGACGGACTGAAGTGATTTTATGGCAGACATTCAGCCGATCTACGGTGTGCCTGCACTGAGAGTAGACGATTCCTTCGTCATTACCGACCTCCACATTGGTGTGGAAGCACATCTGATGAAGAAAGGATTCAATCTCATCTCAAGAACAGACGATATGCTCAACTGCATTCTGGAGAATTCCGAAGGCTGCGATCATCTGATCATTCTCGGAGATGTGAAAGATTCCGTTCCCGGTTCTTCGAAACAGGAATACAGAGAAATTCCTGAATTCTTCGAACGTCTGCGTGAAAGATTCTCCAACATAGATTTAGTAAGAGGAAATCACGACACCAATATTGAGGAATTCTTACCTCCGGGCATAAGAATCAGACCTTCCACGGGTTTCAGGATAAATGATGTCGGATACATACACGGCCACACCTGGCCCAAAGACGATGTGATGAAGTGTGACACACTGATTATGGCTCATGAACATCCGGCAGTGATGTTCAGAGACGGTGTCGGAAACCAATCCACGGAACCCTGTTGGGTACGCGGTGAGTTTGTTTCCGGCGGAGACAGATATACTGAATTTCCGAGAAGATTCATCATTATGCCTGCATTCAACAGAATGCTCGGAGGTTCGCCTGTTAACGTTCACAACGGCAAATTCCTCGGGCCTCTTGTAAATGATTCTTATTTGGATCTGAACAATGCACGCATTTTCCTTCTCGACGGCATAGATCTGGGAAGAAGAGAGGACATAATGGTCAAAGACCGTTATGAAATGAGAAATCTGAAACGCAGTCCGAGAGGCCGGTGATTTTGTAATAAAGAAAAAGGGGCTTTCGCCCCTTTAGTTTATTCAGTCGCGTGTGACGGTGTCGTAGACCGATCCGTCGCTGTTCCTGATAACAGCTGTCAGAGGCATCTGTCCGGGCAGGCTGTGTGTTGCACAGGAGTTGCACGGGTCGTATGCCCTGAATGCCATCTCAACCATGTTCAGCAGACCGGGTGAGACATCGTAGTTCTTGATGAGTGCTTTCGCAACCCTGCAGACATCTACGTTGATAGGTCCGTTGTTGTTGGTTGTTCCGACAACGAGGTTACATGCGGTAACAATACCGTTCTCATCGCAGGTGTAGTCGTGTGTGAGTGTTCCTCTGGGAGCCTCGACACATCCGACACCGCGTCCTCCAGGGACGAGATCGGTCTGTTTGATATCGCTGTTGGTAATGTCTGCGTCGTTTGCATCCTCGAGACACTTCTCTGCTGCGTAGATCATTTCGATGATCCTTGCCCAGTGTGTGGCGAGTGTGAAGTTGACGATAGGCTTACCGTTCTCGCAGGGTACTCCGGCGTCCTTGAAGAATCCGCGGTACCTCTCGAGCTCTTCCTGTGCGATAGGTGTACTGATCTTGTCGCAGACGTTCAGCCTGGACAGAGGTGTTGCACGGTACAGACCGTTGTCGGGTCCGGACCAGAGTCCCTTGTATCCGATCTTCTTCAGGTACGGGAACTTCTCGAACGACCAGGGCTCGACAGCCTCGGAGATGTGGTCGAGGTAGTCGAATGCATCGTACCTGTCGTACTCTGCACCCTTCTGGTCGACGACTCTGACGGGTCCGTCGTGGAACTCAAGTGCGTTGTCTTTACCTACGAGACCCATGTAGTAGGACTCCTGGTAGTACAGATCCTTGTTTGCGATGATGTCGACGTACTCTTTGTTGCCGAGAACGACATCGTTGAACACTTTCATCGAAGTCTTTGCGAAGTCGACCAGATCCTGAGCGTAGCTCTTAATCTCGTTCTGCTGTTCCTTCGTGATGGTTGTGGTAACTCCTCCGGGAACTCCCATAACAGGGTGTGTTGCCTTACCTCCGATGATTGCCTGGATCCTCTGTGCCTTGGACCTTGCCCTGAGAACTGCGCCTCCGAGTTCGAGTCCGACTGCTCCGACGACTCCGAGAACGTTCCTGTTTGCTGCAGGCGATGCAGGTCCGAGGACGAAATCGGGTGCTGCCAATGCGTAGAAGTGCGCTATGTGGCTGTGCACGAAGTGTGCGTTGTAGAACAGATCCCTGAGCTTGAATGCAGTGGGGGTCGGTTTTGCGTTGTAGCATCCGTCGATTGCTTTGGTCGATGCGAGGTGGTGTGCTCCGGGGCAGACACCGCAAAGCCTTGCGGTGATCTGGTTGAGCTCTGTTACCTTCCTTCCGATACAGAATCTCTCGAATCCTCTTACCTCGGGAATCTGCCAGTAAGCGTTCTGCACGTTACCGCTGTCGTCGAGGAAGATTTCGATCTTTCCGTGACCTTCAAGACGTGTGATCGGGTCGACCGTGATTCTCTTTCCGGTCGCTTTTGTTTTCTCATCCCAAATGATAGGTCCAGCCATTTACTGACCTCCTTCCTTTACTTTTGATTTGATCAATGCCTTCGACATGGAGTATGCGTAGAAGTAACCGAGCGGGTCTTTGATGTTGGACATAACGTCTGCGATCTTGTCTTCTCCGCAAATGGGGTCGTCTTCAAGCACAGGGTACAGTGATGCAACCGCTGTGAAGATTGAAGCTCCCTGCTCCTGTACTGCCTTTGTCGGTCCGTAGCATCCGCGGCAGGGCTGACCTACCTTCGTACACTTTGCACCGCATCCGGCGACTGTTGCTGCTCCGAGACAGAGAATTCCCTGGTCCATGAGACAGAGATCCGGGTCGACGTTGACCTGGTAGGGCTCGTAGATTGCCTCGAGCCTCCTGTTCTCTTTGTGCCTGGGGCACTCTTCGCACAGTGTCTTGTCTTCTACACCGATGGTTGTTCCCTTCGGAGGGAGTGCAACACCGTTGTAAACGAATCCGACGAGTGCATCGAGGAGCTTTCCGATTGTTTCCTGTGTGGGCGGGCATCCGGGGACGTAGTAGTCCACGTCGATGACCTGGTCGAGCGAGTTGACAACATCGTAGAACACAGGGAGTGTGACCTCACCCTCGGGGACCTGTGTGGTCGTCTGAGGCATGACGGGTGCGTCCTTGTGGTATGTTGCCTGGAAGTCCGCTGTGGACGGGGTCTTCTGGTAGACGTAGTCGAGGATTTCCTTTCCGTCGCCGACGATGTTGGCGAGAGCGGGCGTTCCTCCGAAGCATGCGCAGCTCCCGTATGCGATGACGAGCTTGGATTTCTGCCTGAGCAGTTTTACCATGTGCTCGTTCTCGGAGTTCCTGACTGCACCGTTGATGAGTGAGACAGTGATTTCTCCGTCTTCCATTGCTGCGATATCCTTCTCTTTTCCGTCGGCTGCGATAGGCCACATAACGATGTCTGCCATTGCGCCGATGTTGAGGACTTTCTCATCGCTGTCGAGGATCGAAACATCGCATCCTCCGCAGGCTGCTGCCCAGTAGATTGCGATCTTGATCTTTCCGCCTTCGGGTGTACCGAGGCCGGGGACGTATCCCGCGATAGGGGAGTTGGCAACATATCCGCCTGCTGCAGCTGCGGGTGCAGCTGCGGGTGCGGCGGCAGGTGCTGCCTTCTTCTCTTTTGCAGGCTCTGCTTTGTCCTTCTTCTTGAATAATTTGCTGAAGAGACCCATGTTCAAGCCTCCTTCTTGACGGGTGTGGGTCCGAGGGCCTTGATTGTGTCCACGAACTCTACGATCGTCTTCTGGAATTTCTCTCCCTCTGATGCGGAGACCCATTCCAGTTTCATTCTCTTGGAGTCGAATCCGTACTGCTCGAGGACCATCCTCAGAAGTGCGATTCTTCTCCTTGCCCTGTAGTTACCGCCGATGTAGTGGCAGTCTCCGGGGTGGCATCCGAGGATGATGACTCCGTCAGCACCCTTTGCGAATGTCCTGAGGACCCACTCGGGGTCGACCCTTGCAGAGCACATTGTCCTGATGATACGGAAGTTTGTAGGCATCTGAAGCCTTGCAACTCCTGCACCGTCTGCTCCGGCGTATGAACACCAGTTGCAGCAGAAAGCTACGATTCTCGGTTCGAAATCTGCCATGATAATCACTGTCCTCCAACGGGGTAGTCGAGACATGCATCGATCTCTGCGATGATCTGATTGGACTTGAATCCTTTCTGCTCCATCGCTCCTGACGGACATGCCGCTACACAGCATCCGCATCCCTTACAGAGACCTGCGTTGACGCTGCTCTTCTTCTTTCCGTCAACCTCGACAATCGAGATTGCCTTGTACTCACAGCATCCCTCACAGACGCCGCATCCGTCACAGTAGTTGTCGTTGACCGAGGCGATGATACCTTCGGAGACCAGGTAGGGCTTCGAAATGATTGTGAGTGCTCTTGATGCCGCACCGGATCCCTGTGCGAGACACTCGTCCATGAATTTGGGCCAGTGTGCAAGACCTGCAACGAAGACACCTTCTGTTGCGAAGTCGACAGGCCTGAGTTTCTGGTGAGCTTCGAAGTAGTATCCGTCTTTGCTGATCGGGACTTTGAGCATCTTTGCGATTTCTTCCTTCTCCTCTCTGTCGGGTTTGATACCGTTTGCAAGGACGACACAGTCAACAGGAACTTCTACGTCCTTGCCGAGGATTGTATCGTATGCCTTGACAACGTTACCGTCGTATGCAGGGAGGGGATCGGTGTCGCGGTACCTGAGGAACCTGACTCCGACTTCGGATGCCTTTCTGTACATTTCCTCGCGGAATCCGTATGTCCTGATATCCTTGTGGAATATGATGACATTTGCTGTGGGATCTGCGAGTTTAATCTTGATTGCGTTCCTGAGTGAGGTTGCGCAGCAGACACGTGAACAGTATTTCACTTCGTCAGACCTTGAACCGACACACTGGATGAATGCAACGTTCTTTGCGTTGAATTTGCCTTCTGCGATCATCTTCTCTGCTTCGAGGTTGACGATGACCTTGGAGTCCTTTCCGTAGTTGAACTCGGTGGGGACGTAAGGTGTCGCTCCTACTGCGAGAATGACTGCACCAATATCGTACTCTGAGCCGTCTTTGAGCTGGAGTTTGAAGTTTCCGACGAATCCGGGGATGTCTTTGACTTCTGTTCCGAGGTGGACAGTGATGAGCTTGTTGGCGTTGACTTTGTCGATCAGCTCTTTCACGAATGACGCTGTGTCGACTCCGTCTTCGGAGTGCCTGAACTGGAGAGCGTGTCCTCCGAGCTGTGCGCTCCTCTCGACGATGTGTACGGGGTAGCCCTGTGCCGCAATGTCGAGTGCTGTGGTCATACCTGTGATGCCTCCGCCGATGACAGCTGCTGCGTTCGTGACGGGGATCTTTGCACCCTCAAGAGGTTCGAGGAGGCATGCCTTTGCGATTGCCATTCTTACGAGGTCCTTGGCCTTCATTGTGGCCTTCTCGGGCTCGTGCATGTGAATCCATGAGCACTGGTCACGGATGTTTGCCATGTTGAAGAGATACTGGTTGAGACCTCCCTCACGGCATGCGTTCCTGAACAGGGGCTCGTGTGTCCTGGGTGTGCATGATGCGACGACGACTCTGTTGAGGTTCTTCTCCTGGATAGCCTGGGAGATTGCCTGGAGTGTGTCCTGTGCACATGCGTACATCGTCTTGGTGGAGTAAACGACACCGGGGAGTGTTGCTGCGTACTCTGCGACTTCGGGAACATTGACTGTTGCACCGATGTTGATACCGCATTCGCAGACCCAAACACCGATTCTGGGCTCCTGACCTTCGACATCTTTCTCTGCGGGGAACTCTTTGGGTGCGCAGGGCTCGAAGTTTGCATCGACAATGCATGAACCTGCTTTTGCTGCAGCTCCGGATGATTCCGCGACAGTTGTCGGGATATCCTTGGGTGCTGCGAATGCACCAGATACATAGATTCCCTCTCTTGAAGTCTCGAGGGGGTGGAAGACGGATGTCTCACAGAATCCGTACTCGTTGAGGTTGATACCGAGGATCTTGGAGAATTCCTCCGCTCCTGCGGGCGGGTTGAGACCGACGGAGAGAACAACGAGGTCGAAGACATCGGACTGCGGGTCGCCGTTGGCGTCTGCGTAGTTGACTGTAAGTGTCTTGTCTGCGTTCTCTTCTACGTTTGCGACACGGGACGACCTGTGCATCCTGATGCCGTACTGGTCTTCTCCCCTGTGGATGTATGCCTCGAACTCTTTACCGTAGGATCTGATATCCATGAAGAAGATGTCTTCCTGAACATCTGCGTGCTCTTTGGTAATCATTGCCTGCTTTGTGGCGTACATACAGCAGACGGATGAACAGTATTTCTTCCATCCTTTCTTTTCGGATCTTGAACCGCAGCACTGTACGAATGCGATCTTCTTGGGTGCCTCGTGGTCCTCGGACCTTCTCTTGATGTGTCCGTGGTCGGGTCCCGATGCACACATCATCCTCTCGAATTCCATCGAAGTGACGACGTTGTCGTATCTGCCGTAGCCGTACTCGGTTGCGATGTTTGCATCCCATACCTGGAATCCTGTTGCGACAACGATGGAACCGACGTCAAGGACTTCGATTGACTCTTTGTCCTCATAGTTGATTGCACCTTTGAGACAGGTCTTCTCGCACACTCCGCACTTTCCTGCAAGAATCTTCTTACAGTGCTCGGGATCGATCAATGCGACCCTGGGAACGGCCTGTGCGTGGGGGATGTAGATTGCTTTCCTTGTCGAGAGTCCGTATTCGAACTCGTCGGGGATGTTCTTGGTAGGACATTTCGCGATACAGTCACCGCATCCGGTACATTTTGTAAGGTCAACGTACCTGGGTTTCTTCTTGACCGTGACTTTGAAATCTCCTGCCTGACCGTCGACCTTTACAACCTCAGTGTAAGTGAGGGTTGTGATGTTCGGGTGACCGGCAACATCTGCCATTTTGGGTGAAAGAATACAGGCTGAACAGTCGTTCGTAGGGAATGTCTTGTCAAGACGGCACATCTTTCCACCGGTGGTGGGGTCTTTGTCTACAAGGTAGACGTGGATGTCCCTTCCTGCAAGATCCAACGAAGCCTGGATACCCGCAATTCCTGCACCGATAACCAACGCTGATTTAGTCAAATCTTTGCCTCCGTTACTATTTGTATAGTTTGGAACGGAACTGAGTATCCATTAAAGTATTTTAACCGTTTCTACATAACTATTATATACTCTTTCATCGTTAATATTACAGCTTTCCGATTGTCGGAACGAAAAAGTTCTTACCAATTTTAAGTTAACCCTAAATTTTCAATAGCCAGACAGGAAAATTCGGTTAATCGGATTAATTACCGTAGACGGTAATGCTACAATCAAATTTGTATCAAAAACAAAAATGCTTCGAATTATCCGAAGTAATTTTAATGGGTTAACAGATGTTGAATCAGGGTCAAAACAGGATCCGGGCCGAAAGAAACTATATTAACGGATGATGGCAATCACACAGAACATGGACATGCCGATAAACACGCTGGCACTGGCGTTCTATGTGCTCTGTGCAACGTTCCTTGCCATCTTCGTCACGTTTTACGTACTGAAGAAGAAAGGTCTGTTGGAGCAGCGTAAGGAGGGAGGTTCGATAAGAAAACCTACTCATTTTTTGGATGTCAATGAAGTCGACGACAAGTGCGACATCTGCTTCGGAAAGCTCGAAGACGGCGATGTCGTGGAGTGCGGATGCGGAAAAGTCTTCCACATCGAGTGCGTAGACCTGACGGAGGAATGTCCCTACTGCAGATGCTCTCCCGGTGAGATGACGGAGCGCAGACTGAAAAGAGGAATCTGCCCCAAATGCGGAAGCAGGATAGAAGACAACATCTGCTCCTGCGGAATCGTCATGCCGTGGAAAGACGGTACGTTCAGATGCGCCTGCGGTCACGAAATGTATATCGGCGATACCGAATGCCCGAGATGCGGTGCGCAGTTCATTGAGGAGAGATGAAACATGGTCGTCAAAGCCGTCAGAGGCAGAAGAAGATACATCGCATTCACCGTGAATCCCGAACTCACAAGGGACACCCTCATACCGAAACTCCGCGCACTGAAAGGAGACGACGCACCGTATGTCGTACAGTGTGCGGAAGGTTGGGCTGTCTTAAGATCGTCCCCGGAAAAGAAAGAGAACGATATCGCCGTGATGAAATCCGCCGATGAAAGTTCCGTACCCGTAAGAACGTCGGGAACCCTGAGAACACTCAGGGACAGATACGACATACTGAAGAAGACACGCCTGCCCGCGCGTAAATAGGGTACACGAATGACTTTATACAACGTTGCGATAACCACCGTTGTAAGGAGTTAAAACAATGCAACCGGGACAAATGGCCTATGACAGAGGCATCACGGTTTTCTCACCCGACGGAAGACTTTTCCAGGTCGAGTACGCTCGTGAGGCAGTCAAGAAAGGTACGACAACAATCGGTCTGAAATTCAAAGACGGCGTTGTTCTTTTGGTGGACAAACACGTCTCAAGCAGACTCGTCGAACCCGAATCCATCGAGAAAATCTACAACATCGATGAGTACATCGGCTGTGCGACCTCCGGTCTCGTCGCCGATGCAAGAGTCCTCGTCGACGAGGCGAGGAAGAATGCGCAGAACCACAAGCTCACCTACAACGAGAACATAACCGTTGAAGGTCTCGTGAAAAAAGTCTGCGATTACAAACAGTACTTCACACAGTACGGCGGAGGACGTCCCTTCGGTACGGCTCTCCTCGTCGCAGGTACTGACGATCTCGGTATCCACCTCTTCGAGACGGATCCTTCGGGTGCACTCGTCGCCTACAAAGCGGGATGCATCGGTTCCGGACGTCCCGTTGTTCTCGATGTTTTCGAGAAAGAGTACAAAGACGGCATGACATTGGAAGAAGCAATGGTCCTCGGACTCAAGGCACTTTCCGCCGCAGTCGAGGAGAAACCCACACCCCAGACAATGGAAGCGGGCATTGTTACCGTCGACAGGCCGTTCAGAAGATTCACCGACAGCGAACTCGCGGGATTCATCGAGAAACTCTGAAGGTGTCCCCGATGGTAAATCTGGAAGACGCGATAGTCGCCCGCCTCGAATCACACGGCGGGACTTTCGAAATACTTCTCGACCCCAAGGTCATGGACCTCATCAAACAGGGTAAAGAGGTAGACCCCGTCGCCTACATGGCGGTAGAGAACGTCTTCGACAACGCCAGAAAGGGAACGAGACCTGCGGAAGACAAGGTAAAGGAAGCATTCGGCACAACCGATATAGACGAGATAGCCGCGAAAATCATCTCCAAAGGAGAAGTTCAGATTACGGCCGAGCAGAGAAAAGAAATGCTCGAAGCCAAAAGGAAACAGGTTATCGCCTATATCGCCGCCAATGCAATCAATCCTCAGACCAAACTGCCGCACCCCCCTACAAGAATCGAATTGGCTTTGGAAGAATGCAAATTCCATGCCGATCCGTTCAAATCCGTAGAAAAACAGGTTGAAGAAGCAATGCATCTGCTCAGACCTCTCATTCCGATCAGATTTGAGAAGAGCAGAATTGCGATAAGAATCAAAGGCGATGATTACGCAAAATGCTACGGAGACCTCGCCGCATACGGAGTTATCGAAAGGGAGGAGTGGACTCAGGACGGATCCTGGATCGGAGTCATGGAAATTCCCGCAGGACTCACGACAGAACTTACAACAAAGCTCAACAGCAGGACCAAGGGACATGCCGAGGTCAAACTGATACAGTGAGCGTCACAAATTACATTCGAGAAGTGATAAAATGGAAAAAAGAAATGCCAGACCGTCTCGCGAAATAGTGGTCCCCGGCGATATTCTCAGCACAAAAGGCGAGAAAGGCGGAGACAACACCTACGAGAAGGACGGCAAAGTGTATGCCGCAATCCTCGGTGTGAAGAACTATTCACAGAACGGGGTCAGTGTCATACCGATCGGCGGAGTGTACATGCCGTCGACGGGCGATACCGTAATCGGTATCATCAACGATATCGCGGCATCCAATTGGATGGTGGACATCAGTGC
This sequence comes from Candidatus Methanomethylophilaceae archaeon, assembly GCA_963640855.1. Lineage (GTDB taxonomy): Archaea > Thermoplasmatota > Thermoplasmata > Methanomassiliicoccales > Methanomethylophilaceae > Methanarcanum. The sequence goes on from CAVIAJ010000008.1 coordinate 27,407, forward strand.
ACCCTACCCGGCACCCCTTCATGTAAACGAGGTTCCGTGGAAAGTAGAATTCGGAGACACATCCAGATACCTGAACGTCGGAGACGCGGTTCTCCTCAAGGTACTGATGGTCGACGAGAGCAAGAAAATCCAGGTTACAATGAACGATTCCGGTCTCAGGAAACTCGAGGGCGGTATGATCGTCGATGTGCCGTACTGCAAAGTCTCAAGAGTCATCGGAAAGAGCGGATCTATGATTCAGATGCTCAAGAACATGACAGACTGCCGTATCTTCGTCGGACAGAACGGCAGAATATGGATAGACGGCGACGATGAGAACGCCGAGGTCGCAGTGGATGCGATAAGGTACATCGAAGCGAACTCGCAGAAAGGCAACCTCACTGAGAAAGTGAAGGAACTCATCGAGAAAAGGCTCCCCGACGCAGTGGAGGAATGATTATGAGCGGACACACCGACATGGTTTTAGTTGACGAAAATGGAATCAGGATCGACGGCAGGACCGCCGATCAGCACAGACAATTCAAAGTAGAGGCCGGCGTCCTCAACAACGCAGACGGATCGGCTTACGTAGAGATAGGAAAGAACAAGGTCCTTGCAGCAGTCTACGGACCCAGAGAATGCCACCCGAGACACCTGCAGAATCCCAACAAGGCGATTATTCAGTGTAAATACAACATGCAGTCGTTCTCTGTGAGCGACCGTAAGAGACCCGGACCCGACAGAAGGTCCATCGAAATCTCGAAGATTACCGCAGAAGCACTTGAGAACGTCGTTCTTACGGAACTTTACCCCCGTGCATCTATCGACGTATACATCGAAATCCTGCAGGCAAACGCAGGTACAAGGTGCGCAGGCCTTACCGCGGCATCGGTCGCACTCGCAGATGCGGGAATTCCCATGAGGGATATTGTTCCCGCATGCGCCGCAGGTAAAGCGGACGGAAAAGTCCTCCTTGATCTCAACAAAGAGGAAGACAACTTCGGAGAAGCCGATGTTCCTATCGCAATCGTCCCTTCCACAGATGAAATCGTTCTCCTTCAGATGGACGGTAACATGACAAGGGAAGAGTTCGACAAGGCCATCTCAATGGCCGTAGGCGCATGCCACGAACTCTACGACATCCAGAAGGATGCCCTCAAGAAAAGATACAGCAGCAGAAAAGAGGAGGCTGATGACGATGAGTGATATCGTAATCTCCGAAATCAAACGCGATCATATCATAAAACTTCTCAAAGAAGGAAAGAGAGAGGACGGACGCGGCCTCACCGACAACAGGAAGATCTCCTACGTCACAGACTGCATCGAATCCGCAGACGGATCCGCAAGAGTAAAACTCGGAAAGACGGAAGTCATTGCGGGCGTCAAGATCATCCCCGGAACTCCGTTCCCGGACACACCCGGAGAAGGTGTCCTCACAACAGGCATGGAATTCCTTCCCATGGCACACGCCTCATTCGAGGGCGGACCGCCGGGAGAGGATGCAATCGAGCTCGCACGTGTCGTGGACCGCGGTATCCGTGAATCCAAGATGGTCGATGTGAGCAAACTCTGCGTAGAGGAAGGTGTGAAAGTATGGATGTGTTTCATCGATATGTACGCACTCGATTACGACGGTAACCTCTTCGATGCGGCCAACCTCGCGGCTGTCCTCGCACTGAAGACTGCAGTCGTTCCCTACGAACAGTACGGACTCGGAGAGAACCAACCTCTTCCCGTCACATGCACACCTATATCGGTCACCGCATGTAAGATAGATAATACTTTAATATTAGACCCGAATTTCGACGAAGAACACATCTCCACTGCTCGCCTGACAATCACGACCGACGATAACGGCAATTTCAGGGCGATGCAGAAAGGCGGAAAGGGCTCAATCACACTCGATGAGCTCAGCCAGAGCCTCGATGCGGCCGTCGCAAAGGGCAAAGAGATCAGAAAGATCATTGGGTGATAAAGATGTCAAAGAGAACAGAGAAAGCCGGTACAACCGGAAGGTTCGGAGCAAGGTACGGTGTCGTCGTCCGCAACAGGGTGAAGACAATCGAAGCCAACCAGAAGAAGAGTCACGAGTGCCCCATATGCCACCACGCCTCCGTAAAGAGAGTCAGCTCAGGCATTTGGGCATGCAAGCACTGCGGCTCCAAATACGCTGCGGGCGCATACTCTCCCGAACTTAAGAAAGCAACTATCGGTGAGTGAATCCGTCTGAGGTGATTTGATTGTACAGATGTGCTAAATGCAACGAACCTATCAGGAATGTCAATGCGTTGGGACTGCAGTGTGAAAAATGCGGCTCCAAGATCTTCTTTAAGGAGAGGCCCAACGTAAAGAAAGTCCTGAAGTCCGACTGAGTACGATCATGCTGAGCGCAAACCTGAAGATAGTTTCCGCCGAGGCGGAAACTATCATCTCTTCCTTAAAACCGGAGACATACCGCGAATTACCGCGTACACATGTCGAGATAACCGGTTCCGGAAATGAAGCTTACATCAGGATAACCGCTCAGGACGCCACAGCGATGAGGGCTGCACTCAATTCATATCTTGGGTGCATCCGCATAACAGAAGATATCGGCAGAATAGCTAAGGTGAACTGAATGAACAGCATCAGCCCCCAGTTACAGAACCAGATCGCACAGTTCCAGCAGCTCCAGCAGCAACTCCAGGCGGTTTCCACACAGAAACTCCAGATGGACGCACAGATTAAAGAGATCGAGAGGACCATCGCGGAACTCGACAAATCCACCGGAGATGTCTACAAGAACGTCGGATCTCTGATGATCAAGGTCAACGACAAGGAATCCGTCAAAGCTGAGCTCGAAGAGGGAAAAGAGACCATGGAAGTCCGTGTGAAATCTATGGAACGCCAGGAGAACGCACTCCGCGAGAAGTACAACTCCATGCAGGAATCCCTCAACAAAGCAATGGGCCAGCAGAGAAGCGAGTAAAACCCCTTCCGAATTTTTACGACGGAGCCCGAAAGGCTCCCGTCATAGTTTTCATAACAACAGTTTAATCCGTCTGTTTCATTGACGATTCAGTCAGAGGAAACCGTAATGTTCAGGCCGATGAGAAAAGAAAGAAAAGCACTCAGTCAGAATACCGTGAACAATATCCTTCATTCCGCACGCCGCGGAGTTCTTGCCGTGAACGGAGATGACGGTTATCCTTACGCAATCCCTCTGAACTATGTTTACGATGAGGAAAACCAAAAGATCTACTTCCACGGATCGATGGAAGGACACAAATCCGATGCAGTGAAGGCCTGCGACAAGGTATGTTTCACCGTCTGCGGAGAAGAGATAATCGGAGAAGAGAAATGGGCTCCGTTTATGCAGAGTGTTGTGCTTTTCGGAAGATGTCGCATCATCGAAGACAGAGAGAAAGCGACGGTACTGCTGAGACAGCTTGCATCCAAATATTATCCTAATGAAACTCTGATTGACGAAGGCATAGCGCACGCGGGAAATGTAACGCAGATGTATGAAATTGCGATTGAACACATCACCGGCAAGACAGTCCAGGAAAAATGATATTCGGCGCATAATCCAACGAAAACGGCCGTATCGTAAACATGTCTGTCCGATAAGTTCTATATACTGTAAACCCGAAACATATTCTATGAAATCCTCACAGGGGAAGATAACCGCAATTATGCTGGTTGTCGTGATGTTAATCACATCGGTGCCTGTCGTAGTCTCATGCGACAGCTCGGATGCCGCCGTCACCGACTACAGCAGGTGGTACTACAACTACCTAGACAAACCGATGCAATACGCATACGATGAACTGCTTGATGCCGACAAGAGTACAGATAAAGTCACCGTAACCATCGGAAGCGATGTGTTGGGGGATCTGTACAATGATTACGATGCAGCAACAAAGAAGAGTGCAACGCTCAGCGCCAGCACACAGAAGCTGACCGACTGTCTGAAACTCGAAAGACCTGAGGTTTACAGCAACGGAATATCCGCGAGTTACACAATAGTAGGTACTAAAGTCACTTCGATTAAAATGACATTCAATCTCGAAGATGCAGATACAGATTCGAAGAATACCGCAATTAAGAGTGTAATACTCAGTATGCGTGCTACGGGAACGGATGCAGAGAAAGTCAAGACTATTCACGATTATCTTGTGAACAACCTGACATACGCTACAGAGGAACTGTCAGATGAAACAAAGAGCACAATCATCCGCAGCCCTTACACCGCATTGGCCGGTAACCACAGAGTAGTCTGCGAAGGATATGCAAAGTCATTCAAGATGGCCTGCGATTACTACGGCATCCCGAATGTTCTGATTGTTGGAACCGCATACAACGACACTTCCGGCAAAGGCGAGGGACACATGTGGAATCATGTCCTTATTGAAGGCAATTGGTACGTCGTCGATGCTACATGGGACGATCCCGTCAGCACAAGCGGCAAGAGCACATACTCCGACGTTTACCTCCTTGCAGGACAGAATACAGTGGACAACACCCACGCGGGAAAATACACTGTGGCAAAGTCGCACAACTATCAGAGAACAATCGACGACGGATTCAAGATCCCGACACCTCTCGCAGTCAACAAGTACGGTTCCGACTATATCACCATAACACTCGAAACCAACGGCGGAACTGCAATCACACCCATTTCTCTGAAAGCGGATGCAGTACCTGTGATTCCGTCCACAGTCAAGGCGAATTACGACTTCGACGGATGGTACACCGACAGTGCACTTACGGTTGCATGGGGCGGCAAGGGATTCAAGACCGATGCAACACTTTACGCCAAATGGGTAAGAACTCCCGGTACCGAGACTGTATATATTCTCACATACGACAACAACGGCGGAACGGGCGGTCCCGGCAGTCTGAAGACAGATGATGACGGAAACATCACCATTTCAAGCGCAGAGCCCACCAGAGACGGATACACGTTCAACGGATGGAACACCAAGGCCGACGGAACCGGAAGCGGATACAAAGCAGGAATACCGGCAAAACTGAAGGAGAACCTTACACTCTACGCCCAGTGGACCGAGAATCCCTCGTCGGGCATAGGCGGCATAATCAAATCAGTCAGCGATGCCTTCGAGAAGTTCATGAACAATGCCACTGACTTCATGGAGAAGAAGGATATCGTTGACGGTGTGAAGAATATGTACATCGTCTTAGGCGGTGCCGCGATATTCATAATCATCGCCGTGATAGCTATGAGGCGCTGATAAAAGAGGGAATCCGTTCCCGCTCCTTTTCTTTTTCATACTTATTTTATACAATCTAATCATTCCGCCGTCATATGTATGAGGAGATTGTGGAGAAGCTGAAAAACGGCAGAAAAGTCATCATGGTACACGGCAACGCCGACATGGATGCCTTGTCGTCCGCCTATGCAATCTCGAGATGCTTCCCTGACTGCGACATCTACGCTCCGAACAGCATAGACCGCGTTTCCAGGTTCGTACAGAGTAAAATGAATATTCCGATTCTCGAGGAATGCGATATCGGCAGTTACGATCTTGTCGTAGTGGTAGATACATCATCCCCCGAACAGTTCGGTTTGGAAGATTTCAAAATTCCGGAGAACTGCATCGTAATCGATCACCACCAACCTACGGGAAAATGGACGTGCGATTTCTACTGCGATTCCGATAAATGCGCATGTGCGCAGATTGTTTTAAGAATAATACGCGACAACTGTCCGGAACTTCCCCGTGACGCAGGATTGATGCTCCTCGGAGGAATGCTTACAGACTCCGGTCACTTCCAATACGGAGATTCCGAACTCCTGAAAGATTTTGCATATATTCTCGAAACAACGGGAATCGATATGGATGAGGCACTCGCACTTACACGTACCGAGGCAAGTATGTCCGAACGTGTCGCGATGATGAAATACATCGGAAGGTCCAAATTCGACCGTGTCGGAGATATGATTGTCGCAGTGTCATTCGGCGGCAGTTTCGAAGCATCTGGGTGCAGAGCACTGTTGCAGTCGGGTGCGGATGTTGCGTTTGTTGCGTCACAGAGGGAAGATAACTTCCGCCTCAGTGCCAGAGCGACACAGGAGATGACACGCAGAGGAATCAATCTCGGCTGTATTGTGAAGGACATAGGCTACGAAACGGTTACCGACGGCGGAGGCCACGACGGTGCCGCAGGACTCTCCGGAATAGGCGATGCGGAAGCCATACTCCACATCTGCATGATGAGAACAATGGATGAGTTCAGAAAAATAAAGAAAAACAGGGAAGCCGCCGGCATAAAAGCCGACGAATGATTCCCTTTTTTCAGAGTCTTCCCAGATCTTTGAGGACTTTCTGTATTGCTTCGTAGTTCTCGGGGTGCTCTTCGAAGTATTTCTGAACAGGTTCCAATACTTTGATGAGTCCTTCCGCTGCGCCGCTCTTGAGGTCCGAAGGGAACAGTTTGCCGGAGAAGTATGCTTCCGAGATTTCTTCGTAGCTGTTGTACACTGCGGAGCCTCCGCCGAACTTCTCGGGGAATGTGATTTCAATCTTACCCAGCTGAGGGAAAATGATGCTCTTGCAGATCATCAGCACGGGGTTGATCGATTCATCCTCCCTCTCCTGAGAGCAGAATGCCTTCTTCATCTTCCTTCTGATGTCTTCTGGCGAGTCGTGAATCCTGAGACTTGCGTTCGGGTCGCTCTTGGACATTTTGAACGATGTATCGATGTCCGCATCCTCTTTCTTCAGCATTGCGGGATCCATCCTCTGTCCGCCCTTGAGTCCGGGGAGAAGAGGTGTGTGTAATGCAATAGGTTTCTTCCATCCGATTTTGTCTGCCGCATCACGTGCGAGCATGTTCGCTCTTCTCTGATCCAATCCCGCGTAGGATATGTCTACTCCGAGGTAGAAAATATCCGCAGCCTGAAGGATAGGGTAGAACATCTTCGAAGTATCGAGATCCGCATCGCTCTCGGAACGGCCCATGATCGTCATTGCTCTCTTGACCCTTGAAAGCGATGTGACTTTTGCAATCTTGACGACTTTTTCCCAGTAATCGATGTTATCAAGCAGCTCGTATGCGTACCTGAACTCGACTTTGTCTCTCGGAACACCGAGTGCAATGAAACAGTCTTCGAAGTATCTGGCACAGATACGGATGTTTTCGATGTTTCCGCCGAGCTTGTCATTGATGTATGCATGCCAGTCGGCCCAGAAGATGATGACTTTGACACCTGCTTCGCAGAGATCTTTAATCTTTGCGGCGACCAATGCCCAGCCCAGGTGGACCAATCCGGACGGCTCGAATCCGATATATGCTGTAGGCTGGTGGTCCTCTTTGGCGAGGAGTGCTTTGAGTTCCTCACCGGTAGTAAGTTCCTGTACATTCCTTGTTATCAGCGCATATCTCTGTTCGACATCCATGATATCTGAAACCGCTTATCGCACATGCGTATAAATGAGTTGTTAAGTGCTAACAGTAATATCCGTAATATAATCCGATGATACGGAATGGGGATTCGTGGAAGTCGACATCCTCATCATGGTCGTCTGCATGGCATCCGTCGGTGCAGGTATCGGTGTATTTACGGGCATGGTGCCCGGCATTCATGTGAATACATTAGCTGCGCTTATGCTTGCATCATATGTTCCGCTGAGTGAAATTATATCGTTATTCTTCCCGCCGGAATATACTGCGATTGCGATATGCTGCTGCATCACATCCGCGGCGATTGTTCATTCTTCCGTAGATTACGTTCCTTCGGTGTTCACGGGTGCGCCGAGTCCGGATGATGCCGTTTCAATGCTGCCGGGACACAGATTGCTAAACGACGGAAAAGGTATGGCAGCCGTAAGATCCGCTGCAATAGGAAGCTGTATAGGCTCCTGTGTTTCCGTATTGATTGCAGTACCTCTGCAGTTCATTCTTATGAACGGACTCGGGGAATATCTTGACAGCATTACCACGGTTGTTCTCTGTATTGCCGTGTTGCTGCTGATAATCAATGAAAAAGACTCCCGCAGAATGTTCTCGGCGGCGATCGTACTGATTATTTCGGGGATGTTTGGTCTTGCCTGTATGGATCTCGATATTCCGTGCGGCGGAATACTCGGAAACGGAACTCTGCTTTTCCCTATGCTGTCGGGATTGTTCGGAGTTCCCGCTATGTTGGAATCTCTGAAAGAAAACAGAACGGTAGAACAGAACGATGATATTCAGTACCCTGTAGGTCCGGTTCCCGGGATCAAAGGCGTACTCATGGGGTGCATAACGGGATGGTTTCCGGGAATCACTTCCACCGCGGGGACAATCATCGGAACGATAATTTCACGTGAGAAAGGGCCGGAAGGATTCATCGCGATGACTGCATCGATAGGTTCCGCATCGTCGATAATGATGCTCACCACATTATCCGTTTCCGGAAAAGGAAGGTCGGGTGCGATGATGGTTGTCGAAGAGATAATGGGTGAAGAGATCATCGGATTTCTCAACGAAAACTTCCTGATCCTTCTGATAACCGCAGCTTTAGGTGCATTCCTTGCTTACAGCCTTACGATTCAGTGCGGAAAACTCATGTGCGGTATTTCTTCGAGAATAAACACAACCAAAATGAACACTGCCTGCCTTATTTTGATAATAGTATTGGTATACCTGTTCACAGGACCTTTCGGCCTGATTCTGCTTGCGGTATCCGCTCTGATAGGATACATTCCGATAATGTTCGGGATAGGGAGAGTGCACCTGACAGGGTGCCTCCTTATCCCTACATTGCTCACATACCTCGGCACGAGGGAAATCGTGCTGATAGGTCTGATGTGATTCAGTCGAGGAAAAGATCCACTGCCGCTTTGTATGCGGCACCGGGAATCTTACTGCGGTCGTTGACGAATATATTCTCGGCGTCGACCTCTTCTCTGAATCTCTTGGAGACTGCTTCGTCTTTGGTGATAATTCCCGCGGACATTCCGTATTCGGTGCAGTTGATGATATCGATTGCATCGTCGACACCGGATGCTACCTGTATCGAAAGTATGGGTAACGCACTATCCATGTTGTTGAGATCGTGTTCGTCGTCGAGCCCCATGACTATTGCCGGGACCACATACGGGCCGTTCTCCGTGATTGTGTCTCTGACTCTCTTTCCTCCGAAGATTACGTTGCCTCTGATTGAATCCAACATATCTTCGAATTCCTTCAGTTTCCTATCGGAAATTATCGGTCCGGTGTATGCTTTGGAATCCGTAGGATCGGTTACCGTGATGCTGTTGGCTTCGTCCAACAGACATCTGATGAACTCTTCCTGCTGTCCTTCCACCAATACAACCTTCGAACATGAGTTAATCAACTGTCCGCTGAATCTGAATGCCGCGTCCAATACGGTTTTGGCGGCTTCTTTCATACTTGAAGGCTTGAACACCATAATCGGGTTCATTCCCTTCACTTCGTTGATAAATCTGAGATCTTCGTCCGCCTGAAGGAACATCAGATCTTCCAGTCTCTCTCCGGAACCTGTTGCGACAATACCTGTAATGTCAAGGTTGTTCGCAAGTTCCGATGACATCTTGTTTGTGGAATCCGTGATAATATTCAGTACTCCGTCGGGAATGCCGCAGTCTTCGAAGATACGGTATACCGTGAACACGGGTAGTGTCGAATGTACGGAAGGCACCATTGCAACCGTATTTCCCGCAATGATTGCAACCGCTGCGTAACCCATAGGGGAAGCCAAAGGCGAATTGAATGCGGAGAGTATTGCCCACACGCCCTGAGGGCTGCCGCTCTCTGTTTTGATGTCCTCACATGCTTTCCCGATAACCGAAATAAGTGTGTCCACTTCATTCAGGGAACGTGTCATATCCATTCCGACACTCACGGAAACCATTGCGGCGAGTCTGTACCTCTGCTGTTCGATTCTTGATAAAATCTTTTCAAAAACCGATACTTTCTCTTCTGCAGATACACCCGACCAGGATTTGTATGCATCCTTGGCTACGGTAACCGCCCTGTCGGCGAGTCCTTCTTCCGATTCCTGATATGTACCGAATATGATTGTATTGTCTATAGGGCTGTAGATATTGGCAGACATACCCGATGCTACCTTCAGTCCTCCGATGTAACTCGGATAATCGGATTTTCCTGTTGCGAGGACGGTGTCGATCGCTTTTGCGAATGCTGCTTCGTCGTCCCCTTTCCTGTCACCTGACGGTCTGAGTGCGTCTGTCATGCTTTCGCGTATGTGAATCATACCTTAAAGATTATCTTGATTTTTAGACGAACCTAAATTTTATATACTATTTAGCCTATCCTAAATTCATGGTCGAAAAGCGCATAGTGGAACAATGCGCCCCTACACTCGCGGGGATAAAATGCGGCAGCCTTTTCAGGGTTGGCTGCCCCTACAACGATATTGCCTTCGAAACCAAACGCCTTAGTGACATCCTCAATCCCCGCGGTGTGACCATATCTTGCTTCGAAACCGAATGCGGAACCATCGTTTACGTTTACAGAAACGATCTTCTGAACCGCATCGATAAAGAATCGAAAGCATACCTTGCGGAGAGATCATATGACGTCTCGTCTACCGAGAACCTTGTGATTTCACTCAAGAACAGGATCGAAGAAATCGGCTGTCTTCCCCATGATATCGGAATCTTTTTGGGATATCCCCTCGAAGACGTCAAGGGATTCATCGAAAACGACGGAAAATGCCCCAAGTGCATCGGATGCTGGAAAGTATACGGTTCCGAGGACGTCGCAAAGAAACAGTTCCTGAAGATCCACAAATGCAGAGATGTATACACCAAGTGCTACTCCGCGGGAACGCCTCTGAGTAAACTCACGGTATGTGCGTGAATGTGCTCTCTGACACCTAAATAAGAATTAAATACGGATTATACTTAGTCCGCTCCGAGGACTCGTGGTCTAGGGGTTATGACGTCGCCTTCACACGGCGGAGGTCGCCGGTTCAAATCCGGCCGGGTCCACCATCTTGTAATCACATACAGTTTCCGCAGATTCTGTGATATTCGTCTGCCATTATGCGTATGTTTTCCGATGATATTCCTGTCTGAAGAGAACATGAACATGAGAAAATGTATCTGCTGTCTGAAAATACATTCATAAAATAACGGACGGAATCTCTTATTTCCCGTTCCGTACCGCCGAACAGTGTCGGAACGATATCCGTACCTCCCATTATTGCACATCTTCCGTCAATTGATTCACGGATTTTCACGGGATCGTTGTTCTCGGCGAATTGAAAACAGTCAATACCTGTTTTGACCGATTCATCGATGAGATTGTTTTCGGTATAGTTGCCGTGAGGGTGGAACGTAACGCAGGAGTCTTTACCGTGTATCTTTGTCACATAATCTTTCAGATACGGGAACGTAAACTCGGATAATGCCTCATCGCCGAACAGATCGTTGTTGTCTGAAGCGGATGCGATGAATGTGCTGTCTGCGGAACCGTTGCGATACAGTAACTCCAAAACCGCAAATGTAAACTCGGTTCCGATGCCGATAACGTCTCTTACGTAATCTTTATCGGACAGTATCGCAAAGGACAGCTGTTCCATGCCCATCATGACACTCGCTTTCGTCAGCGGACCCGTTATGTTGGCAACTATTGCGACATCCGGCAGTTTGAATTTTGTCAGTTCATATGATTTTACGGCTTCGAGTGCCTTTCCTCCAGGAACGGTACAGAGACTGTCCAAAGAATCGGGAGATGTTATCGGTGCCGTGACAACAGCAGGTATCCCGCGATCGGGATACTTCATCTTCCCTCCGAACTGTTCCACAATGAACACAGGAGAATGAATACACCCTACGACTGCATCCTGCACAGTCATCTTCTGAAATGCGGCGATCGAATCCGATGCTTTCTCCGCATTATATGCAGAATAAGAAAAAACATCCGTTGTTTTCAGTCCCGCCGAATCCAAAGAAACCGTGAAATTCCTCAGGAACAGTGAATGCAGCCCGGATGTTCCGGACATGACTGCATCGAATCTGTCCCTCGGTGTCAAAGACTCACCCCCTGACCGCTTTTCCGATACTGTCGAGAAGTTCGTCCATGGGGACGGTGTTGTTGGGCCAATCTGCGCGCCATGCGTACCTTATCTTCATATCCGAGCCGATAAGGAAGAATCCTCTGTTCGTGTATCCCAGAATCTTGTCGTTCTTTGCCTTGATAACGATACAGTCGAACATTCTGCTGACTTTCTGTTCTCTGTCCGAAAGGTGAACGAACTGTGCATCGGTGTGTTCCATCCATGCTCTGTGGTTTTCGATTGTTTCGGGATTTACGTGATACATCGTAACATTCAGTTTTTTGAAATCTTCAACTCTTTCATTCATCAGCCCCATGTAGTCGGTACACGTTTTACCGTAATTCACCACATAGAAATACAGCAGTACGTAACCGTCCCTGACACGTTCGGAAAGCGTGAACTTTCCGTCCGTGGAATCCAATGTGAAATCATCAACAGTATCTCCTACCGACAGCATATTATCAATTTCGGAAATATTCTAAAAATAAATAAAACATACAACGCATATCTCACCCATATGGTTCCGAGAGACGTGTTACTTTCAGTACTGACAGGCGGAAACTGCGGCAGAATACCGTTTCTGCCGAGAGACCTCACTCTCGCAATGGATGAACTGAACATTCCCACTTCGGATATTTTCGGAAATACGTACAACAGCAAACTGTCTGCGGAATGTGTACTTGCGTTACAGAAACGTCTCGGTCACGATGTTACCGTAGGGTGTGTGTTCTCCTACGGTCTCGACGGCATCGGAGGAAAGATGTCTCACAGTCAGTACGGAATTCCGTACATGTCGGAATATGCATTCGCAGATCCGAATGCTCTCGACAGCTACGATCCGTCGGACGTTATAGGAGAACTTCAGAAAGGAATGAGAAAATCCTGTGAGATTGCGAAAGAAAAGAGACCCGATCTTGCGTTGGCTGTAAATGTTCCCGGACCTATGACTATGGCGGGATTCGCAAGAGGCGTGGAACCGCTGATGATGGATCTTGTATCCGACAGTGATTTTGCGGAAAGACTGCTGAAATTCTCAAAAGAAATGATATCCGAAGAGATAAGATACATCTCCGACGGAATTGCGGATGCGGTATTCTTCGCATCGGCAACAGACAATCCCGATATGACGGGACTTGACGGGTATCTCGAATATTCAGTGAAACATGTGAAAGAACTCGTTTCCGAATGCCATGACACGGAATTACCGACAATCTACCATCCCCACGGTGTGTTCTCCACGAATGACAGAAAAGACATTCTTCTTGCATCATTGGAAACAGGTACCGACGGATTCCAATTTTCCGAAGGAAACGAACCCGAAGATATGCTCGAAACATGTAAAGGAAAATGCTGTATTCTCGGAGGGGTGAACGCATACTCCACACTTCTTCTCGGTCCGGATGAAAGAATAGTCAGAGATACGGAAAAGTATCTTGACACATTCAGAAACGAAAGATACATCATAACCTGTTCATGTTCCGTAAACAGAGGGCTTCCTCTGAAAAATCTTGATGTTATGGCAAAGACGATTCATTCATTCAACGAAGGGATGCAATGATCAGAATTGCGGTTGTCGCGGGACTCCCGGGATCGGGAAAGACGACGGTTATCAAATCTTCATGTAAAGGATTGAATTTCACTTTTATCGGAAACAATGCGGAATCCGCCGATGAAATATCCGAAATTGCGGAACATGTCGATTTCTATCCAATGAAATCACCCTGTGCCAGAGTGAGACAGTTTGAATACAGGACGGAGCAGAATTCTTCGGAAAATGTTAATCTTATCGTATCCGAACCCCCCGGAAACTGCATGGAAATATCATCCCCTATGCTGAATCCGTTCTATGTTTTCAAAAAGGAATCATACGAAATCGGCCCTCTGATAACGGTCATCGACGGAAGATCTCTCCTGAAGACAGGAGTATCAAGGAAAGACACAAACGGACTCAGATACCGCAGCATGATCAATGAATCGGATGCAATCGTCATCACATTCTCAGGTGATGAAAAAACGGATGAAATGATACGCAGCGTAAACCCGGATGCGGAAATCCTCAGATTCCCCGAAGATACAGAACGCATCGGAGAACTCATCGGCGGAGATGCACATTATTCAAGAGCGTTGCTTATCTGAATACAGCATCGGAATGAAAGCGAATCATTAATATCTCTATGTCAGTCCGGATATTATGTCGGCTGTCTCAGTCAAAGAACTGCGGAAATCATATGCAGATGTCGAGGCTGTCAGAGGAATATCGTTCGATGTGAAGGAAGGAAGTTTCTTCGCCTTCCTCGGACCGAACGGTGCCGGCAAAAGTACCACAATATCGATGATCTGCTCATTGCTGAAACAGGATTCGGGAAGCATCGAAATCTTCGGTAAAACACCGGAGAATGCCAAAACGGACATCGGAGTGGTATTCCAGGATCATATGCTCGATCCGAATCTTACAGTTTATGAGAACGTATCGCTGAAAGGTATGATGTACGGACTGAAAGATGAAGAACTGAAAGAATCTGTAAACCGTGCACTGAAAGCAATGGGTGCGGATGAAATCCGCGACCGCAGATACGGAAAACTGTCAGGCGGACAGAAAAGAAGAGCGGACATAGCCAGAGCATTGGTTCACAATCCCGGGATGCTCATTTTGGATGAACCTACGTCGGGATTGGATCCTCAGAGCAGAAAAGCTCTCTGGAATGCCGTTTTCGATCTGAACAGGAATTACGGCACGACAATCTTCCTCACCACGCACTATATGAAAGAGGCTGCGGAAGCCAATGACATAGTAATCATGAACAGAGGAAACATAGTCGCACACGGTACATCGGATGAACTGAAAGCGATGTACTGCACAGACTTCATCAGAGCCGTTCCCAAAGACCGCAATGTGTTGAAAGAAATACTGAATTCAAAAGGAATCGGATACACCGACGACAGAGAAGCGTTCATCATACCTGTTGCCGATTCTTTCGAATCCCTTCCGCTGTTGGAATCCATTAAAAGCAGCCTTCTTTCATTCGAAGTGAGAACGGGAACATTGGATGATGCATTCATCAGAATCACGGGAGATGTTACCGACGATTGAGATGTTTGCTTTCGCGAAAAGGAACTGTCTCATTTACTTCAGAGACAGATCGTCCGTTGTATTCTCTCTGTTGGGTGCGTTGATTGTCATTCTTCTCTACCTTATATTCCTGAGAAACACACTCACGGATTCGATTGTATCCGCATTACCCGATATGTTCCCTTACGACATAGATTCCGTAAGAGGAATGGTCGATGCCTGGGTTCTGTCCGGTGTTATAGCAATAGTTTCCGTGACAACGACAGTGGGTGCATTCCAGACCATGATTCAGGATAAGGTCGACGGAAGGTACAGAGACGCCGTGATGACAACGATGTCTCCTGCGATGCTTTCCGCATCTTACATACTGAGTACATTCGCCGTAGGGCTCATAATGAGCATCATAACATTCGTGATTTCGACGGTTTTTCTTACCGTTACAGGTACACCTCTTTCGGTCACGGGAATGTTACTGACGCTGTTACTTACAATCCCCGCTTCGCTGTCGTCGTCTATCATACTCTACGCAATCACCGCCGGAATCAAAAGTGCGGGAGCATTCTCGGGACTTTACACGATATTGAGCGTACTGATCGGATTCCTGACGGGAACATACATGCCGTTGGGTACGATGGACGGTTGGATGCAGAATGTCAGTTCGCTTGTTCCCGCCACACACATAGCATCGATGATGCGCAGCATATTCGGCAGAGAATCCTTCGATGCTGTATTTTCTTCGGCTCCGGCAGGTGTCTCGGATGACATTTGGAATATGATGGGATACAACATCACTCTTTTCGGATACGATTTCACACCTGTAACAAGCATGCTCTACGTCGTCGGCATAACCGCCGTATTCTTCGTTATCGCAGTCATAATCAGCCGCAGGAACGTCTGACTTAACACGTCACCTTATTATCCTTGTCCGCATACATCGGAACATGGAGAATCTCGAGGTCATAAAGATCACCTACAACGACGGCATTTATGTCGGACAGTACGTCGAGAAGGACGGAGTGCCTGTGGAGAACGGAGTCGGTGTGTTTACCTGGAGTAACGGAGACGTTTACGAAGGGGAATACAAAGACGGCTGCAGAGACGGAAACGGCATGTTCATCTGGGCTGACGGCAAGAGTTATGAAGGAGACTTTACGGAAGACAGAAGAGAAGGCCACGGGATTCTCAAATGGGTCGACGGTACGTTCTACGAAGGTGAATTCATCAACGGCAGAATGCACGGCAAAGGAAGACTTGTCTGGGCCAACGGCGAGATTTATGTCGGATGGTTCGCCAACGACAAAATGGAAGGTCACGGCATTCATTATGCCAAAGACGGTTCCGTAATCTACGACGGCGAATGGATTGAAAGCTGTCCTATCGAAATGATGTGAAAGGCTTACTCAAATATTTCACTAAATCATTAAATAATGACATTACCGTCCGTCATTGCAGATACCGCCTCTCATCAAAAGACAAATCGCATTCATTGTCAAGGGAACAGTTACCCACTGTAATCCTGCCTCCTTTCGGTATTTGCCATCCGGTCGGGATCGATAGGGATCAAGGCCGGATGAAAATGTAACGAAACCTATATTGATATCTATCAATAAATCTATATTACAGGTACCGGATGCAGAAAACATGAGTGATACGGTCGTGATGCTGAAGGCTCTCGCAGATGAGAACCGCCTGCGCATATTCGGAATGCTTATGGGCGGAGAGATCTGCGCCTGCAAAATATTGGAACAGCTTAACATCACACAGCCCACCCTCTCCCACCACATGAGAATACTGGTGAAGAGCGGCCTTGTAAATTCAAGAAAGGACGCTCAGTGGATGAGGTATTCGGTAAACCCCGAAGGGATCAATGCACTCAAAGGATTTTTCAAAGACCTTGTTCCCGATAAAATACCTTTATTCAATCCCGAATGCGACTGTAATAAGAATTGATGAATATCTATATTGAGAAGTATCTATATAGTAGTTAATCGATATACCATTCATGGCAGAAGCAAACATCATTGCAATCGTAAAAGCACTCGGCGAAGGAAACAACCTCGAAATCTTCGAAATACTCTCCAAAGGAGAAGTATGCGGATGCAAACTCGGAGAGAAATACAACCTCGACAAAGATGGTGTAGACAGGATGATGTCATCACTCCTGATCTCCGGACTTGTCGTAGAAGTCAAAGGCGACGACTGGAACCACTACAAACTCGAAGAGACCCAGATGTGCCTCCTGAACAAATACTTCAACGACCGCATCAACGAGTGCAGAGCAACCGGCTGCAAATGCAAATGCAGCGAAGGCTGCTGCTAAACCCCGACGGCGGGAGAACCGCCGTCATTCCCTCTTACTTCCGTACTGTGACTTGGAAACCAAATCGTATCCTGCATCCAGGAACATTTTCTTTATATCGTCGTGTCTGTGAATCCATTCCGAAAGGTTGTCACTGTCGAGACGGGGCGTAGCACCTATTTCCGCAGCGGCATTGTTCGCACCGAATTCTATCGATTTTTTATTGGCAGGGTGAACCGCAAGATTTCCTTTGAAAGCCAAACGGACAACGGCAACGATCTGTGCCAATCTGTCATCCGAAATCTCTTCCATATTACCCAACGGTGTTCCCGGGACACTCTCACGTCTCATAACGCAGATACCTGCGGGAGTCTCGTTCCTGAGTTCGATGATTTTGTCCGCCAATTCCTCGTTTGTAAATTCGATTCCGATAGGATCCAATCCCGTCGAAAGCATCAATCCGCCTTTCTTGGCGTTCCTCATCGTCTCTTTACGTTCTTCGAGAGAGAACGGAGTGTATTTTCCTTCGCCGAGTCTCGGCACATGATACACCGCAGTGTAACCGCATTCTTTCAGATGCTTTGCATCTTCAAGTGTCAGTTCGCCTGTGTTCGCAGTAAGGTAGTAATCTCCCGGAACATTTTCCCTTATCTTCTTTCCGAGGGAAGCCAATCCCTCCAAATCGTAATATTCGGTAGTCCTGAGCGTAAACTGATAATATCCTTCGGCATTTTTCTCACGGATTATTTTCATTACGGTTTCATCGGACAGTTCCGTACAGCCTTTGACAAGACCCCATTTCTCTCCGAGAGAACAGAATTCACAGCTTGCGGCACACGGACGAAGATCCAATCCGATGGATGTTCCTACTTTGGCCTGATTCAGTACCAGCAGTTTGGATACATCTCTCGCAGTCTTACCGAGATACTCGAATTCCCCGGAACCCGGTTCGATTGACAGCAATCCGATAATCGATTCTCTGTCGAGAGCGTCGGATCCGAGTGCTGTTTTCTTTGCATTATCGATCAATGCTTTGATTTTACCGTCCATGTGCTTCATCCTCTGTTGATTGTGATTTTATGCCTCCGGTGAGAAAGGACATTTCTTTCCGATGCATTCTTTGTTTGCGGATTGGTGCATACACTGTACATCACACCATTCCATTCCGACTCCGAAAAGTCTTTCAACTGTTTTTACGGCATTGCCCATAGAAACATTCGCACCTCTGTTACAGCACCTGGGACCTCCGATTTTACCCAAATCGTACAGACACGAGCCTGTGAGCATATGCAGTTCGCCCCAATTCTCCTCTTTGAGAGGATGGGTGTCTGCAATCACACTGAAGAATATTCCCGCAGATACTGCGGAACCGCAGTCGCCTGCGTGTCCGCATGCTTTGGGAGGAATCAACGCGCCTCTGCGCATAATCTCGTCCAATGCCTTATCGAGATCGATTTCTCCACCGGAGTTTCTGTATGCGGTAACCAATGCCGATCCCACCGTAATGTGGAATCTGAGGGGACGTGCCGCAATCAGATCGTCTGCAATCAGCGTATCGAGAATTTCACGCGGATTCTTTAATGAAGATGCTTTGCAGATCTGTTTCACTCTTTCCCTGATGTACGGTTCCGCACATCCGAAGCATATCGGTTTTTCATCATCGGAATAAACCATGTCGCCTGCTCTTCCGCAGACAGGACAGTCACCTGAAATCGTATCGATTCTCTTTATCTCAGACATCTCAATTCCCCGCAATGTCGTATCCGCATTCAATGAACATCTTCCTGACGTCGTCGTGATTGAATCTCCATTCGCCTATCGACGAAGGATTGTGTTTACTGTCGCGCGGATTCGCACCCGTTCCTACGGATGTTTCGTTCGCACCCCATTCCATCGCTTTTCTGTTCGGAGGGACTGCGGATACATTACGGCCTGAAGCAAACCTTATCACGGCGGCAATCTGGGCGATTCTCAGGTCGCTTACTTCCGGTATGTCTCCTACAGGCGTTCCTTTCGGATTGATACGTTTCATGGAACAGATCGAAACTGGGTCGAATTCTCTTATCGTTATCAAAACATCCGCAATCTCATCATCCGTATGTTCCGAACCTATCGGATCGATACTGGATGATAACTTCATCTCGGAATCTGAAATGTTTTTCATTGTTCTGAGTCTTACGGGAGGTGAAAACGGTGTGTCGATTCCTTCTCTCAGATGCAACGTATGATATGCGCTGTTGTATCCTGCTTCGTGAAGTTTCACTAAATCCTCCGGAGACAGTTCTCCGGTGTTCACGCCGAGCATGAATTTTTCTTTAATCTCGGAATGGATTGTTTTCGCAAGTCCGCATAATCTGTCTACGGGATAGCATTCTGTGGTTCTTATCGTAAATTTCCTGTATCCTCTTGAAATCTGCGATTTCATCAACCCGATAATCTCCTCGGGAGACATTTCAATATCGAATCCGTCCATAAGGCCCCATCTTTCGCCGAATGAACAGTAATTGCAGCTTGCTTTACATGCACGGTAATCCAAACCGAACGCCGTACCTACGGATGCTTTGTTGCCCGATCTTTTTCTTGCCAATTCACGGGCCTTCTTTCCCATGTATTCACATTCTTCCGATTCGGGATCCAATGAAAGCATACGCACGATGTCTTCCCTGGTTATGCTCATGTGATCCTTTATGCTTCTCTCGAATGCATCGTCGAGAAACTGTACGGTTTCGGCATCCATACTCCCCATTATACACAACTGAATAAATAATGATTTTATTGTCCGATAATTTAGTACTGACTCAAATAATACAGTATAAATATGTTACAACCCCATCTTTCATACGGTTATTATGACCGTCGAAGAAGATATCGCAAAAGGATTCGGAGAAGGCTTTGACTGTTCCATGGCAGTCTTCTCCAGACTCGCACCTGAAGTGGGTCTCACCGAAGAACAGGGAAAGAAACTTGCATCGTGCTTCGGTGTCGGTATGATGCAGGGTACAATCTGCGGTGCCGTCAGCGGCGCATTCATGGCTATCGGTGCCAAGTACGGAAACGTTGAGGCAGGAGACATGGCCCAGAAAGGACTCTGTATGCAGAAGAGGCAGGAATTTATTGACAAATTCACAGCCGAATTCGGTTCCCTCACATGCCCCGGACTTCTCAACCTCGATCTCAGAAAAGACAAAGATATGAAGAAGGCACAGGAGCAGGGCGTTCTCACACAGATCTGCCCCAAATACTGCAAGAGAGCAATCGAGATAGCAAAAGAAATTATCTGAGCGTTTTATGCTCTGACGTCCGACTGCGGGAGATACGTTTGTATCTCCCTGCGGACGTATTAAACACGGAAAGATAACATGCCGAAAGAGGAATTCATCTCGACAGTAAAATGCGAAGGTAACGGAAATGTTCCGACGTATCTCTTCGATGTCACACTCGGGATGGAGATTGCAGGATACGATACAGACGAATTATTCGTATCCGGCCTCGACGGCGAGAAATCCGCAAAATCATTGCTGGCACTGCAGAAATACACAGGAATGGATGCGGTGAACGGTTCCGTAGTATGGATAGACACAAGAGAATTGGGAAATAAAGTGGAATATCCGCCCCACGGAATAATGTACACAGTGAAGAACGTCCTGAAAGACGATCCCGGTTTCATCTACAGAAAAAGAGCATTCAATGTCTCTGAGGAATCGATAAGACAGGTCGTACTTTCCCACAATTTGGTGCGTGAAGGTACCGATGCCGCACTTGTTCAGCACATTCCGTCACCTATGAGCATAGCCGCATCTATGAGGGGATTCGAACAGTTTCTTATGGATACGGTAAGCGAACCGGATTATGTCAGAGATCTGATAAATTTCACATCCAGAGTAGACTGGCACGTTGCGGATGCGGTTCTCAAAGGATCTTCTCCCGATATGTGTCTGATATCGGGTGCATATGACAACATAGACGTTATCGGAATCGATCCTTTTGAAAACATTTCAGTTCCTGCAATAGAGAAACTCATCGGAAAGATCCGCAGATACGACACGTGCGTGTGCTTACATCCGCACGGAAAACTGTCAGAAAGCGGAACGGCGCAGAAATCGCTCCGCGGCCTCAGATTGGACTGTCTGTACTACGGAGAATACAACGACCCCGTAGTCCTGAGAAAGAAATTCCCTAAATTCTCACTGATGGGAGGAATTGATACATTCACAACGATTGCTCTCGGAGATATGAACAGAGTCGTGAAAGATACGGCGGAATATCTTGATAAGACATCGAAAATCGGCAATATGATTTTCACATGCTCGTGTTCTGTAGACAGAGGACTTTCGAGAGAGAAAATCAAGACGATGATTGATACTGTGAAACGTCATTCTTCATCTTTCTGATGTCTGAATGATGAGAGCAGTTTCTTCAGACCTTTCTTCTGTTCCGGCTCCGCCGTTTTTTCAATGATTTCCTCATTGCCGACAAGCCATATTCCGTTGGAGTTTACTCCCAACCTGATGGTTTCCCCGGGATGTCTGAGTGTGTTTGTATCGAGCGACACGTTGAGTATATGGCCGTTACTGTCTATGACGTAATCCATCCTCACACCCATGAAGGATGCTTCCGTGACTTTTCCTTCGATAATGCCGTCTACACTTTCAAAGAATGCTTCCGGCCTTATTACCAGCATTTTCTCACCGGGCTCGGATGAATAACCGTCGATTGTGAATTTTCCTATTACGGAATCTGCGGTTCCGTTTCCGTCGTAATTGCAGGGAACGGTATTTTTCCATCCGAAGAATTTCGCTACAGTCAGTGTTTTCGGATGCGAATAGAACTCTTCGGGCGGAGAGAACTGTTCTATACGGCCGTTGTTCATCAGTGCGATACGGTCTCCTACGGCAACAGCTTCTTCCTGATCGTGTGTAACGAAAATTACGGTCTGTCCCAAATCCTTGCATATCTTTCTGACTGCCGTACGCATCTCAACCCTCAGACTTGCATCCAATGCGCTGAGAGGTTCATCGAGAAGGAGTAACTTAGGTTTTACAATCAATGCTCTTGCAAGAGACACCCTCTGTTCCTGTCCTCCCGACAGCTGTGTGGCGGGACGGTGTTCGAACCCTGTGAGTTTGACGATATCGATGTATTTCTGAGTCTCCGAGATCATCTCTTCTTTGGATGAAAATCTTCCCGTAACCTTCGGAGCGAATGAGATGTTTCCGAAAACATCCATATTCTTGAAAAGGAACGGTTTCTGGAATACCATCGAGATGGGTCTCTTCTCGGTAAGCATCCCGTCGACGGATTCTCCGTCGATAAGAATCGTACCAGAATCCTGTTCCTCCAATCCTGCAATCAGTTTCAGCAGGGTTGTTTTTCCGCATCCGGATGAGCCCAACATTACCACTATTTCTCCTTCTTCGACCTCGAGATCGAGACTGTCGATGCAGGGAGATGCTGCGCCTTTGTATGTCTTCGTAATGCCTTTGATAGTAAGGAAACTCATTTCAGACCCTCTGATTGTTGACCTTGTCCGTTCCCATTATCCATGTGGAGATTAACAGGAAGATTACGGACGGAATGAAGAATATTATTGTTAACGCGGCAAGCATGCTCTGAGACACCTGACCGTATTTGATTGCAGGGTACATTATCAGACCCATCGTTTCGAAATTAATCGGAGCGTACATACTGACGGCGAGATATGTTGCCCATGAACTGATGAATACATACATGCAGGCAACTGCAAGACCGGATTTGATGGAAGGCAATGTGATGTTCATCAGCACCGATAATCTTCCGATACCCAACGTAGCGGCCTGATCCTCCACACCTACTTCGTAATTCTTGAATACAGGTACGAGAACCATAATCATATACGGGATCAGGAAGACAACTTCGGACAGTATCAGTGATGCATATGTTCTGTATATGCCCAATTTTGCGAATACACTGCCGATACCGAAAAGAACTATGATTCCGGGTGCCATGACGGGCATCATCGTAAACACCTGTACCAGGGCCTTTCCTTTGAAATCCTTGGTACCTATGAATTTGGCAGGGAATATAGCCAGCACCAATGAAACCAATACCACCACACCGGATACGATTATGCTGTTCAGCGTTGTCCGGGGTATCTTGTAGGTGTCGATGACCGCGGTGTAATTGTCCCATGTAAAATTATCCGGAAGAAGGTTCTTGTAATCCCACGGTCCCGCAATCGACTGTATGAACAACGGAATTACGGGATACACTATTATGATGATTGTGAACAGAATGATGATCTTCTTCATCGGACTCTTTACAATCATTCGTTCTTCCTCCCTGAAACCAATGAATAATACATCAGTACGGACGAAACAGCCATTGTTATGATGAACAGTATAATGGATATTGTGTACGACTCCATATGTTCGGGCATAGTCCATGTCACGTCGTTGAAGTAATGGTATGCCAATGTTACCAATGTGTGTTCCCTTCCCACCAATGACGGCAGTTCGAATGAACCGAATATGCATGCGAAACACAGCACCGCCGTGTACGCAATGGATGATTTCAAGGACGGGAATATGATGTAAATGAAACGTTTGATTTTTCCGACACCCAATGTAGCGGCCTGATCTTCCTGATCAGATGACAGAGAATGCAGTACCGCAAGGAATGACAGTGCAATGTACGGAACGAACATCCATACGACTGAGAATATCAGTCCGCGTCCCTGAGGGTCGCTGAAAATGTTCGGAAAATTACTGTAAGATGTAATCAGGCCCAGGTTGTAGAACAGCGAACTTGTGAAACCTGCCTGAGAGAAAGCGATTATCATCATCGATGCACAGGTTATCGTCGGCATCGATATGTCAAACTGAAGAAGGAAAAGTGTCAGTTTTTTTCCTACGAATGTCTTACGGACAGCCATAGCCAGAATAACGGCAGATACCATCGTTATTACGATGGAAATAAGCGTTATCTTCACTGTATAAATGAATGCATCCTGAAAATAGATGTCATTGATTGTTCTGACGTAATTATCGAATCCGATGAATTTTCCGCCGAACGTGTAGAAACTGTCTCTGAATGACCAGGCGACAGGTATAACAAAAAGTAAAATAATGACCAGTGAAGAGATGGCCACAGGGATCAGTTCCGACTTATCCCTGCGGTTCATCTCTTCACCGATGCGGGTTTACTGTTTAGGCTTTTGCCTTAATGTATTTGTCGGCGTACTGTGAGAGGTTGCTCTCGAGGTAACCGATTGCAGGCATAACCATGTTGGATTTGATCTGCTCAGGCTTGACGTAAGGCTTGCCGTATGCATCCCAGTCAATCCATCTGCTCTCGAAGAGCTGTTTCTGCTCTGCAGAGAGTTTGTCAAGGTCCACGTTGTAACCGTTACCTGCGATACTGTAGTACGATGCCTGGTTTGCAGGGTCGTTGAACAGGTTCGCAACAACGATTGCTCCGTAGGGGTTGGGTGTGTGTTCCATAAGGAAGAGTCCGCACCTGTTGGAGCATGTGGTCTCGGGAGCGTATACTCCGATGTCTGCTGCATACATGTATGTCCTGTTGGCAAGTGTCTCAGTGGAGTTCAGAGCAATCATGATTGTAGAGCTGTCGAAATCCTTCTGTGTTGTGTCGTTGTTACCGACGAGTGTCTGGTTAGGTGTTGTGACAGCACCTGTTGTTCCGGTCAGTGCCTTGTTCCAGTAGGGTGCTGTGTCATTGAGGTATGCCCTGATATAGGGTATCTGCTCACCGTATTTGTCTGCGGTTGTACCGTTTGCACAGATCTTCTCGTTGATGTATGCCATGTATGTTGCTTTGTCCTTTGCGTAATCGCCGGTGTATTTACCTTTGAGGTCTCCGCTCCAGACATCTGCCTGTTTATCAGTGCATGCAATCCATGAGTCACCGTTGGATGCGAGTTCGTACACCATAGCTTCGAGGATCAGCTGAACGTGGAAGTTAGCTTCTCCTGTTGCCGAAGGAAGATAGAACTGTTCCTGATAAATCTTGGACCAGGAGTTGAGCTCAGTGTAGTTGTGGGGAAGTCCGTAATAGACTTTTGCATTTGTGTCCTGGTTTGCAACACGGTATGCTCTGACACTGTCAAAGGCGTATGTCTTTGAAGCATCGATGTCCGCAACTGCCGTGCTCTTGTCGAGTGTAACTCCGGTAGCCTCGGTTGTGACTGCAACAGTCTTCACGGTCTTTCCGTCAACACTGGTAATCTTAACCTCGTTCCATGCAATGTCTGCGTCGTTGAACGCTTTGTTGTAGACAAATGATGTTGTGCTTCCGGAGAACGGAGCAACTGAAGAAACACTCCTGTTGTATGTGCCTTCACCGTAAACCGACTCGTATGCGGCTTTCCATGACTCGTCTGCAAGTCCGTCTGAGTACTTCATGTTGGGCATCTTGGATTCCCAGTCGCCCTGAAGAATCAGGCTGTTCTTGTTACCGTCATAGTTGATGAGGTTGACATAGTTGGATGCTCTTCCCCAAAGGAAATCGTAAGAAATCTTTCCTGAGGTGGTAAATTCCTTAATTGCACTTGCATCGGTTGCATATCCGACACATGACAAGTTAATGTCATACAATTCTTTAGCCTGGGGAACGATAACATCGTTGAACCATTTCATACAGGGCTGGTCGAAGTAGAATGCAATGGCAACATCCGTTCCCTTTGCTTTCTCTACGATTTCGTCCCACGTCATATCTGCTAAGTTGTCGTGGCTCTTGTTGCCGCCGTTGTTATTGTTGCTTACAACAACTGCGACCCCTGCAATCACAAGGATTGCGACTACGGCAACTGCAATGAGTGCCTTTGGATCCTTAATCATAATAATCCCATGGGCGGAATCGTTTATGTAATTATTTAATTATTTCAGTTTTACATGCAATAAATATCCTCGTTAAACAAAGACATACGTCTGTAAAATGTAACAAAGTTGCACTTTTTATAAGATAATGTATCGAATTGTTTTCTGTAAACTAATAACCGTGTGAAACAATCCGAGCATGCTGTGAATATCGAAACCGACAATACTGACAAAATCGGAAACTCATTTTCCGTCGGAATGTCATTGTTTATATCAAACGATGCTATGCAGATGTTCATGAACGGAACCGGCAGAACAAGAATGCTCGTCCTCGGAGGGTATCTCGGAGCGGGTAAAACTACATTGGCGGTCAACATTGCGAGATCACTCAAAGAAAGAAGGGACAAATCCGTCTCGATTATCATGAACGATCAGGGCGATGTGTTGGTCGACACCGAATATTCCAAAGACGCCGGATTCGACACACGCGACATTATGGGCGGATGTTTCTGTACCAATTTCGATAAGTTTGTATCGAGCGCAAGAACATTGGTCACAACCGGAAAACCCGATGTCATCATCGCCGAACCCATCGGCACATCGACAAACATCATGAGTTCCGTCGTAGCACCTATGAGATCTTTACATCCGGATGAATTCAGTGTCGCACCGTTTACGGTTGTTGTAGACTGTGTCAGAGCATTGGACATTCTTACCGAGAAGGAAAACAGAACCGGAGAAACAGTCGACATCATTCCCGCACATCAGATCAGAGAAGCGGAAGTGGTCATCCTTTCCAAAACCGATTTGGTTAATGAAGATACTATCAAGAAAGTAAAGGAAGCCGTCCTGAAAGTACTGCCCGGAATAAGAATCATCGAATCGTCATCCGTCGACCTCAGGAACATGAATGAAATTATGGATTTGATTCTTTCCGACGAAGTCAGTACCAAAGCGCCTACGGGTGAACAGAACAAAGGATTTGCATTCGAAAAGGCAAAGTTGGGATGGTATTCCGGTACATTCGACCTTACTCCGAAATACGACGTCGATATGTATTCTCTTGAAACCGACATCATGCGCGGCATAGCAAAAGAATACGGTTCCAAATCCATCGTTCACGTTAAGGTGTTGGTGGAATCTCCTGAATCCGCAGCGAAGATGTCCCTTGTCGAGGAAACAATGCAGGTCGACGGAATCTACGGTTCCAGGTACATCAAAACACCCGGAAAACTCGTACTCAACGCAAGAGTCGTTTCCCCTCCGAAGAGACTTGAGAGCACTATGAGGGCCTTAATCGATGACATGGTTAAGAAATATCCCATGGAACTGAAGATTACGGGTGAGAAGTGTTTCACACCGAAACCCGAATCCCCGTCGCATTTCTTCTTCGAATGAAACTTACGTCGGACTGTGTCCGTCACAGTCCGACATCTCTTTTACTCCCGAAAGGGAAAATATAATATCGCTTATCGTCACTGGCTCATCCGTGAAGAGAAAGGAGTTGGAGATGAAATTACAGCGCGTGGCACCCTTCAGGGAACCTGTTGCTTCGCTGGAACAGTATCCCACCCCTTCAACAATCGCATCAGACATTCTCTTTTCCGCATACGCATCCGGAGATGTTCTTGACAAAACGGTAAACGATCTCGGATGCGGAACGGGAATATTCGCAATCGGTGCGAAATTATTGGGCGCGGAAACGGTAAGAGGGTACGACATCTCATCTTCCGCACTGAAAACCGCAGAAGAAAACGCTTCAAACCTCAATGTAAATATCGAACTCACCGAATGCGATATTTCGAAAGTGAACGAAAAAGCAGACACAACGTTCATGAACCCTCCGTTCGGATGTCAGAACAAACGTGCCGACAGACCCTTCCTCGACAAAGCGATGGAACTTTCCGATTCTGTATATTCAATTCACATGGCCGAGACAATAGACTTCCTGAAAGAATATGTCGAAGCATCCGGAAGGGAAATAGTCGCGTGCGCGACCTATAAGTATAATATCCCGCACACATTCACCTTTCACAGGAAAGAAAAAAAAGAGGTTGACATAATCGTTGTCAACGTAAGATAAGAGTGATTTTATGAGTGAAAACAAAGAAGTGTTCCCCGGAGACGAAGTCGCAATTGAAGAAGAATACATGGCATCCGAAGGGACATTCGCAAAGGACGGTGTCGTTTACGCCGCACAGATCGGTACACTCGTCCTCGACGATGACGAATGCATCGCCAAAGTCATATCTCCCAACCCCCCGAACGTACTGAAAATCGGAGATATTGTATACGCTTCAATCGGAGACATAAGAAAAACCATGGCAACCGCCAATGTACTTGCCAAAGACGGCACATGCAGAAGGATCGGAAGCGAAACATACGGAACAATCCACGTATCGAAAATATCGCCTGATTACACAGACGATGTTTCCAAAGAACTCAGAAAGGGAGACCTCGTCAGAGCGATGGTTACGGGCGTAAAACCCTCACTTCAGCTCACAACAAAGGACGCACACCTCGGCGTAATCCGCTCATACTGCGGTAAGTGCAAAACGGAACTCGACAGAAAGGGAAAACAGCTCTACTGCCCCAAGTGCAACCGCAACTCATACAGAAAACTCGCCGACGATTACGGCGACGTTGTGATCGAATGACCTCAGAGGAAGACCTCCAAAGACAGATTGATTCCCTGAAACGGGAAGTAGCAAGTCTGAAGGAATTCGTCAGAGCGCTCTACGGTATGATAACCGAAGAAGAGGAAGACGACGAATACACAGGCGGAATAGAGGTCGGAAGGTACAACACATGAAGCTTGTCTCACTCCTGTCCGGAGGTATCGACTCCCCTGCAGCATCATACGTCATGGCGATGCAGGGTGCGGAAATCATTCTTCTCCATATGAACAACGGATGTTATGCGGATGAAAAAGAATTGGATAAGGTCAAAAAGATTGCTTCGAGACTCTCCGAAGTGACAGGACAGGAGATGCCGTTATACTCTTTCGATCACGAGACAAACCAAACCGTAATTCACGAAAAATGTGAAAATTCCTACCAGTGTGTTTTCTGCAAAAGAACAATGCAGCACGTAGCGAGGGAATTCGCAAAACTCCGCGGCTGCTCCGGCATCGTAATGGGGGATTCTCTGGGACAGGTGGCTTCGCAGACTCTCAGAAACATTATGGCCGAAGGCTACAATCTCAATTTCCCGATTGTCCGTCCGTTCATAGGAATGGATAAACTGGAAATTATAGACATAGCGCAGAAAATCGGAACGTATGAGCTCTCTATCCTGCCTACGGCGGGATGCGGAATCGTTCCGGTAAAACCCGTAACCGAAGCCACGATAGAGAAAGTAACGGCTATGCAGTCGAAATTCGATTTCGATAAAATGATTGCCGACTGCGTAGCATCGGCCGAACGCATTCAGTAATATCTTCCGCGGTTGAATGCGTAACAGGTGGCGATTTCTTCATCGCTGTACAGCATATCCATCGTTACTCTGTTGATATACATCGCCTGAACTGCGGAAATATACAGAACATAATCGCCGATTGGGATCATGCAGTCGTTCTTCTTCGGAGGCTTGACGGTAATCGGTACGAGTGCGGGTCCCGAACATGCAGTACATACACGGAAATCCTGTTTCTGATCGAGAATATATTTCTTGACGTCATCATCGACTTCGATATTCCAAGCCATAGACCGATGATACAACAATATGATAAATATTCTGGCATTTCCGATTTATTAAAATGAGCCAGATTCAAAGTTGATTTATCAATTATACGATTTGAAGATGGACAAACTATTTAATATGGGTCATATCAGTCTAGCTAACGGCCATATTCTATGGTCTACTGTGTTCGGCAATTCTGGTAGGTAACTTCTTTTGATTTGTTCTGCGGGTATT
>CAVIAJ010000009.1:0-54249 GCA_963640855.1 Candidatus Methanomethylophilaceae archaeon
AAGCCCGGGCCGGTTCCTTTGGAGGTTATGTAAATTTAGTTATCGAACACAGTACAATTGCGTCATAACATATATGAAACAATCAAACAGTCTTACTCCTGCCGCGAAAGAGAAAAATCCGAATGCATCTCGGTGCGGATTATCGGTACAATGTACCGCACCGAACATCATTTAAATACAGTCAACTTAATTGTAATGATTTATATCGCATTATAATCGTCTGTCGCCCATGGCGAACAGAGAAAAGAAGGTGTCGCTGAGTGTAACTTTACCGCGTGAGATGATTGATTACCTCACAACCAAGGTCGACTCCCGTGAATTCGCAAGTTACGCACACGGCATAGAACTGTGCATCAGAAGATACAAAGAAAACAAAGAAAAGAAGAACGCATAATCCTTCTCAGCGGATCGGATTCCTGTGCAGTCCGACGGTTGTCTTATCTCCCGAAGCGAGACAGACCAATTCCGCTATGTACAGCACCGGGATGCCGTTTTTATATCCGTCGTATCTCGCAAAACACGACGGACATCCTACGATTACTGCATCGGCATCCTTCATCGATTCCTGCCTTTCTTTCATTATCTCTTCGGATATCCTCGGAACCGCTTTTCCGCAGCACCCTTGTTTTGTTTCGATGATTTCGCATCCGCATGCTTCTGCAATGTCGTCGAACATCTTCTTCTGATGTCTGAGACCGCATCCGGGCATTGATGCAACTCTGAGTTTCACTCCCGGCAATTTCCTGATTTTACCGATGTTTTCGTGTAACGGTTCGATGATATGCTCCGTATTACAGACAGATGACATCTCATCCCTGCATCCGGGACATATGTTGTACATCCTACCCCGTAAATCTTTCACTTTGGAACGTTTGATGTTGTTTCTTTCGTCATCGTCCATCGACCTGAACGGTATCGGATACACACAGCATCCGCCGTCGAATCTCTTTACGTTGATTCCTATCGATTCCAGCGCTTTCGCCGCGGAATATTCCAGGAAAGGTGCCGATGAAACAGTTAAACATCCCGGCATCAGAACATCAGGGGAATCGTTCCGGTACGAAGGTACCGGAACGGTTCCTCCCTCCGCAGGAGGGAGGTTATATCCTGTTTTGTAATAAACTTCGGAAATTTTTACATCATTGGCAATGCATGCGGCGTACATCATCACCCTTTTGGGAACTGTATGCTCACACACATCGTTGCATAATCCGCATGTGAGACATCCCTTCGCTTTTGAGATGTCTCCCTGCATTACGGACTTCGGATCGCATCCTCCGTGTGCGTACGACTGACATACGGTTCTGCATTTACCGCATCCGACACATAATGACATCAGATCTGCGATGTCTTTACGGCATTCCATGATCAGAATTCCCTCGTAATCGAGTCTACATCGGAAATAACCGCACCGTACACTTCCTTCAGATACTTCAGACCGGCCTGATAGTCCTCTTCCGTGAAGGAATCCACTCCGTCTGCAGGAACGATGATGTTGTATCCTCTGTAGTATGCATCCGCTGTGGTGTGGCGTACGCACATGTGTGCGTGCATTCCCGTAAGGATAACTGTGTCTACACCCAACTCTCTCAGGAGCATTTCCATATCCGTGCCGTAGAATCCGCTGTATCTTCTCTTCGGTATGATGAAATCTCCTTCCTCGGGTTTCAATTCAGGGATAACTTTCGCGCCTTCCGTACCTGCAATCGCGTGATCTCCCCAGAGCTTAAGCTCATGGTCGATACCTTTGATGTGCGCATCGTTGGAATAAATCACCGGAACGCTGTTCTTTCTTGCTTCTCCGATTAATTTCATCAAATTGGGAATAATCCTCTGTGCACGGTCGCATTTCAGCGAACCGGTGACGAAATCATTCAGCATGTCCACGATGATGATTGCCTTCTTACCGCAGTCTCCCATGAATTGTGCTAAGATTACTGCGTTATTATAGGTTGCTGTCACTGTCCCGAATACCAGTCCGTAAGCTGTGTCAGATTCTTCCCGTCTACGAGGTTCTTGCCGACGGTAACCATCTCCAAAGCCAATTCTTCTTCGGGAGTTCTGTTTTCAATGGATTCCAACTGCAGAACCATCTTTTTCAGAACGGGTTTCATGACGAATCTGTAGTAACCGTGTAACTTCCCGGGATCGAAACCGCCCTGTACAGTGAATACGGGGATATCTTCGGGAATTCTGTCCTTCTTTCTGATATCTTCAATCTGAGAACCCGTAAATCCCATGCACACTCCGCAGACCGCTTTCACTGTGTACTTACTGTAAGCTTTACCGTATCCTTTCACGGAACCGGCTGCGACCCATCCGAGGTAGATTATTTCGGCTTTCTTCGGAATCTTCTCTTTTCCGAGAGGGTACGCCGGGAGAGAAATTTTCTTACTGAGTATTTCCGCATACTCTTTCGTGAATCCCGTGTTTGAAGTGTACAGAATCGCGGATACTGTCATAAAACATCAATCGATATCCGATTATATCCGCATATCGGAGCGGGCGGAGCCCGCTCCGGATATCACAGAACTTTGGAAAGGAATTCTTTCAGACGTGCGTTCTGCGGGTTGCCGAACAGCTCCGAAGGGGTGTTTTCTTCCGCAATCACACCGTCGTTGATGAAGAACACACGATCCGAAATCTCTCTTGCGAATCCCATCTCGTGTGTAACAATCAGCATCGTCATACCTTCTTTGGCCAAGTCCTTGATCAAAGAAAGAACTTCACCGACCATTTCCGGGTCCAATGCGGATGTAGGCTCATCAAACAGCATAACATCCGGATTCATAGCCAGCGCACGTATAATCGCGATACGCTGCTGCTGTCCTCCGGACAGCCTCTGCGGACGCTGGTCCGCTTTGTCCGATAAACCTATCCTTGCAAGCAGTGCTTCCGCTTTGTCCGATGCTTCCTCTTCCGTCATCAGTTTCAACTGAGTAGGTGCCAACATGATGTTCTTCTTCACCGTCATATTCGGGAAGAGATTGAACTGCTGGAACACCATACCGATTTTCTGACGTATCTTATTCACATCGGTACCTTTCGCGGTAATCTCCGTACCCTCGAAGAATACCGAACCGCCCGTAGGCTCTTCAAGAAGATTCAGCGAACGCAGGAACGTGGATTTACCGCAACCGGAAGGGCCGATAATCGAGATTACCTCTCCTTTTCTGATTGTCGCACTTATTCCCTTCAGGACTTCATGCTCTCCGAAAGATTTGCGGAGATCTTTTACTTCGATCAGTACTTCGCTGTCAGATTCCATTTGCGTTCAGCCTCCTTTCCAATTTATGTACCAATGCGGTAAGCACCATCACCATAATCAGGTAAATCAGCGCAACTCCCAACAGAGGAACCATTGCCTGATACGTGAATGACATAATAATCTCATACGATTTCGTCAACTCAACAACACCGATTACACCGCAGATGGATGTTTCCTTCAGAAGGCTGATTCCTTCGTTACATAATGCGGGAAGAATGTTCTTCACCGCCTGAGGTAAGATAACCGTCGTCATCATCGCACCGAAGGACAGTCCGAGACTTCTTGCGGCCTCGAACTGACCTGCGGGTACTGCGTTGATACCGGAACGTACAATCTCCGCAACATATGCTGCAGAGTTTAAACCGAATGCAAGAGAACCTATTATCAGAGGGTTAACCCTGAATCCGACTACGCTCGGCGTAAGCACAACGAGGTAGATGATAAGAAGTTGAACCATCACAGGGGTACCGCGTATAACCGTGACGTACACTCTGCAGATGATGTTGAGGATCGGCAGTTTTCCGTTTTTATCATGGATCGTTCTTACGGTTGCAATCAACACACCCAAAATCAATCCCAGGAACAGCGCCATCACGGTGAGGATAATGGTATTCTCAAGACCGGTCAGTACGTAGTTCCAACGGTCGTTGTAGATGAATGCATCATGGATTTGGTCCCACAAAGACATCAGATCTGCCTCTCCTCTTTATTTCATTCAGGCTTTGGTAATGATGGCCTGCACCGATGTCGTGTATGAATCGGAGAAGTCAACGTTCGCTTTCCTCTCATCGGTGACGGTCATACCTGCGGCGATAACGTAGTTGTCGTCGTTTTTGCTGCCCTGAAGCACACCGATAAGTGAATTGAACTCCATACTCTGACACTCAAGCTTGTATCCGATCTTCGAACAGATTGCCTGCATAATGTCGACATCCAATCCGACGATTTCTCCGCTGTCTCCTCCGTCTTTGAACGATTCGTAGGGAGGGAAGTATGCGTTGGTAATCATCTTGATGGTTCCATTGGTGTCATCGTCACCCGCCGGCCTGACGTATTTCTCGCCGGTTCCCTCGTAGTAGTATGCTTCGATCTTTGCAAGTGTACCGTCTTTCTCAATCTCTGCGAGTGCACCGTTGATGAGCTTGAGAAGTTCGCTGTTGCCTTTCTTGACTGCAAGTGCATAGTCTTCCTCGATGTATTTCGTATCGAGAATCTTCAGTCCGCTGTTCTTCTCAACGAATTTCTTTGCGGGCTGTTCGTCAATGATAACACAGTCGATGTATCCCTGTTTCAGTGCATCGATTGCGAGTGCACCTGTACCGTATGAATTGATTTTTGTGTCCTTACTGAGAACTCCGTCCTCTTTATCCAAGAGTGCAAATGTTTCTCCGGTGTATCCTTTCACGACACCGATCGAAGCGCCGCTGAGGTCGTCGACAGATGAAATCTTCTTCGAAGAGTTTCCGCCTCCGTTGTTGTTCATTGCAAGTGCGATACCGACTGCAGCCACAATAACCACTGCGACAGCCGCAATCGCGATAATCTGCTTCTTTTCCATTGTCATTCCTCCGATTGGATAGATTGCCCCTTATTAGAGAACAGTATCTATAAGGGTTGTTAAACCGACCCGTGTTGAAATCAACAGGGTGTCCCGTATACAACATTCGTATGCCGTATCGGGACACATTTTCTTCGGGATTATTCAGTTACAGATGAGTTTTTTACCGTCCGAGAATGCTTTGCCCACCTTGCCTTTTATCTCAAGGTAATCGTGGTTCAGGCCGTCGTACACGACGGGTCTGAGTTTGGACACATCCACCCTTCCGTCGGTCATAACGGATTCGTCGGCGGATACGTTTACGATCTTTCCGATGAGTTCTTCGTTTTCGTAGCTCTTTACGGTACATTCGACGGACATCTTCAGTTCCTGAATAACCGGAGCGTCTACGAATTCGCTTTTGACTGCGGTAAAGCCTGCTTTTGCGAACTTGTCCTTTACATCGTTTCCGGAAACGATTCCCACATAATCACAAGGAATTACTGTGTCGACGGTAGCGAAACTTACCGTGAATGCACCCCTCTTCAGAAGGTTGCTGACAGTCTTGTGGTCTGCGGAGAGACAGATGCAGATTTCATCGTCGTTGTGAATGCCTCCCCATGCGGCATTCATTGCATTCGGAGTGCCGTCTTCGTCGTAAGTTCCGATAATCAGTACGGGTTCGGGATACAGACAGGGTTTTACACCGAGATTTTTCCTCATACTGCTGAAATATCGTCCTAAATATTTCTCATTGCGGATGATTCTGAGAATCGTTCTGTATCTTCTCATACAGGAGGGAGTTTTCGGTTCCACACGGTAATATTTCCCGCAGTATGTTATTCCGCATCCTCCTCTGACTGCGACGATATTCATCCCTGCATCCAACGGAATATGTACATCTGCAGAATTTCCTTTGAGAATGACTTCTTTACGGGCGATTGATATCGTGATATCGTCATCGGCGGTGACTGCGTCATCGCCGGACATGATTTTGAGAACACAGTGCTCATCGGAAGTTATGGTGTCATTATCATTCCACGATTCGGATTCTTTCACCAATTCGGACCTCTGCCACATATCCCAGTCGTAAAGATTGTCGAATACTGCACCCTCGCTGAAAAATCCGTATTCGTCGACGGTTACGGAATATCCGCACGCATCGCACGACAATACATCTCCGTGACTGTGAAGGTGTCCGTCTTTCTTACACCGGGGACACCTGAACACAAGTCTTTCCATATGCTCCGCGCGGTTTTCACGGTCGTAGACCACTCTGTTTTCACGGTTCCAATCGTAATGATTCACGTAAAGATCTCTGTAAATGGCTGCATTGATTTCTTCGGAAGACATTTTTTCAAGATCTTCCTTTTTGTAGACGTTTACGACATGACCCAGCAGAGGGCCTTTGGAACGGCTGTCGGCCCACTTCGGTTTCAGGAAATATCCGCCGTCCACTCTGAATGTGATTAAGTCCGCATCGAGATACTTGATCATTTCACCTGTACGTCCGCGGATTTCCGCCGTCACACCGTTGGGAGATTCTTCGCCTTCCGCCGCCATGTAAACATTGATTCCTTTCTCTATGGTTGCCTTTGCGGCTTTGACCGCATCGTCGGCTTTCTCACCCTTACGGCGGTAGATTCCGTTTGTCGCAAAATGCAGTAATCTTCTCAGAGAAGGTTTTCTCAGGAGTGCGTCGCTTATTATGAATCTCCCGTAGTGTCTGAAAGATGTTAACACTCCGAGGAAATCGTAGTCGCAGACATGATTATACGTGAGAATACACGGACGTTCTACTTTTCCGGTGTATCTTTCGGTACGTATGTTGTAATGCCTCTTCACTACCGGCAGAACAATACCGTGTCCCAATACCCACAAGCAGAAACGGTACCATAACGTATGTTTCGGGTAATCGACGCCTTTGTTCCTCGAACTCATAACAGGACTCACTCTTGAACGAAATATCAGAATTGAAGATATAATCTAAGCGGAAGAAAGCATACGCGGCCGAAGGCCCACGTATGCATTATTCCTTTTCTTTCTCAACCTGTGCCATTATCCTGTCGTATGCATCCGAACCGATGCATTCTCTCGCATGTTCGCAATAGAATATGCATGAATTCAAATCGTTGTACGCAACAAAACCGCAGCTATAGCATACAGCTTTCACGTCCGTTGAAAATAATTCGATATCCGCACCGCATTCGGGACACTTCTTTATCTTCAGCGACGGGGTGCCGAAGTTGCCTCCACCGGGACATTTGAATTCCATGTTCACGATTAGTATTGACATTGCTTATCTACCTTCCCCACATACCCTCCGGTGTACATGGAAGACTGCACCGCCGTATACGAAGAACTCAGGACTCTGAGAGATGCTCTCCGCAGAGAACATACAGTTAACGGAAGGGAACTGAAGGTATGTTCCGATGAATCGTTATACGATATGGCGGAAAGACTTCCGGCAAAGAAAGAAGATCTTCTGATGATCAAAGGCATAGGAGATACCTTTGCCGAAAAATACGGAGAAAGTTTTCTTCTCATTACCCGCAAATACATCAGAACGGCAGCGAGATCGGTACCTCTTACAGGTGCATCCGAAAACGCTCTGAAAGATCTGCAGAAGAAATTAACGGACATCAGCAGAGGAAATCCTCTGTTATACTGTTCGAAAATGTCAAAAAGCAGAATGTGCGACCTCGCTTCTTTCGGCGTCTGCGGTTTATCCGATGTAATCGGCGGAAACGAAATAATTCTCTGCGACATCAATGACAGAGAAAAATACGACGGACTGAACCTGATTTACAGGGAAACTCTCAGAGACATGAGAGAAAAAGGAATTACGGATCTCTTTGCGGCATATCCCTTCGCCGACGGACATCTTTCCGGAGATTTCCGCGTAATGGCTCCGCTGATGTTATTCCCCGTAAAACTGAAAAGAAGCGATCACACATTCTTTCTTTCATATGACGGTTCGAGAGATACGGTGTTCAACAATACCCTCGTACTCGCATCGATGACGGTAAACAGAAAAGAAGGTGCATTACCCGATTGTGTTACAGACGATACGGAAAACATTCGGGAAAGAATGCTTTCGTTCTACCGTGAAAACGGAATAATTCTTCAGGATACGGAAAATAAAATCACATCATTCTCCGGACCTGAGAATAATACAGGAATAACAGTAAAACACAACCTCGTCCTCGGAAGATTTCCGCTTCATTCCAATTCCGTTCAGAGAGATTTCGATTCGCTTGCATCGAAAGACAGCATCAACAGAATTCTCGACGATTTGATTTCATCCGATCCGGAAAACGAACCGAAAGACCTTACCGTAACAGGTCCGGATGTTAAGGAAAGAGATATCACATACATCAATCACCTGAACAGCGCTCAGGAAAAAGTGATTGAATCCCTTGTCTCCGAAGACGGAATAGTCGTTCAGGGACCTCCGGGAACGGGAAAATCCCAGGTAATCACGGGAATAATAACCACTGCAATCAACGAAAGAAAAACTGTGCTGATGGTTTCCGAAAAGAAAACGGCATTGGATGTTGTTCATTCGCGTTTGGGAAATTTATCTAAGTACGCAATGATGATCGATGATGTTTCCGACAAGGATCTTTTCTACGATCAGCTCAGAATAATGCTCAGTCTCCCTCCGGATGAAAGAACATCTCCCGCGGAAATAGATCCCATTTCCGATAAAATCGAAAATCACATCTCCGAACTCACCCGTATCGCCGACGGAATGTACAGGCCCGATGCATTCGGAATCGAACCGTACAGACTGTATTCTTTGGTGAAAAAAGTGGATCTCAGCGATCCGAAAGAACACGAAAGATACATTCTCCTCAAAGACAACATCTCTTCCACTTTACTCAATACCGATTTCCCGCATCTCAATGAAGCTTATACCCACTTCACCGAAAAGAAAGCTGTCGACGATCTCAGAACATATTATCAATGTCTCGATGCAAATCCGTGGATGGCATACATCAGAAGAAATCTCAGTGATTTTGAATTAAGGAGTCTGAAATCCGATCTCCGCGGTTTATCCAAAACATCCCGTAACTACAACTCCATGGACTTCTCCGACAGACTCTTCGGACAGGGTCAGGCGATGAGGACGGCGACAGCCGTCCTCAACAGATACTTCACAAACTACAGCGCCAAACATATCGATCAGTTACTGAACGATACGGAAAACACTCTCGAATCTCTGGATATGTATCCGGAATATGCCGAGAAATTATCTTCATACGAAAAATTACCCAGAATCCAGAGAATGTACGGTGAAAATATAATCTCCGTGAACACAAAAATTCCTTCGAGTTATGAAATGAGCAACGACGAACTGTTCGCATTCATTCTCATGGACCGTCTGAGAAGATTCGAAGAAGACAACAGAGATCTTCTTTCCGATATAGATTCCTTCGAAACGATAAGAAACGAAGTAGACACAGATATCTCGGACAAAAGAAAAGCAACCGAAGACAGAGTCGGATTCATCCTCAGAGATTCGTTAAAAGCGGTTACGGAATCTAAAATGATCTCGGAAATGAAAAGAATCGCCGAAAGCAAACGCAGATGGTCGGTAAACAGATTCATCTCGAGATTCGGTTCCGATTTATTCAGAGGAATCAGAATCTGGCTTATGACTCCCGAAGCGGTTTCGGAATTACTTCCTCTGGAAATGGGTTTATTCGATTTACTCGTATTCGACGAAGCTTCCCAAATGTACGTAGAGAAAGGCATTCCTTCGATTTACCGTGCAAAGAAGGTAGCCGTTGCGGGAGATCACAGACAGTTACGTCCTTCGAGTCTCGGAAGCGGAAGATGGTCTTCGGATAACGAAGACGGTCCCGACGAAAACAGTTTACTGGACCTCGCAAGAAGAAGATACGATTCCGTAATGCTCGATTTCCATTACCGTTCGAAGTACGAGGAATTGATTGCATTCTCCAACTACGCCTTCTACAGCGGAAGATTGCACGTATCTCCGAACGTAGACATTCCGAAGATGCCTCCGATCGAAACACATCTCGTAAAAGATGCGTTATGGGAAGACAGATGCAACCGTAAAGAAGCGGAAGAAACCGTATCGTTACTCAGTGAAATTTTAACAAACCGTGAAAACAACGAAACAATCGGAATAATCACATTCAACTCGTCTCAGAGAGATTTAATCTACGACATAATCGAGGAAAGATGTCATAACGACAGAGAATTCTGCAGCATAATCAAAAAAGAATCCGAACGCAGAGAAAACGGAGAAGACACGGGATTGTTCCTGAAAAACATAGAATCCGTTCAGGGGGATGAGAGGGACATCATAATCTTCTCCGTAGGCTATGCCGAAAACAGATCCGGAAAGATAGTAAGAACCTTCGGCTGGCTCAATAATGTCGGAGGAGAAAACCGTCTCAATGTAGCAATAAGCCGCGCAAAGAGAAAAATCCACATCGTAACATCCTTCCTTCCCGAAGAATTAGATGTATCGGACAGCAGAAACGAAGGTCCGAAATTACTGAAAAAGTATCTCGAATACGCATTCGCAGTCAGTTCACGGAACAGAGAAGAAGAAGAAAAAATTCTGAACTCTCTCTCGAAGAAAGAAGACATCGTATACGACTCATCATCCGTCTTCAGCGATCAGATCTGCAAATCTCTCATGAAAAGAGGATACGACGCGGAAACCGACTTCGGTATCGGAGGATACAGCATTGATGTTGTAGTCAAAGACGGAAACAGATACGTTCTCGGCATAGAATGTGACAATTCCCTCTACGCTGGAGCGGCATCGACAAGAGAAAGAGACTA
This sequence comes from Candidatus Methanomethylophilaceae archaeon, assembly GCA_963640855.1. GTDB lineage: Archaea > Thermoplasmatota > Thermoplasmata > Methanomassiliicoccales > Methanomethylophilaceae > Methanarcanum. Next base: position 10,632 of record CAVIAJ010000009.1, read on the forward strand.
TCACAGACAGAAATATCTCGAATCGGGAGGATGGAAAATCCACAGGGTCTGGAGTAACAAGTGGTGGAACAATCCCGAAAAAGAAACAGATGCAATCGTTTCTTTACTTGAATCCGAAGGCTGTTTCCCTCATATCATGCGAACAGTATAACCGTCCGAATTGCATCCGTCTGATTATGACACTCGCTATCGGGGACAAAGCACCCGACTTCACCGCAGAATCCTCAGACGGAAGCCAATTCAGTCTTTATGAAGAACTCGGAAACGGACCCATCCTTCTGAACTTCTACGTCGGAGACTTCGGAATCAACTGCACCAATTACATGTCGAAATTCATCGAACAGTTCGACCGTATAAAAGAAACGGGAGTAAGATTCGTCGCAATCAACAACGACAGCATGGACAGTCACAGAATGTTCAGAGACCGTCTCGGAGCGCCGTACGAATTCCTTTACGACAAAGACAAAGAAATCGCAAAAAGATATGAAGCGATTGTCGGTCCGGGACATCTTGTAACAGGATTCACAAACAGAGAATTCTATCTCATCGGTAAAGACGGCACTATCAGATTTATCTGGAGATCTCCCGTCCCCAAGGTGTTGCCGACAGTCGACGAAATAGTCGGCGGAATCAAAGCATCACTTTGATTTTTCCCCGAGAATGACTTCCGTCACTTCCAAAGTGCCGGAGTCTTTCTTCATTTTTTTCTCCGATTTTTCAATGACAAGTTTCTTCTTGAACAGGGGAGAATCCAAAGTCATTGATTCATATTCTCCGCCTTCGCCCATAATACTCACACCGTACCTGTCCCTGAGTTTCAGAAGATCTTTCTTTGCATCGTTATCCAAATGTCTTCCCAGCCATTTTTCATCCAAACCTTCCGCAAAGACTCCGACGATCACCGCATCTATCCCCGCGGAAACCATTTCGTCGTAAATCATCGACTGATCCTTCCTCCACAGAGGTGCCAGCATAATCAAATTTAATTCTCCCAAAACTCTGTTCATACGGTCCCACTGATAATCCGACCACAATGCCCCCACAACAACACCGTCTATATCCAATCCCGTGAGAACATCTCTCAGAGCATCCAAATCTCCCTCTTCCGTACCGTCCGATACCGCGGTAATCAGAGGAATATCCATTGCTTCCGCCATTTTAGGCACAATACCCAGATTCGGTGTGTGGAATATCCACGAAGCACTGTCTTCGGGTACAATGTTCACAAGAAACCCCACCTCATGACCCATCTGATGTACCAGATAGGCAGCAAAGGTCGAATCCTTCCCTCCGGAATACAGTGCAGCCAATTTCATTGACGGTGTATCACTCATCAGCCATAAATAGACGGAGGACATAAAGCGCCGTAAGGCGACAATATGGCTGACGCGAACCTCAAGAAGATAGTTGCGGAGAAAGCAGTGGACGAATATGTCAAAGACGGAATGAAAGTCGGGCTCGGCACCGGTTCCACGGCGTACTATGCGATTCTGAGGGTAGCGGAAAAAGTGAAGGAAGGATACGGCCTCACATGCGTCGCAACCTCCGTACAGAGCGAAAATCTCGCAAAAGAGAACGGAATCAAAGTCGTTCCTCTCGAAGATGTCGATTATCTCGATGTCACAATCGACGGTGCGGACGAAGTCGATAACGATATGCAGCTCATCAAAGGATTGGGCGGAGCTCTTCTCAGAGAAAAGATCGTTGCCGCATCCTCGGTGAAAGAAATCATCATCGTCGATTCTTCGAAGAGAGTCGAAGTCCTCGGCGTAAAAACACATCTTCCCGTAGAAGTAATCAGATTCGGTCATGAAAAAACAAAAATCATGCTCGAGAGACAGGGATGCAAAGCAACCCTCAGGATGAAAGACAACGAACCTTTCGTCACAGACGGAGGAAACTACATCTACGACTGCAAATTCAACGCAATCGCAAATCCTTTCTTCCTCGAATCGAGGATCGACGTAATCCCCGGTGTAGTCGAGAACGGACTGTTCCTGAACACAGCCACAACCGTGCTGATATCCTCGGCCGACAGCAGCATAGAGAAGATGGGCGAATAAAAGCGCCCCCCCCCCTTTTCTATAAATAATATAGAAAGAGATTGCACACTACCCAATCTATTTTTATATAACCTCGATATTAGCAACCTTCCACGCATAATCAAGGGTGAATCACATGAAAATGCCCAGAACGATCAAAAAATACTGTCCCTTCTGTGAGACGCACACCGTCCACGATGTAGAAAGGGTCAAGAAGAAGAAAGCAAGCGAACTCAAATGGGGTCAGAGGAGATTCAGAAAGGTCACCGCCGGTTACGGAGGTTTCCCGAGGCCTAAGCCTGAAGGAAGGGAAAAGCCGACCAAGAGGGTCAACATCAGATACAGATGCACCCAGTGCAAGAAAGCACACCTCACAGCCTGCATAAGAGCAAAGAAGTTCGAGCTTACGGAGTGATCTCATGGTTAACGATTTCGTCAAAATCAAATGTGCCGACTGCGGCAACGAACAGGTTACATTCAGCAAAGCAGCGACCACAGTCACATGCAATGTCTGCGGTACCACCCTCGTCAAACCCAAGGGCGGAAAAGCGGATATCAAAGGCGAAGTGGTCGAGGTATACAACTGATGTCCCGCTCCAGAGAATTTCCCGAGAACGGAGAGCTCGTAGTCTGCTCCGTCGTCAATGTGAAGAACTTCGGTGCCTTCGTAACATTAGATGAATATGAAGGTAAGGAAGGATTCATCCATGTAAGGGATATTGCCTCTGGTTGGGTGAAGTACATCAGAGACTTCATCAGAGAAGGACAGAAAGTTGTCTGCAAGGTTCTGGGCGTAGATTCACAAAAAGGTCACATCGACCTTTCTTTAAAATCCGTCAACGACCATCAGAAGAGAGAGAAAGTCCAGCAGTGGAAGAATGAGAAGAAAGCCGAAAAGCTTGTCGAGATCATCGCCGAAAGACTTTCGATTTCAGTTGACGATGCCTTCGATGAGTTCGGAAACGAACTCACCGAGGCTTATGATACATTATACGGCGCATTCGAAGCGATAGCCGCCAACCCCGACGAACTCCGCGAGGATTACACCGGAGATTGGGTGGAAACATTCATCGAAGTCGCCAAAGAAAACGTCACACTCCCGTATGTGGAGATCGATGCAATACTTGAAATGAAAACACTCGCACCCGAAGGCATCGAAGACATCAGGAACGCTCTCAAAGCGGGACTCGATGAAGCCGGAGACGATGCAGAGGTTTCGATTACATCGGTCGGTTCTCCGAAATACAGGGTTGTAATCACCGCCGATGAGTACAAAACGGCAGAGGATGTTCTCAAGAGAATCTCCAACGCTGCGATTAAGTCACTCACCAAAGCAGGCGGCGAAGCAACACTCAAGCGCGAGAGCAGGTGACGTCCGTGAGATCATCCCTGAGAAGGTGTCCGAAATGCGGGCGCTATTCGTTAAAGGGATTGTGTCCTGTGTGTTCTTCCGAAACGGTTAACGCACATCCGCCGAAATACTCTCCCGACGACCGTTACGGCAGATACAGGAGAGAATCGATTATTCAGGAGTACGGAGAAAATGGGAAACTGCACGACGACAATCTATGATGAAATTCCCGATCTTAAGAAGCCGATTCTTATCGAAGGACTGCCGGGTGTCGGCAATGTAGGTAAGATCGCAGCGGATTTCATCGCGGAAAAACTGAATGCAGTGAGATTTGCCACGGTTTACTCAGACAGTTTCCCTCCGCAGGTCACGTTGGATAACGAGTGCGTTATCGACATGGCATGCAATGAACTTTATTTTGCAAAAGCGGGAGATAAGGACATCATTCTTCTTTTGGGAGAATATCAGGGAACGACTCCCGAAGGACAGTATCTGATCTGCGAGGACCTTATGAAAGATGTTTTCATAAGATTGGATGTTTCGGAGATTATCACACTCGGAGGATACGGCACGGGTAAAATGGCCGATGTTCCCAGGGTTTTGGGCGCAGTGTCGGATGCAGAATTAAAGGAAGATCTTGAGAAACACGGCGTTGTATTTTCACCGGGAGAACCGGCGGGAGGAATCGTAGGTGCTTCCGCACTTCTTGTCGGATTCGGTAAGATTTACGGCATTCCGTCGCAGTGTCTCATGGGCGAGACTTCGGGATATTTCGTCGATTACAAGAGCGGAATCGAGTTGGTAAAAGTTCTCGAATCTATCCTCGGAATCGAGTTGGATAAATCCGAACTGAATGACAAATGTCAGCAGATCGACGAACTTACCGCCAAGGTCAAAGAGATGGAAGCAGGTCAGCAGAAACATGCCGACCTAGGCTACATCGGATGAGCCAGATTACAATATTTCGTAATTTCCGTCTAACAGCAAGTTTAAATAATCTATCCTTATTGTCGGATTGTCCTCACTTAGCTTAGCCTGGCTAGAGCGGCTGACTGTAGAGAGTTCCCGGCAATGCCGGTACAGCCGCTGAAATCAGCAGATCCCCTGTTCAAATCAGGGAGTGGGGACCAATTATTACCACACTGTTTCGGATGAGCGGGAGCTTTGTCAACAAATACTCCGAAACTCCGAATTTATTTATACGGCAACCGAGATTTTCAATTATGTCCAGGTGTCCGTACACATATGCATTCGAATGCCCGTTTACCGAAGGTTGCGCACATTGTCCGTTGGACGATCCGAATTATGCTCAGAGACTCGGAGATGTTCTCGGGGACTATGATTACAGCAAATACAATGAAGATGAAATTTGACTTTCTATGCAACAAAGGCCAGAATTGATACGATGCACAGTCTGGGACTCCGTTGAAAAGCTGTCCGTTTCCGCACTCACGCCCTAAGGCTACCGAGAGGCACGATATCGACACCGATCATACGTTTAAGGATGACTTCGCCGAGGAGGTTGAAGTTTTCCTCAGTCTCTTCCTTCTCCATCCAATCCATTGTGTATTCGCATGCAAGCGTCGGACCTGCCTTACAGAGATCTTCTCTAATCAGCCCATCACAGTATTCACTGAAGGATTTGTAGTATGCCTTCATGCTGAATTCTTTCCGATGTTCCATTGCATACCTGCATGAGAATTTGCAGAGATTATCGTGATAAAAACATGCAAAAAGACGAAGGAGGTTATCTTCATCCATGTCGTCCATCGGTTGGAAGGCTTTATTCAACTTACAGGCCGTAATTTTCAACATCTCCGATTGTTGTTCATTCAATTCTTCCGACATCATGTTCATCAGTACCTCACTGAATTAATGCTCACAAGCTCTACATCAATTATCCCGGTCAGAAGGATGTTGTCGACAAATTTTGTTTGACAGAATTTGCTCCATATTCGGGTCAATAATGCACATCCAATACGAAACAACCTTCAAAACCATCTCTCCATTGACATTTCATTGTCTAGGTAGAATGCGCCCAAACAAGCTTCCATGGCGGTCGCAATATATTTCTGTGCATGATCATCTTTCGAATTACTATCATTTGACGAATTACGGCCGGGCACCCAGTTATAACCGTGCTGTTTGTCTTTATTCTTATTATCGAATTTTAACATTCTACGAATATGATAATGTTTTCCGATGCCAGTCACCAGGATTTTATCAGACTCGAACCGTTGCCTCACATTCGATATTTTTTCTTCACCGATTTTATATAATATTTGTGTAAGGCCAAGACGAAGAACCGCATCTCCAAGTGTAGCAAGCCTGTCATTACAAATCAATTGCTGATTGCACATCTTATTGCGATATGACGAGTCTATTTTTGCTTCATTCAAATTGTGTGTTTTGGTATGAAGGTATTCTCCGAATATATCTCTTGAATCCTGAGTCTGTTGCATCATCAGAGCCTCGATTCAGCCTTCGAAAGGAATTTATCATTATCGACGATGAATCTCTCGTGCTTTCCGGAACCGATTTCCCCTGCGGAATCTCTTACAACGACAGTAAAGACCAATCTTCTTCTGTCGATCTCAATCAACTCGGTCTCACAGGTAACCTCGATACCGATCGGCGACGGGGCGGAATGTGCAATGTCGAGATGTGTTCCGACTGTACTCTTTCCGTCTTCAAGAAAAGGTGCAACACTCTGACTTGCAGTCGCTTCAATTAAAGCAATCATCATAGGCGTTGCATAAACGGGAAGTATGCCGCTTCCGACTGCTTCCGCAGTGTTCTCTTTCACGACTTTTTCCGTCTTGGTTCCCTTGATCCCGACGTTCAACATAATTTACGCATACTGAACCGATGTTATAATGATGACTGCAAATCAGATGTGCTGTCACATCATCATTTCAAACAGTCGCATATCCTGTCCGCACACCCTTTGACATCCGTCTTTATCTCACGACCCCAGAATCTCAGTACAGTCCAACCTTCCGATTCCAACGTTCTGTCAACCTCTCTGTCGCGTCTGATGTTGCGTTCGATCTTCGCGATCCAAAACTCACTGTTTGTCTTTATCGAACATTTACGGCTGTCCCAGTCGTAGCCGTGCCAAAACTCACTGTCGCAGAATACGGCCACCTTCTTTCCGATGAATGCGATATCGGGATGCCCGAAAACATTCTTACAGTTCTTGCGGTAATGAATCCCTCTCGCCCACAGTTCCTTACGCAGTGCCAGCTCTATGCCTGTATCCCTGCATTTTATTGCCTGCATATTCTTCCTGCGCTGTTCGGGTGTGTGATTGTCCACGAAGGTCGATTGATGTCCGGGTAAATGTTTGTATCCTGCGGTGATGACAGAAATCGGTTATCAATCGGCGACCCCTGCAATAAGCTTAAATCAGAGTTATGCAAACATAATAATGATGTCATCGGAACACATACCCCCTTACAGGTCAATCGATTTATTCGCAGGCATAGGGGGCATCCGCATGGGATTCGACCGTGCTTTCGGCGACGAAATTACCACGGAATTTGTGTGTGAGTGGGATGAATACGCTCAGAAGACATACAAAGCGAATTTTAACGATCCGTTCGGCATAGCCGGCGACATAACGGCAATTGATGAAGAAGACATACCTTCTTTTGACATCTGCCTTGCAGGATTCCCTTGTCAGGCATTCAGCATCGCAGGCAGGAAACAGGGATTTCATGACGATTACAGGGGTCGCTGCAGAGGTACGCTCTTCTTCGATGTCGCAAGAATCTGCAGTTACCACAAACCGAAAGTAATTTTCTGTGAAAACGTCAAGGGCCTGACGATACACGATAAAGGAAACACCTTCAAAGTCATCAAAGGCACACTTGAAGAATTGGGTTACAAGGTCTATCACGAAGTCCTGAACAGCAGGGATTTCGGCGTACCGCAGAACCGCGAACGCATCTACATCGTAGCGTTCAGGAATGACATAGACAGCTCATCGTTTTCCTTCCCCGTACCTACGAGTCCGAATACAAAAATCAGAGATATTATCGAAAACAAACCTGTTTCTGTCAAATACTATCTGAGCAACGTTTACGTCGATTCGCTGAAAAAACACAAAGCAAGACATGAGTCAAAAGGAAACGGATTCGGATATGTAATCCGCAATCAGGACGGTGTTGCCGGAGCAATCGTATGCGGCGGCATGGGAAAAGAAAGAAACCTCATCATCGATGACAGACTGACGGATTTCACGCCTGTGACTCATATCAAAGGAGAAGTAAACCGTGAAGGCATCAGAAAGATGACCCCGCGCGAATGGGCGAGACTCCAGGGCTTCCCCGACTCGTATGTACTTCCTTTGGCGGATGTACATTCATACAAACAACTCGGAAACAGCGTTACCGTACCCGTAATTGAAGCGATTGCAAAGAACATCAGATATGTTCTTGATAAGAATTCGGCACCCGTGCCCGTTGCAGTCGGAGAAAAAGTCGCAGACTGCATTGCAGGGGGCGAATGATGTGGATAAAAGAAAGGGTAACAAGGGCGAATGGTCCGAAGTATACGCATTTCTCCGTATCCTTGCCGACGGACGTATTTACGGTGCAGACAGCAATGCAAACAAATGTGACGATATATTCTACGATGTCCTGAGAGTTCTGCGTGAAGAAGAGGGCAGTACATCGGAATATATCCTGTCTGATGACGGCGGACACGTTTCCGTAGTGAAAAACGGATCCGAAGTTCTCACAATAGAAAGATCGAGACTGTCGGATGAATCGGAACGCCTCCTTAATACGATAAAAACATCAAAGGGTTCATTCTCTGCGGATGATACTCTGGAATTTCTGTCGGAAATCGGGCGTTATCACATTAAATCACCGTCCGGAGATAAACAGGATATTGTGGTTCAGATACATGATGCACGCACAGGCATGGAACCATTATTGGGCTTCAGCATCAAATCCATGCTCGGAAGTTCCTCAACGCTGCTTAATGCCTCCCAGGCCACCAACTTCGTATTCGAAATATGCGGCGAAAACGATAATGAATGTTCGGAACGGATTATTCCTCCCGGCAACAGCAAACACCTGAAAAAATGGTGTGCCGACATGAAAAAATCCGGCATGGAATTCAAGTTTGAAAGAACAGCCAACAGAACTTTCGGTGAGAATCTCTCCCTGATTGATGTTAAACTTCCCGAAATCGTTGCCGAAATGCTCAAACTGCATTACATTGAAGGTGTAAGCAGTATCAGCGAACAGGTCCGCGCCCTTCACAAGGAAGACCCCCTGAATATCGAAACACACAGCGGAATATCGGCGTACGAATACAAAATTAAGAAAATGCTCGCAGCAGTTGCTCTGGGTATGAGGCCTGCAACACCGTGGAACGGTGTTGAGGATGCATCCGGCGGATATATCATCGTCAAAAAGAACGGAGAGGTACTCTGTTATCATATTTACAACAGAAACGATTTCGAAGAGTATCTCTTTACTCATACAAAATTGGAAACTTCGTCCACGTCCAAGCACAATTATGCCGAATTTACATTCGAGAAAGCGAAAAACACCGTAAAACTCAATCTGCAGATTAGGTTCAAATGAATTTGCTCTGCATCGGTTTTACGACAGGATTCTGTCGCACGAACCCATATGCCTTATGAGCGAAGTATGTACTTTGACCCCTTCGGCATCGTTGTTGTACAACAGAACCGGCTTACTGTCCGCATCCATAGTATCAGATCGATCTGGCTGTATATCCGGTTTGTGATTGTTCGGATGTTCTGTAAAATAACGATTGTTAAATATTAGACAATAATGTCAAATATTAATGAAAATTATCAAGGTCAAATGATAGCAGGCGATGACAAAAGGATAGCGAAATATTTCGGCAGGAGAGAGTCCGCCGAAGCGACATGATTGAGCTTCCTTCATCGACTCTTCATAACATTCTGAAAGGCACGTTGATTTTCATTGCCGGAATCATGATTATTGTGGTAATTTGGCATTGTTTCGCTTGGTACTACGACGAAATGTACGACAGATTACTGAAATTCCCGTATCCTCTGGAGACATTCGAAAGATTGTACCAATATCTTTTCGAAGAAAGAGAATGTTCCGCGCTACGATATACTCACACATTGCCGCAAGTATGGAAAGATGGCTGACAGCATTCCTTCTGTCCACCGTCTGCGGTATTGCTCTGGGTATGTTCCTCGGATACTTCAGAAAGTTATACCCGATAGGAATCTCACCCGTAAACATCATTCAGATGATTCCGGGTATGGCGTGGCTTCCTGTTGTGTTACTCATATTCGGAATCAGTAACGAATCCGCAATAATGATTATTTTCATCATTTCTTTTGTCATCATTACAATAAATGTGGCGGGAGGAATCAGAAAGATTCCCGACGTTTACATGAGAGCCGCGGACATGATGGGTGCAAACACCGCAGTCAGGATATTCAAAATAATGATTCCCGCTTCGACTTTGGATATCGTCAACGGACTCCGTCTCGGTATGGGAAGCGCGTGGAGAGTGTTGATTTCTGCAGAAATGGTCATCGGAACGGGAATCGGATTGGGATTCGCAATTTCCGAACTACGTGCACTTATTGATTACACCGGATCGTTCGCATGTATCGCAGTGATTTGTGTAATCGGCCTCATTATTGACAAGTTAATCTTCGTAAACATCGAAAAGTACGTCCGCCACAAACTCGGCATGGACCAGGATGTGTGATATCATGATAGAACTCAGAGGTGTCTCGAAAGCATACTACATGAAACGTAACATGAGCCGTGCGAGGATTGTACTCGATAACATCAACCTGAAAATCGAAGATCATGAGTTTGTATGCATCATCGGACCGTCAGATGCGGAAAGACAACTGCATTGAACATTATCGCAGGATTCGAATCACCTACGCTGGGAGAATGTTACTGCGACGGAGAAAAAGTGGAAAAACCGTCACCGAAAAGAGGTGTCGTCTTCCAGGACTACAGCTTATTCCCGTGGATGAGTGCCAAGAGCAATGTTATGCTGGCACTTGAATGTCTCAATGTTCCGGAAAAGGACAGAGAGGCAATCGCGATGGATGCACTCAAAAGAGTACGTATGGCAGAATATGCGGATATGCGCCCGAATACTCTCTCGGGCGGAATGCGCCAGAGAGTTGCAATTGCAAGATTATTGGCAATGGATCCGGACATAATGCTCATAGACGAACCGTTCTCGGCATTGGATGAGTACACACGTTCGATTCTTGACAAAGACATTGTGGATATTTGGTCTGAAGAGAAGAAAACGGTCGTGTTTGTCACACATATCATCGACGAAGCACTCACCGTTGCTACGAGAATCATCCTATTATCGGACTCGCCCGGAAAGATTGTAAAAGAATGGTATCTCGAACCTGGATCTAAGAGGGATCTCACATCCCCGGAATTTATCGCGCTTAAGAAGGAGATCATGGAAACTTTGGTCTCAAACAGTAAAGAATACAACTTTTAAAGAGGGAACAGAAAATGGATTCAAAGAAGATTTTGGCAATCGTTATCGCAGCGATTGTCGTTATCGGAGGAGTTACTGCTGTTATTGTCACCAATAACAATAACGGCGGCGACAAAGAGAAGGAAACTATCTCGATTGCGTACCTCAACCTCGGATACTACCCGTTCATGGTAGGATTCGAGAAGGGATACTTCAACAACCTTGACTTCAACGTCAAGCCGATTGTCGTTACGGGAAGCGGACAGGATGCAGTCAATGCTGTGTTGGCCGGTGACGCAACAATGGCAGCAACCGGAGATGCACCGTTCATCAACACACTCGGTAAGAACCCCGAGACATTCATCGGACTTACACAGTACACACAGTCATCCGGTTCACTCGCGGGACACATTTGGATTGCGAACAACAGTCTGAAAGGATCACTTGATGCCATTGAGAAAGATGATAAGGGTGTCGTTTCCAACTCCGCCACTACTGCGGCACAGATCAAGGAAATCACCAAGAACAAAGAAGGAAGCGGACAGGGGTACATTCTCCATCGGAGTCATCAACGGTTCGACAACACACACAAACATCAGGAAATGGTGTCTCTCCAACGATCTCACATATGATGAGGGTGCATTGGAAGATACACTCAAGACCGGCGTAGATGTACATGTTATTCAGGTCCCCAAGGGATCCGATGCATCTGCTTTAATCTCATACCTTGAGAAAGTCGATGCACTCGCAACAAACAAGACACTGAACGGTAACATTATGTCCGCTATCGGAGACAAAGTCTACGCATTCGGTGACTCGTCCGCACTTTCCGGTGTATCATACAGCGTCCTCTGTACAACACAGGCTAACTATGACAAGTACAAGGATCAGATGATACAGATTCTTGAAATCCTCAAAGATATTGAAGAATGGATCAAGAACAATGTAGATGAGGCTGCAAAAATCTGCGCCGACCTCAGCGGTGACAAAGCAGAGACCATCGTAAAGAACATCAACGGTGCAAACTACAAGGTCATCTGGAACACCAACGAGAAGAACTACGACAGCTGGGTTCAGACCGCCAAGATTAACGGCTATGACATCTCAGTGGACAAGTTCATCAATGCATGTCCCTGCAAGGATACCATAAACGCCTGGTACGCCAAAGCATAAAACCATAACGTCCCCTCCTCCGGGAGGGGACAGATTATCTTTTTCAGTTTCGTTTCATCTCTTCATACTTGAGATTCGAGCCTCTGCTGACATCCGCAGGATATTTTGCGTTGTTTTTTGCAATCTTTTCATTCAACGCAGTACAGAGATCGATGTTATTCATCTGAGCAAACCTGAGAACAAAGTAAAACACATCGGCTAATTCGTCCCTGATGTCCTCGGATCTTGAAGAATTCTCAAGCAGTGCCTTACTCTGTTCCTCGGTTTTAAATCTGAATATTTCCAGGAGCTCCGCCGATTCGGTCGCCATACCTATCGCAAGATCCTTGGGGTTGTGGAACATATCCCAATCCCTCTCTTCGCAGAATTTCCTAACGATATCTTTCGCATGTTCGACCGTACATTCGGCATCGCCCGCTGTCATGAATACCCGTTTGACATTACGGCAAGATATTACTTTCCGTTCTCGACAGAGAATTCCGATCTGACAGCAATGTTTGCCTCATCACGCAGACTTCCGAAAGGATCGCTATATCTGAACCTCACCGCTCTCGTACGGCCTTCTTTATGAAGTATTCCTTTCTCCGCCAAACCGGTAAGCTTTGCTCTTACCGACTGATCTTCAAGATTGCCCGCCCACAGAGATGCATCCTGTATTGTGAACGTTCCGCTCCGTATGCGTGATTGTCTGACAAATGAAATCTCATTGCCGTCCAAATCTCCTGTTATATCTCTTTCGGCACAGTATACAATCGCCTCAAAATATGCGTCATGCAATGTCGATATCAAATGTTCCAGAGTATCCTGAACCGAACTGTCCTCAGGGACATGTTCAAACAATGCCGCATCGACTTTGCACATCCCGATATTTCCGAGACCTGTCGCATACAGCAGTTTATGCAGGAGTGTTGATGCCTCTCTCACGCTCATGTACTGTGAGATTTCATTGTAAAATACGGAAGCAGTCACCAGCGGATTGTACGGAGACGTATTCACGAAATCGATCAATTCGGATTCTCCTTCTCTTACTATGATAATATCTGTCCCCGATATGTACGAACACACCCGGCGTACATCCGAAATGTTCCACGGGAAATTTCCGAGATCGTCCGAGATGCGTGCATAAATCAGATACAGTGCGCTTAACTCGGAATCGTTCTGAGGTTCGGCCCCGCTGCGACACAGACCCGTTACGACATCGTACGAAACATCGATGTCATCCTCGGCAAGACTGCGTGAAACGCCGTCCGCCAAAGCATCATACAGGAGATTGCCAACATCGTCCCCGGCAAGAATGAACTCCCCGATCCGATAATCCATAAAGCGGATTTCCTGAATCTTTTTCTGCAGTTCCGGACTGACAGTGATATCGGTCATCCGACCACCGTTATCCTCAGCGTCTCACCCCTCTCGGTACGTCTGCTTCTGTTATCCGATACCCAAAACGTACCGTATTCGCAGTCGCCGACCGGATTCTTCCCGCGGCATCCGGGCTCGATTCCCGATTCTCCGCATACAACATCGAATTCCCTGTCCGCGCCTTTACGCAGAACAAGGTCACATTCCTCCCACAGAGGCCCGTAATTCAGAACCATACATCCTCATTGAGGCTGTTGATATATAATTGTTTGCCGATTAAGTTATGTTTATAACGTAATAACCGCGGCCCCGTCAGGGGCCGCAGTATCGGTTTCATTCAAAGAAGATCTTCATGCGTCCTTCATCCTTCTTCGATTCGATGAAAACTTTGCGGTCGTCATAATAGGAACCGATTTCTTTGGGCATCTTCAGTAAACGGAGAATAACCGCAACAACCAACGCTCCTGTGAACATCATTCCTATGTTGAGAACGATGTCCTGTCCGTTGTATGTAATGGCGACAGTCATTAAATCCGAAAGATTTCCGAAATTCATCACAATCACATACCTTACGGCACTGTAAACGCAGACGAGAATGCAGAAAATCATACGTCCGATGTTACCGCTCCTGTAAAATCCTTTAAAAAATGCAAGAGGCACCGTAACAATACCTGTCATCCACGCTCTCCTGAACAGTTCCGCGATTCCTCCCATGTCCGATTTCGCAAGGAAATCTTTGACCGCCGTGACATCGATATCGTATCCGAACAATGCTGCGAACGATCTCAGAGATTCGGGATCTGTAAGAGAATCGGCAATAAGTTTCGGAATGAATACGGCAAGAATAAACGCAATCAGTGCCGAAATTATTCCTCCGACGATACTTCCGTAGACACAGACCGCTTTGAACTCCTGCATTTTGGATACTTCGTTCATGCCGATACCCCCTCAAGATAAGCCAGGAATTTTACGATCTCTTCAGCCTGATCTTTTTCAATCGTAACGACGGAACCGCTGTATGTCACAACTATCCTTCCGTCTTCATCGGTCATGTCACTGAGGAATTCGGACAGACTTGCGTAATCTCCCAAATCGACGGATACCGTAGCTTTGTCATCTGTGACAGACGCAGTTACGTCATGACCGCAGATATCTCCGCCGTCGAGAAGTGCAATGGCATCTGCAATAAAAGACGAAGTGTCCTTCAGAGAAATATCGAATGTTTCGCTTCCGCCGTCGATTTTCACCGAAGCATCCGCAATACCGCCGAGATTTCCGAGGTTGCCGTTTACATTCATCGACATCAAGAACATGTATGTGATTCCGAAATCCATCACTACACTGCACCCCATCGCCTGTAACACGACGAAGGTAGACATCGGGATTGAGACTGTAAGTTTCATCTTACCGCCGTTTATCTCCACTTTGGAGTCGGTCATCGATCTGTAGTCTCCCTTCTCGAAGTACAGTTTCAGATCCGGTTTGGTGTATTTTGCGGCCAGTTCGGATGTCTTCACGGATAATGTCATGATTTTATCGTCGTCCGTGGATTCGTCCACGAGAATTACTTTCACGATTTTTCCGTTCTCGTCGCTTACACTGTAGGTTGCCGCACCCGATGTTATGATACGATCCGCGATATCGTACGCATCGTCGGAAGTCTCCATCTTTTCCTGGATCAGACCGTATGTTACAACTCTTCCTCCTCTGTCGAATGCGTTGGAAATGTTTGCCGATACGGCGGATTCCGACGTATCCGGATTGACCGTAAATACGGCATCCTCGCCGATGCTGATATCCGCCGCGAGATGCAGTCCGCCGTCGGTTTTGATGAATACGGATAACAGAGGAGCCATCATAGCCAACACCATTACCAGTACAACGGCACCGACAATCAGTCTCGCCTTCGTCCTGTTCTTCATAAGTTATCTTATGACGTGAACGTGATATAATGGTTGACCGTGCAACCCGAAACGGTAACTATTAATCGATACCAGGTTATTTCAGTTGCCAATACGATGAAACTGACGGTGTTCTACTGTCCGGAGTCCTGCAACGGAAAATACCGTGACAATATGAAAGAAATAATCGGACATCTTGAGAAAAACGGCCCGGATTTTACGTACCGCGAACTCAACGGAGAAACGTCCGGGGAGATTGTGGAACTGTGTGTTCCTTCCGACATCATAGTAATCGGAGGCGGAGACGGTACCGTAAACCGTGTTATCAATGCAACATACACTATGAATAAGCCGTATGTCCTCTTACCGTTCGGTTCCGGAAATGATTTTGCAAGATCTTTCAAATGTCCAGGAGACGGAGAGGAATTGTCAAAAACGTTGGATAAAATGCACGGACAGACCGTAGATCTCTGGGAACTTAATGGGAATACAGTATTTGTTCAGAGTATTTTCATCGGACTTTCCATCAAAACGATAGAAATCAAAAACGAACTCGGGTGCAACGGATATGTAAAACCCATCATCAAAGCACTTTCTTCGTACGAACCCGAAAATGTAACCGTTTCCTCGGATGATAAACAGCCGAGGGCCGTTATCTTATGGTTGCAGTTCGGAATGTAAAAACCACCTGTAACGGACTCGGAATGACTGCGTATTCCAAAGTCAACGACGGAAAAATGGAGATTATTGTCTGCCCCTATGCGGGAAAATACCGTCTGATTATGAATCTCATTTCCACGAAGACAACATGGGCCTGCAATCAGCCCAATGTTACCGTTCTTACGCTGAATCATGCTCACATCGAAGGCGACGGAGATATGACATATACGGTGGACGGAGAGATCAGAAAGTCCGGTTGTCTGGACATCAGGTTGTCGGACAGAAAGATTACGGTGCTGAGTCTCTGATTCTGAAAGGATGATTGAATATGCTGATTGATTTCAACAAATACGAAGAAATAACCGTGCCGGGAATGAACAAGGGAACCGGCACGATGAGTGCGAAAATGTATATCGGTGAACAGGGGAAGATAATTCCGTGTTATATTCATCCCGGCGGTTCTATCGGCCCCCATAAACATGAAACCGGTGACGATATCAACTACGTGTTTTCTGGTAACGGGAAAGCAGTCTGTGACGGAAAGGAAGAAATCCTGTATGCAGGAACCTGCCACATCTGTAAGAAAGGCTCAGTACACAGTATCGAAAATACCGGAAACGAAGATTTGGTTCTGCTTACTGTTGTTGTGGAACGGTAATCTGAGCCCGAAAGTTTTGTTCATTTTTTCCAGAAACTTTCATCTGTATTTCCGTGCAGATTCATACAGCCGAACCAAGAACAGTTTTTAGTATGAATAATCGGTACGGCATAACATGAGTACTACTACCGGCGAATGGAATAAGCTCGGTTTCGCTGTCGCCATCCTGATTGTCGGCTTCGCCCTTCTGACATTTCTTCTCGGGGTAAGCGCGACATTCATTATAGGCGGTGCACTGACTGCATTCGGAGTGTATATGCTCCTGTCGTCGATTATGAAAGATCACAGAGTAGACCAAATGGGAACATCCGAATCGGGTTCCGCACTTTGGCTCGGATCCATCGTGACGGCTGCAGGTCTTGCGGTTGTATCCTACGGAATCAAAAAAGATTGGATGGTTCCCGTTGCCGTATTCCTCATTGCGATGGCGGTCTACATCATTTACACCGTGGCAGCCAAAAGGATGTAAACAACCCTGTGTGAACCCTTAATAATGAAACGGTACATCCGGACTGTATGGATGCAGTTTCCCTGGTTCTCATAGCCGTAGGGCTTGCGATGGATGCTTTCGCAGTGTCCATCTGCAAAGGATTGGCGATGAGAAAACCTTCGCTCAGATCGATGCTGATAATCGGTCTGTGGTTCGGAGGATTCCAGGCCCTGATGCCCGCAATAGGTTACTTTTTGGGTTCGACGTTTCATTCCTATATCGAAAATATCGATCATTGGATCGCTTTCGGTCTTCTCCTGATAATCGGAGTGAACATGATCAGAGAATCCTTCGGTGATGAAGAAGAAACCGATGACAGCATAGGGTTCAAAGTAATGTTATTACTTGCAATAGCGACGAGTATCGATGCTCTTGCAGTGGGAATTTCTCTTGCGATGACAGGTTCGGATATTATGATATCTACGTCTGTAATAGGAATCATAACATTCCTCATTGCGGCGGTCGGAGTGAAAATCGGAAGTATCTTCGGAGATAAGTACAGCAGCAAAGCCGAATTTGCCGGAGGCTGTATTCTGATACTCATAGGGCTGAAGATTTTACTCGAACACCTGAGTATTCTGTGAAATCCCGTATATAGGGGTACTGTGTTCCGAGCCTCGATATCATGCCGATGAGCAAGAAACAACTCGAGAAGAACAAGCAGAAACAGAAGGCGGAAGCCGCAGAGCTTGAGAAAGCAGCCGCAAGCGGTGACGGCGAAGCCAAGAGGAAGCTTGAGAAACTCCAGAAAAAAATGGCAAAGAAATAAACACGTATTCCGCAGAGGGTTTTACTCCCTCTGCGGTGTAATATTTTCACTTCTTTTTACCCTGATTCGCTACAGAAGTCATCTTGGAAGCAATTGCATCCTGATCTCCGAGGAATTTCTTTGAGATAAGAGTCATATTATCGTCGAACTCATAAACAAGAGGAACTCCCGTGGGGATGTTTACGCCTACAATCTCTTCGTCGGAGATGTTTTCGATGTACTTCACAAGCGCACGTAACGAATTTCCATGGGCTGCGATGAGAATTCTCTTTCCTTCTTTCATCTTGGGAACAATTTCGGAAAGGTAGAAAGGAACGACACGTTCCACGGTATCGGCAAGACACTCCGTAAGAGGAAGATTCTCTTTCGGAACATCTCTGAACATAGGGTTGAATGCGGGGTTACGCTCATCATTCTCTTCCAGTGCGGGAGGTCTCACGTCATAGGATCTTCTCCACAGTTTGACCTGATCCTCTCCGTATTTCTCCGCCGTTTCCGATTTGTTCAGCCCCTGTAAAGCACCGTAGTGTCTCTCGTTGAGATTCCATGTTTTGTAAACAGGCAGCCATTCCCTGTCCATGTTCTCCAAAACGAGATTGAGGGTGTGAATCGCTCTTTTGAGATATGATGTATAACAGATATCGAAATCGAAACCCTCAGCCTTCAGAATCTTTCCGCCTTCGGCGGCTTCCTTTCTTCCGGTCTCGGACAGATCGACGTCAGTCCAACCCGTGAAAAGATTCTCTTTGTTCCAAACGCTCTCTCCGTGCCTTATGAGTACCAACTTCATTTGTACCGACACTTGTATACTGCATACCGATAAAAACGATTGCGTCAGGCCGTGATGAGCATACGCTTCCGCCTGTATTTACGGAACTCATGAACCGCCATATACATCATCATAAGTCCTCCGATAACTTCGGTTGCAAACAGCTGCCAGTAGATATCGTCTATGGAATGGGCGAATAACATCACGATTATCAGGAATGCATTTCTGACGAATGCCATAACCATCGACATCTGCGCCATACGCAATGACTGCAGAATCGAGGAACCTATGTCAACCATCCCCATGAACGGGAAGAATAATGCATAGATTCTCAGTCCGTGGGCAAATTCGACCCTGTACTGTATCATAGATTCCGAAAATGAAAACGGAATTACGAGATAATCCGCAAAAATGAAAACAATGACTGCGAAGACAGTCATGATTGTCATCGTAATTCTGAACGAATATCTGTATCCTGTTTCCGCTTTGACGCTGTCGTTACGTCCGAGTGCGGCGGAACAGACGGGAATCAAGGCGGAACCCGCCGCCTGAGATATGACCATCGCAACGGCGACGTATCTCCAGGGTATGTTGTAAAATGCGATACCGATCATTCCCGCAACGGGAACGATGAGGAAACGCTGTATGAGAGACATTACGCTGATTAATGTCGATTCGGTAACACGCGGAATTCCCACGAACAGAACATCTTTCATCTGATCGGGCTTGATACGGAATCCTTTGAATGAGATGTTGATGAACATTGATTTTCTGAAATACCAATACGCTCCGATTAAGGTGGATACCGCAGCGGATATTGCAGTCGCCAGACCTGCACCCAACAATCCCATATCGAATGTGTATATGAGTATCGGATCGAGAACGATGTTGATTGCCGCGGCGGAAAGAAGAACGGCCATGGATTTTTTGGCTGCGCCTTCCGCTCTTATGACTCCCGCAAGCGCACCGTTGAGAATTACGATTACGCTTGACCAAATCGACGGTAAAATGTAGTCTTTGCAATGCTGCCCGATATCGCCGAGACCCAACCATGAGATCATCGGATCCAATATCAGAAGAAGAATCGGCGTGATTATGGCACCTGCAATCACGGACAGAACAATTGTCTGTGCCGCAATACTGTCTGCGGATGCTTTGTCTTCTCTTCCCAGATATCTCGCAATGGAAGTCGATGCTCCCACACCGATACCCGTACCCAATCCCGACAATATCCAATATACGGGGAAGATGGAAGATACTGCGGAACTTGCATCGGAACCCAGTCCGCTGCACCATGAAGTATCCGCAAAGATATTGACCTGAACGACGAGATAGGATATCACCAAGGGTATCATCATAGACTTGATGGCCCGTTTAGGGTCCCCCAGCATGACCTCCAGGTCCTTGGTGGCATCCAAATTATCACTCTTCAGTATCTTCTGCTGTCTCTCGGTTTTGCGAACCTGTCACGCGACTGACGGCTGTTCCTGTTATATGGACGACCGTCGTCATTGAAATGGTTATCACGTTTGTTTCCGTAGGAATTTCCGCGTCTGTCTGAGTCTCTGTGTCCGTTACCGTCTCTGCGGCCGTAGGATTTGTTTCCGCCGTAGGAATTACGGTCTCTGTTACCGTATGAATCACGGTTTCCTCTGTCGGAGTCTCTGTGACTGTAACCTCCGCGTGAATTTCCGTCTCTGTGAGAATCATGCCTGTCGGAGTCCCTCGGCCTGTAACCGTTACCGGAATCTCTGTCTCCGTAGGAATTGCGTCTGTCGGAGTCCCTCGGTTTGTAACCCCTGCGCGAATCTCCGTCTCTGTGAGAATCGCGCCTGTCGGAGTCTCTGCGGCCGCAGGGTTTGTTTCCGCCGTAGGAATTACGGCCTCTCCTGTCGCCGGAATCGGATCTTCTTTCCCTGTACCCGTCACGGTCTCCGCGCTCACGCCTGTCACCGTCTCTGCGGGAACTTCTTTCGGACTTCTCTCTGTTTTCCCTCTGGTGCTTCTCTTCCTTACGGGGTTTTGCATCATCTGGTTCGTCTTCAAGAGTATGTTTCAGTTCCAATCCTTCAATCTCCGAAATCTTCCACAGTTTGATCGATTTTCCGTTGACGTCGCACTTGGAAAGTCCGTCTTCGGTCTTGGAAAGATATCTCTTCTCGATCTGCAGCGCGGTGGTTTTTTCACTGATGTAAATGTCGCCGATCGATTTCTTGGGAACGGTTGTGTGTTCCTTAATCATACGGGCAATGTCGGATTTGCCCAATCCGTCTTCTCTGCCTACATTGATTTCCGCTACAACGAAGACTTTCTCCTTAACGGGAACGTCATTCTTCCTGGAATTCTTCTTCGCCATAACGGGGCGCTGAAGTTCTCTGATTCCCGAGAATGTTTTTTCAATCTCTTCCTTCGAAGGTGCGGGAATTTCTTCCATGGGGATAAGCGTAAGATTCTCGATTTCTTTCTTAACCTTCTTATCCTCTCTCATCACAAACGAAAGAGCCAAACCGCGTTTTCCGGCTCTTCCGGTTCTTCCGATGCGGTGGACGTAAGTCTCCGCCTCCGGAGGCATATCGAAGTTAATCACACGTTCTACATCCTCGATATCCAATCCTCTTGCGGCGATATCCGATGCAACAAGAACCTCGATTGTACCGTCTTTGAACTTGCGGAGAGTTTCCTCTCTCCTGTTCTGAGAGTATTCTCCGTGGATTCCGGCGAGTTTGAAGGACATTTTGAGTTTTCTTACCACTTTGTCCACTCTGTATTTGGTGAAACAGAATACGATTGTCCTCATCGGATCATGTGCAAGAACATAACGGAGCATGTCGATCTTGTCGTCTTTCTCTACCGCGATGTATTTCTGATCGATAAGATCCAAAACCATTTCATCCTTGGAAACACAGATTTCTTTGGGGTTGTCGAGACAGTTCAAAGCCAATTTTCTGATATCTTTGGACATTGTTGCGGAAAATAACATAGTCTGCCTTTCTTCGGGAACTCTTGCGAGAATGAATTCAAGATCTCTCCTGAAACCCATATCCAACATCCTGTCCGATTCGTCAAGAACGACAACGGAAACGTCATCGAGAAGACGTTCGTCGCTCTTCAGATGATCGCAGAGTCTTCCGGGAGTTGCTACAATAATGTCTGCGCCTTTATCCATGGCCTGTGTCTGTTTCAGCATGCTGACGCCGCCGTAGACGGGGACAGTCTTATGTCCTGTGTATTTCGATAATTTCTCCAATTCCTCGGACACCTGCAGTGCCAATTCCCTTGTGGGTGTGAGTACCAATGCCTTGGGCCATGCGCCTGCGGCTTTTGTTCTCTCGAGAATGATGGAACCGTACGTACCGGTCTTTCCGGTACCGGTCTGTGCCTGTGCGAGAAGATCCCTTCCTTCGATACCCACAGGTACCGATTCCGTCTGTATGGGTGTGGGCTCGGTCCAGCCCATGTCGTCCATCGCTGTGACAATACCGTCTGACAGACCTAATGCTGAGAATTCTGATTTCATAAGAATAACAGGTCTCTGATTTTACACCTGTATTTAAACTATTACCGACTGGGATTTGCCGTTTCCGACTTCGGTCTGAATCTTTTGAGTCTCAACGCGTTTGTAACAACGCATAACGACGAAAGCGACATTGCGGCAGCCGAAATCATAGGCATCTGATGCATCAATGATAATCCGAACAGATACGGGAGGCCTGCTGCCACAGGGATACAGACAACATTGTAACAGAACGCCCAAAAGAGATTTTCCCTGACGTTTTTCAGTGTCGCACGTCCGATTTCTATTGCGGTGACAACATTTCCTATGTCGTCGTTCATTAAAACTACGTCTGCGGAATCCATTGCGATATCCGTTCCGGATGCGACTGCGATCCCCAAATCCGACTGTATCAATGCAGGTGCATCGTTTATTCCGTCGCCCGCGACGGCTACATCCTTTCCGACTGCCTGTAATTTCTTGACGGCTTTGATCTTGTCTTCGGGTAACGCTCCGAATGTTACGTCGGTAACTCCCACTTCAGATGCGACTGCGTAAGCCGCGGCTTCCGCATCGCCCGTGACCATTCCGACACTTATTCCCATGTTTTTGAGATTCGATACTGCGGATACGGAACCCTGTCTTATGCTGTCCGAGATTCCGATTATTCCGATCATAATGCCGTCTTTTGCTGCGTAAACGACAGTACATCCCTTCGATGCCATCTTTTCCGCTTCATCCGGGAATGTGATTTCAATGTTCTCGGATTCCATCATTCTTCTGTTTCCTACGGTAATCTTATGTCCGTCGGAGATACAGCTCACTCCGGAACCTACGGATGAGATAAAATCGGAGTTTTCCGGTACTTTGAATCCGAGTGACGATGCTCTGTCGGTTATCGCTTTTGCGATAGGGTGTTCGGAATCGTATTCCGCAACCGCCGCAGTGAGAATTACATTTTCATCGGGATAATAATCGGAGACTGCGGGTTTTCCTTCCGTAATCGTTCCCGTCTTGTCGAAAAGAACCGCATTTACCTTTCCCGAACGTTCCAACGATGCCGCATCCTTGAACAGAATTCCGTATTCGGCGGCTTTTCCCGTACCGACAGTTATCGCCATCGGCGTAGCCAATCCCATTGCGCAGGGGCATGAAATCACAAGAACCGAAATCAGAATCGTCAGTCCGAATGCGATATCTTTGCCTGCAATCAACCACAGAACACACGCAACGATTGCTATCGTGATTACTGCAGGTACAAATACACGTGCCACTCTGTCGGCGAGTCTCGCGATAGGTGCTTTGGTACTCTGGGTCTCTTCGATTGCATTGATTATTTTTGAAAGAACTGTGTCATCTCCCACCGCTGCAACCTCTGCTCTCATCGAACCGTTTGTGTTCACGGTTCCGCCGTAAAGAGCATCTCCCGCAGTCTTATCGACGGGAATACTTTCTCCGGTAAGCATCGATTCGTCTGCGGAACCGTTACCTTCGGTGACACGGGAATCTGTAGGAATTCTCTCTCCCGGACGGATTATGAGAATATCTCCGACTTTCAGTTCATCGATTCTTTTGACGGTTTCTTTTCCGTCTTCGATTACGTTGGCTTCCTCGGGAGCCAATTTCTTCAGTCCTTTGACTGCATCGTCGGTTCTTTCCCTGGATCTTGACTCAAGATATTTTCCTACGGAAACCAAGGTGATAATCATCACGGCAGATTCGTAGTAAAGGTGTGCCGTTCCGCCCGTGAATATTTCAACGGTAAGGAAAACACTGTAAACAAATGCAGTTCCCGAGCCCAAAGCAACCAAAGTATCCATTGTGGGACTGCGTGCGATAAGCGCGGGAATTCCGCGTAAGAAGAATCTCCTTCCCGCAATAACTACAGGGATTGAAAGAATAAGCTGTACCGCTGCCGATATTTTGATATCGACTTCGAGACCTGCCATCGATCCCATTGACAGTACAACAACAGGTATCGAAAATACAATACATACAAGCAGGGAAATCAGAATCGATTTCGATTTGTCGGGTATTACCGTATCTTTTCTCACTATTGTGTAACCTGCGGATTCGATGGTTTTCTCTAATGTTTCCCTGTCGGTGACATCCGCATCGTAAGTAACCGACACTCTTCCCGCAGTAAAATTCGCATAGGATTCGGAGACCCCCTCAACTTTGGAGAGAGCCTTCTCGATCCTTGCGGAGCAGGCGGCACACGACATGCCGTCCACTCTTATTGTTACGCTTTCGATCATCTGAACAGACCGTGTTTGACCTTTGCTTTGAATCCTGCGTCGAGTACTGCCATACAGAGGTCTTCGTCGCTGACGTCTTTGTCAAGGGTGACTTTTGCCTTTCCCTTTCCGAGATCGACCGAAACAGAGGATACTCCTTCCACTCCGGAGAGTGCATCCTCTACCTTTTTCTGGCACTTTTCACAGTGCATTCCGTCTACGATCAGTGTTTTGTCGCTCATAAAATCTTTAAGGTATCCTAAATTTATTAATCTTTTCAGTCTCTGATGCAGAGCTGTTTCCAGATACTTTCCGACTCGTTAAGAACTTCAGGCATATCGAGAGTCTTTATCTTTCCGTCTTCTACGACGATGTCTCCCTGACACATCACCGTCTTTACATTAAGACTCGATGCGGAATAAACGATATTGGCAACCATATTCTCGGGGAGCAGAGGTCTGAGGTTCGGTGCCTTTCCGTCGAGAATGACGATATCGGCATACTTTCCTTTCTCGACTGAACCTAATTTATCGGACATGCCGATTGCTTTGGCTCCGTTTACGGTACAGCAGTCCAATAACTGCTGTGCGGGAGCTACGGTTGCATCCCATCTCGCGGATTTGTGTAACAATCCCAGGATCTTCATTTCGGAGAACATATCCAACGAGTTGTTGGTGTTGTTACTGTCGGTTCCGACACTGACGTTGATTCCGTTTTCGAAGAATTCGGGATACGGCGCAACACCGCCTGTTGCCAATTTCATGTTGGATACTGCACATAACGATACAGACATTCCCGCCGCACCCATAAGTCTCACTTCATTCATCGTGAGCCATGCGGAATGGGCTGCGATCATCTTCGGTGTAAGCGCCCCGATACTGTCCAACCACTCAACGGGTCTACGTCCTGTAGCTTTCCTGTGGTTGTTGACTTCCCCTCTCGTCTCCGAAAGATGAAAGTTCAGAGGTAAATCTTTCTCTTCGGCGAATTCCTTCGCACCGACGCAGGTTTCCTCTCCGCAGACATACACTCCCTGCAGTCCGACTCCGGGGATGATTTTTCTTTTGTCTTTGTGGGTCTCATAGAAATGTTTGCAGTTATCAAGCGGATTTCCTTTCTGTGTTGTAAACTGCTCATCGAGACAGCACCAGCAGAGTACTCCTCTGATACCTGTATCCTGTACGGCTTTTGCGATAACATCTTCGGAATAATACAAATCTACAAAGGTAGTCGTACCTCCGCGCATCATCTCCGCGCATCCGAGTCTTGTACCCATGTCGAGATCGTAATCCGTTCTGTCTGAATCGATTTTGAAAACTTTATCCAAAAAGTCCTGGAATGCGAGGTCGTCGCATATTCCTTTGAGAGGTGCCATTGCAACGTGGGTATGCGTGTTGATCATACCGGGCATCACGATGTCTCCGGATGCGTCGATTTCCCTGTCTGCGGTTCCGTTGTATTTACCGCCGACAGAAACGATGAAATCTCCGTCTGTAACAACATCTCCTCTGAAAATTCTTCTCTGAGTGTCCTGGGTAACTATCCATGCATCGCGGATTGCCGTAATCATACGGACGGGACGGAACTGCGTTTATTTAACTGCCTTGTTATTGAAATTAACCTCTGAGGCAGCCGACAGGTATCACAGGTACTCCGTCGTCTCTGCGGTAACCGTATTCGGTTGCCGTGAGTACGATTTTCAGATCGGGAAGTCTTATCGGAACCTGATTTTCTTTTTCGTTGTGTTCTCTGATGAGTTTCTCGATTTTACAGAGATGTTCTGCGCCTTTATCAATCTCATTTGCACCTGATTTGATCTCAATCAATGCATATTTTCCGTTTCCGAGATGAAGTACGGCATCCGCTTCGAGATCGTATCTGTCATGATAATATGATACTGTGCCGTACTGTGCCGTCAGATTCTCCGCTTTCAAAGAGACTCATCGGATACATCTTCAGAGTGGAAATCCTCGGTGTTTCTGTATGCGGTGTTGTCATTTTCTTTGATGCGGAATCTGTCAGAATATACGCTCCGCATAACTGTTCGTCGTCAACAGATTTTCTTACTGCGCCCCAGAGTTTCGAAGCATTCTGCCATTCGTCGAATAATCTGGGTCTTTCACTGATAAGCAGTTTCGAAGGCATTGTTTCAGCGACGGAAAGATACTGTCCGCGTCTGTCCCCGTACTGAAATTCAATGAGGCTTTTGCCTTCGTCTTGGCGGTTACGGTCTTACCGCACCCTCTGGGGCCGACAATCTCTACAGCTCCGAGTGTCTGCAACTTCAAATCCAATAACCTGTCTGCAATCCTCGGCCTGTAGTTTTCTTTTCACTGTCTCCCTGTCCGTCGGACACTTTTGCGGTGTTTCACCGAACAGTTTTACGGTATTTTATCAGACACTTTTGCTGTATATTAAGACACCTCTCATTGACCCACACACCGAAATACACAAAAACACGGCCGATTCACCATACCTATGTCAGTAATACGGATATACACGGATGTATTCAGATACCCAATGGCAAGACTGATTATCCTGGGAACGGGCGGCGGACGCCATACGGCCATGTTCCAGGCAAGGAGCACAGGCGGATTCATTCTCGACACGGGAAAGTGCAGAATCCACATGGATCCCGGGCCGGGTGCTCTCACGGGTATGCGTACAATCGGTTACGATCTCAGAACAACCGATGCGGTACTCGTTTCACACTGTCATCCCGACCATTATTCCGATGCGGAAGTGGTCACTGAAGGTATGACTTACGGCGGATGGACCAAACGCGGAATGCTGTGCGGAAGCGTTTCCGTAATGGAAGGATTCGGAGGATTGGGTCCGTGTATCTCGCCGTATCATCAGAGTCTTCCTTCCGAACATAAAACTCTCAGGCCCGGAGATGAATTGGAATTCCCCGGAGTGAAAATCAGGATAACAAAATCGGATCACGGGGACCCTACAACCGTGGGATTCAGATGCGAAACTGAAGACGGAGTACTGTCATACGTCACAGACACCGCATACAGCGAAGAGATGGCGGAACAGTATATCGGATCGAAAGTCGTTCTTCTTCCCGTCACTACGCCCGACGGGAACCGTATCAGAGGACATATGTGCACCGAAGATGCGAAATTATTCCTGGAAACCGTAAAACCGGAATTGGCGCTGTTTATCCACCTGGGAATAGTCATTCTGAAAGTAGGTGCGGACCTTCAGGCCGCATCCGTCGCGGAAGCGACGGGGATAAAGACCTTATCAGGAGAGGACCTGACGGAATTGGATTTGAAGAGTCTCGAAATAAAACGCATCGGACCCATGAAATCCGAATGGAACAGTGCCTGGGATTTGTAAGTGATATTATGAAGGATTTCTGTCACGGCTGCGGAAGAGAACTCGGAGAGGACGATACAGTCTGCCCCGAATGCGGCAGAGTGACGGAAAAAGGTCTCGAAACGGGAGTGAAAACATTCTCCAAACCTCAAAGCCCTACACTCAAAATCAATCCCATGATGGCGGTCGTCGCAGTGACGATTCTTCTCTGCGTTGCATCCGCGGGAATGTCACTGATGAAAGACAACAACGGAGTAAACAATCCGTATCATCTCGAATATCAGTGGAAAATAAGCGGCACACAGTTCGATTATGTGTTGGACATCGCCAAAGACGATTACACACACATGATGAAAAGCGACATCGACAGAAAGGGAAGCATGTCATCTGCAATGTATCTCGAAGAAATCGACGGCAAGAAGAAAATCGTGAACGGTGTGGCCGATTATATCGTCGTAGACGACTACATAAAGAAAGTCGCTTCGGATCTGAAGAAAATGTGCGACGATTACAACAAAAAAGACATAAACAACATGACTTACGTGCAGTTTATCTCCTGTTTCGTTCAGGCCGCAATCGATTACAAACTTGATGAAGATACAAAATCTCAGACAGAGTACTGGAAATATCCTCTCGAAACTCTCTATGATAAATGCGGAGACTGCGAAGACGGTGCGATTCTTCTCGCCGCACTGCTCGATGCGGCGGGATACAATGCGGGAATCTATCTTCTTCCCGGACACTGCGTTGCAGCGGTAAGTGCAAAAAGCATAGAGAAAGTGGACGGAAAACCCGCAGCGACATATTATTACAGCAAATTCCACGACGCCCGCTATCAGGATTATTACCCTATAGAAACCGCGTTCGGCAGAGGTGCGAGTATCGATGAAGTGGGCCACATGTCGTCAAATTACAGCGGAGTACTCTTCCACCTGTATACGGGATATTCCGGAGCATACTTCTACAGTTCACCCACGGAAGATGTATCGCCCGTAAGCCTCTGATGAAAACATCAGTTGCGTGAAACACTCAGTTCGAGAATACCTTTCGGATAGTCGTCGCCTTTCAGCGTCAGTTTTCCGTCGGTGAATTCATTGTATCCTACGGATATTCCCGACACGCCGAGTTTCTCGGGAACACCGCCGTCGACGATGTACGGCGTAACATCATACAGATCGATGTAATCATCTTCACTCTGCGATCCTACGGGGCCTGTCCTGTATTTCATATAAATCTTGAAATGCGGATTATCCGAAGACGACTTGAATGTGTATTTGTTATTCTCGGCAACCGAAGAAGTTCCCGTATTGACAGCGACCTGATATGTTCCGGTCTTCACCGTCTCGTCGCCTACGGTGATCAGAAAATACACCGGGACTTTGCCGTCTTCGGTGTAAATCATCGACGTATTTTTATCGCATTCGATTCCGACTCCGTCGATTGTCAGAGTGTATGTATGTTCCTGTGTGTTCGCCATGAACGGTCCGAGTACGGATATCAGCAGAAAAACCGAAAGCAGAATCAGTAAAACCGGAAGAATACTGCCTGTCTTTCCCGACGGCGGAACCTGAGAACCTCCGCCGGCATACGCACCGCATTTCTCGCAGAACGTATCATTGTCGCCGATTTCGGAACCGCATTTCGGACAGGAACGCATAACCGTCGATTACCGCTGCGATATTTATTATAAACCGTCCTCCGAACCCGTCTGTATCTCCGGTCTGCGACGGATAATTATTTAATCTAATATGCTAACCCCCGTACCGATGAGCATCGAATCCGATGTCCTCTCGGCGGTAAGACCGTCAGAGGAGGAAAGGGCAGAGATAAAAAGAAAAGCGTACAGTCTCGAAATTCTTGTCAGAGACTATATCCTAACCCACGGCATCGATGCGGAAACAAGATATGTCGGCTCCGTAGCCAAAGGAACATATCTCACAGGTCCGGATCTCGACCTTTTTATTCTGTATCCCGAAGGAAAACCCAGAAGAGAAATGGAAAACGAGGTCAGGGAAATGGGGAAGAGTCTCATAGACGGCAAGGATGCGTACGTCGACCACCCCTACTCCAGCGGTAAGTTCGAAGGCCTCGATGTAGATCTGGTTCCGTGTTATCATATCTCAGATACACAGAAACTTCTCACGCCTGTGGACAGATCTCCGTTCCATACGGAATACGTCCTCTCCAAAGTGGACGAAGCGATGTGCGATCAGATACGTCTCATGAAACAGTTCATGAAAGGTATCGGCGCATACGGTGCGGAACCCGATACAAGAGGATTCTCAGGATACCTCTGTGAATTGCTCACAATACATTACGGCGGATTCCTTGACGTATTGATTGCGGCATCCGAATGGAAAGAAGGTACCGTCATAGTGATGGAAAAGAGAGGGCCTATAATCAATGCACCTCTTGTGGTATACGATCCCGTCGACAGCAAGAGGAATGTAGCATCCGCAGTTCATATCGAAACGTTTGCGGAATTCATCTTCGCATGCAGATCCTATCTCAACTTTCCGAAAAAGGAATTTTTCTTCCCCAACGTGAGGAAACCGTTTGAAAGAGACGTAATAGCACAGATGGCATCGGACCACGGAACGAAATTGGTGACAGTTACATTCAATGCACCCGATATCAACGTGGAAAATCTTCACAGTCAGATATGGAAATCGCAGTATGCTCTTGCCAAGAAGCTTGATTCGTTTTCGTTCAACACTCTCAGAGCGGTACATGATACGGTTGACGGTAAAGTTACGTTCATCTTCGAACTCGAACGCGACGTACTGTCGAAAACGTGCAAACGCATCGGACCCCCGATATGGTCGAAGAACTGCGAACCGTTCTTCATCAGGTGGAAAGACAATCCTTACGGCAGACCGTTCATCGAGGACGGAAGATGGACCGTAATCGGAGAACGTCTCCACTGCACCGCAGCGGAAATGCTCTACGAAGAAGCCGCAATATCCGGACTCGGAAGAGATTTGGACCCCGAAACCATGGAAGTCAGAGGACATGACGAAACTCTCGAATCCTCGGATGCGGGACTGCTTTCGGAATTACTTTATCCCCAGCACAGATGGGAAAACTGAGTTTTCATTCGGTTCTCCTGTTGTGTGTCATGACTGACGTACTTTCCAATATCCCGTACGCTGATTTCCCACACGTTCAATCAGGCCCTTCTCTTTCAGTTTGAGTACAACCTTTCCGACATATGCCCTACTTACGCCACTCATGTATGCAACATCATTAAGTTTTGCATAAGGATTGGATTTGATTGCATCGAGAACGGACACCACCCTGTCAGTCAACAGCTCTTCCATTGCATGTCTCGATGTTGCAAAACATAATCCGCGGAATCTCAATGTAACTGTAACTGTTCCGTTGGTAAGATCGAAAGTTTCCTTTCCGTAAGCAGAAGTAATCACGGGAATTCCGTGTCCTGTGTGTTCAGTCAAACCTGTCTGAACGAAAAACCCCATCAGCGCATCGTTTACCGGAAGACTCGTGCCTGAGAAGAAATCCTTCATCGAAAGCCAATACGGGATGCTGCCGCAGGAAATAACTTCCATGCGGTCGTCGAATATGTGAACGGTCGGCGCGATATGCCCGATCCAATTATTGTGGGCACAGGCATTAATCCACGTTTCTCTGAAGGCTTTTCCGTCGGATAATTCCGTCTCCTCTCTGTTTCCGGTTCCGACTTCTACGGAAACCTCGTTTTGGGCCTGTACAAAATCAAGAACCTGATTGACTTCAATCAGGAGGGAACGTCCGCCGTAAGCCTTTCTGAAAGACAAGTAAGATCTGTCGGTTCCGCAGAAAATAGCGACATTCCATATTGATATACTCAATAATGACATCATTCACTGTAAAAAAAACTCACTAAAACAGATATCTTTCTTCAGAGGAAAACTGCTACAGCATCCGCAGTAACATACAGTCTCCGTTAAAGAAAATCTCCGCAGGAATAATCCGAAATCAATCAGACAAACGGAGCGTTGACCATAAGAATCCAGATGCCCAATCCGAGCAGGACGAACAGGATGTAGTTTCCTACCATAGTCTTCGACTCAAGATATTCCGATTTGAGTTTGAAGAATCCGAGGATCTTAGGCAGACAGAACATAGCAAGGAAAAGCAATGCCAATCCGAGGTACAATCCGAAACCGGAGAAAGCTTTCTGAACGCATGAACAGAGAATACCGAAAACAATCGAGAGAACGGCAACTGTCAGAAGAACCTTTGTACCGTAGATATCCTTCAGGATGAATTCTTTCTCATCGAACTCAGGAGGTATAAACTCATACTCCTCCTCGGCTTCTTTCTCGATGATACGCCTTTTTTTTGCCATCGAATCCCACATTAAGATTCTGTTTATAAATATTATTACAGAAAAAATCCGTATCGGGAACAGCATTGACACATTCCGATACGGTTATCGCATACGTAACACGTCCGAAATCGCATATTTTTCCGTGAAAATAACAGCAGCAAATCCGGCCGAATAAGAATTATATCGGCCCTGTGCCATTATCTTACGGGGATGAGATGGACATAGAAAACCTTGATATGGAGTGGAAAGAATGTTGGGCAAACAGATATCTCAAAACTATTGCCGCATTCTACAATACCAAGGGCGGCCGCGTGATTATCGGTCGCAGAGATAACGGCGAATATATCGGCGTTAAAGATATCAAAGGTACCATCAAGGTGATATCGGACTCCATTAAGAATGAATTCGATTTTATCACCGAAACCCGCGCTGAAAATATCGAAGGCAGGGACTGCATCATAATCGATGTTCCTCAGGGAGACAGTGCTGTTGATTACGACGGAAAATATTATTTCCGCGTCGGCAACACCACTCAGCAGTTGGAAGGAAATCCTCTCAAGAAAATCTTCCTGAAAGAGACGGGCCTTCAGTGGTTAGATCGGCCCTGTAATGTCGATCCCGAAGACATCTCCGAAGATGCATTCAGATTTTTTATAAAGAAAGGTAAAGAAGCCGGACGCATACCGGGCAGCGTTCCCGAAGATGACATGATGCCTGCCCTGAAGAGTATGGGTCTGTTGTGCGGAGACAGGCTGTCTTTCACGGCCGCTTTGCCTTTCTGTAAGAATCCCGATAAATACGAATACAATTCATACCTGAAAATCGGCCTTTTTGACAATAAAAATGCCTTATGAGGGACGATATGTTAGATCATGTCCCTCTTGTTATGCTGCCGGATGCGTGTATGCGTGTCCTCAATGACAAGTACATTCAGCCGACATACAGGTATGACACAGGCACTGCGGCCAGAGGCATGAATTATCTGTATCCGATGGATGCAATCAGAGAACTTGTGGTCAATGCTATAGTCCACAAAGACTACAGTATGCAACAGGAAATAGCCGTATACATCTATGAAGACAAACTTATGATTCATTCTCCGGGCATCCTTCCGGAAGGAATAACCGTGGAGAATCTCAAGGGCTACCACCCGTCGGTCAAACGTAACAAAAAATTGGCCGAGGCATTCTACACAATGAAATATATCGAAGGCTGGGGTCAGGGAATTGCAAAAGTTTTGTCCGCATGCAAAGAAAACGGCAATCCCGAGCCGGAGTTCATATGCACGTCAAATTATCTCCTGGTCACGCTCCGCCCCAAGAAAGAACTTCCGCTCAAAACTGACAATGTTGATTATGTTCTTGATGAGAATGATTTGGCAATAATCGATATCATAACTGCCGAACCTTACGTCACCGTCAGTGAAATCTCGCTGATGTTGAATCTTTCAATCAAGATTGTGAGAAATCATATTGACAGACTGCGTAAAAACAACATTGTATCAAGAGAAGGCAGTAAAAGAACGGGCAAATGGGTTGTACGCAATCTGCAACCTTAAGAAATATCCAGACATCAAACGCCTTTGTTTATCAAAACATTGCATAGACCCGCATATAAACTTATTTTTTATTTGCCCTTTATTTGCCCCTCGATAGGGCAAATAAAAATTAAATTAGTCTGGCTATGTCAATCTGATAATAATTTTTCACGATTCGATTATATAAACCTGTTTTTTATTTGTCCTTTATTTGTCCCTAGACGGGCAAATAGAACATTCGGCGCAAATTGTCAGACTGTACTTATCATCGATACGGATGAAAACAGACAATCATCTTAATATTGTGAAGAAAACAGATGCACTGAAATAAAGAACACAAAAACCTCATTTTCGAACTGAAATCATCAATCGGCGACCCCTCGATATTGTTTAAATACCAATTGAATGTCATAAGTTCCGGTGATTAACAATGGCCACTAAGACCCTTGAAGACATACCAGGAGTAGGACCAGCCATAGCAGAAAAACTCCAAGAAGCGGGTTACTCGGACATCATGGCCATTGCCGTAGCATCGCCGGCAGATCTCTCGGAAAAATGTGAGATCGGCGAGAAAAAGGCAATGGACATCATCGAAGGAGCGAAGTTATGCGCTGATATCGGCGGATTCGAGACCGGAGAGGACATTCTCGAAAGACGCAAGCAGATAACCAAACTGACGACAGGTTCCAAAGCATTGGACGAACTCATCGGCGGAGGCGTAGAGAGCCAGTCGATAATGGAGTTCTTCGGAGAGTTCGGAAGCAGCAAAACACAGATCTGTTTCCAGCTCGCAGTGAACGCAACTCTCCCCGAAGAGATGGGCGGATTGGATTCCGATGTCGTGATAATCGATTCCGAGAACACGTTCAGGCCCGAGAGGATCATTCAGATGGCAACATACTTGGGTGTCGACCCCCAGGAGACACTCAGGAGAATCCATGTGGCCAGGGCATTCAACTCACAGCACCAGGTTCTTCTCGTGGAGAAGGCACTTCAGCTCGCAGAGGAAAAGAAGATCAGACTCATGATCGTCGATTCCCTTACATCGCACTTCAGGGCCGAATACGTCGGAAGAGGCGCATTGGCGGAAAGGCAGCAGGTGCTGAACAGACACATGCACGACCTGCTCAACTTCGCAACACTCAACAACGCTGCAATTGTCGTCACAAACCAGGTCGCCGCAAAGCCCGATGCATTCTTCGGAGATCCCACAAGGCCCATCGGAGGACACATCGTCGGACACACCGCGACATTCCGTGTCTACCTCCGCAAAGGAAAGGCGGGAAAGAGAGTTGCAAGACTCATCGACTCACCCAACCTTCCGGAAGGAGAGGCAGTGTTCATGGTCACCGAAGATGGTATTAAAGACTAAGAAAGGATGAGAGAGAGCGTGAAGCTCCCTTATCTTTTCGAACTGTCAGGCGAACACAAGTCGATGTGCACAGCCGAGGCCCTCAAATGTGTCGAGACGGAAGCGCCCGATCACACAATTGACACACAGGGCCCCGGCTATGTCATCGCAACATTTGAAGAGAATTGTCTGCAGCCTATCGCAGACCGTATTTCCCTGACGCACAGAATGGGACGTCATTTAGGTTCTTTTGATATTGACGATCTGTCGAGATTCGACAATCTCAGCATACCTGAAGGCTCATTCGCCGTCAGAGGTAAAAGATTCGAAGGGATGATGAAAGACATCGATTCACAGGATGTCATCAGAAAACTCGGAAAGGCACTTTCCAAAAACAATGACGTAAAACTCAAGAATCCCGACCAGGAAGTCTTCATTCTGATGAGCGACCGCATTCACGTTTATATTTCCGAAAAAGTGATAGACAGAAATATTCTCGAAACACGTAAAGTCGGAGAAAGACCGTTCTTCTCACCGATATCCTTACACCCGAGATACGCAAGGGCACTGATCAACCTCACAGGCGTGAAAAGAGGCGGCACAGTACTCGATCCTTTCTGCGGAACGGGAGGGATCGTAATCGAAGCCGCTTTCATGGGAATGAAAGCAATCGCATCCGATTTCGATCCCGAAATGATCGCTGGTACTCAGGAAAACATGGATTTCTACGGCCTGGAACTTTACGATCAGGAAGTTCTCGATATTTCCGACATACATGACAGGTTCGGAGAAGTTGACGCAATTGCATGCGATCCTCCCTACGGAAGGTCTACCTGTACCGGCGGAGAAGATATCGAAAGCATATATGCCAGAGGCATGAAAGCCATCGCGGAAACACTCAGACCCAGAGCGGCCGCAGGCGTAGTCCTTCCGCATCCGATTCAGAGCGATACGTTGGAACTTGAGAATATGTTCGTGCAGAGAGTACACGGTTCGCTCTCCAGACACTATCACACATTCAGGAAACAATTATAACAGCAGATAATATCGGACAACCATGAAGGAGTATCTCGATCTGTTCAGACTCGGGAACGGCATCATCGGCATCATCGGTATCGCCGCCTCTGCATTCGTCGCATCCGGAACAGGAATTGTAGACCACTGGGTCAATGTATTGCTGTCGTGTGTGATTGTAATCATCTTTATCGCAGGCGGAAACTCCATCAACGACTATATCGACAGAGAAACCGACAAAGTCTCACATCCCGACAGACCGATTCCCTCCGGAAGGCTCAGCCCTGGGAAGGCGTTGTATGCGGGAATATCCGCAATGGTTATCGCCTGTATTCTGTCGGTTTTCCTCAGAGATCCGGTTTCGATTGCAATCGTGATAATCGCCGCTGTCCTGATGATTTCCTATGAAATGGTTCTCAAACAGAGAGGGTTGATAGGAAACATTACAATCGCAGTCCTTACGGGAATGATTTTCCTTCTCGGAGGAAGTATCTGCGGCAACATCGACAGATGTGTGGAACTTGCCGTAATGGCGGGATGCGTCAACATCGGAAGAGAAATCGTCAAAGATATCGAAGAT
This sequence comes from Candidatus Methanomethylophilaceae archaeon, assembly GCA_963640855.1. Taxonomy (GTDB): domain Archaea; phylum Thermoplasmatota; class Thermoplasmata; order Methanomassiliicoccales; family Methanomethylophilaceae; genus Methanarcanum. Next base: position 47,164 of record CAVIAJ010000009.1, read on the forward strand.
ATGGGCGGCGATAAAGACAGAAAGACACTCCCTATGTCTGTCGGACGTAAAAATGCGGGAATAATCGCCGCAGCATTCTTCATAATCGGCCCCTGTCTGAGCATATTACCCATCATGGAAGGTCACTTCAGCAACCTTTATTACGCGGTATTGCTCGCGGATGCAATGTTTATATACGCCGCGTTCATCCTTTTCAACGACCCACATAAGTCACAGAAACTTGCAAAAATCGCAATGTTGGTGGCATTGGTCGCATTCATACTCGGAGCGATTTGATGACGGTCAAGGACTTCATACTGGAAGGCGTAAAGAAAGGGACAATGCACATGACCCTTCTCGACCCCGATAAACAGACACCCGCAGAGGCTGCCACCATCGCGATGCACTGCAAAAACGCAGGCACGGATGCAATTATGATCGGCGGTTCCACGGGAATCACAACCGAGAATGTAGATGCCACCGCAGTCGCAATCAAAGAGGCGACGGGACTTCCCATCATTTATTTCCCCGCGGGTCCGCATGCACTTTCGACAAAATGCGATGCAATATACTTCATGAGTATGATTAACTCGACCGATGTCAAATGGGTGATGGGTGCTCAGACATACGCTTCTAGAATCATCAAAAAGATCGGTATCGAATCAATCTCTATGGGATACATCATCATCGAACCCGGAATGAAGGTCGGTGAGGTCGGCAAAGCGAAACTCATCAAGAGAGACGACATCGACGGAGCAATCGGTGCGGCATTGGGCGCACAGATGCTCGGAATGAGTCTTGTCTACCTTGAAGCGGGAAGCGGTGCCGATGTGCCCGTAAGTCCTGAGATGATTACCGCCGTGAAAAACGAACTCGAAGTACCGCTTATCATCGGAGGAGGAATCAACACTCCCGAGAAAGCATCTGCTGCAAGGGAAGCAGGTGCCGACATCATCGTTACCGGCACCTTCATCGAGAACTGTCACGACGACAACATTCTGAAGAGTGTCATCGCAGCTGCGAAAGGCATCTGAATCAGTCGTAGTTTTCTCTGCGGTCGATTATCTTCTTCGCCTTTACGGCATACTGCATTGTGCCTACGTCAACGAAGTTGACTTTCGGTGCCACTACGAGATCCTCTTCGATTCCTTCGGAAATTTCCATAATTTCGCTTACGGCTTTGATTATTTTTTCAGACAGTTCATCCGAAGGCGAAGCAGTCTCGATATCTAACGTAAGTAAATCTCTGAATCCTTCTTTGGTTATCGTGACCTGATAATCAACCACTGATTTGTCGATAAATACGGCTTCGTCGAACAGTACGGGATAGATTTTGTGACCCATACCTATCTTGAACTGGAGGTCCATCCTTCCCGAAGGTTTCATCAGTTTTCTGTTGAAGTGCGTTCCGCATCCGCAGGGAGGGGCGATCATTGCGGCAATATCGTGTGTACGGTATCTTATCAGTACAGTACCTTCGGCATTAAGCGATGTTACGACCAATTCGCCTTTTACACCGTCGGGCACATGTTTCAGTGTCTCCGGATCTATCACTTCGAAGAGAAGATTCGCTTCGTCCGTGTGCAATCCGTTCTGTTCGTCGCATTCGACGGCACAGGCCAATCCGAATTCAGTCATTCCCCACACGTCGAGTACTTTGCATCCCCATGCGTCTTCGAGAATTTTCCTCATGCTCTCCGAAAGAGGTTCGGAAGTGGAGATGATTTTCTTAATACCCAGTGACTTCAGATCATATCCTTCGCCCATCAGCGTTGTGACACGGTAAATGAACGACGGCAGTCCAATGATGAATGTGGAATTTGATTCTTTGATTGTTTCATACTGTTTCTTAACATCCGCATCCGAACACACGGATGAACCGTAACCGAGAATTTTACAGGCACCCACCATGATCAGGCTCGGATCCCATGCCGCGACAAGAGGGAACATTACGTGGAGAGAATCTCCCTGTTTCATTCCCACATTCCTCAGTGCGGATGCGACAATATCGATTTTGGAAACGAGATCGTTTGTTGTATAACCGATGAACTTTCTGTGTCCCGTGGTTCCGGTTGTTGTGAACTCCGTAGCCATCTTCGTTCTTGAGACGGTATAGAAATACATCGAACTCTCCGCAAGGTCCGCGGGCTCCGTAAAGGGCACTTTTTCCAGATCGTCCCAGGTGTTGATATCTTCGGGTCTGACACCTGCGCCTTTGAACCTGTTCCTGTAGTACGGCGAATTTGCTTCGACGTACTTCATCTGTTCTCTGAAACGGAATAACTGATACTCATTGAAGTCGTCTCTTGTGACCTCATCCAGCGATTTTTTCCCTATACGTTCGCGGAGTTCCTTACTCTTTTTGAATGCCATACGTGCCTTGACAGCCATCCATTCTTCGAGAGGATTCTCACAGCCATCGGGGATCATATTCGACAGCAGTCTGCGTCTGACTATGAATATCTTCATCGCTTCCCATGCGCCCATGTGCCTGAGATTACTGTCACTGCATAAATAAGATTCTCAGAGCCAGTGTGTCAAAAACGATATTGTTTCAAAGTACTGACACGACATATCTGCGGACTCTTCCCGTTCAACGTAAATACTGCCTCATCTATAAGGTGTGTCAGGAGGATTAGATTATGACCTTGACACCAGAGATGGCAAGAGCGGGTGTTACACCACAGTTGCTTTCTTCGACACATAGGTTCACATGTCCCAACTGCGGAAAAGAGTTCAGTCTTTTCCAATCAAGGGCCATTGCCTGCAGAGCTTGTCCCCAGTCGAACAAGAACTGCAAATTTGTAAGGTGCATCCATTGCGATAAGGAATTCCCGATCAACGGATTCATCGTCAACACGAAAGAGAAGGAGAAATTCCTGTCGAACTACATGAGAGGAGTCGTCGGGAACTACCACAACTCTTTCGGTTATTACAGAAGATGATGTGATTTTTCATGACAGCTGTTTATTGAACAGCTGTCATGATTTACATCACTGACAGAATGTTTTCTTCCTGTACAGCGTTTCACCGTTGTTGTTGGTGACGTTGAACAGACAGAACGGAATCAGTTTTCCGTCCAAAGTTACTACATGGATGCAGCAGCGCTCCCACCTTTCGGTTTCTCCGGTCCAGACATCCTGGAATGCCATAGCCGAAACCGTAAGATAATGGGTCTTGGCACGTGAAACGAATGTTCTCCACGAACCGTCGTCGCTTCTGTTTTCGTCTTCTCCGTCCATGGAATTCTCGATGAATCTCCAGAACTGAGACACTTCGGTTCTTGTTTTGTCCGCAACATCATCTGTCTTTTTCGGCGGACCGAGTGCCATTGTAGTAAGAGGGAAGAGTGAGTGATCCGGAAGAACGACCGAAAGCGATTTCATATCGCAGTGAACGTTGGAACATGATGTGGGGATGAAGTTATCCGCTTTCAGCATACCTTTGGTCTGTTTTTCTATTGCATCCGCCAATTCCGGGATTGTGACACGGTCTTTGTTTTCGGGATCGGAGGGATAACGTCCGAAGTACGAAATCGGCTGGAAGTGAACGCCTTTGACCGTCGGAACTTTGGTTGCTGCGTATTTGACAATCTCACCGACATGATCGAGGTTGATGTTCGGAGATACCGTGACAACCAATGTTATTCCGATGCCTACTTCCGCACAGTTTGCAATGGCTTTCTCCTTCAGTTCGAACAGTGCTTTGCCGCGTGTCTGAAGGTAGATTTCATCTTTCGTTCCGTCGAACTGCATATAGAAATCGTCGACACCTGCTTCTTTCAGTGCCTTGAGGTATTCGATATCCTTGGCGATACGTACTGCGTTTGTGTTGACTTCGATGTGCTCGATTCCCATGTCTTTGGCCATCTTCACAATTTCGGGAAGATCATCTCTGACTGTAGGCTCTCCACCGGAAAGCTGTACGCACCTGGGACTCTTCACATATTCTACGACAGTCCGGAACATTCCGCGGATTGTTTCCATATCCGGGTGGTAGTCGTAACCGCATCCGTTTGCGGTTGCGAAACATATGGGGCAGTTCAGGTTGCAGTGGTTGGTGACTTCCACGACATTCAGACAGGAATGCTGTAAATGTTTGTTACAGAGACCGCAGTCGTGAGGACAGTCTTTCATTTCCGGTACTGCGAATTTCAGAGGTGTTTTCGGAACGGCGGCGAAGTCGTAAAGGTACTTGTAGTGCTCGACACCCGTCCAAATCTTAACCTTCCATGATCCGTGTTCCGGACATGTTTTCACAAGATAGACAGTGTCGTCCTCTGCTATCTTCTCTGCGTTGATTGTTTTCATACACACCGGGCAGAGTGCGTTCGTCTCTCCGATCTTCTCAGACATTGCATTCCTCCAGGGGCACATAGATATTCAACGATATAAGAGACATCGTTCGGATAAATCAGATTGAGAACATTGTTGGGTCTGAGGAGCGGTTTACCGCCCCTCAGACCCTGGGAAAAGATAGAAAATGGTTTTGGCTTTGCGGAGTGAGCTTATGCTCTCTTCTGCTGGAAGAGACCTTCTGCTGTGGTGAGTGCACCGACTGCGAGGTATTCCTCGAACCAGGACTGGCCTGATACGGGCTCTGTAAGTGAAGGACCGGACCTTGTTGCACCGAGGTACGTAAGGTTGGTGTGTCCGCTCTTGAGGGGCTGACCGTTCTTGACGTAGACCCATCCTGCATCCTCTTCTCCGGGGAGAACGATGTCGAGGATCTTCATCTTATGGCTGTAAGCTGTCTTGACGTTGCCTGCCTCATCGAACATTGCGTAGACTGTTGCCTCTCCGATCTCCTTCTTCGCGAGGTAGACTTTCTTCTCTGCGTTGAAGATCTTGTCGTCGCCGCATCCGTCGACGATACCGATGATGTCCTCTTCTTTGAGTCCTCTCTTCTCGATGATCTCTTTAACTGCTGCTGAAATTGTAGCCATTTTTCTCACCTCACCATGTTCCGTATGTACCGAAGTCTCTGGCTGCCCTTGTAAGTGCAAGGAGCTGTCCGGGGATGGTGTACGGAGGCGTCTCACAGCTTGTACCGAGGATGTAACCCTTCTTTGCGTCACGTCCGGCAAGGAGTGTTTCCTTTGCCCTGTCGTAGACTTTCTTCGGGTTGGCCTGGATCATGAGTTTGGTATCGACAGATCCCATGATTGTTGTAACATCCTGGAATTCCTCTTTGAGGGTTGCTGTCGGGAACTCTTTCTGTCCCATGTAACCGATGTGCAGAACGTTGAAGGGTGACCATACGAGGTTCTTCTTGAACACCTTGTAGTCGGTCTCGTGGTTACCGCACAGGTGGTAGAAGATCTGAGGTCCTGCTCCTCTTCTGAAACACTGGTCCACATAGTGGTGCATGAGTTTCGCGGAGAATTCCTCGACCATCTCATCAGAGAAGATATCGTTGTTTGCGAGAACCGATCCGACGATAAGCATAGCCATTCCGTATGTATCGGAAAGGAGGTCTGCTCCGTTGATGGATGTCTCTACGTAGACGCTCTGGAGCTTGTGAGCAATGTCAGACTCTGTGAATGTCCACATGATGAAGTTCTCGACACCGCACAGCTCTGCGCCTGCTCCTGCAAGATCGAAACCGTAGGAAATAGGAACGAGTGTGTGGGGAAGGTTCTGCTGAACGTAGCCGTAAAGGTTGTGGAACAGCGTGTCGGTGCTTCCGCCCTTGAGTTTCTCTTTGGAGATAGGCTCGAGTTTCTCGACTTCCTCAGGCTCGCTTATTATGGGTCCTGTGGAAACCGGCGGCAGTGTGTCCTTGTACTCCAGTGTGATACCGAGATCTCTGATCCACGGAAGTGAGAAGAACCAGTGTGTAACCGGCAGAAGGTCGAAAAGCTCAGAGATGTATCCGACGCTGTGGATACCGAGTTCGGGTTTCTCATAGAAGTCCCTGATTGTAAAACCGCAGTGCACGGCAGCGTTCGAAAGGATGATAGGATCCACATCGATTCTGTCGTGGTAGTTGTCTACGAAAGGACTCGCGAACCTCTTGGCTGCATTTGCGTGCCAGCCTTTGATGTCGTTTGTTGGGAATAATTCTTCATAGCCCATTGTAATCCCGAGAGGGTATAGACTTTCTTCGATATATATAGGTAATTGAGTGAAAAATGCAACTTTGTTTCATTTAAGCCATCCGAAACCATAAATTTTTTAACTAAATTTCATTATTTAATTATTAATGAAACGTTGTTGCAAAAAACGAAAAATGACCCTGAAAATAGCATAGGGTATTTTATAGTAGAATAATCAGATAATGAAAAAGGCGTTTAAATGATGTTAAATCCACAGAAAATCAGCGGTATTTGCTGTATTTGTCCATAAGTCTGTTGATTTTATCGCATTCCTCTTTGGTGAGGTCGCCGGTGTCCATGAAACCCCTTACGAACTCCTTCGCTTCTTTGGTAGAAAGACGGGATGCCTTTGCGATAAGTGTAGCCAGGAATGCGGATGCTTTGGCTTCGTCCATCTGAGTGCCCGACAGAATCTCATTCATATCGTACTTGAAGGGTGCGATTTTATGGGTGTTGAGCATAGACTGCCTCTTGGTAGCCTCTTTCGTCCTCACTTTGCCCTTCTGTGAATTCGGCGACTGTGCTGTCTTCGAATTGTTCGGACCGTTTGACTGATCTCTTCCTGCGGGCATCTTGTTGGACGAATTCTTGTAAACTGCCAAGATTATAACTCCGCGGATGTCATTTATGAAACCCTATATAAAGAACACGGCTTCGGGGACTGATTATTCAGTATATTTACTATTATAAGGACAGTTATGCCGAGGGATGAAGTCATGAGCGCCAATAAGAAGTTGCTTCATGAATTAAACAACTCAGAGAGCTCTTTGCATTACTCTCTAAATCCGCAGTCGGGCGACAAAACGATGCAGATACGGCTGACAATTCAGATTTCTTCTGAGATAATGAACGGTTCTTTGCCTGAAAATGCGATTCCGTAGAGGATTGTTTTTCCTTCGAGACCGTGAGCATAGTCCCTGTCTTTAATCTGCTGAAGAGCCGCTTTTGCATCGTTTTCGAGATGTTTCTCATCGTCTGATATCTTCAGTTCAATGACAATATTGGGGCTG
>CAVIAJ010000010.1:0-52913 GCA_963640855.1 Candidatus Methanomethylophilaceae archaeon
ATTCGGCGGAATGTATTCTGACGGATGTCATGCGAAATAATTATCGAACATAGTATCTATGGTCAGAAGGGTTAACAATGGCAAACGACATTAAAGTGGGACCGTTCTCAATCGGTTCCCTTATTGCATTGATCGGAGCTGTATTGGGAATCATTGCAGTATTCCTTGTATGGTTCGATTTCTCGGTCTCGCTCACAATTACAACTTACAAATACAACATCACTGGAATGGGCTTCCTTTCAAATGGAGACATCACGGACGGATTCTACAAATACTGCCCCCTGATTGCATTCATTCTCGCAATCGTTGTGGCTGTTCTCAACGTCCTCCCTGTCCTCAACGTCAAGATTGAATCCAAGGTCGTCAACATCGCTTCGATCGTTCTCGGTCTTGTGATGATTGTTCTCGTCGTCATCTGGGGTACAGCAAAACTCATGTCCGGAATGGACACAACAGGATTCGACTACACCGGTATCGGTGCATGGCTTATGATTGTCGGCGGTGTGCTTGCAGCAACAGGCGGCGCAGCCAACATGTTCCTTAAAAACTGATTCTTTCTAATGCGGGGCTTTGTCCCCGCATCACATTTATTATCAATATCTCCATTGTCCTAAGTGATGATTATCGTCTTAGACAGCTCTGCAATCTTCTCTATGGAAAACCTTCCCAAAGGCGAATGCGTCTGCCCTCCCGGCGTGATTAACGAGCTCAGGAAGTACAAAGATCCGAGATTGGATCTCTGGGGCAATATGCTCCGCACATCGGGCTGTACACAGTCTTCTCTTAAGAAAGTGGAAGAAGAGGCAAGAAAAAGCGGAGACTTGGGAAGACTGTCTCCCGTAGATATGACTGTCATCGCGCTCGGGCTCGACCTCAACGGTATCGTATACTCAGACGATTTCTCCATAGAAAATGTCTGTGCCAGAATGGGCATACAGTACAAAGCCGTAGGAACCGGCGGTATAAAGAAAGTAGAGAAGTGGAACTATCAGTGCATCGGATGCAAAAGATGGTACAAAGAAAAAATGAATGAATGTCCGATCTGCGGATCACAGATGAAATCCCACAGAAAAAGATAATCACGGGAAGATACGTTTGCATCTGATTAGATTGTTCATGCGCCTCTTACCGAGAATGCTCATGCACATTGTGACCATCCATTCGGGTCCGCTGAATGCGAATGTATCTGCAAGTTTCTTGTTGAATGCTGCGGTCTTGAGAGGTTTCTCCATGACTCTGCGCCATTCTGTTTCATAATCGGTCAGAGGACGTCCCGAAAGGATGTTGTCCGCTGCAATATTTCCGCAGATACGTCCCGCAATACGTGCGAGAGGGATACCTCCTCCGTTGACGGAAATGACATGTCCCGCCGCATCTCCGACAACCATTCCGTTGCCTGAAACAGTCTTGGGAATAGGTCCTTCGGACGGAACGTACTTACCTTCCATCTTACCGATAATGTCAAACTGATTCTTCTTCACAAAGATATCAAAATACTCTCCGAGAGTACCGTCGGCGAATTTAGGTGAGAATCCCACACCTACGTTGGCCTGTCCCTTCTTCGGGATAATCCAACTGTATGCTCCCGGTGCAATACCTCCGAAGTACATCACAACAACAGGTTCGAAATCTCCCTTCGCCTGTGCCGTAACCGCAGGGTACGGGCGGCGGTTCTTCTGAAGTCCCAATGATTTGGCGACACGGGAACCGGGTCCGTCGGCACCGATAATCACTTTGTATTCAATTTCACCCTGATTTGTTACAGCTTTACCGTCTTTGATTTCTTTGAAAAGACAGTTCTTAATGAGTATCGCACCAGCTTTCTCAGCCTCGGATGCAAGATACTGATCGTAAGCGTCACGGTTGATTGTATAACCGAGCATGGGAATGTCGGTCGCTTTGTTCTTAGGGTTGACGAGCCTTATCCTGTCTGTCTCAGCTAACTTCATCTCGTTGGGAAGTGCAAATGTCTCTTCGAGCTCATCGGCAAGAGGAAACATTGTCTTTATCTCTTCGACAGCGGGAAGATATTCTCCGCATCTTACGGGAACACCTACTTCCGGCCTTCTCTCGATAAATGTGACCTGAATACCTTTCTCGGCGGCGTATCTTGCGACTGTAGAACCTGCGGGGCCTGAGCCGACAACAAGAATATCAGTCGTAAGTTTATCCATCGGATCACCTGTCACGTGCCACAACATACCTGGCCAATGATACAAACGAATTTCTGTACACTGACTCAGGAAGTGTCATAATTCTTTCAATCGCTTTTTCCGCGATTTCTTCAGCCTTGGAAAGACATCTCTCAATAGCGGTTGTCTTCTTAATCAGTTCCAATGCCTCTGCTACATCTTTTTCCGAAGGCTCAATCTGTGTGAACACTTCGGCAACCCTCTTTCCATACTGAGGATCTTCCATAGCCAATATCGTAGGAAGTGTGGGTTTTCCTTCGATGATGTCGAGTCCCACTTTCTTTCCGGTATTGTTAACATTTCCGATGACATCCAATGTATCATCGATTATCTGGAATGCCATACCGATTCCGTGTGCGTAATCGCCTATTGCTTCTATCATATCTCTGTCGGCACCTGCAAGATGAGCTCCGGATTTTGCACTTGCTTCGATAAGTTTTGAAGTCTTTCCGTTGATGATTTCGTAGTAGTCGGCTTCGGTAACCTTTGTTATGTGCTCGAAGTCCTTCTGTACGAATTCTCCCTCACTCATACTCGATGCCGCATCCACGATAACATCGACGATGTCATTGCTTGTGGCACCCAATGCCTGGAATCCTTTTGCCATCATGTAATCTCCGGCAACGATTGCCTTACTAACGGAGAACTCCTTGTGCAGGGTCCTCCTTCCGCGCCTGATCTCACTCTTATCGTTGATATCGTCGTGAATCAGCGATGCTGTGTGAACAATCTCGTACGCAGAACCTAGGGATACGGCTTCGGATACTTTCTTTCCGCCGCATGCTAAGTATGCCAGAATGCACATTGCGGGCCTTATCCTCTTACCGCCTGAATTGACCGTATAAAGGCACATCTCATTGAGTTCGCTGTTGTCCGAACGGATTACCGAATGAATCTCGTCCTCAACCATCACGAGCTCTTTGGATATTGTATCATACCAGGCTGGCTCCATCAAGCGAGGATAGTTATAATGTACTTAAATTCTTTTCCGAACCGAACCCGTACGGGTTCAGGGACACCGTATCAATTATCGATAACTGGCTGTTTTGAAAATATAATAAAAGAAAAGGTTTGGGTATCGGGCCGTTTCCGGCCCGATGTTTATACCCTTCAGAGTCCGAGCAGTGCGGAAGCCGCAGTGCTGCAGGCATCAATCATTGCTGTCGGGAAGATACCGAGGTAGATCACGAATGCAACACAGATCAACATAGCGATCATGTGTGTGCTCTTGATCTTGATCTTCTCAGTGCTCTCTCCTGCATCCACATACATGGCCTTGACGACCCTTGCGTAGTAGTACAGCGAGATAGCGGAGTTCAGGATAGCAATGAGACCGAGCCAGAGCCACTGTGTGACAACTGCACCGTCAACGAAGATTGCACTCGAGAAGAGAACGAACTTCGATGTGAAACCTGCGAGCGGAGGAATACCTGCGAGTGAGAACAGGAAGATCAGCATACATGCCGATACCAACGGTGCTCTCTTTGCAAGTCCCTTGTAATCGGAGATCTTCTCTCCGACACCTGCGGTAATCAGTGCAGCTACGATGATGAAAGCTCCTCCCTTCATGAACACGTGTGTGAACATGTGGAACAGACCACCTGTGAGTGCGTACTGACTCATGACGGCGAGAGCGATCAGGATGTAACCAGCCTGGGCGATACTCGAGTATGCGAGCATTCTCTTGATGTTGTCCTGTGAGATGGCTACGATATTACCGACAGTCATCGTGATTGCCGCGATGAATGCGAAGATGTACTGCATCTCCTGAGTTCCAAACTTTGTTGCGTTTGCAACAACGAACAGAATGAGGAAGATCTTGAAGAGCACAACGAATCCCATCTTCTTCGAACCTGTTGCCAGGAATGTCGAGACAGGAGTGGATGCTCCCTCGTACACGTCGGGTGCCCACATGTGGAACGGAACTGCTGCAATCTTGAATCCGTAACCTGCAATCATCGCAACGAGACCGATCAGGAAGGGATAGTTCCACTGAGTCATACCGCTGATGTAGACACCGATCTCTGCGAGATTGATGGTACCGGTAAGACCGTAGATCATGGATATACCGTAGAGTGTAAGTCCTGAGGAGAGACCTCCGATAATTAGGTACTTAACACCTGCTTCTGCAGCCCTGGGGTCGTTCTTCTTCATTGCAGCGAGTGCATATGAGGAGATACTGACAGTCTCGACACCGACGAAGATGCACAGGAGGTTGTTGGAGCTTGCCACGAAGAGCATGCCCGCAAGAGCCACGAGGAGCAGCGAGTAGTACTCGGCTGCGGAGCGTTTCGTCGTCTCAGCGGACTGAGGCGAGATCAGTATTGTAAGTCCGACCACTGCGAAGAACAGGAGCATCATCAACGCCGAGAACGAATCCAGCGAGAAGAGGTCCATGTACACGCCCTGGATGCTTGTTTCCATAAGTGCGATTGCTGCGATTGCCGCCGCCAGGATAATTGCTATCTCGGCGATGAGTGCGCACCATTTGCCGTCTTTTGTGAGGTAGTAGAACAAAGGTATGATCAATGCGCCGACGAGGATGATGATCTCAGGTGCAATCGGAAGCACATCTTTGAATATGTTAGTCAGGAAAGATACGTCCATCAGAACACCCCTGTGAACATTGAGGAGTAAGTCTCAATGAAACTTGATGCATAGTCGGGCATGATACCGAAGAATGCGATCATGATGACCATGATTGCCATTGCAACGAATTCGTATTTGCTGATATCGTGAATCGGTCCGCCGTGTACACCGTGCTCGAAATCGAGCTTGAGTGTGAGGTTGCCGAAGAGCGTTCTCTGCATTGCCCAAAGGTAGTAACCTGCGGTGAGCATCATTGAGAGCATACCGAAGACAATCATCCACATGTAGTCTGTGTTTGCGATGAAATCCCAGAACGCATAGAGGATACCGAATTCCGCGACGAATCCCACAAGACCGGGGAGACCGAGTGAAGCCATGAAACCGAACATCATGAAGAATGCCCATTTCGGCAGCTTTGCGGCCATACCTCCGAGGAGAGGGATTTCTCTTGTACCGATGTTGTGACCGGCAAGACCGCAGACCATGAAGAGGACGGCGGTGATAAGTCCGTGTGCGAACATCTGGAAGATTGCGAATTCGATTCCGATGTCTGAGAGACATCCGATACCGAGCAAAACCATTCCCATGTGGCTGATGGATGAGTATGCGACCATTTTCTTGAGATCTGTCTGTCCGATACAGGCGTATGCACCGTAAATCATCGAGACGATACCGAGAATGATCATTACCCACTGCCATTCGACCGCACCGATCGTGAAGTTCTCAAGACAGACCCTGATGATACCGTAGGAACCCATCTTAAGCATCACACCGGCCAGAAGGACTGAACCTCCGGTAGGTGCTTCGACGTGTGCGTCGGGAAGCCATGTGTGGAACGGAACGATAGGCATTTTGACAATGAATCCGAAGAACAGCAGTCCGAAGACAGCGGTCTGGAACCATTTGTCGGTGTTGGTGCTCATGTATGCTGTCACAGCATCAAAGTCGAAGTTGCCTCCGGCTGTGAAGACCATGATGAAGATACCGAGCAGCATCACGAGCGATGCCACGTGCGTGTAGATGAAGAACTTGATCGCAGAGTAGTGCCTGCGGGGTCCTCCGTACCAGGAGATCATGAAGAACATCGGGATCAGCGTAACTTCCCACATGATGTAGAACAGGAAGTAGTCGGCTGCGAGATAGACCCCCATGAGACCGAGCTCCATCAGAAGGAGCAGTGTGTGGTAGTAGTTCGGCCTGTCGCTTTCCTCATATGAGAACAGACAGACAACGAACACCAATAGCGCGGTGAGGAACACCATCAGGATACTGAGACCGTCAATCGCCAGTTTGAAGTTGAACTGGAAGAAGTCTGTCTTGATCCATAATTCGTTAATGCCCATTGTGCTGAAGTCGTCCTGCATGAACAGGAGTGCGACTGCAACGACTAATGTCGCCGCAGAGAAGACCAATGCGACGAATTTTGCGTATTTTGCCCTCTCATTGCCCATCATGAGAGTCAGAATGGCTCCGATGAAGGGAATTGCGAGCAGGAATAACAACATGTCCATCTTACAAACCTCCTGCGAACACAATGGCGAACACAAGAATCAGGACCACTACGCCTGCGACAACGACTGTTGCGTAATCACGGACGTGACCTGTTTCCATCCTGCTGACGACATCTCCGCTTCCGATGACGGCGTTGGAGAGACCGTTGACAGTACCATCGATTATGTTCCTGTCGAATGCATCGACAATCTTTGCAATGCCTGCACCGAGTTTCCATGAGATCTGGTTGTAGAGCTCGGGGAAGAAGTACCTCCTTGTGAGGAGCTTGTAGAGTGCAGACTCTCCGTTCTTGTTGAAGATACCGGGGTTGATTGCTTTCTTCGCGTACATGAAGTAGGCGATAGCGATACCGATTACCGCGAGAGCGATCGATACGTATGTCCATACATTCTTGAAGATCGTCTCGGCGATCTCCGTACCGGATTCCAACTCGATTCCGATGAATCCCATTGAATTAAGTGCGTTCTCGACAAGTGAACCGAGTCCTGCGAAGACGAGAAGTCCCGAGAACAGTGCGAACACTGCGAGTACGACGAGAGGTGCCACCATAATCTTGGATTCGTGGTGGCAGTGCTCGGCATTCTTTCCGGGTGCGCCGGTGAATGTCATGAACCACATACGGAACATGTAGAACGCTGTCATGAAGGCTGTGACTATTCCGAGTGCAAAGAGCACGACGAAGAATGTCTGACCGTTCGAACCTGCGTTCATTGCCGCTTCGAGGACCATATCCTTTGACCAGAATCCGCTGAAGATAGGAACTCCAGCAATCGAGATACATCCGCAAAGCATTGTGTATGCCGTAATCGGGATCTTCTTTCTCAGTCCGCCCATGAGGCGCATATCCTCGGTTCCGGTACAGTGAATAACCGATCCCGAACAAAGGAATAACAGACCTTTGAAGAACGCGTGGTTCAGCATATGGAAGACACCTGCAAGGAAACCGAGTGCTCCGAGTGCGATGAGGTGGTGGTCGCCGGTGGAATATCCTTCCGCCATAAGCCATCCGCCCGCTCCGAGAGCGAGGATCATGTAACCGAGCTGCGAGAGTGTCGAGTATGCGAGCACTTTCTTAATGTTAAAGTTGTTGAGTGCCATTGATGCAGCGAAAATCGCTGTGAATCCGCCGATGAAACCGATGAACAGGAGCACATTCTGTCCGTACTCTGCGTTGAACACGTAGAGAGGCATTGCCCTTGCTGTGAGGTAGACACCGGCTTTGACCATTGTAGCTGCGTGGATAAGTGCGGATACGGTCGTAGGACCTGCCATCGCATCCGGAAGCCAGTCGTGGAGAGGGAACTGTGCGCTCTTACCGATTACACCGCCGAAGACCAGAAGGCCTGCGAGTGTGAGGAGAACGGAGTTGTCTGCCGCAACTGCCTCAATGCCTGTGGCATTGAAGATTGTCACATAATCCAGTGAACCGAAGAGATAGAGCAGGATGAACAATCCGCCCATAAGCGAGACATCACCGGCACGTGTGACAAGGAAAGCTTTCTTTGCCGCGGATGATTTCTCTTTCGCTTCGGGGTGGTCGAAGCTCCAGAATCCGATCAGGAGGTAGGAACAAAGTCCCATGATCTCCCAGAAGATGAACATCTGGAGGAAGTTGCTCGAAACGATGAGACCGAGCATTCCTGTAAGGAAGAGTGAAATCTCACCGTAGTACCTCGTCTTCTTTGCGCCCTGGTCGTCCATGTATCCGATTGAATACACGAAGATCATCGTCGAAATGAATGACGAGAATAGCATCATGATGCATGTCAGACCGTCGATGTAGACTCCGAAGTTAATCTGGAAGTCTCCGATGAGCAGCCATTTCATGTCATATGTGTAACTGCTGTAGTCGCCTGTGATGAATTCATAGGCAACAAGTATTGACAGCACGCATGCTGCCGCTGCACCGAGGATGGCCACATAACCTCCGCCCTCGCGCATTTTCCAGCCGAAGAGTCCGACTATGACGAAGCACAGGATCGGAAGGCAGGGAATGAGCCATGCATAATCCATTATCATGTTTACCACCTCATAGTTGTGAGGTCATCCGTGCTGGACGAACCTCTTGTCTTGTAAGCGTTGAGGATCAGTGCGATACCGACTGCAACCTCAGCTGCCGCTATTGCTATCGACATAATCACGAAGACGTTACCGATTGTTGCATCGCCGCCGATGTGATATGCCGCGAATGTGATGAAGTTGATGTTCGCTGCGTTGAGCATCAGTTCGACACTCATCAGTGCGACGAGTGCTCTGTCGGTTGTCATCATACCGTAGAGGCCGAGACAGAAGAGTATTCCTGCGAATATAAGGAAGAATTCCATCGGAATCATTCTTTCGCCTCCTCTTCAGCGTCGTCATCTTCTTTAGACAGTGTGACTCCCGCGATGATTGCTCCGAACATGACTGCACCGAGGACCAACATAATCGGACCCCATTCCTCAAAGAGGACGTAGTTGATACTGTCGGTAGGCACTTTTCCTGTGTCGTCGGGTGCAAACGGTACGCTTGCGGGTTCTTCGTTCTTTTCGAATCCCCAGTCGACCGACAGCACACCTGCAATGATGATTACGGCCATCGCAACTGCGAAAACACCGCCTAGTACTGCCTTCTTACTCATCGGAATCCTCTCCCTTGATTGTTCTCCTGGTAAGCATTATACTGAATGCATAAAGGATTGTGATTGCTCCGACGTAGACGACCACCTGTACGGCTCCAATGAATTCTGCATTCAGGAAGTAGTACGTTGCCGCTACACAGACAAACACAAATGCCAGGTAGAACGCGCTGTGCATGATTTCTTTCGATGTTACGACGTGGACTGCGGCAAGTATTGCCAATGCGGCCAATACGAGGAATGCGACTGCATCCCAGTTTGCGTTGATCCATGTCCATGTATTGACGAGTCCGTTCCAGACTCCGTCTATGATGTCATTTGCTGTGACCATCACAGCACCTCCTCAATCTTCAATGCCTGTTTCGGGCATGCGACTACACAATTCTCACATGCAATGCATTTCGAATTGTCGACTTTCGGGTGCTTTATGTCTCTGCCTTTGTCGTTCTTTCCGACAACTTCCATCTCAATGGCGTTGACAGGACAGACTTTTGCACATTTCTGACAGCTGATACACTTCGAACCTTCCAGTACGGGCCTGTCGGTCTCGTAGAAGGCTGTGGGCTTATCGGTCACACCCTTTTCAAGGTTGGACAGAAGGTGTTCTTCGAGGTGGACTTCCATCATTTCGTTTGTACCTTCGAAGGCAAGCCTCCTGGGGTCGTAGATGAGATCCATCCTTGTGAACTCCGCCAGTTCGTAATCGGTTGTCGTCGTCATGGCGTTGACAGGACAGTATTCTGCGCAGTATCCGCACATCATGCATCTTCCGACGTTGACCTGAGGCCTCTTGACGGGGTTGCCCTCATCATCGGGAACTTCAACGAGCTCGATACATGTGGTCGGACATGCCCTTACACATATTCCGCATCCGAGACATTTGTCAAAGACAAGTCCAGGACGTCCGCGGTAGTTGTCCGGCACCCATTCCTTTTCATAAGGATACATGATGGTGACGGGTCTTCTGATCGTGGATTTGAACATCCTCCTGATGGATGCAACCATCGGAACGATGATTCCTTCGCCCTTGAACTTCTTGTTTGCATATTTATCCAACATTTTCATCGGCATTACATCCACCCCGCCATCTTAATCACGATAACAACTGCCAGGTTGATGACTGCCAGAGGCATGAGGATTCTCCAACCGAGGTTGACAATCTGATCTGTCCTGACACGGGGCATCGCACCTCTTGCGATTGCGAAGAATGCGAAGACGAAACAGACCTTGAGGACGAACATAATCTCAGCACCCCACCAGTCTGTGGGAAGTGTGGGACAGGCCCATCCGCCGAGGAAGAGGATAACGATGAATGCACATGCTGCGTAGCCTCTGAAGTAGTCTCCCAACATGATGAGACCCCATTTCATACCGGCGTACTCTGTCTGCCATCCTTCGACAAGCTCAGCCTCTGCTTCCGACAGATCGAACGGAACACGCTCCGACTCTGCGATAGCGCAGATGAAGAAGGTGAAGAAACCGATGATCTCAGGAACGATGAACCACATGTGGTCGTTCTGGTAGCTGATAATATCGTTGATTCCGTAGCTTCCCGCAAGGAGACATGACGAGGCAAGGATAATGAGCATCGGGACTTCGTATGAAATCATAAGCTCTGCAGCCCTCATACCTCCGATAAGGGAGTACTTGTTGTTCTGTGACCATCCTGCACACAGGATGAGGAAAGGCGCCAATGCGAAGATACCGAAGAGGATCAGGAGACCCACTTTATAATCTGCGATGAACCACCTTTCGGAGAGAGGCACCATACATGCCAGAAGAACGGATGTACCGATTACGAGCGTAACTCCCCACCAGTAAATCTTCTTATCAACGGCTTTAGGTGCGATGTTCTCCTTCATAAATGTCTTAAGACCGTCTGCGACACACTGGAAGTATCCGAGAGGTCCGATACGTGTTGCACGCCTGTCCATGACCCTTCCGAGAATCTTACGCTCTTCCCAGATCATAGTTAGGTTGATGATGAAACCGATTGCAAAGATGACAACGGCCATAAGGACCAATGTCAGTCCGTTCATCATTCCGTCATCGACGAGGAACTGCGACACGCAGTTGCCGGGTATGATCAGGTTGATCAGCCACGCGATGAGACCCAGAATAACCTGGCTCAGTTTGTAGCCGATGTCGTACGGCAGGTTGTACACATCGCCGAAGGGATAGTGCACGTTCTTGAGAGGATCATTGTAGACAATCCATTCCAAAATGCTGCTGTATGCCATCAAATCACCTGTCCGTCTCTCCGAGACACATATCGATCATAGCCATGATTGACGGAATATCCGCAATCCTGACGCCCTGTACCATGTGCTTGGATGCCGAAACGTTGACGAAGATCGGACTGCGGACCTTGAGCCTGTAGGGCTTCTCGGTTCCGTCGGAGACGAGGTACATGATACTCTCTCCGCGGGGATCTTCGATCTTTGCGACGTGTGTTCCTGCGGGAACACATCTGGGCACCTTGACACGTGACGGAGCCTCTCTGGGGAGACTCTGGAGCTTCTTGAACGACTGTCTGATCATCTCACACGACTGATACATCTCCTCAATCCTTACGAGGAACCTGTCGTACGCATCTCCTCCTTTCGTGCTGTTCTTGTTGAGCACGGGGACTTCGAACTCGAGTTCGCCGTATGCATCATACGGGTCGTCCCTGCGGACATCGTAATCGACACCGCAGCCTCTCATTGCGGGACCGGTGAGACCCCAGTTGGCTGCATCTTTTGCCGTGATGTATCCGATACCTTTCATACGTCCGACGAAAGGCGACGAGTCTGTTGAAAGCTTGAGGATCTCGGGAAGACCGACTTCCTCGAACCTCTCGACACACCTCATACAGTCCCTCTCAAAGTAGTAAGGCATATCGTTCCTTACACCGCCGATACGGGGGTAGTTGGTGGTAAGCCTCTGACCGCAGAGCCTGACGTTGAGATCAAGGAAGAATTCCCTCTCCCTGAGTGCCCAAAGGAACACTGTCAGGTTACCGAGATCGGTACCGACTGCCGCGAGCCACATCAGGTGTGACTGAATACGGCAGATTTCATCTGCGATGACACGGAGGTACTGTGCCCTCTCGGGGACCTCGATGTCGAGTGCTTCTTCGACGACTTTACAGTAAACGTGCGACCATGTCATGGATGCAGAATAACAGAGACGGTCTGCCATAGGAATGATCTTGGCGTATGTCCTGTTCTCACATTCCTTCTCCCATCCGCGATGCAGATATCCGATTTCTGGCTCAGCATCTGTGACTATTTCTCCGTCAGCTTTGATCCTGAGTGTCCATAGTCCGTGGGAGAACGGGTGCTGCGGACCCATTGTGATCCACATCTTGTCCGTATCCATGTGATTCTCATAATCTTTCTCGGCCATTTTACTCCTGCCCCCTCAGTTTGTATGACTTCCTGAACGGATAGAATTCGTAGGAAGTGGGTGTGAGTAATCTCTCGAGCTTGGGGTGACCGTCGAAAATGACTCCGAAGAGTTCGTAGGTCTCCCTCTCGTGGAAGTTTGCTCCTTCCCAAATGAGTGCAACGGACGGGATGTGAAGGTCTCCGTCGGGGAGATCCACTGTAATCTCGACCATAACGCCCGTGAGGTAGTTCGTAATGTGGTAGACGACCTGGACTGTGTCGATGTAATCGACAGCACAGACGCTGGTTGCCTGTTCGTAGTTGAGACTGTCGTGGAGAAGAACACAGAGATCGTAAACGGTGTCTCTGTCGGTGGACATGTAAATCCTCCTCTTCTCGTTAATCGCTTTGACATTCTTCTTTGTGGGCTCTTTGAAGACGACTTTGTCTCCGAATTTGTCCTTAATCATTGCGATTGTCTCATTGTAACCTGCTTCTGAATCCATGATCAATCATCCACCAGGAATGCGCCTCTCTTGAAGTAGGCATCAATCTTCTTCTGCAGCAGCATGAATCCGTCGATCATCGCATCGGGTTTGATCGGACATCCGGGGATGTATACATCGACGGGAACGATCTGGTCGAGACCCTGTACGATGTTGTACGAGTCATACCAGGGGCCTCCGGAGATTGCACATTCTCCCATAGCGACAACCCACTTAGGTGCGGGAATTGCCTCATACAGACGCCTGATGTCCGGACGGAGTTTCTTGGAAATCCATCCGTTGATAAGCAGGATGTCCGTCTGCCTCGGGGAAGAACGGTAAATCATACCGACACGCTCTGCATCGTATTTCGGTGCGGATGCTGCCGCCATTTCGATAGCACAGCAAGCCAATCCGAAGTGCAGAGGGTGCATAGAGTTCCTCATTGCCCACGCCCAAACGGGACCGGTCAGTTTATCGATGGTCCTCTTGGTACCGGCGCTCAACATTTCGTTGATCATAACCGATGACCAGGTCATGAACTCATCTGCGCTCATTGCAACGGCATGCGGGTAAAGGCTCATATCCATATGGTTTCCTCCTTTTTGAGAGCATACGCCACTCCTAAGAGAAGCATACCGAGGAACAGGATAACCCAGAACTTTCCGGTGTCTGTTAGACTCGAGAAAGCCACGGACCAAATCATTAGGAAGGTAGCAACCAGGTCGAAAACGACGAAGATGATACCGAACGAATAATACTGGAACCTGAACTGAACACGGGCCTGACCGATAGGCTCGGAACCGCATTCATAGGTCTTATCCTGCCACGCAGTCTTCTTCCTAGGCCTAATGAACCTCGAAACGAACCATGCCAGTGGTGCGAATCCGAACGACAGAATCGCCAGGACCAACCACGGTAGATAATTCACAACTAGTGACATTGGTCGTCTGGGAGGCCTTATGCCTATTAAAACCCTCTTACGCGTACGTATATTATTCTAGGGAAATCAGCTTGATTTTACCTTAGGAAACAGCAACGATAAATAACAACAACGCGGATTGGCACACGATAGAATGACTGCTAAAATCGGTTTCATCGGTGCGGGTAAGATGGCTACCGCGATGATCGGAGGAATCATCAGGAAAGGTCTGTTCTCCAAAGACGAAGTCATAGCCTGCTGCAGATCGGAGTCAACCAAAGAGAGAATCGGGAGAGATACGGGCATCGTCTGCTACCTCAGTCCGAAGGATGTTATTGAGCAGACAGACACATTGATCGTTGCTGTGAAGCCGAATCAGATTAAGGATATCCTCACTACGAATATCGCAGTCAATTCTGCGAAAAAACTAATCATAAGTGTGGCCGCAGGGGTGTCAATCGGTACCCTTGAAAAGTATGTGCCAGACAGCAGAGTGATACGTGTTATGCCTAATGTCTGCAGCTTAGTTCTCGAAGGAGCTTCGAGTTTCACTTTAGGATCCAAAGCAACTGAGGAAGACGGAAAATATGTTAAGAAAATTCTCGACTCCTTCGGGATGTCATTCGAAATCTCCGAAGACAAAATCGACGCCGTTACGGGACTGAGCGGAAGTTCCCCCGCATACATGTTCATGGTCTTGGATGCACTCGCAGACGGAGGAGTGCTGATGGGACTCCCCAGGGAATTGTCACTGAAACTCGCAGCACAGACTATGCTCGGTTCCGCAAAGACATATCTTGAGACAGGACGTCATCCCGACGAACTCAAAGACAGCGTCTGTTCGCCCGGAGGAACGACGATTGAAGGCGTGAAGGTTCTCGAGGAATGCAATCTCAGATCTGCAATCATCAATGCCGTTGCGGCAAGTGCAAACAAATCAAAAGAAATGGGGAAGAAGGACTGAATCCTTCCTCCCTTCTTTTTCTTATAATATAGATATATGTGAATACGGAAAGGATCACTGTTGAGTCATACGCCTCTTTCCTCTGTTGAGAGGCAGGTATGATTTCACAAGACCTTTCACCACACGCGGCCCGTTGGCCCAAATCGATCCGGTGTTCCAATCGAGATCTTTCTTGTTGTTGATCGTTGAGTTCATGAGTTCTTCTCCTTCCCTCTTGATACTCCAAAGTTTCTCGTTGCGTTCAGCCTCGTCTTTGATGAGCATGAACTGATCGATTCTTCTCATGACGTCACGTGCGTATTCCGTTCTTTCCACACGGGATTCATACATCTCTTCGGAAATACGGCCGGCTTCGAACTCCATCTTGGCAAGTTCGTTGGCGCAGTCGTAGGATGTCTCGGCAATCTGATCCCTGTTCATCCATTTCGTTTCGTATGAAAGCACCAACTTCCATGAGGGATTCTCGGAAATCTTCCTGTGCTCTTCCAATGTCCTTGCGAAGAACCTGTATCCCCATTTGTCAGGATCTTCGAATGCTCTGCTTCCGGGATCCACGAACGGTGCGAACGGTGCGTTGTAGATGAAAAGACCGTCGTCCTTTTTGACAAGATCCCAAAGACCCTTGGATGCCCTGACGCTGTCCAGAGCGGATTCCCTTGTCTGAGAGGGAAGTCCTGTCATGTAGAACAGATCAAAACGGACACATCCGTTGGCGAATGACGATGAGATTGTTTTCTCGATGGAATGGTTGTCGTAACCCTTACCCATAGCCAATCTTACCACTTCATCATGCGAATCCGGTGAAAATTCCATAGAATATTCTCCGACGTTATGATTCACCATATTGAAGAATTCCTCTCCGGCAGGGAGGAACAGTTCGAATGCAATGTGATTGTCGACACCGGAATCATGGATTCCTTTGAACAGACGTTCTGCGTAATCCTTTCCTCCCTGTCTCGGGTCACCGATGATGAAGATAGGTGTTTTGAGATACTCACTGACGGATGCAATATCTTCGGCAAGTTTCTCCGGACTCCTGAATGCGGCTTTTCCTCTGCATAAGAGCCTCTTGTTCGCTTCGTGGGAACCTCCACACTCGGCACAGTTCAGAGAACATCCCCTTACCGTGAACACCGAAAGCATCGGAAGTTTGTCCCAACCCAGCCAGGGAAGTGCGCCCTTGATGTCCATGTGCCTTATGGTATTCTTAATCATCGTTCCGTAATCGAATTTTACCCAATCGATGTCGTCGGGAACGAATGAAACTTCATTGTAGTGGGGCTTTCCTTCCTTATCCTTCCACGCAAGATTCGGTATGTCGGAGAAATCCGTTGCACCTTTCTCGATGGCCTGCATCATCTTTACGTGGGGAATTTCGGTGGAATCTCCGCGCATGACCATATCGATCCACGGCATCGCCAACAGTTCCTCGCAGAAATACGACGAGGAAAATCCTCCGAACTCGACTATTGCGTCGGGATGGTATTTCTTGACAATCTTGGCCAATTCCACGGCACCGTGGCAGTGGGGCATCCAATGCAGATCTATGGCGTAAACTTTCGCGTGAAGCGATTTGATACGTTTTTCCACGTCGAAATTCTTACTCTGAAGCATCTGAACCGCGATGTTGACGATTCTCGTCTTGAATCCGGCCGCTTCGAGATGCGATGACATGGTCATGAATCCGATCGGATACATCTCGAACACCGGCGATGACGGTACCACGTCGCTCACAGGCCCATAGAATATCGGTTTCTTTCTGAAATCATACACGCTCGGTGCGTGTAAGAATATAATGTCGTCTCCCATGTCTTTTCCTCCTTTTACTCATGTACCGAAGCGTCTGTTACGCTGTTGGTACGATCTTATCGCCCTCAGGAAATCTATGTACCTGAAACCGGGCCAGTATACATCCGTGAAATATAATTCCGAATAGGCAAGCTGCCAGATAAGGAAGTTAGACAGCCTCAGTTCTCCCGATGTTCTCAGAACAAGATCGGGATCGGGATCTTCGGAAGTGTAGAGATGACCGGAAATACTGTCCTCGTCTATCTCCGAAATGTCCATCGTGCCTTCCTTCACCTTACGTGCGACTTCCTTTACCGCACTGACGATTTCCTGCCTTCCGCCATATGCAACGGCTATGTTGAAACGATAATTGTTGTAGTCTTTCGTGCGTTCCTCCACGCACCTGACCGCTTCCATAAGTTTTTCGGGTGCCAACTCACGGTCGCCGATCATTCTTACGCGAATCCTGTACTTATGAACACGTTCGTCGTCGGCGAGTTCGTACATCGTGTCGATCAGCAGCTGTATGAGGTAATCGACCTCGGAATCTTCTCTTGAAAAATTCTCCGTGGAAAGGGCATAGATGGTAAGGACACGTATATTCAGCCTGAGGCACCAGTTCAGCACCTCTTCGACCTTGTCCTTTCCCAATCTGTGACCTTCGTTGGTATCTTCCGTTCTGAGAACTTCCTTGGCGTACCTGCGGTTCCCGTCCATTATAATTGCCACATGCCTGGGCATCTGCCCTCTGATGACCTCTTTTTCCAACTTGGTCTCATAGAAGTCATATGTTGTGACGGAGACGAGATCGGTAATTCCCATTATTCGAAATCCTCCGGAACACCGGCAGATTTGATGCCGAGATCGAAACAGCCGATGGCTGCGACGGCACCGATTACACCTTTCTTTCCTGTAATGTAGTGGATTTCTACATCGTTCTCTTCGGCGACCTTAACGGCTTCCTCGGAAGTATACAGAATGGATTTTGCATTCCAACTCCAGTCCACGAGAGCTTTCGGCTGTTTCAGACCTTTGAAAACGGTCATGACCGTATCATTCGAGTAGGATTCTTTGGCGATGAATTCTTTGCAGTACTGAACCAATTTATCCACTTCGGAAGGCAGAACGGCGAATGAAATTGCGGTAGAACAGCAGTTTGTCGTCTTGTTCGGTGCTTTCGGGTTGAGCTGAATGATCTTGTGCTCAAGGAACTTACCGTGGGGACAGGACATTCCCATCTTCATGGATGCAACCCATGACGCTCCTTTCTGAGGTGTGTCCGTATCGTCGACTCCGATGATTACTCTGACCATCTTGGGAGTAACGATTTCTGTGGATGCAATGTACGCTCCGCCCATTTTGAAATCGTCGGGATAGATTGTTTTGATGACACCGTCGGCCTGGGGAAGACATGCGCCTACTCCGACACCGGCTCCGGCAATTCCTCTCCAGACTGTGTGGACTTCGTCTCCTTTTACTTCGAGGGATTCGATTCCCTGTCCTCCGATATCTGCAGATGCGGGGCCGAATTTCAGTTCTTTCTTCCCCACAACCGTATCCATGATAACGGTGTGACCGTCGAGAGCGATGTCCGTGATGACTCCTCCGGTACGCTTTCTGTTGACAACATCCCACTCAACCGGGCCTCTTGCCGAACATGTCTCGATGACTTTCGCAACACCGTTTTTCTCATCGACGATTGTATAGAGTCCTTTACAGAACATGGGTCCGAATTTTGCACGGGCCTCTTCGGGTGTGAGCGTATCAGGCATTTACTCCAGCTCCTCTTCATAAATGATTCTCATGCAGTCTGCGGGGACCTGTTTGCACAGGAACACCGTCTTGGCTGCCCTTCCGATGTCGTATCCTTCGTCGAAACATGCGTTTGTGTCGATTGCAAGGATAATCGGGTTCTCGGTACGTACCGAACCTGCGGCGAATGCATCGTCGTATGTAAGTGAAAGGTGCACCATAGATCTGTCCGAAGGCATGAGTCCCGCCTCGAGAATAATGTCCGCTTCATCCTCTGTTGTGGGGTAGTACAGCGTATCGGGTATGTTGTCTGTATCCAATTTGAGTTTCAGTTTGATTGTGTGGCCGTATGTAGCCCTCACTTCGTCACCGGAAATCTGGTATCTGCCCTTCGGATCTGTGTCCGCAAGAGCGATTATATGATGCGGTCTGAGCCAGTGCATACGCGGATTGTTCTCTTTCACCTTGGAGACGATGTCCTTAATCCTCACGAATCCCTGGTCGTCCATCCTGAGGTCGAACCTTCCGTGTCTGAGTATGCCAGCCATGGTCCTTCCGAGTTTTTCCAACTCGTAATCGTTCATGATGAATTTTCCTTCTTCACCGCAAACAGGGCAATATTCGTCACGGAAATAACCGTGTTCTTCACATTCTCTCATCATATTATCACTTTTGAGCCTGAATTGAAAGTTCCGCAGCCTTGACGACATTGTCCATCAGGGTGCATATGGTCATAGGTCCCACGCCTCCGGGAACCGGTGTAATGGCGGATACGACATCTTTTACGTCGTCGAAATCCACATCTCCGACGAGTCTTGTGCCTTTGGGAGATGAAGGATCATCTATCCTGTTGATGCCTACATCTATTACAACGGCACCTTCCTTGACCATGTCTTTCTTGATGTAAAGCGGTTTTCCGATGCTCACGATCAGAATGTCTGCCTGACATGTCATCTTCTCAAGATCGCGGGATTTGGAGTGAACGACGGTTACGGTCGCATCTCCTCCGAGACCTCTCTGCATCATCAGAGCGGCCATAGGCTTACCGACAATGTTGCTCCTTCCTACGACGACAATGTGCTTGCCTTCCGTCTCTATTCCGGAACGGATGAGCATCTGTTGCACCCCTCCGGGTGTTGCGGGTAAGAAAATATGGTCGCCGACGAGCATCCTCCCCACATTTTCGGGGTGGAAACAGTCGATGTCCTTCTTCGGATCTATCGCATTGATTATTCTGTCCGTATCGATGTAATCGGGCAGAGGCAGCTGTATAAGATATCCGTGGATCATGGGGTCTGCGTTCAGCTGCTTTATCTTGGATATCAGGTGTTCTTCGGAAATGTTATCCGAAAGATAGATCATTTCCGATCTGATCCCCAGTTCGGCGCATTTCTTCTCTTTGGCCTTGACGTATACCTGCGATGCGGGATCGCTTCCCACCATCACGGCAGCCAATCCGGGAACTACGCCGTGTTCTTTCAGCCCAGCGATTCTTTCTTTGATTTCGCCGTAGATATCGGCAGAGATATCCGCTCCTTTAATCAGAGAACAGGTCACCTAGACACCCTCCTTACCTCTGAATATCCCTGCGATATATAATGTAGTCGCACGCGTAAAATGTAGAGTATACCGTAAACCCGGTATAATCACGGGAAAAAAGCGAGGGCCCGTATTCCGCCGTGATGAAGAGACAGGTGTTGATTACAAAGACAGAACTCTCAATATCTGCCCTGTCACATTATCCGTAATTTTTTTACGGCAACAGTTTTCTCAGAAGGGCTGAAGAATAGAAATACATCTGGCGGGATTGAAAATTCAGTACCTGTCCGGAAGCGTATTGCAGATGTGGATGATTTTGGCGTTGGGTTCGGCATTGTTTGCCGGATTGACTTCGATTCTCGCAAAATGCGGAATAAAAACCGCCGATTCTACGGTAGCGACGGCAATACGTACGGCCGTTGTGCTGCCGTTATCGTTTCTGATGGTGCTGACTGTCGGTTCGTTGGGTGAAATTAATAAAATCAGTACCGAAACGTGGATCTTTCTGATACTTTCCGGCATAGCTACGGGTGCATCGTGGCTGTGTTATTTCCGTGCGCTTCAGATCGGAGATGTCAACAAGGTAGTTCCGATAGACAAATCGAGTACCGCCCTGACGATAATTATGGCGTTCCTGATACTGCAGGAACCTGTCACGTGGCTCAAAGGCGTCTGTGTTACTCTGATAACCGTCGGAACATTGATGATGATTGAAAAGAAAGACGGTACAAATGACAGTACAGGACGTTCATGGCTGCTGTTCGCATGTCTTTCCGCAGTATTCGCCGCACTGACCGCAATTCTCGGAAAAATGGGGATTGAAGGTGTCGAATCCAATCTCGGAACGATGATCCGTACGTTTGTGGTGCTCCTGATGTCGTGGATGATGGTATTCGTTACAGGTAAGGAGGAGAAGGTACACGGCATCCCGAAAAGGGAATTGATGTTCATCTGCCTCTCGGGTCTTGCCACGGGAGCGTCATGGCTGTGTTACTTCGGAGCGCTGAGCGGCGGACCCGCAAGTATCGTCGTACCGATAGACAAGCTGAGCATATTGGTGACGATTGTGTTCTCCTACTTCGTATTCGGAGAGAAGCTTACGCACAAAGCACTGTTCGGATTGGTACTGATCACAGCCGGAACGCTGATGATGATTCTCTGAATCAGAAGTGCTTACTGTACACCTCAGACATACTCATGGGTTCGAAACCGTCGTCGATGAGTGTTTCCAGGATCCATCTTATATCGGATACTGTCTCGTCAATCTCCTCATCCGAAAGCAGACCTTTCTGTGTCTCACATACGTGCCAGCTGTGTGTGGATAATACCAACACACCGTTTTCGATGGATTTTGCCATCTGTACGTAATCTTCCTTCTTCCTCTGACCTTCGTGCATCGACCATAAGTAAGATGTCATAGGGTTTCCGGAAGCATCGGTGCATTTGACAACGGGAATTTCCTTCAGTCCGCCTTCCAGCCTGTACGGTTTGACTTCCTTACCGGCGTATACGTAGTATGACGAATCGTACATTACGCCGTATTCCGGCAGGAATTCCATAACATCCTCGTTCGGCAGCATATACGGCGAACGGAACCCTTTGGGGCTTGAACCGGTACAGTCGCGGATAATCGATATCGATTCTTCGATTATGTTTCTGAGATGGCCGTAATCCAACGTAATGCCTGTCTTGGTACCTGTCATATCCTCATGTTCGAGACCGTGCATTGCAACATCGAATCCTTCCAACGCATCGTATGCACATGTTTCCATGAGTGCCCTCGCTTCCGCGAAGAATGTAGCGTTGATATTCAGATCCGCAAGCATATCGGCTATGATTTCGACACCTCTTCCGGACGATTCGAATCTTGCACGGGTACCCTGACCTCTGTCAAAGGAACCCGCTTCAGGCCTTCCTTTCAGCGGAATGTTAACATCCCTGTCTATATCTACCGTAAAACACAGTGCTTTCATGATATCATCCCGACCTCTCGATAAGCATACCTTCAATCTCAATCGGCTGAAGTTTTATGCACATGTCTTTTGCACGCTGGCACTTTGTTTCCACATCCGCATAGACTTCCATAATCACATCGCCTTTCCTGACTCTCTGACCTTTCTTCTTGAGAATTATCAGACCTGCGCCCTTGTCTGTGGGTGCGCCTGCAGCCCTTGCAATCTGAACGAGATCTTTGTTCTTTATCGAGTGGACATAACCGCTCGCGGTGCTGAGTATATCCAATTTGAATTTGCCGGGGACGAGATCGTCGGATTTGATATCCGGACTGCCGCCCTGTGCGGCGACAATCTGCCTGAACTTCTTCAGAGCCTCTCCGGAAGAAAGAATTCTGTGTGCTTCGTCCGCACCGTCGGGAATTCCGCCCATTTCAAGTATCATGCCTGCAAGTTCGCATGCTTTTTCGATTACGCTTGAAGGGTGTTCCGAGCCTTCGAGAATGCGTATGCATTCTCTCGCTTCGAGAATCGGACCGATTGCGTTACCTACGGGCTGATCTCCGTATGTTACCGCACATTCTACATGAATTCCGAGTTTGTTACCCAATTCGGTAAAGTCACGGACGTATGCTCTTGCATCGTTGATCGTGGGAACCTTTGTTCCGGAACCTGTGGGAATATCAAGAAGAAGGTGTGTCGCACCGATAGCGAGTTTTTTACTCATGATGGAAGCCAACATCTGTGCGCGCGGATTGATTCCCAGAGGATTTTCCACACTTATCACCATGTCGTCGACAGGTGCGAGATTCATCGAACCTCCCCATGCAAGAACTCCCCCGACTTCTTCGGATATTCTTTTCAGCGCATCCGCATCCAATTCCACTTTGCAGAATGTCTCCACGAAATCCGATGTTCCGCATGCACTGCTTATTGCACGTGAAGATGTTTTCGGAATCATCAGTCCCGCCGCCGCAACGACGGAAACAACAATAGGCGTAACCTTGTTCCCGGGAACACCGCCGACACTGTGGAAATCAAATACAGGTGTGCGTTCGAAATGTACGCGTTCTCCCGTATCCACCATGGCATTTGTGAAATCCGCTATTTCGTTGAGACTCATTCCGTTGATGTAAAGTGCGGTGAGCCATGCGGAGATTTCTATCTTCGATAATTTGTTTTCGACGATATCTTCGACGATTGCGTTGATCTCATCTTTTGTAAGTTCCAGACCGTCCATCTTCATGCGGATGCCTCTGACGGATTCGGGTTTGGGAGAATATATTACCGACAGTACATCTCCGTCGGATGCTCCGAATTTCTCCATTATTTTCTCGGGCATGAGAATGTATCCCCTTTCGACAACGGTATCGGATTTGTTTGCAATCAGTACGTACTGTCCCTTGGAAGAGGATATCTGAACGCGTTCGCCTTCCTTTACGCCTATCTCTATACAGTCGAGGTCGTGTATGACTGCCCTGGGTTCCACTGCATCCACATCGAATGTCTTTGCGGTAAGCTTCATTGTCCCCACTTCTCCAGTGCGATACGGAGTTCTTCGTGATCCTTCGCATATTCGGCTGCAGGTATGCGTGCGAATGCGGCATCCACTGCCTGTGACATTGCCGCAGCCCCCTTTCCGACTCCTCCGGGATGTCCTGCGACACCTCCTCCCGCCTGAATCTGAACATCGAATCCAGCCGCACCTACAATTTTCTCTACGATTCCGGGATAGACTCCTCCGGAACATACGGGCATGACCGTTTTGTAAGGTATTGTAATGTCATCCAAACACGCATCCAAATTGGTGCTGTCTGCGGCGTTGCCGGACATCTTTCCCACACCCAATGTGCCTATATGGAGTGCATCTCCTCCGCACATGCGGACGAGTTTGGTTATCGGGAGCATGGATATTCCGTGAAGAGGATCTCTTGTCATAGCTCCGTGCATCGTTCTGTGTACGTGAATCGGTATTTTGATTGAAGGATCCTCAACCAATGCCTGTACTGCGGCAAAACCGCATGTGATGACATCGACCATCAGTTCTCTCGCACCCCAACTCTGAACTTTCTCGGCGAGTTCGATGATTCTGTGTCCCGAAGTGCTGACATTGATTGCGTGCATCATCTTATGTCCTTCCGATTCCAGACGATCCAATGCCTCTGCAACTGCAACTGTACGGTCCTCGATAGGGCAGAATTTCTGATCGACAAGTGTTTCATCGTCTTTGCTGTTGGTGAGTCCGCCCTTTCCCGCTTCGTAGACGTAATCCGCAAAATCTTTCGGAGAAAGGCCGATTTTAGGTTTCACAATAGTTCCGACCAACGGTTTGTCGGGACGGTTCAATGCCTTCCTTATGCCGTTTACTCCGAATTTGGGACCTTTGAACTCTCTGAGCATACATTTGGGGAAGAAAACATCCTCAAGCCTCACTTTTCCTATGGCTTCGAGACCGAAGAGGTTTCCTGCGATGACACTCAGGATCTGAGGTACTGCACCGACTTCGAGACTGAAATCCGCAACAGGATATCCTATGCGGACGCTGTCTTTGCTGATTTTATTGATGTGCGCACCGTATTTTTCAAGAATATCATCCTTCAATGTGGAAATTCCGGTCCAAGTTCCCGTGGATTGTTCTGCCGCAATAGATTCGGCGGCTTTCTCCATAGGCATATCCGTAGTCACACGGTAGTCGCAGATTACGAAGGAATCGGGATCTATGTCTTCCTCCAAATGCATGTATGAGTATGTCTTCATTGATCATTCCTCTTCGAACAGTTCGGTTATTGTCTCTTTCGCGGATGAGGGAGATATCATTCCCGATTCCGTGATGTAATATGTTATCAATTCGCCGGGTGTGCGGTCGAAAACTGGATTGTATATTTTTACACCCTCGGGAACTTCTCCGGGTCTTGCAACCTCGTCTGTATTGCGCACTTCTATCCTGACGTTGTCGCCTTTCAGTGTGAGAGGCGAGAATTTGTATGTCTCCGCACATGCGTAGAACGGGATATTTCTCTCATGTGCGGCAAGTGCCAGCTGAGATGTTCCGACTTTATTTATGAGCGTTCCCTGTGCTGTTACCGTGTCGGCTCCCACAAACACTTTGTTCACACCTTCCATGACAAGACGTGCTGCACTGTCTACAATCAATGTTACGTCGATTCCCACATCGTACAGTTCTCTTACCGTGATAAGCCCCTGTCTCCACGGTCTTGTTTCGGTGGCAAAGACTTTGATTTTTTTACCCTGTCTGTGTGCTTCTTTTATCACTGCTACGGCGGCACTGCTGTTGCAGTGAGTCATCAGTACATCGCCGTCGCGGATTATCGACGAACCCAATTCCGCTATGGATTTTACCGCGTCGCGGGAATTCTCAATGAATTCTTCAGCGTGTCCTTTGACAATGGATATGATTTCTTCTGTATCGGCACCTTTCTCGGCACCCTTCACGGATGCTGTCACACCGTTATACAGCGATACTGCGGTGGGCCTCGATGCTATGAGCTTCCTCTTGGCTTTTTCAAGATCTTCAAGCAGACGTTCTCTGTCGGTACCCTCGTAACTGTCGGCGAAGTCATAGAGTGCAGATGCGCATGCTCTTGCAATCCTTCCTGCGCCGCGTATTCTCATGTCCTTAATGGCTTTTGCAGTCTCGTCGACATCCATGCCGGGAGAATCGAAGTGTATGATATAAAATCTCAACCGGAATCGTTCGGATTTACCGATTGATTGATAAGAACTTCATGTACAATCCTTCTGACCTCATCCATTCCGCACAGAAGATATAGGGCGCCCAACAATGCCTCGAAGGAATCGGCACGCATGTTTTCTTCGATTACGTTCTTATGCTTATCGCGGTGGCCGTGACCTACCAACATCGCCGAATCAATATCCAATCCGTAAGAAATGACTCTGTCGGAGATGTTCTTATTTCTGACAATCTCCTGCTTGAAATCGGTCATCCTGCCTTCTTTCAGTTCGGTGTTGAGGTAAACGTACTCACAGGCGATGAATTCCAACACGGAATCTCCCAGGAACTCCAAACGTTCGTAGGATTCGGGTACGTCGCATCCCGGAATGTTCTCCGCTTCGCAGCAGTAACTGTCGTGAGTCAGTGCGGCGCAGTAAAGATCCAAATCCCTGTCTTTGAGCGATGTTCTGCGGAAGGGCGCCCTTGCAATGAACTCTCTGACTCTCTTCCTGTGTGCAGTGACTTCGTCCGTATCCGTAAGCATACCTCTGTAACGTCATTCGGACATGTTTATATCATTATTTGCTATACCAACGGCTATGGCGGGTAAGAAGGTCAAACTCAGAGGAATAAAACACACACCCAAGAGGCTCGA
The DNA here is from genome assembly GCA_963640855.1 of Candidatus Methanomethylophilaceae archaeon. Lineage (GTDB taxonomy): Archaea > Thermoplasmatota > Thermoplasmata > Methanomassiliicoccales > Methanomethylophilaceae > Methanarcanum. The sequence continues at coordinate 26,033 of CAVIAJ010000010.1, forward strand.
AAGCGATATACTTGAGAGATCCAAGGCACTCTGGGAAGATCCTTCGATTATCAGACCGAAATGTGCAGGCAAATGTTTCCTCTGTCCGTTCGACAAGACGTTTTCATCGATTTCGAAATTGGGCAAGATCAAAGATGATCCGGAAGCATTGATTAAAATGGCTTCAAAGGGGGGCGACGATATGTTCAAAGCATACTGTGCGACAATCTCCCTTTACGCAGCAGGTTCGGTACCTTACCTTGCAACCGCCAAACTCGCAGGTGAAGAAGTATCGTTCGCACAGAGAGGTGCTGTCGGTAACGACAAGCTCATCGGTATGCAGTACTACAACGATCCGAAAATCAGACTTCTTCTTTTCAGCGGTATCGCCAAGAAAAAGGGAGTTCACATCTACTCTTTCGGCGATGAAATCGTATGTTCCAAGAAACCGAACATGCCCGTCGATTACATCTACGATACATTCTGGGATACGCCCTATGAATTCGAGAACGACGAGATATCCTGCGGACACCATTCCGACGGAATATTAGTGATAAGATCAAAATCCGCGGACACGGAGATACGTATATGCAAAGACTGTGCGAAAGAAGTATCGACGTTGCAGTTCCTCATCTCAAGATTCGTCGGAGGAGATCCCCTTGACGATATCGAGGTGTTCGTGGAACACAGTTACCACAGCGAAGGTTCCGAGGGAAAAACACAGGTCAAAGGAGACGACCTGAAAAAGTATTCCATGGGACTGCTGACGGATGTTAACATTCTGAATATGATTCTGAAAGGTGAAATCGGTTCGCTGAAGAGTTCCGATTCCGCTACATACATCATAGGAACGAAGAACTACGGTTCCGATTTGGAAGCGTTCATGAAGGACATCGCAGGTACCGATGCGGAGTTGCTGGCACTCAGATCCTACCTTTCAAAGAATCCGTCTGCATCCGTTATCGCCAAGAACAGCAAAGCATCGGATGCACTGCTTTCCGTTTGGGGAGATGCACATGAAGTCATAGCGTCGTTCACCAACGAAGAGATTGCGAATTCATTCGGCGACTTGTCGAAAATGAATCCCGCAGGTACTGTGAAGGATGCCTATCAGAAGTTCATTTCATTGGATGTTATCAACAGCCTCCCCGTGTTCAAAAGGCCCGGAGATGTTACGAAACACGCGGACGCATATGCCAAAGCATACAAAGTAGGCGGAGGGGAAATGCTTGCGGAGAGTCTTGCAACCGTAATTCCCAAGGACAGGAAGACACGTGCGATGGCTAAGGCATTTTGCGATATTGCATCGATCGATGTTATCAAATGCACCAAGGATGAGGAAGATTTCTCGGAATTCCTGTATCCCTTTGTGGAACAGCTCGTGAAATCCGAAGGTGAGGATTACAGAGACAGAATGAACACTCTGCTCACGGCACTCGGTTGCGGTGAAACTGTCTAAAACACCCTGATATCCGCAACATAATGCGATACCGAGGGTGCGAAGGATTTCACTTCGCGGATTAATTCGACGGAGTAACCGTCAGGACATACTTTATCGAAGATTTCCATGATTTTATCTTCATATTCATGGATGTAGAACGTATCGTGGTAGTGGATAATTCCCCCGGGCTTCAGCATTTCCAATGCCTTGGGAATAAATTCCGATGTCCTCTGCACATACCCCATCAGAATACGGTCTGCAAAATGAGAGCCGAGATTCAGATCACGGTTGTCAGAAAGAATGGGCTCGACGGTATTTTCCACACCGTTGAGTTTTACGTTCTTCACTAAGAATCCATAAGAATCGGGATTTTTCTCACATGCGTATACTTTACCGGGATGTGCGAACTTCGCTATCGGCAATGTAAAATAACCTATTCCCGCGAACATATCCACAACCGTTTCTCCGGTACAGTCCAATCCCTCCATGCGTTCCCTTTCGTCGATGTTTCCGGAAGCGAACATGACCTTTGTGACATCCATGTCGTAGAGAATTCCGTTCTCAAGCCTGATGTCTTCTGTCTTTGTACCGTAAATCGGTTCCGTAGTGGGTACTCTGAACTCGCCGGTCACTCCGTGACGGTCGGCACATACGGATTCCATTCCGAGTTCTTCAGCGTAGACCTTCCCTATACGTTCTCTGTACGGTTCGGCGGAGTCCCTGAGTGTAATTATCGCAATCTTTCCGACATATTCCCATTTCATGGGAAGTTCTCTCAGAACATTGTCCGGAAGATCGGACAGTGCCGATTTTATGCGGTCTTGAGGAGGAATTCTGTCTCTGGAATGTGCCTCGCCTTCGGTGATTTCATAGCCCATGGCGACAAGTACGTGCTCCTTTCCTTCCTGTATAGGTACCAAACGGCATCCTTCGCCTTTGGAAATCTTTGCGTTGCGGTCGATGAGTTCCCTTTTCATCAGGAAAGGGATGGTTTCGGATGCTTCGTCTGTCGGGATCTTTGCCAATATCATCTGAACAACACCTTCAGGCCTACAGGTAAGGCGTACCTCATGAATGCGGGATTCCTCAATGCATATTTGGAAATACTGCTCGTATTGTCTATGTCGATCTCACCCATATGTCTGATCAGACTTTCATTATCGAACGCTCTGTACATTCCGATGAAATCATCATCATTCATTTTGGTAAACAGTTTTCTCATGCAGTAACCGTTTTTCATTTCTTTTCCTACGGCAGATTTCCATCCTTTCTCGTATCCGGAAAGGACTTTTTCCGAGAAATCATTCTTTTCGAATGCTTCTTCTGCAGTCTTCTTCAGATACGGAACTGCTTTCACGATAGGATACAGTCCCCCTCCGGAGATAGGTTTCACCTGTCCGGCGGCATCTCCTATCAGCATGAGATTGTCCGAATATGTTTTCCTGCGGCCGCCTAACGGAATTTTTCCGCTGTATTTTTTCAATACCGGTTTATCGGAAAGACCCATTCTCCTTATTAACGGCTGAATATAATCCGAGGGAAGTCCCGCATCCCATGATGTACACAATCCCACACGGGTGAAATCCCCGCAGGGAATGGACCATGCGAAGAATCCGGGTGCGACTTCCGTTCCGAAGATAACGTCGATTTTATTCTGTTCATCCGCTCTGAAGTCGATATCGTATTCCAGACCTCTTACGTATTCCTTCGGTCCGTTGTTTCCGAGCGATGATGCGACCTTGGATGAATGTCCGTCTGCGCCTATGAGTAATTTTGTTTCTATGATGCCGCCTGTTGTTTCGACGCGGACGATTCCGTCCTTAACGGTATGTGACAGATATCTGCAGTTACGGAGAATTTCAACACCTGAATCAGTCGCCTTATCTGCCAGTTTTCTGTCCAAAGACGTTCTGTCGGTGACAACCATTCTCGGCTTATCGGATTCGATTCTCAGCGATCTGCCGTCCGGAAATATGACGTTAAAAGTATCCGCTTCGGCGTATCTTGTAATATCTACACCTAAAGAATCCGCGGTTCCGACGGATATGAGTCCGGCACACTGTGCCGGAACTCCTATCTCATCGTGTTCTTCGACTGCCAACACCTTACGGCCTTCCGCCAATGAGGCAGCGGCCATGGTGCCGGCAGGTCCGGCGCCGATTGTAACGGCGTCGTACATACGATCACTGTTTCTTCGACTTCTCGTAATCGGCGATGAATTTCTGAATGCCTTCATCCGTCTTGGGGTGGGACACCATCTTCTTCAGCACATCATACGGGATTGTTGCGATGTCGCATCCTGCAAGGGCAACATCCAACACGTGGACGGGGTGCCTGATTGAGGCTGCGATAATCTCTGTGTCGAAATCGTAGTTGGAGTAAATCTGAACGATGTTTGAAATCAGATCCGTACCGTACTCTCCGATATCGTCGAGACGTCCTACGAACGGCGAAACGTACGCTGCACCTGCTTTTGCGGCAAGGAGTGCCTGCTGTGCGGAGAAGATCAGTGTAACGTTTACCCTGATTCCCTCTTCTCTGAGTTTGGATGTCGCTTTCAGTGTCTCAATGCACATCGGGAGTTTGATTACAACGTTGGGGTGGATCTTTGCAAGCTCGCGTCCTTCCTTCACCATTTCGTCGGCTGTCATCGACATAGCCTCCGCGGAAATGGGTCCGTCTACAATCTCTGCGATTTCCTTAATCCTTGTCTTTACGTCGACGCCTTCTTTGGCAATCAGACTGGGGTTTGTGGTGACACCGTCGACGATGCCCCAGCTGTTGATCTCTTTAATCTGATCCAAATTCGCTGTGTCTATGAAAATCTTCATTTAATCATCTCTTTTTTGAAATGGCATCTTCGGCTGCCGCAATGATATCGTCTGCGGTCAGACCGTATTTCTTCATCAGCATCTCCGCTTTTCCGGATTCGCCGAATGTATCTTTGGTTCCCACCCTTACTACGGGTACGGGATAAGATTCCGAAACAGCCTCCGTAACGGCGGAACCAAGTCCTCCGATGATGCTATGTTCCTCCGCCGTAACCGCACATCCCGTCTTTTTCACGGATTTCAGTACGGTTTCGGTATCGAGGGGTTTGATTGTTGAAATATTAATCACTTCAGCCGAAATTCCCTCTTTCGAAAGTGCTTCGGATGCACCGAGACAGTATGAAACCATCTGTCCAGTTCCTATTAGTGTTACATCCGTTCCTTCTCTCAGAACGTCTGCCTTTCCGATTTTGAATGTTACATCATCTGAGTAAATATCAGGGAAGTTAGCACGGCTGAGTCTCATATAACAGGGACCTTTGTAATCGGCCATTGCTATTGTCGCGGCATAAGCCTGACGTGCATCCGCAGGCGAAATCACAGTCATGTTGGGTATCGCACGCATTATTGCGATATCTTCCAGTGCCTGGTGCGATGCTCCGTCCTCTCCCACGCTGATACCGCAGTGGGTTGAGACGATTTTCACATTCTGTTTCGGATATGCAACCGCAAGGCGGATCTGTTCCCAGCACCTTCCCGTTGCGAATACGGCAAACGTAGATGCAAATACAGTTTTGCCCGAAGCAGCCAATCCGGATGCTACGCCGATCATATTCTGCTCGGCAATACCTACTTCGACGAACCTTTCGGGCGCGGCTTTCCTGAATTCAGATGTTTTGGTGGATCCCGCAAGATCCGCATCGAGCACAATTACATCTTTTCTCTCTTTTGCAAGAGCTGCCAATGCCTTTCCGTAGTAATCACGCTGTGCGGCCCCCATTAGATCACCTTACTGAGTTCTTCGACTGCAGTCTTGTACTCTTCGCTGTTACATGCTTTTCCGTGGAAACCGGCGTTGTTCTCCATGAATGAGACGCCTTTGCCTTTGACAGTATCGAAAATAATCACCGTAGGCAATCCCGATGCCTGTCCGGCCTCTTCGAGTGCACCTATGATTCTGTCCATATCGTGTCCGTCCGCTTCGATGACGTTCCATCCGAACGACATCCACTTGTCTGCAAGCGGTTCGAGTGACATTACTTTCTCCGTGTCACCGCAGATCTGCAGTCTGTTGCGGTCCACGATAGCAATGAGATTGTCCAATTTGTAATTCGAGGCAAGCATTGCGGCTTCCCAGTTCTGACCGCTCTGAAGTTCTCCGTCGCCCAGCATGCAGTATACTTTGTAGTCTCTGGAATCCATCTTGCCGGCAAGTGCGATTCCGCAGCTCATGCTCAGCCCCTGTCCCAGGGATCCCGTGGACATTTCCACTCCGGGAACCTTACCGCGTACGGGGTGTCCCTGAAGTCTGGAACCCAACTGCCTCAGCGTTTTGAGTTCATCCACATGGAAATAACCGGATTCCGCAAGTGCGGCATACAGTACGGGTGCGACATGTCCTTTCGACAGTACAAAACGGTCCCTGTCTTCCCATGCGGGGTTCGAAGGATCGTGCTTCATCACTCTGAAATACAGTGCGGTGACGATATCTGCGGCGGAAAGGGAACCTCCGGGATGTCCCGAACCTGCGGCATATGTCATATCCACTACATGCATCCTCAGTCTGTTGGCCATCCTCTGCAGTTCTACAGTGTCCATATTCTCCCCACCGGAGATCATTCGTTCTCAATCCTGGGGGCGAGAAGATACATGACACTGCCGTTGTCGCCGGCCAGGTTGAAAATGAACTTTGCAGGATAATCGTTATCCAATTCAATCCTGACGCTGATGTCGGACGGCATCGCCTTGATAAGGTTGGAGAAGTAATCGAGGGGGAACATACTGCTCACCTGCGATTCTACTTCGATACCCGTCAGACTGTCTCTGCCGAGTCTGAGATCCGCCGAATCGGTGTCTCCTTCGCAGAGAAGTTCAAAGTATTCCGTGTCGGCGATGAGTGTGATATGATCCGAAATCTTTTCGGATGCTTTGATTCCCCTCTGAAGTTCGGAGACGGGAACTTCGATTGCGGCTGCAAGTTCGAGTTTGGGAACCTTAGGGTCGCTCATGCTCGATGTATCCACGAGGTTCATGCGCCTCGTGATGTTTCCGATCTTGAAAACAAGTCTTCCGCGTTCCTCGTCGAAATCCATTGCAATCGTCTCACCCGCTCCGGAGAGCTTGAGGACTTCCTTGACCTTGTCGAGGTCCAATCCGATTTCCGCATTGTCTGCGGAATAGCTCTCGAACGCGCCTGCGTCCATTCTGAGCTCGATCATCGCAACGTGTGCGGGATCGACAGCCTTGAGGCTCATTCCCTCGGGGTCGACGGTGAATTTCACCTCGTCGATGAGTGTGGATATGACGTTCACAAGTCCTTTCAGTGTCTCCGCTTTAATCTGTGCTTTGAACATTACATCACCGTCTTTTTCGATATCCGTCCTCAGACCTTCCACTGGTAGTTGCACTTGGTACAGCGGTAGAAGATTGTTTCGGGTTCATCGGCAGATCTGTTCTGCCTCATGTAGTAGTATGCTTCGGTGTTCCCGCATTTTGCACAGATTTCGCGTGCTTTTGGGAACACTGCCTCTCCGTCCGCCACAACGGCCGCTTCTTTGGCCGTGGACGATGTAGTGAATTTTTCGCTCTCAATATTTTCCTCGATGAGCTTATCGCATTTTTTACAGTAATAACCCCCGTCCTTGGGGAAGACCATTGATTTGCAGTCCGGACAGAACAAGTTCATTCGCCTCTAGTGACGGGGTTATCGAGTGAGACTATAAAACAATGTCGTGCGCGTATATACGCACACGTTACGGACTCACAGATAGTAACGGCTGTCAGACTCGGAATCGTCTTCCGTTCTGTCGGACTTCTCCGTTACGGGAACCGCAAACTCGGAAACCGCTTCGGGTATGATTTCGTCGGATACGGAGGTTTCTGGCGATACCGTTACGTCGGACACCGTGTCACGTACCGGAGACTCTGCAGACATGTTCGACGTAGGTGTTCCTCCCGCAATCGGATCCGCTCTTTTCTTCTTCGGAGGGATATTTTCGAACGGGTTGACACTGTCCGTCCTTTTTGCATAAGACTCTTCGGAACGGATTCCCACTGTGGTATCGACCGTTCTGACAGGAGATGCGATATCGGCCTGAGGCCTGACTTCCGAAACATGCTGTACGGGCGTGAATGCAGGAGATGCGTTTGCATTCACGGAGAAGGATGACGATACCTGAGAATACGTGAATCCCATGGGTTTTCCGCTCCTGTGAAGGTCAAGCGAACGTACGTGCTGTCCGGGAGCTTTGCCCGCACTGTGTATGATGTAGCGGATCTCCTTCTGCATTTGGTTGGAGACAACCCCGCCAATGACACCGAAGACGGGGGTGATTGCATATGAAGCGTAGGCTACGGAGAGACTTGCGCCTCCGAACATAGCCTTAAGGTAATCCACTGCGGGCGCCGCAAAATCGGCGAGGATCGGTGACTGTTCACGCAGTCTGTCAAGCTGTACCTGACTGTCCGTGATGAGTGCGCCGTTGATGGAGTCGAGGAAGAAAGCAATGAGTGTCAGTATAACCAGAACGCATACGGTTGCAATCGAAGTGGCGAAGAATCCGCGGTAAGGTGATCCGGATCTTCTGCCTCCGACATAGCCTGCGATCATCTGTCCGAAGGTGGGGATCCAACCTACGATGAACAGCAGCAGAAACGTAAGAAGCGCACCGGAACGTGAGTCGAACATGCTGTCCGCCGTGTCCGCACCTGTGCCTAGAATTGTGTCTGTAGCCTCTTTAATCCTGCCGCTCATACCGCGTGAGCTAACGCTCTTACCGATCCTCATTTGCATCCCACCGCCAGAGGATAATCTGACGTTCCTGTTATGTCGTTTTTCATATTTAAGCCGTCTGCTTAACTTTTAATGTCTCTCCGCACACGGCTTTTAATAAAGCGACATGTCTATCTTTAAATACGGATTATACATCGCGTGTCATATAGGCGCACACGCGAGGCGTGTCAGGCCGTCACACTCACTGTACAAAAGAACGGACTGCCGTTCTTTTTTCACAAAGTCCTCTCTCTGTGAGAGGCAAATAAAAACCCAGGAGAACATAACATGGAAATGAAATTCAGATTCCTCGGCGGAGCCGATATGGTGGGTCGCATGGGGATGACGGTGGAAGGTGCCGGAAAGACACTGTTGGTCGAATACGGTATGAGTCCGACGAAACCGCCGGAGTACCCCCTGCCGACAAATCAGAGGGTGGACCACATGCTTCTCACACACTGCCACCTGGACCACTGCGGAATGGTTCCGCAGGTCTGCGGAAGGGACAGATGCGAGTTATTCACCACGCCTCTTTCGGCAGAGGTCGGGGAAATTATGATGTACGATTCGCTCAAAATTGCGAAAGCGGAGAACTATCCCCTTCCGTACACTACGGGCGATATCGAAAGAACGATGAAAAATGTCGTTCCCATGACTTACGGCGATACCTTCGAATTGGGAAAGATCGAGGTCACGATGCACCCTGCGGGACACGTTCCCGGCGCTGCGATGTTTGAATTCGGCGTGGATACCAAAACCGTCTATTCGGGAGATATCCACACACTCAGGCAGAGACTCGTCGACGGTGCAAGACCCGTAGACTGCGAGAACCTCTTCATCGAAGGAACATACGGAGGACGTTACCACCCCGACAGAAAGACCGTCGAGAGTGAATTCCTCGACAAAGTCGCAGAGGTTGTAGACCGCGGAGGAACCGTATTGGTTCCGAGTTTCGCAGTCGGAAGGACACAGGAAATCATGATTCTTCTGAAGAACGCAGGCTATGAGATGTGGGTAGACGGTATGGGTCGCTCGGTCACACGTCTCTTCCTCGACTATCCCGAGTATCTTGCGGATGCCAAAGCACTCAAGAATGCCAGGAGAAAATTCAACGAAGTCCGTAACGCCAACATGAGAAAAGATGCAGGCAGAGCCGAAGTCATCGTTACCACAGGCGGTATGCTTGACGGCGGACCCGTATTGGGATACCTCAGGCGTCTTAAAGACGACCCGAGGAACGCGATTCTCCTGGTAGGATATCAGGCCGAAGACACCAACGGAAGACTCCTCCTCAAAGAAGGATGTGTCAAGATCGACGGCGAGATTCACAAGATTAACTGCGAAGTGCAGAAATACGATTTCTCGGCACACGCGGATCATGCGGAACTGGTGGAATTCGTCAAAGCCTGCAGTCCCAAGAACGTCATAATCATGCACTCCGAAACAAGAGAATCGTTCCTCGAGGATCTTGCGGATTATAACGTGATTTTACCCAACACAGGCGAACCGTTTACGTTGGACGTCTGAGAACGGAGATATGAGGCCCCCCTTACACGGGAGGCCTCCTTCACCGTCAGATATTCGCGCCTTTTTTCCATTGCATCGGCAAACATTTCCGCCTCGCAGTCGTAATACAGTGCGGTTATCATCGGATTCTCATGACCCACAATCTTCGAACGCACTTCGATTCTTACGCCCGAGTTCAGTGTGTCCGTTATGAATCTGCGTCTTAAGGAATGGGTCGTAATGTCGTTTCCGTTCCTCACACTCATGCGCAGAACGCGCTGCGAGACCGTATGCGACGATAACGGTTTACCGTTCTTACGAAGCAGTATCGGTCCGTTGCCATCATCATCCGATGTGATATTTTTACGATGTTCCAGATACTCCGCAACCATATCCGATACGCGCTTCGACATAGGTACCGAACGTATCTTTCCGTTACGGTGTCCTTTCCCGCGTACGGTTACCCAACCGCCGTTTACGTCTCCGACTCTCATCTGAGCTATCTCGGCCGCTCTCATACCCTCATCCATAGCCAACGCCAGGATCAGTCTGTTAATCGGGTCTTTTTCAGACTCAAACATTCTTTCCGCTTCGCCGTAATCCGCCCACCTTCTTCCCGGACGTTCGGAGGAGGGCCACATAATGTCCATCTCCTTCACGATACAGTTGCCGGAAGTCACGGTAAGCCATCCGGAAAATACGGAAAGATAGTTTTTCTTACTCAGATCGGAAATCGGATAGTGGTTGACTATCTCCATAATCTCCCCCTCCGACATAAATTCGGGAGAAGAATGCAGTTCCCTGTCATCCAGAAAATCTATCAGAGAGCCGATAATCTGACGGTAGGAAGCAATCGTAGTCTGTTTCCTTCCGCGGTTCATGAGTTTGTGCAGATAACAGTCGAGACTGTACAGCGCACTGTCCTTCTCGGTGCGGATCTGAGGTATTCCGCAGATGTCCGAAACGTTATTTTCAGCATTTGTCTCCAGTAAATCACCGGGCAAATTAGGTGAAAAACGCTGTTATTTTGTTCTGAGTTAAAGTTTAAACTGTCATATATTAAAGAAAATGATATCGAATCACCATACTTCGGAACTGAGAATGTTCCGAAGTACAGTGATGACCGGATGAAAATTACCGATCCTGCTTTCCGCGGAATTCTCTGATGACCGTAGGTACCATGTACTTGTTGTTGAGATCGAAGGCATCCTCGGGCTGACCTTCCTTCACAGGCCCTATCCAAAGCATATCCTTGGAATACTTCAGCAGAGATTTTCCGTCCATTCCTCCGTCGTAGGCTTCGAGGATTGTATCCATGTACTTCATGTGTCCTCTGTATGAGGCATCGAGATATCTTTCGCAGATATCCTCTCCTTCGATTACGTCGTAATGCGGAAGAAGTATCGCTTTGGGTTTCAGCTCTTTCAGGCGTTCCACGGATTCCACCGCTTTGCCGAAAGATACCAGGCATGCGGGCATAACTTCATCCAAACTCACGGCTACTCCGGGCGTTTCGTTGGAAATAAGGAATTTCTCTTCCTCACACCAGAATGCAATCGTATCCCATGTATGTCCGGGAGTCTCCAGCACCCTGAACTTCATGTCGCCTACTTCCACAACATCTCCCTCGCCCACTATAATGTCGGTGCTGAGTCCCTTTATGTTGTTTCTGAACAACGGGAAGTGATGCGAACTTCTGGCCGCAGAGCGGTTGAGATTCATCATTTTCCTGATGACCGAAGGCTTTGCGAACACTTCCGCAGCGTGTTTTGCAGAAACAATCTTGGCATCCTTCCAGCGCAACCTGCATGCCTGCGCTCCCGATACGTGATCGTAATGGGAGTGAGTCAGCAGGATGTAGTCCAAAGGCCTGTCTCCGAGTATCGATTCGATATTCTTCACGAGACCTTTTGCAGCAAAGGCGAAGCCTGAATCTATCAGTGCCGTACCGTGTTCGTTCACAAGGAGAAATGCTTCTCCTCCGAAGACCGTTCCCACTTTGTGGATCTCGTATGTCATACGATTCGGTACTTTCCGAACGAATATTTCAGTGCATCGATTACGGGAAGCGAACGACCCAGAAGGAACGTCTCCAACGCCCCTCCGCCTGTGCTCACATATGAGAACCTGTCGGTGAGATCGAATGTATCCGCCGCACCTACGGTGTGGCCTCCTCCGATGACAGACTGTCCTTTCGATTCGATCATTGCTTCCATCAATGCCTTCGTACCTGTGCCGAAGCCTTCTTTCTCATACATACCGGCGGGACCGGACATGAATGAAGTCCTCGATGAAAGGATAACCTTACTGAATTTCTCGATGGTTGCGTCTCCGATATCGATTGCAGGCTCTTCCGCGGGAAGATCTCCGATCAGGACGGAAACTCTCTTTCCGTCCCTCTTGACTGCGACATCCGAGGGAAGCAGGATTCTCTGACCGTACTTCTCCATTGTTTCTTTCGCAGCCTGAAGATTCTCATCGGTAAGTTCGTCTTTGAGTACTTCCAAAGATGCTTTTCCCAAATCCGTACCGCGTGCGTAGAGGAATGCGTTACCTGCGAGTCCGACAAGCATAACCGTGTCCGCCATACCCGTTCCAAGAACGTGATCGATCATCTCGGATGCATCTCCGAATTTTGCACCGCCGAGAATGAACACGGAAGGTCTCCTGGGCTCGTCGAATATCGCTTTCAGTGCCGAAATCTCTTTGGCCATGAGCCTTCCCGATGCCGAAGGAACCTTAATCGGGAATCCGACAAGCGAACACTGAGATCTGTGGGCTGCACCGAATGCGTCGCACACATAGTAATCGATCAGCGGAGCCAATTCTTTAACCAATTCTCCTTCCGCATGACCGAACATATCGAGATCTGCGGTTTCGGAATCGATTTCCCTGACGTTGCCCAAAAGAAGAACGGATCCGGGCTGAAGTGTCCTGATTGCTTCTTTTGCTTCCTCACCCATGACGTCGTCGACGTATTTCACGGGATAATTGAGATTCCTTGCGAGTTTCTTTGCATGCTGATCCAAGGGTGTGAAATCCCATTTTCCTTTCCTGCTCTGGTGTGCGAGGATGACGACTTTTGCCCTCTTGCCCATAAGCTCACGGACAGTGGGGATTACACGCCTTATTCTTGCATCGTTGATGATACTAAGTGTCTTCTTGTCAAGAGGACAGTTGATATCGACTCTCAACAGGACTGTTTTGTCCCTGAAATTGAAATCTTCCAATGTGTGGAAATCCTTCATGAAATCACTTCAGATGCCCATTGCCCTGTTCGTCTTGGCAATGGATACTGCGGGGTCCTCCTCGAGCTTACACATAGACCTGATACAGTCGATGTTCTCGGGAATGACATCGCTTTCCTGATTGACGGCCTGATAGTAGTACAGTGTGTTACCTACAACCTTGATTCCGTCTTCCCATACGACAATCTCGAACATATCTCCGCGTGTTCTGCCCATCTCTCTTGCGAGATCCATAATCTGTGCGGTGGATTTGACTCCCTCTTTGGATTTGACGAGTTTTACACGGGGGATGGTCCTGAACAGTGCAATAACGTCCTCTGTTGTCGCCTCTTTCTCCAATTCAAGTGCAACAGTATGAATGTGCATCAGAGTCGTGGGTACCTTGACGGCCATTGTCTGAATGTTAATCCACGGCAGAACCGACTGTACGTCGATTCCGTGGTGTGTGGGGATTTTGACAACAGGTTCAATTGCATTAATGGGTCCGGCCTTGCTGTCGTTGGGATCCGCACTCCTCCTGATGAGTGTGACGTATCCGTTTTTGATTTTGTAATCCCTGTCGAGAGGATAGAGTGTTCTGAGGAGACCTGTCGTGTTGCATGAAACCACACGTGAGAACTGCGCTCCCCATGATTCTTTATAGTTGGCGGCGGCGTTGAACGAAATGCCCGTGAGAGAGTGATCCTCTCCGCCCTGCCAGATAGCTTTGACCCCGGCTTTGGAGTATTTCTCCTTGTATTCGCCGGAAACTTTGCCGGGTGTGCAGTCGACGATGATATCCGCTTTTCCGATGAGGTCGTCGACAGTACCTGCGACCTCAAGTCCTGCCGCTTTGAAATCATCAACTTTGTCTGCAGGCACGTACAGAGGATATCCGAATTCGGCTGCGAGGCGTGCCTCGTATGTGGGCCTTGTCTTCGTAACTCCGATTATTTCCATGTCATCCTGCTGATTGACGGCTGTAGCAACTCTCTTACCGATGGTTCCGTATCCGTTGATTCCGACCTTCACCTTCATGGTCTCCGCTCCTTACCATCCTAATTACGCGCTCTGATATAATCATACGCCAACGGTGTTCGGCGGGATATCGTATACTTACGGTGAAAATAACGCACATACATCGGTAATCGGAGATTTTCGGACAGAGATTATAAACACACGGTGTCCGATTGCGACGCAGAGGATTCTGATGAGGATCTATAACGATGCCGATGCTGATTTGAATTTACTGAAAGGGCTGAGGATTGCCGTCCTGGGATACGGCTCCCAGGGAAGAGCGCAGGCACTGTGCTTCCGCGATTCCGGATTGGAGCTCACAATCGGTGTGAGAAAGGGAAAATCGTTCGACAGAGCAGTCGAAGACGGTTTTTCACCCGTATCCGTTTCCGAGGCAACAGAAGGTGCGGACATCGTGATGATGTTACTCCCCGACGAGGCTCAGGCCGACATTTACGAGAGAGAAATCAAAGACCACCTCAAACCCGGATGCGCATTGGAATTCGCACACGGTTTCGCGATTACGTACGGTCTGATACACCCGCCCAAGGATGTCGATGTGATTATGATGGCGCCCAAAGGTCCCGGACCGATGATCAGAAGGGTGTTCGAGAACGGTTACGGTGTTCCCGCATTGATATGCATACACCACGACCACACAGGCAAAGCCAAAGCACTGGCTCTTGCATTGGCAAAAGCTATGAACTGCACCAAACCCGGTGTGTTCGAGGCAAGATTCGAACAGGAAACTATGACGGATCTCTTCGGCGAACAGGCTGTTCTCTGCGGAGGATACACCGCAATGATCAAGATGGCTTACGACACACTCGTCAGCAGAGGATTCCCGCCGGAGATGGCATATTTCGAAGTTCTCCACGAAACGAAACTGGTAACGGATTTGGTCGTGGAGAGAGGAATCAACGGAATGTGGAATGCTGTTTCCAACACAGCGGAATTCGGAGGACTCACCAGAAGAAACAGAGTCATCACCGAGAAGACCCGCGACGGAATGGAATCCATTCTCGACGATATCCAATCGGGTAAATTCGCCGAGGAATGGGTGGAAGATTACAGAAACGGCCTCAAAAGAATGAAAGATCTCCAGAAAAAAGATGCAGACGAGGATATCGAGACTGTGGGAAGATGGGTAAGACAGACATTCTTCGGAGGGAAAGAATGAGCAAACGTATCCTCATCAGAACAAGAAACGATACATACGAAGGAACTCTCGACGATTCCCCCATATCGGATGCGATATGGCTCTCGTTACCCTTCCGCAACACAATCAATATGCTCGGCGATGAAATTTATTTTGAATTCCCCCTGAGCGATCTCACCGTAACAGGCGAAGAGATTACGGAATTGGAAGTCGGAGATATTGCATATTGGCCGAAGACACGGGCATTGTGCCTGTTCTTCGGACCCACTCCCCTGAGCGGAGAAGACGGTAAACCCGTATCGAAATTCCCCGTGATCAGAATCGGAAGAATCGACGGCGACTGTTCAGGTATGGAAGGCGCCGGCGACAGACAGCGCATCACGATAGAACAGCTTCACTGAACTACAGTAAGCGAATGGTCATAGGAAGTCAGCCGTTCGCAGCCGTTCTTCGTAACAACCATCGTATCCTCGATTCTTATCCCGCCGAGACCCGGTATGTAAATGCCGGGTTCGGCGGAAATCACGTTGCCTTCTTCGAGAATCTGATCCGATCCGGGTGAAACGTGAATATTCTGGTGAACATCCATTCCGATTCCGTGTCCGAATGAGTGGATAAACAATCCTTTGAATTCGGTGGAATCTATCAGTTCCCTTGCCGCACGGTCGACATCCGATGCCTTTGCACCGGGACGGATTTCGGCGATACCTGCTTCCTGTGCTTTGAATACGACATCGTAAGCACGTTTCAGTTTCTCTCCGGGATCTCCGAGGAATATCGTTCTTGTGAGATCGGAACAGTATCTGTTGTACTTTGAACCGAAATCGAACAGTGCCGTGTCTCCTTTCTTAAGACGGTAATCGCAGGGCATGTGATGGGGTTCTGCGGAATACTTTCCGAAAGCGGCGATTGTATCGAATGCGTTGCCTGTGCCTCCGAGTTTTCTCATCATTATATCCATCTCGGAAGCGACTTCCGCTTCCGAAACACCTTCCGAAATCATCGACGGAAGTTCGGATGCCACTTTGGATGAAATATTACAGGCTTTCTTTATTATCTCAATCTCGGAAGGCTCTTTTACGTTCACCGTGGCATCGATAGCCTTGGATGCGTCCACAATCTCAATGTTTTCGTTCATCTTTTTGAGATAATTCACCATAGAATACAATGCGGAACCAGAGTTGATGCCGACCTTTTTACAGCCTTTGAGGATTTCCTTCACGTACTCGTTACGCTGTTTGCCTGTGTCGTACACGCAGACATTTCCCTTACCGCCTGCGGCAGTCTCGGCTTCAAGCTTATTCACAACTACGTCGAGACCCCTGTCTCTGCTGACGAACGCCATCGTTCCTTCGAAACATCCAGAAGACTGTTCCGTGATGTACCAGAAAGAAGAATCGAGGAACGGCTCTCCGCCGTTCATGATTACGATCGCATCCACATCCTCATCTGCATTGGAGATGAGTCTCTCAGCTCTGTTCATGAACCGTTGATGGGACAGGTATGTGATAAATGTTCAGATTCCCGCCCATTCGTTCCTGACGATCCTCTTCAGTGCGGCAATCGCAGACAGAGATGAAAGATTGGATGTACTGGGTGAATCCGGAGCATACACATTGGATGTCCTGCTGACGGCTTTGCCGAATCTTCCTTCGACAGTGAGGATGTAGTTGTTCGTAACCGCTGCGGGATCGAATACAATAACCACTTCGGTCTTATCGAATCCCACACCGAGAATAGCTACGGTTGCGGCGATGTTGACGTTCCTGGGGAACAGTTTCACGGCATCCCTTGCGGTACCGCGGAACATTTCGGTGGGTTTGTCGATTGTATTGATATCGATACCTTTCTCCTCAAGATACTCAACGTGTGCCAGAGAACTCTTTCCGGCCGTGAATTCAAGGGACACCTGTGCCAATTCGTCATTGGATGCGGCCCTTAATCCGTCCGTACCGAACAATGCGCCCGAAGGGATGAAGATGTGTGCATCACAGCTTCTCGCCTTCTCAAAGACCATCTCCCTGAAATCGTCTCCCACAAGCGCCCCCACGGATGTCACCATGATGTCGACTCCGCGCGATGCGGTCTTCAGAAGAATTTCTTTCGCGGCATCCTGCCTTGCAGCTTCGATGACCAAATCACAGTGGTAAAGTTCATCCTCTACGGATTCCACGACGATCGCTTTCTTGAGCTGTGAAGCCAATGCCTCTGCCTTGGTCTTTACGATATCGATCAGATAGATTCTTTTGACCTCATCCATCCCGTCGGCCGCTTTGGCCAATTTACTGCCGATGGTACCGCAGCCTACTATCGTAATGCGCATAAGCCGTCAAATCTGTTGCACGGTTATATTTTCTTCGTATGTACCCGTATGATGTCTGTGCCGTCAGACAGATAAATAAACGGCGGACACGTCACGGAGACACGATGGAAAGGTATCAGAGGTTGGAACACACCGCGGACGTCATGGTGAAATGTACGGGAAAAGATCTCTGCGAATGCTTCGCAAATGCGGCATACGCTATGTTCGATCAGATGATCGATATCACCGCTGTGGAAAACACAACGGAACGTTCTTTCGAAACAGAAGAAAAAGACGACTGCGACAGACTCTATGCGTTCCTTTCCGAACTTCTGTTCATTTCCGACTGCGAAAGCCTGGTTTTCAGTGAATTCGACGTAATTTCCGACGGAAACAAAATAAAATGCACTGCGCACGGCGAATCATTGGATGTGAAGAAACATCACGCAAGAGCGGAAATTAAGGCCGTTACATACCATATGTTGGAGGTAGACAGGGACACTCCTTCGGTTACGGTCATCTTCGACGTGTAAAATTCCTTATTAGTGCGATGTATTCTCCTCATTATGCTCAGACTCGGTTGGTTCTCAACGGGCAGAGGCCCGGGATCGCGCAATCTCCTGCATGAAGTCATGGAAAAGAAGAAGGACGGCACTCTCGATGTCGAATTCTCATTCGTATTCTGCAATTGGGACAATACCGAAGAACCCAACTCGCGGAAAGAGCAGAGGGAAATGTTCTTCGACATGGTCAGAGAATACGAAATCCCGCTGATTACGCTGTCATGGAAAGAATTCAGACCCGATTTGTGGGATTCGGATCCTGCGAAATGGAGAGAACTCTACGGAGCGGAAATCAGAAAGAAAATCAGAGATATGGGATTCGATTTGGGAATTCTTGCGGGATATATGCTGTGGATTGACGACGAGACATGCAGTCAATACGATTTCATGAATCTTCATCCTGCACTTCCAGCAGGTCCGAAAGGAACATGGCAGGAAGTAATCTGGCAGCTGATAAGGGAAAGAGCCGATTCGCAGGGTGCGATGATGCATATAGTTACGCCCGACTGGGACAGAGGAGCTGCACTCACATACTGTAAATTCCCGATCCGCGGAAAAGACTACGACGGACTGTGGAAAGATCTCGATGAAAAACTGAAAGAGAAAACTCTCGACGGAATCATCGAAACCGAAGGTACGGAACTTCCTCTTTTCAAAAAGATCAGAGAAGACGGTGCGAAAAGAGAACTGCCTCTGATTGTGGAAACAATAAGACAGTTCGCCGAAGGCAACGTATGCATAAAGAACAAGAACCTTTATGAGAAAGGCGTACGCCTTGAAGGGCCGTACGACCTGAGCGACAGAGTCGACAAAAGCATCGGAGAATGATGGAATGGGATACAGTCCGGCAGAGGATCTCGGATTGAGAGAGGAAACGCAGCTTATCATGAGCTGCAACGGAATACTGTCATCGAATGATTTTCTCGGAGATCTCTGCGGACATGCTGTCCGCAACGGAAGGCGTTTCTACGATGTGGTAACAAGATACAGCAACATCACGGCAAACGCACTCGGAAGAACGGATAACAAATACGGTTCCGTTGCGAAGATGATCATTCCTTTCCTGAAGGCATTCGGCGTAACTGACTATTCTGCATATCAGGATGCCAAAAAAGACCTTGTGCTCATGCCGGGTGCGGATGATTTCGTAAGATATGTCTCGGGCCTGATGCCTGCGTTCATCAACACGAGCGCATTCGAACATCACGTAATGGCACTCTGCGACGCCGTTGACATTCCGAACAGCAACATCGGATGCACCAGAGTGGATTTCGATACGGATGAGGCGGATAAACAGGAGTGCAGAACACTGAGAGAATATGCCAACAAAATCTCATCACTCCGTGTTCCCAAAACAATATACACATTCTGCAGAGGGGAAGTACTCTCCGACGAAGATACGGAAATCGTGAACGTATTGGACGGAATATTCCAGGACGAAATGCCCAAGATGGAGATTTACAAGACATACAAAGACGTGGCCGCCATGAGTACCGAAAGCAAATCGTATGCAGCATTGGAAATCAGAAGGAGCACATCCATCGAATTGGATTCCACAGCATACATCGGAAGCTCCGCCACCGACCGCATGATAATGGAACTCACAAAGAACAACGGCGGACTTTCGATTTCATTCAACGGATGCGAATACGCCGTACGCAGCTGCAATGTTGCGATTATGTGCAACGACAACATCGTAAACAGCGTATTGGCGGCGGAATTCTATGACAAAGGAATAGAATCCGTGTCGGAAATGATTGACAATTGGGACAGGAAATATCTTAAAAAATGCTCCTGTGCGGACAGGAATCTTATGGATGAAATGCTCCGCAGATTCCCGAAGAAACTTCCGATCGTGAAGAAGGTGGACCGCCACAACGCCGACGAAGTGGTCGCCGAAAGTAACGAATACCGCGCGAAGGTAGCCGAATGCAACAGAAAGTACTGATTGTCGGAAGCGGCCCGGCAGGTTCTTCTGCTGCGTATTTTCTTTCAGGTCACGGTTTTGATATAACCGTTGCGGAACGTCTCGGAAACAGTCAGTACGGCAGATATCATCAGATTTGCGGAGGAGGAATCAGTAAATCTGCATTCGATTCTCTTCCGTCCGAAGTACAATGCGGAGTACTGAACGAATTTGAAAAAACAAAACTCCTGTGGCCCGACGGTACCGAGATTGTAATGAAAACGAAAGGGTACATCATCGACCGCCCTGAATTTCTGAACAATATGAAGAATAAATGCGGGGATGATGTAAAATTCGTTTATTCACCGATTGTATCGATAGAAAAAACCGAAGATGGTTTTACGGCCGTTTCATCCGACGGAAACGTGAACAGATATGATTGGATCATCGGTGCGGACGGCGCATATTCCGTCGTAAGAAAATGTCTTTTCGGAAGCAAACCCGCATTCTCGTGTTATGCGACGGAATATCTTGTCTGCAGAAAATCGGACGGAGATCTGACAATAAAACTCTCCGACGACGGCAGCGGCTCCTATATGTGGGATTTCCCCCGCGGAAATATGTCGGGAACGGGAGGAATGAAAGGACACTGTCCCGATTGTGATTTTATCACCGAAGGAACGAGAATGATTCCTGTCGGAGGCGTGGGAAAAATATCCGACGGGAAAGCGATGCTCATAGGAGATGCAGCCGCAATGGCAAATCCCGTTACATACGGAGGACTGAAAGCCGCATTAATCTCCGGAAGAAAAGCGGCGGAATCCGTCATTAAGAATGATACCGAAATCCTTCGGAAATGGTGGGATAAATCCATCTTATCCGACAGAAGATTCATGGATTTCAACCGCAGACTGAGGGGATGGACTCCCGAAGACATGAAGAAGGCCGTAAAACCGTTCAGGAACGGCCATGTGATTCCTTCCGGAATAGTTGCGTGTATTACGCAACCCGGCAACATCCGCATGTACTTCGGTTGTCTGTTTGCGTTCAGATACGGTTGGTAGTCAGAAACACACTCTGTTGTTTCTGGCATACCTGTCCGCTTCTTCGCGGGTCATTGTTTTTCCGGTAAGTTCTGGGAGTGTCGATGTCCAATGCTCAGTTGATGTATCGTATGTCCAGCAGTGATTGTCCCAATCCGCCATCTTTCTGTTGTCTTCGGTGTCGTTGTAGAGATAATAACTGTACGGATGTGTGATTCCGTCCGTGATCTTCACGACGAAATTGCACATGGCGTTGTGAATGTCATTGTACTCTTCGCTGAGGACTTCGTTCATCACTTCCACCGCCCTCAGCCCGCACCAATGTCCGTAGAACAGTGGCGCGGTTTTTCTCCCGTCCGTGAGTCTGATGCAGATGCGGTCTCCCATCAGAGACACCTCTTCTGCTGTTTTTTATCCGAATGCTCTGCCGTATGAATGCTCTTTCCGCCATCCATATTTTTTCACCTACGGGATGCGGACCGTTCCATGCCACCGGGGGATTGTATCCCGGAACGATCCGCCGTTCCCGAAATCTGATAAACAGCCGGATGCGGATATGAAGCACAGATTACAGTTAGCGGTTAACGGAAAATAATCCGAGACTGACGTCCCGTCTGATGAATGGAAAGGAATAGTGCTCATGTCGGGATTCGAACCCGAGTGTCGGCCTCGAAAGGGCCGAATGATTGGCCGCTACACTACATGAGCGTTAAGTATGTGCGCATACTACAAACCATTTAAAAAGATTTCTGACGTGACGCGGCCCGGAAGATACTGAATTTCGGAGAAATGCACTGTCTGAAGAGTTTTCAGCACATCGGAAAGCGAAGATTTCCCTCCGATACCATCCGGATCGGCTGACCTTCATATTTATATATAGGGTACTTTTAATCACCCACTTATAAGGAGTCATAGAAATGAGTGCCGATTTACCAATGGAGAGCCCTGATGAGGACGTAACACGCGTACGTCTTCCCAACATCAAAGAAGGAGAGATGTTCGGTATCGCAGATCAACTGCTCGGAGCATCCAAAATCAGGGTCATGTGCGAGGACGGCACGTCCAGGGTCGGAAGAATTCCTGGAAAAATCAAGAAGAGAATGTGGATCAGAGAGGGAGACCTTCTGATCATTTCCGTTTGGGACTTCCAGCCCGATAAGTGTGACGTAAGATTCCGTTACACCAAAACACAGGCAGTCAACCTCAGTAAGAGAGGCAAAGTTCCGAAGAACCTCGATATATTCTGAAACGGTGTGATCGCTTGCCGTCGTATGATGAAATCTATGCTCACTTAGAGCGTCATGTCGACGAGCTGAAAACAAACAGAACCGGAGACGAGAGACATACCGAAGGAGAAGTCTTCGACAAACAGACTCTCCTGGTCATCTATGACTTCATGACCGCCGGTTATATCGACTCCGTACATTACACCATATCGACAGGAAAAGAAGGAAACGTTTTCTACGTCACAGACGAAGACGGAGATCCTTTTGCATTGAAAATCTTCAGAACTTCCACTTCTACATTCAAGCGTGTATCGAAGTACATCGAAGGAGATCCGAGATTCAAAGGTCTGTGCGGAAACAGAAGAAAACTGATTTACGCATGGACGAATAAAGAATTCAAGAATCTCAGAAGGTATCACATAAACAATATCCGTGTACCGGAACCGATAGAATTCGAGAAAAACTGTCTTCTTATGGAATACATCGGAGACAGCAACGGTCCCGCTCCGCAGCTGAAAGATGCGGAATTGAAAAGACCGAATATGACATACAAAGAATGTATCTCATTCATAGTCGACGGATACAGAAAAGCACATCTCATACACGGCGACCTGAGTGAGTACAATATCCTCATGTGGAAAGACAAACCCGTACTGATCGACTGCGGACAGGCTCTGACATCTGATCATTTCAATGCGAAGGACTTCCTTATGAGAGATATCACCAACCTGAACAGGTTCTTTAAGAACAGAGATGTTGACATCATGGATCCCGATGAGATCCTCGAAAAAGCAATGAGCGGAGATGAGAAAGAATGAGATCCATAAGGATACCTCAGGACAGAGTAGGTACGATTATCGGTACCAAGGGAGAGACCAAGAAGATGATTCAGAATATTTCCGGTATCAGCTTCGATGTGGATACGGAAGGAGAAGTCATCATACGCGACGATGTCGAAACCGCCGACCCCCTTATGGCTCTGAAGATTATCGACGTAGTCAAAGCAATCGGCAGAGGATTCGCCCCCGACAGAGCGACAAGACTCTTCGACGATGACGAATATCTTGAGGTCGTGGATCTCAAAGAATTCGTCGGAGGAAGAAACAATCAGCTTTCCAGGATAAGGGGAAGACTCATCGGTACCGGCGGAAAGACAAGACAGATTATCGAAGATCTTACCGGCTGTTATGTTACAATTTACGGCAACACGGTAGGCCTCATCGGAAATTCCATCAGTCTCCCTGTGGCAAAACATGCCGTGGAGCTCATTCTCAACGGAAGCGAACACGCCACGGTTTACCACTATCTCGAGAGTCAGAGGCCCAGGCTCAGAATAGCCGAAATGGGATTCGATCTGTGAGGTGTTCTGACATGGAAGATTGGATTACGGAAGATCTCCTTGACAAGGCGGCGGAAGTCGTTAAAGAAGGAGTTTGTGACAGATGTCTCGGAAGAATGTTCGGAAAAGTAAGTACGGGCATGACCAACGATGTCAGGGGAGCATTCATACGCGAAGCACTCGGCGAAACGGGACGTGAGGGAGATGTGAAAATTCCCTGCCCCATTTGCGACGATGTCTTCGACCTTATGGGTCGTTTTGCGGATGCCGTTGCGGAAAGCGTGAATTCCGTTGAATCGGACAACTTCCTTGTCGGCAGCAGAGTCGATCCTTCGTTTCTCAAGAAAGAGAAAGAAATGGTTGAAAAACTCGGTCTTGAGGAAAGCGAAAGCATCAAAACCGAACTCAACAGAGAGATCGGTAAGCTGGCACTGCCTATGATCCACCGTCCGGTGGAGTTCAAGGCACCGCAGGTTGTTGCATGTATCGATACACGTTTCGCTGAAGTATCACTTGATATTTCGCCGATTTTCATATACGGGCGTTACAACAAACTCAGCAGAGAGATTCCGCAGACAGTATGGCCGTGCAGAGTATGCCATGGCAAAGGATGCCCCAGATGCAACGGCACAGGTAAGATGTACCAGACATCCGTGCAGGAAGTAATCGGAGACATAGCTCTCGAGATGTCGGGCGGAGAAGAACACTTCTTCCACGGAATGGGAAGAGAAGATATCGATGCGCTCTGCCTCGGAGAGGGAAGGCCTTTCGTACTCGAAATCAGTAGCCCCCGCATACGCGACATCGATCTCGACGAACTCGAGAAAAGAGCGAACCAATCCGATTTGGCTAATTATCACAATCTCTGCTTCGTACCCAGGGACGAAGTCCAAAGAGTAAAGACAGCCACACCTACTAAGACATATAGAGTCAAAGTAAAGGCAAATGGCAAAGTTAATAAAGAAGCAGTAGATAACACAGCCTTATCGTTCAAGAATATATGCTTGGACCAGAGGACCCCCCAGCGTGTCGAACACAGACGTGCCGACCTCGTGAGGAACAGGACAATCCTTTGGGTAAAGGCAGATAACATCGGCGACGATACCTTTGAGCTCACACTCGAGACCGAATCCGGAACATATGTCAAGGAATTCGTGTCCGGTGACGACGGAAGGACGCAGCCGAACTTCTCGGACGCATTGGGAATCCAATGCAAAGTCGAGGAATTGGACGTAATAGCGATCAACGATCAATGAGGGATTCAAATGCAAGCATCCAGAGGATTAAGGACAAAGACCCGCACGCTTCTCCAGAAGAAGCCCAGGGCACGCGGACTTTCACCCATCACGAAAGGATTCCAGACATTCGAGAATGGAGAGAAGGTCAACATCATCATCGACCCCAGCATACACAAGGGAATGCCGTTCTCCAGGTTCCACGGACTCACCGGAGTCGTCGTCGGACAGAGGGGTTCCGCATACGAAGTGAACGTCAAATCGGGCAACAAGACCAAAATGGTCGTAGCACGCCCCGAACACCTTGTCAAAAACTGAGGTGAATGAAATGTCTGAGCAATATGTTACGTTGGCAGAAGTCAGAGACCTCCTCACCGAAGCGAATGGGAAGAGGGGAGAACTCACTACGATTCAAAATTCTGCGATGGTACATGCTCAGACCATCGCCAAGATCACGAAAGAAGAAGCAGAGCAGATTGTCGAAAGGACACAGGCTCTCGATTTCGTGACCGAAACAACCTCATACAAGATCGCAGACATCCTTCCTAAGTATCCCGAGGACGTGCGCGCCATATTCTCGAAGGAAAGGATTACCCTTGAGCCGGATGACATCCAGAAAGTTCTGGATATCGTAGCAGAGTATCTGTGAACACCCGAGGGATACTATGGAAGAATATGCTTACATTCTCGATTATTTGGCACAGGGCATAAACCTCTCCAAAAAAGAGGCACTGTGCTACGCAGTCGGCGAGGAGGAGTTCAAACTCTTCGAACTCGTCCCCAAAGCCGGTGCAATCATTCAGTTGGATGAAAGAGTATACATCGGCAAAGATGCGAAACTGAGGACACATATCGACCACGTCAAGAGACGTGTCGGGTACTCCGACCTTACGGCAACGGCAACATCCGAACTTGAATACGTTGTCAAAGACATAGTCGATGCGAACCCGCAGAAATACATCAAGTTCTACAACGAGGCGGGACCCATATCGATCAGGAAACACCTCCTCGAAGAGCTTCCCGGACTCGGTAAGAAAACTGTCACCGAGATTCTCAACGCACGTAAGGCAGGTCCATTCAAGGACTTTGAGGATCTGAAGACAAGAGTGCCCGTACTCAAAGATCCTGCAAAGCTCATCGTAGACAGGATTGTCCTCGAGATATCCGACCGCGACAGAAGACACTACATCTTCATTCAGAGATGAACCCAGAAGAGACTTCCCAGCTCATCCAACAGACGGGTGTCGTCCCGAAGAAGAGCAAGGGTCAGAATTTTCTCACAGATGCACGTGTCGCTCAGAGGCATATAGAATATGCCGGTATCGGTAAAGATGACAGAGTACTCGAAGTCGGTCCCGGCCTCGGTATTCTGACAGATATCCTCGTACAGAAATCCGATAACGTCACATGTATCGAATTGGATGAGATTCTTGCGAATTATATCGAAGGAACTTACGGAGAAAAACTGAAACTGATAAGAGGAGACGCGATGAAAATCGATTTCCCTCCTTTCGATGTTTTCGTAAGCAATCTTCCGTACAGTATTTCCACGCCTGTGATATTCAAACTCCTGAAATACGACTTCAGGAAAGCTGTTGTCATGGTGCAGAAAGAATTCGCTAAACGTATGGTGGCGGATGTCGGTACCGCAGACTATTCAAGACTGACAGTGGGGCTGTACTGCAGAGCGGAATGTCACATTATGGAAAACGTCCCGGCATCGAGATTCAACCCCAAACCGAAAGTCGATTCCGCCATCGTTGAAATTGTACCGAGGAAAGCACCTTTCGAAGTGAAAGATGCGAATCTGTTCTTCAGAATCACCGAGATAACATTCAATCACAGAAGGAAGAAGATCGGAACTTCTCTCAAATCGGCAGGACTCATTCCGAAAGATGCTGATCTCCCCTATCTGGATATGCGTGTCGAAACCCTCACTCCCGAGCAGATCGGCGAACTCTCCGATGCCGTTTACGACCTTATATCATAATCATTTTGTGTAAAACAGAACAGAGCCAGATGATGAAATCATCTGACTCACTGTTTTCAGATAGAATCTCGATTCGGCATATCGGTTACGGAGACAGCGGATCTGCCGAATGAAAGAAAAATATCCGCCCAGTTAAGGGCGGAAAGAATGCGGGTTTCCCCGCAGTTTGAAATCATTCTGTCTTCG
>CAVIAJ010000011.1:0-11539 GCA_963640855.1 Candidatus Methanomethylophilaceae archaeon
ATTCGGCGGAATGTATTCTGACGGATGTCATGCGAAATAATTATCGAACATAGTAACGTTTGGCAACTAATTAAAATACTTTGAAACTGTTGTCGGAATCACTACAAGAGACGGTCCCCTTGCACCGGATGAAAATCCAACCGTCTCTTGTTACCTCTTGTTCACTGTTTTCCGATGAGATATTTCTCCGGATTTGAGAGACGTTTCTGAATATCCGCTATTAAATCGGACAGAATATGACCGTCGATGAATGCGTGACTGACAGTCACATCTATTGTCATAAGATATCTTCCGTTCTCTTCCGTGAATCTGCCCCAGACGATACGGGGAATGCCCATCGAACCTTCGTCACCAAGCGGCAGCGGCTGTCTTACAGACAGAAAATCAACCCACGGGACGCATGAGAAGTAAATTTCATCGATTCTCTCATCACCCCATCCTTCCTTCGAATCTCCTTTCTTTGCGGCTTCGATCGTTTCTATTGCGGATTTGTAGAATTCTCCGTAATCGGACGACATCTTGTGCTTGCAGTTCCTGTACATTCCGTCTCCGGTTGTTACGGTGTATCCCGGATCGGTACTTTCAAAACAGACGATTTCTCCGTTCAGTACTCTGTATCTCATCTCTTCGATGCCATTTACCGCCATTGATACTGCGTATAATGTGTCGATGAAGAACGAAGTTCCCGTCGTTTTGCTGAATTTCACGGTTTCCGTGACATCTACACGTACATCCAGCGATATACTCGGATCTCCGAACTTCGAGAAGACTTCGTACATTTGTCTTCTTTTCAGTCCTTCTTTTCCGATGACACGGAACGCGTTGGCTTTATTCATGTTGTTCCATATCATCCGATTGCGATATAACCCGTTGTATTCCCTTTCGTACAAAATTTCTATACGGTCCGGGGACATAATATCGGATGTTATGGCAGACGGGAACTTCTTCGACAGGATGGTCGAATACAACGATGTATCGGTAACATCGGGCAGATGTATCATATGCAAAGGAGCACATGCGCTCTGTGGCAAGGACAGATGTCCCCTGATGATTAAGTTCTACTCCCAAAGTAAATCGATGAGAGTTATGGATGCAACCGATATCGAAGGAAGTTCTCCTCCTGCGGTTTTTGTGGGAAGATACGGTTATCCGAAGGTGGATATCGGTCCGTTGATACCTCCTGAATTCGGAGATACCTCGGTTATGGATAAACCGGAGATGTGGAAAGGAAAATCAATCGACGAAATCACCGATTTCAGATTCAGACTAATCAGAGGAAAATACCGTATCGATGCAACGGATTTCTGCAGCGGAGGTAAAATCGTAGATCAGATTCAGGAAATTGCTCTTACCGAAAAACCCGTGGATATGGAAGCGAGATTTTCCTCAAAACCGAAAGGACGTGTCATTCTCGATGATGAAATACAGCCGTTCGGTCCGTCTGCAAGGATAGAATACATGAAATCCGGTTCCGGAAGGATGCACAGGTATCTGGAACGCAGTTTCTACGATACGGATATGAAAGCCGCGGATGCTGTGGTAAATGCATACAGAAACGGCACTTTGATTTCCGAAATACAGAAAGCATTCTCTGTAGGAACTATGGGTATCGATAAGAACAGACGTTTCGTTCCCACAAGATGGAGTATCACCGCAGTCGACGACATCATAGGAAAAGATCTGCTGAAGACAACGAAATACAATCCGACGATAGACGATTTCAGAGTATACGAATTACATGCATTGGACAACAGGTGGTGTATTCTTCTCCTTCCGTGTACGTGGAGATTCGAACTGATCGAAGCGTGGTATCCGAACACCACATGGAACCCCTCGGGAAGACAGATTGAGATGATTTCCGATCATGAATTCTTTGAAGGTAGATCGGAATACGCACACATCGGCGGTTGTTATTACGCGTCGAGGATGGCGGTCAACGAACTTCTCATCAAAGAGAGAAAAACCGCGGGAGCCGTAATATTCAGGGAAGCGCATCCCGGTTATGTGATGCCTGTAGGTGTATGGAATGTGAGGGAAAGAGTCAGAGAATCACTTACCACGAAACCTTTTGCATTCGATACACTGGAAGGTGCACTGAAACATATCGATAACGTGATGGACATTCCGAGAAGAGTTTGGTTACATCATTCCGAAATATTGAAAGATTACATGAGACAGAGGAGAATCGACGACTATGTCAACACTGACTGATTTCTTCGGACCGCAGAAATGGGAAGGAGCGTATGAGATTATTCAGTGCAAACGCGCGTTATCTCCTTCGGGACTTCCGGATATGGATTACGCTCTGAATCCGTACGGAGGATGTTCCCACGGCTGTGTGTATTGTTACGCACCCGAAGTAACACATTCGGAATGGAATACGTGGCGTGTGGTCAGGGTGAAATCGAATATCGCTTCGAGGCTTTCGAATGAACTGAAGTACGTAACGGGAACAATCGGAATCGGTACCGTTACAGATCCGTATCAGTATGCGGAATCGAGATTCGAACTTACAAGAGAGTGTCTTCTGAGATTGATCGGAACAGGCTGTAAAATTCACATGCACACAAAATCCGATTTGATTTTACGCGATATCGACCTTTTATCACAGTTGGAAGGTTTGGTCGCGGTAACCGTTACGGGGATTGACGAACGCTACAGTAAGATTACCGAACCCGGTGCGCCGTTACCGCAGAACCGCCTGAATACGTTGAAAAAACTGACAGATGCAGGTTTGGATACGTATGCACTAATCGGCCCTGTTTTATCGCATTTGGAAGGGAAAGAAACGGAATTCGCGGACGCTGTGGCAGATACGGGCGTGAAGAAAGCATACATCGACCGCCTCAACGGAAGACCATTGCTGAACGAGAGATTGTCGAGAATGAACATCCGCGGAGGATCTCGGGAATGCATCGCGGAGATAAAGAAACAGCTCACGTCCAGAGGTGTTTCCGTAAGAGATGTTTTCGGCTGAGTTTCAACCTGTCTGGCTGAACGACTTGATAAGAATATAGGTGGAAGCTATATTTTCAGCCGGTTCCAATATGTTTTTCAGGCCTAAATCAAGCAAGTTTATATAGAAGAACAAAATTACCACTGACCATAAAGGAGATACATATTATGTATGGTTCCGGCAGCAATCAGCCGATCATCGTACTCAAAGAGGGTACGGAGAGAAGCAAAGATAAAGAAGCACAATTCAACAACATCGCCGCAGCGAAAGCAGTGGCAGATTCCGTCAGGTCTACACTCGGACCGAAAGGAATGGACAAGATGCTGGTCGACTCCATCGGTGATGTTACAGTCACAAACGACGGTGTCACAATTCTCAAAGAAATCGATGTTCAGCACCCCGCAGCAAAGATGGTTGTCGAGGTCGCAAAGACACAGGACACAGAATGCGGTGACGGTACAACAACAGCCGTTGTCCTCGCAGGAGAACTCCTCAAACAGTCCGAGTCTCTCATCGACGCAAACATCCACCCCACGGTTATCACAAACGGATTCAAACTTGCAGCGGAGAAAGCAGTCGAAGTCCTCAACGACATCGCAGTACCCTCCGATGACGACAAGCTTCTGATGAAAGTCGCAGAAACCGCAATGACCGGTAAATCCGTCGGCGGAGAGGGAGAACACCTCGCAAAACTCATCGTCGAGGCAGCAAGGGATGTTCAGGAAGGAAACACTGTCGATACAAACAACATCAAGATCGAGAAGAAAGCAGGAGGAGTCATCAACGACACCTACCTCGTGAAAGGTCTCGTCATCGACAAACAGAGGGTCCACCCCCGTATGCCTAAGGTCGTCAAAGACGCAAAGATTGCTCTCTTCACAACAGCTCTTGAGAACAAGAAGCCCGAAGTATCCGCAGAAATCAGTATCTCAGACCCGCTTTCGATGCAGTCGTTCCTTAACGAGGAAGATTCAACACTCAAAGCAATGGTCGACAAGATTGTCTCCACCGGCGCAAACGTCGTCTTCTGCCAGAAAGGTGTCGACGACCTCGTACAGCACTACCTCGCAAAAGCAGGTGTCCTCTGCTTCAGGAGGCTCAAGGAATCCGATATCATCGCCATCTCCAAGGCAACCGGCGGTACACTCGTAGGAGAAATCATGGAGATTCAGGCAAAAGATCTCGGTACTGCAGCCGAAGTCGCAGAGAAAGAAGTCGGACTCGACTCCATGTGCTTCATCACCGGATGCAAGAACCCCAAGGCAGTCTCAATCGTCATCCGCGGAGGAACAGAACACGTTCTCGCAGAAGTCGAGAGGGCAATGGTCGACGCTATCCGTGTCGTCGGTGTCGCAATCGAGGACGGAAAGGTCGTTGCAGGCGCAGGCGCACCTGAGATTGAGACAGAACTCAGGCTCGCAGAGTACGCCTCATCCGTCGGCGGAAGAGAGCAGCTCGCAATCGAAGCATTCTCCAAGGCATTGGAAATCATCCCCTGGACCATCGCCGAGAACGCAGGTATCGACTCAATCGATGCAATCATCAAACTCAAGACAGCACACGACAAGAAGAAGAAAGACGGAGTATACTTCGGTCTCGATCTTGATTCCGGCGAAGCAGTCAACATGCTCGACCGCTGTGTCGTTGAGCCTCTCAGAGTAAAGGTTCAGGCAATCAACTCCGCTGCGGAAGTAGCGAACATGATCCTCAGGATCGACGATGTTATCGCATCCCGCAGGGCTCCCCCGATGAACCCCATGGCAGACCCCTCAATGGGCGGTCCCGGCATGAGCGGTGTCGGCGGAATGATGTAAACACGTTAAAACTAAACAGGGGGACGGAAACGTCCCCCGCAACCTCACTCTTATTCTCACGGACGGTGTCCCGATGAATGTTTACGATTTTGACGGAACACTTTACGACGGCGACAGTACCATCGATTTCTACAGATTCTGTCTTTCGCACAGGAAGAGAATTCTGAGGCATTTTCCCGTTCAGGCGAAAGGTTGGATCGGTTTTCACATAGGCCTGTACAATCATACCCGCATGAAAGCCCACTATTACAGATTTATGAAGGATGTCGATGCCGAAGCCATGGCGGAAGCATTTTGGGATGAGAATATCTACAGAATTGCCGATTGGTACAGAAAAAAGCACGAAGACACCGACGTAGTGATTTCCGCATCTCCTGAATTTCTGATTAAAGCTGCATGCCGCCGCCTTGCTATCAGCAACGTAATTGCATCGCCCGTAGACGCGAAAACAGGTAAGCCTACGGGATTAAACTGCCGTGATGAGGAAAAGGTAAGGAGGTTCCGCGAAATATTCGCAGACGCCCCCATTGACGAATTTTATTCGGATTCCGACGCCGACCTTCCTCTTGCGAGATTATCGAAGAAAGCATTCAAGGTCAGCGGTTCGGAGATTACGGAATGGGTCGTAAAGCGGTAATCAGACTCTTATTCTGAGTTTGTGGTCACCGGGTTTGACATCGATGCATCCAGGGAATTCCATCGTTTCACCGTCGACCATCATGTACTCGACATCATCGCTTTTGACGGTCAGTTCTTTCAGTGTGAAGTATTCTACGTTCTTTTGCGTCATTACTTTACCCTGCGAGAGTGCAATAAGGTTCAGAAGGTACCTGAATTTGGTTCTCTTGTTTACGTTGAGCACGGAAAGATCGTTTGCATCGATCTTCGCATCGGGACATACGGAGAATCCTCCTCCCATGTATTCCACATTCTGAATTGAAAACAGAATGCTGTCTATGTTTCTCGTTTCTCCGTTCATTGTGACAACGTATCTTCTGTCTCTGCATCTGGCGAGAGCTTTGAGAGCAATTTTACGGTAATCTTTCGATTTTGCTATTCTTACAAACGAAAGTTCTCCGTTGAGGACACTGCGGATTGCGGATGCCAAAAGAGTTTTCGTAACATCGAGGTAACGTCTGACGATTGCTGCGGTGGTATTGTCGCTGATGCTGCCGGCAATTTTCTGAACGTATTCGTCCGCGACCATATTGATATCGACAGATGTACCGAAGGAAATCATCTGAATGAATACCATATCATTTGCAAACCAATACGGAATCATGCGATCCGTACCGTTGATGAATGCATCGACAATTTCTTCATCGGTGTACTTGAAAACACCTGCGGATCTTGCTGTATCGTTACCTGAACCGAACGGAAGAAGAACGTATGTAAGATCCAAATTATATGTTGCCGAGATAACCTCATGGATTGTTCCGTCCCCTCCGGCGATACCTATGACATCTCCGTCTTTGGCGACGAGACGTGCCATCGCATCCCCTCTCATTTCATAGGTTGTCTCGTAATATTCGTATTCTATCCCTTTGTTATCCATGAGGGAGCGGACATGTTTCATCCTGTCCCAATTCATTCCCCCTCCGCCTATCGGATTGTAAATAATCTTAATCAAGGCCCATCCCTGTAAAAGTTGTATGTTCTTTATCATTTATATATCAATATGTATAAATATGTACGAAATACAGTATTCACATTGGACTTTTTCGTAGATAAATGGGTGAATTACGACAAACTTTACCTGCTGAATTAGTTAAGGCATCACCGATATTATTCAATCCGTTCAATAACCAAGTTATAAATATCGCATTACTGATATACTTCCCGGGATGGATGCACGCAGCGTACGTGTTGCACTTTACGCCAGGGTATCGACAGAGGAACAGGCGGTGGAAGGTTTCTCTCTGGACGCTCAGATGAAGCGTCTGAGAAAATACTGTAACTCTCAGGGTTGGACCGTCGCCGACGAATACCGTGAAGAAGGGCATTCCGGACGTGACATCAGACGTCCCGAATACACTCGTATGATGGAAGAGAGCGGCAAGTGGGATGTCGTTCTTGTCCTCAAGATGGACAGAATCCACCGTAACAGCGAGAACTTCACCAGAATGATGAAAGATCTCAACTCATCCGGTAAAGGATTCTGCTCCGTCATGGAACAGTTCGATACGAACAATGCCATGGGCAGGTTCGTGATGGACCTCATACAGCGTATTGCACAACTTGAATCCGAACAGATAGGCGAGAGGGTGAAGTTGGGGATGGAACAGAAAGCGAGGACAAAGGGCGGTCTGCTAGGCTTCGGACAGCCATACGGATATGACTACAACGGCGGAACACTGCACGTCAACTACGACGAAGTGTTTGTTGTCAGAGCGATATACAAACTTTACAACAAGGGAAACACCATGGAAACAATCGCAAGATCGCTGAATGATGCCAACATTCCCGCCAAGAAAGGCGGCAGATGGAACAAACAGAGCATTGCGAAAATACTGCACAATCCTCTGTACGTCGGATACACCAAATGGGGCGGAATCGTCAGCGAAGGAGAACACCCTGCGATTATTGACATGGACGATTTCATTTCGATTAACGGTCCCGTTAAGGTCAATGTATGAGCGGAAGAACCCGTGCCGCCGTTTATGCACGCGTTTCGACGGACGAACAGGCTGTGTCAGGTTACTCCCTGGACGCTCAGTTGGAGATGCTCAGGGATTTCTGCGAAGTCTTTGATATGGAAATCGCAGGAGAATACGTTGACGACGGATACTCCGGAACCAACATCAGGAGACCTGCATACCGTAAGATGTTCTCTCCCGAGGAACGCGTGAAATGGGATGCCGTTGTCGTAATCAAAATGGACAGAATTCACCGTAACAGCAAGAATTTCATGCTGATGATTGAAGATCTGTCGAAACACAGTCAGTCGTTTTTCTCAACAACGGAGAGAATCGATACTACAACGGCATTCGGAAGATTTGCGATGGATGTCATTCAGCGTATCGCTCAGCTGGAATCCGAACAGATCGGAGAGAGAACAAAGTTCGGCATGGAGCAGAAAGCCGATCAGTCAGACGGAATTATGGGATTCCAGCCTCCGTACGGATACGGCGTGGCGGATGGAAAACTTATTCCTGTCGAAAACGAACAGAAAGCCGTGAGATCGATTTTCGATATGTACATCTCGGGAATGACTCTTGACGATATTGCGGAAAGTCTGAATTCTTCATTCATCCGTACGAAGAAAGGCAACCGTTGGAATAAGTTCAACATCAGAAACATTCTTCACAATCCTGTTTACGCAGGATTCATGCGTTGGGAAGATCATTTAATCGAGCATGATTCCGTCCGTCCGGTTACTGCGGAAGAGTTCAATCTCGTGCAGCGGACGATGTCCGGGAAAGCAAGAAGACAGGGAAAGAAAGAACCGCTTTTGCTTCGGTGTAACGATGAGTGTGTATCGATTTCGTGACGATAGTATTTTTAAAGGGTCATCGATACAGCATTTATGTCCGAAAAGAAAAGGAAGGAAGTTACGGTAAAAATCATTGCCGTAGCTATCGTACTGATTTTCCTTGGAACAGCCCTCGTTGCAGGCATCAGTGTCTTCATCAAATGAGCGGTAGCGGTTGAATGTATCTGCCCGGAATCACCGTATTTACGCCGGTATCCGGCGGGTACTTTCCGAGATCGGAATGATGTTCACGAGTGAATAAAAATTAAGCTTTGAGCTTAACTGCCATTATTAATATTATTGGATAAAATATCATTCGGATTATCCTTTTTATGATAAAAATCGATGTAGCCAGAGTGAAAAAACCTTGATTTTTAACGAAAAAACAGTTAACAAATCCAACCATGAAGGGTTAAAATAGGGTGAGGACTTTCCATGGGATGGTGCGCTTATGGACATAAAACAATGGCTCGGTGAAGACAATACCCTCGGTATCGACATATGGCAGAAGAAGTACTGTTACGAGGGCGAGTCGTTCGATCATTGGTTGGATCGTATTTCAGACGGGGATAAGGAACTAAGGCAGCTTATCGTCGACAAGAAGTTCCTTTTCGGCGGAAGAATCCTCGCAAACAGAGGTCTTCACAAGACCGGACTGAAGATTACGCTCTCCAACTGTTATGTCGTAGCACCTCCGGAGGACTCGATCGAATCGATCTTCGAGACTGCCGGTAAACTCGCAAGAACATTCAGTTACGGCGGCGGTGTCGGTATCGATATCTCCAAATTGGCGCCGAGAGGAGCGAAAATCAATAACACCGCATCGGAAACATCCGGAGCCGTGTCGTTTACGGATTTGTTCTCAATGGTTACGGGACTCATCGGTCAGCACGGAAGGAGAGGCGCGCTTATGCTCACAATCTCATGCGACCATCCCGATCTCGAGGAGTTTATGTCCGTCAAAACGGATCTGGACAGAGTAACCAAAGCAAACATGTCCATCCGTGTATCGGATAAGTTCATGGAAGCCGTCAGGGACAAGAAAAAGTATATGCAGATTTTCGAGCGTCCCGAGACCAACGATATCACCAAGAAAGAACTCGATTCACACGAATTCTTTAAGAAATTATGTTACAACAACTGGGATTACGGAGAACCCGGATGTCTTTTCTGGGACAGGATCGAAACATGGAATCTTCTTTCCGAATTCCCCGATTACCACTACGCAGGAACCAATCCGTGTGCGGAAGAACCTCTTCCCGCAGGAGGCAGCTGTCTTCTCGGAAGCATGAACCTTTCGAACTTCGTCGACGAGGACGGTTACTTTGACGAAGAAGAATTCAGAAGATGCGTCGGAATCTGCGTAAGGGCACTTAACGGCGTACTTGACGAAGGACTTCCCTTACACCCGCTCCCCGAACAGAGGGAATCGGTTCGCGACTGGAGACAGATCGGTCTCGGAATCATGGGTCTCGCCGATATGCTGATCAAGATGGAGCTTACATACGGAAGCAGAGAAGCCATGGACTTCTGCGACAGGCTGGGAGGAATCATGGCCGATGAGGCAATGAAAGCATCCGCACTCCTCGCAAAGGAAAACGGAGCATTCCCCAAGTGCAACATCGATTACGTCCTTGCTTCACCGTATTTCATTCACAATGCTTCCGAGGAAACAAGAGAACTCGTTAAGAAATACGGTCTGAGGAACTCACAGTTACTTACAATCGCACCTACGGGTACACTTTCGACAATGCTCGGAATCTCCGGAGGTATCGAGCCTATCTTTGCCAACTATTACACAAGAAGGACAACTTCCCTCTCGGATCATGACGAATATTACAAGGTATACACACCTGTTGTGAAAGCATACATGGACAGACACGGCGTAACCGACGACCGCGATCTTCCCGCATTTTTCGTCACTGCTCAGAATCTCAACTACAAACAGAGGCTCAACCAGCAGGGAACATGGCAGATGCACATCGACGCTTCAATCAGTTCTACAGTGAATTTACCTGTCGAATTCCCCGAAGAGGATGTTTACGATCTTTACATGTACGCATGGCAGATCGGCTGTAAGGGTGTAACGGTCTTCAGGGACGGATGCAAACGTCTCGGTATTCTTACTACAAAAGAGGAAAAGAAAGAAGAACCTCAGCCCAAGAAGAAAGAGAAGAGAGGATTCGTCGAGAATGTCGAAGACGATGTGGTCGGAAAGAAGAGAAAACTCGTCACCGGATGCGGAAGTCTTCACTGTACCGCATTCTTCGATCCTTCGGACGGTCAGTTGCTTGAAGTATATCTCAACAAAGGTTCGGCAGGCGGCTGTAACAACTTCATGATCGGACTTTCGAGAATGATCTCACTCGCCACAAGAAGCGGATGTGAAATCAATGCAATTGTCGATCAGCTTAAGAGCTGCGGTTCCTGTCCTTCGTTCGTCGTACGTACGCACACTCAGCACGATACCAGCAAAGGTACCTGCTGTCCGATGGCCGTAGGTCACGCTCTCATGGATATGTACAAAGAAATGCAGAGAGAAATCAACGGTACAAAGTTCATCGAAGAGAAGAAGGAAGACTCTGCGCAGAAGAAGATTACAAATCCGTGCCCCAAGTGCGGCGAGGAACTGGAATTCCAGGGTGGCTGCAACACATGCAAAAACTGCGGTTGGAGTAAATGCGACTGAGGGTGAAAACCCTCTTTCGCAGTCCTTCCGGACTTTTCATTTTTTCAACATTTTACTCCGTTTTTCATTGTTTGACATTGGTATGAAATTAATTAAGCTGATAGCTATACTTAGTTAATTAATATCGCTGTAACAAAACAGGTAATATTAACACTGTTAGCAATATTTTACAAATCGATCTTTAATTTTGAAAGTATGCAATTTGTTAAGCTGAATACATTATTAAGTTAATTAATTACAAATTGAATATTCAACACATATTAACATTGTTAATTTTGATAAAATCTTCAGATTGAGGAAAAACAACCGTTTTGAATTTTCTGAAAATAACGGATTATCGATTATGTTCTTCTTTTCGTTATGTTTTGCAAAATGTCCTGAAATCAGTGGTTTTCGGTTCAATCTTCGGAAATGTTCTGAAAAAATCGCATTCAGAAATGCCCCGTAAATCGAATAAATTACGTCAAGTCATACATCTTATCGTTTACACTCGATTATCGATTTAAGGGTTGTTTCCGCTTGACTAATCAAAAATCGATTTTCAGGGCAATTATTGATCTCAGAATTACAAGGTAATTCATGAAAATGATTTACTAACAGTGTTAATT
>CAVIAJ010000011.1:11549-45273 GCA_963640855.1 Candidatus Methanomethylophilaceae archaeon
ATTAATTTGTAATTTGAAAGTTGTATTTTGTATTTTATTTATCAAGTAACGTAATTTACGTTACAGCTTAATTATTATTGGTAAAAATGTCGAGTAAGCGCAAAATAAGGTAAAATTGTGCTATTTTCAAAATTTTCGTGCATAATCAAATTGATAAACGGGGTACCGTCGTGGACGAAATTGGGGCTCTGCAACAAGAAAAAATGTCATTTTTCGGTAATTTTTGATAAAATTGATGTTTTTCGATTGGATGATTGATAATAATAAACTCAATTAAGCTATCAGCTTTATTAATTACAAACTACCATCGATGTTACGAATATCTGATAAAAATTATTTCAATAAAGCAACCAGCTTAATTTTTAATTTTGATTGAGTGATGTAAATATTATTTAATTGAGTTAAGCAATCAGCTTAATTAATTACAAATTAACACTTGAAGTAATTTAGTTAAACCTAAATCGTAAAACGGAACGTGATGAACTCAGATCCGTTCTCAACGACAATTCTCAAACGTCGATTTTATCAAAAATACAATTGATATCCAAAATGCGGAAATTACTGCAAAATTACCTGTAGATTTTGCAGACAACAATCTATTTCACTTATCAGATTATTTTTTCCTCATGAAGCGCGATCTGTACGCCGAACTTCTGAAGTGGAAAAATTCAGAAAATCGGAAACCTCTCATCATCCGCGGCGTGAGGCAATGCGGCAAGACATACCTTATGAAGCAATTCGGTGATGAGCAATACGGCAGCGTTGCGTATCTGAATTTCGAAGACAAAAATCTCTGCAAATTCTTTGACAGCGATTTGGAACCGAAAAGAATCATTTCCGTTCTTTCAATCTATCTGAACAAAGACATTACTCCGGATACGCTGATCATATTCGATGAGATACACGAATGCGGACGTGCGGTAACATCTCTGAAGTCATTCAGGGAATCTGCGCCGGAATACAGCATCATCTGTGCTTCTTCACATCTCAATCAATGCAGATGCTCATTCCCGGTCGGAAACGTTTCTTTTCTTGACCTATATCCGATGAGTTTCAGAGAATTCGTCAGAGCATCCAATGAAAGACTCTACAATCACATTATCGAAATCAATGAACCCGATGAAATCACAAAGGAGAAACTGAAACCTCTCAACACATAGTATCTCGCCGTCGGCGGAATGCCCGAAGCAGTATCCAAATGGATAGAAACGAAAAATATGGCAGAAGTCGATAAAATTCTGTCAGAAATATCGGAGTCATACAAACTTGATTTCCTGAAGCATGTTCCTGATAAAGATATTAAAAAAGTGAACAGAATCTGGGATTCTATTCCGTCTCAATTGGCAACGGAAAACAGGAGGTTCTTCTTCGGTCATGCAGTGAAAGGTGCAAGATCGAAAGATCTCGAAGATTCTCTGCAATGGCTGATCGATGCAGGAATGGTTTACAGGTTACCGAAGATTGAGAGAGTCGGAATTCCTCTTTCGTCGTTTGATTCCGATAATATTTTCAAGATTTATATGATGGATGTCGGAATACTGAGATACATGGCAGAGGTTTCCGCCGCTCAGATTACCGAGGAGAAGATCGACCCTCTGTTCCGCGGAGGTTTGATTGAAAACTACGTTATGTGTGAACTTTCTGCATACGGACACACAGGACAGGGTTTTTGGGGTTCGGGCAATCTGGCGGAGGTTGATTTCCTGATTACTTTGGATTCGGGAATAATCCCTATTGAAGTCAAAAGTAAGGACAGATACCGTGCGGCAAGCCTCAGAGAGTACATCGACAGATATTCTCCCGGGAAAGCAATTGTTTTTTCCGGTAAGGATTACAGCGTAAACGGAGATGTTTTCACCATTCCGCTGTATTTTATTTGGATGATTTGCAGTCTGGTTGCCTGATGCGGTAATTGTCTTTGATAAGTATTGTAATTAATTAAGCTGATAACTTAACTAAATTAATTATTATCAGAAAATTAAAACTAAAAAAACAATGCAGGCAGACACCGTCATTTCCGACGGCATCTGCCGCATCCGAAATCGTTTTTACATCACGGATTTGCCAGAACAAGTTTCCTGTATGCTGTGCCGTACTTGGAGAAATGCCCCGGGTACAGGGATGCTTCAGAAAGAGTGCGTGTCAGCCAGAGAGGTATTGCCGCACCTGTCTTTATCTCCATTATCATACATCCGTCGGGAATCAGACATAATCCTTCATCGGAACCGATAACATCGGTATTTTCAACGGATGCCCTGACATCTGTATCAAACGTAATTCTCAGATCCGAATCTGTTGATCTGTAAGAATCACGTTCGTAATGCATTGCAATTTTCGGAGCCAGTGTGGGATAACGGCTGCGGAAAGCTTCGATTTCACGTCCGATCTGCGTACAGACTTCTTTCTTCCCTTCAAGTAACGACTTTGCATCGTCTGCAGGAAGTGAGATTCTGCGTTTGTATGTCACCGAATCATACTTTTTCTTTATCTCTACGAAGACCGGATCATCGGGATTTGCGGAATATCTCCTGATGCGCAGTTTTTCTTTGTATGCCGGATGCGAAGCGGAATGAATTGCAAGTGTGTACGCATCCGTGTCGTAATAGACGTTATCTATCGAATTGTGCGCGTACTTATCGTCAATCATCCTTCCGCCGAAAGAATCGGTTATCCGACGATACTGATCTCCGTCGATGATGTATTTCAGCTCATAGCGTCTGAACACGCTCTGATATCCCATTTTTACAGCTCCGTATACTGAGACTGAGCGTGACCCAACGATACCTCAAGATTTCCGTTTTTACAGCGGATCTCATCAATCATCGCTTTTTCATCGCATCCTTTTACCGTTTCAACCTCGTAGGTCAGTCTGTACATACTGCCCATGTTGACTGTTTTCACGGATGTGCATTCATGTCTTACGGTGTATTTCTCAAGAATATCCGTAAACGCATCCTTGAAATCGAGATCTTCGGGGACCGTAATGCGTAATGTCAGGGGTGTCTTTTCAGACTGTCCCGATGAAATTACGGTGTATGCGATACAAATTCCGCACATTATCGCAGTGAACAATACCGCATAACCGAGGAATCCCATTCCGATTAGAAGTCCCGTACTCATTGCGAGAAAAATCATTCCGATTTCTTTGGCTGTACCCGGAGCGGAACGGAAACGTACGAGGCTGAAAGCACCCATAACCGCTATTCCCGCACCGATGTTGCCGTTTACGACCATAATTATGACGGTAACAACGGCAGGAATCGTTGCGATTGTGAACATCAGACTTTGGGAATATTTGCTGCGGAAGCGGTAGACTGCCGCTATAAGCACACCGACAAACAATGCGCATGCGAGACAGCTCAGGAAAGAAGTCGGTTCTATCGATACGCTTCCGGAACCGAA
The DNA here is from genome assembly GCA_963640855.1 of Candidatus Methanomethylophilaceae archaeon. GTDB lineage: Archaea > Thermoplasmatota > Thermoplasmata > Methanomassiliicoccales > Methanomethylophilaceae > Methanarcanum. Next base: position 14,952 of record CAVIAJ010000011.1, read on the forward strand.
TATGCTGTCGAACGGAAACATCATATCAGCTCCAGTAAACTCCGTTGCCGTCAGCACCGGAATATGATGTTGCCGTCGATATTACTGCGGAAGACGAACCGAGATAGACAACCAATGCGTTGATCGATGCCGTAGTTTTCAGTGCGGTTACTGTCTGACCGTTTACGGATACTGTTGCGTACTGCCCGGATGTGAGTCTTACGGACGAATACGAACCGACGGAACCGAAGTTCTTACAGTTGACGCATTCTCCGGACATACCTCCGCTTTGGGAAATGCCGATCAGCCTTCCGCCGGTGTAAGTGTATCCGTTTTCGGTATCTATTGCGGAATCCGAGGCCCCGTTACTTACTACAGATACGTCGCCTCTGGACATTACGAATCCGGAATATGCGGTCCGTGAATTGGAATCCAAACCGTCTCCGCCTGCGCGGATGAGTATCGTTCCGCCTGAGATCGAAATTCCCGTACCCGAAGTACCTGTGGAGTTGAATCCGTCATCGGTTGAAATCACGGTGATGTTCCCGGATGTAACCGAAATTGTGCTGCCTTCGATACCTTCGTAACATTCTGCGATGTTTACGGTACCGCCGTTTACGGTGACCGCACCGTCTGCGTGAATACCGTCGTCACCTGATTTCAATGTGAGATTTCCGCCATCGACAGTAACGGTTCCGTCGCTGTGAACGGCATCGTCTTCCGAAGATACCGTGAATGTACCTCCTGAAATGAGGATATAAACGTCTGCTTTGATGCCTTTCATCGAAGGACTGTCGCTGTCGTCTCTGTCATTCCAATTGTCCGGGTTTCCGTCGGGCATCCATCCTCCGGGACCTCTGCCCGCTATTATATTCGATGATTCGGATGCAGAAGATGCTGATGATGTGTAGGTGTATCCTGCGTATGAGCCCGTTGTAATTGCGATGTTCAGTTTACCTTCGGTCAAGCTGAATTCCGCGGAATAAACTGCATCGATGCCGTCATACATTGCCTTAACCGTCAGTGTAAGGTCTCCGTCATCGGTGTTGATTGTAACTCTGCCTTTCTGTACAGTCGTACCGTCGTCTTTTGTCTTGAGTTCGTTATTCGATGTTTTGATACCGTCTCCGTTCTCTGCAGTCAGTGTTATGATTCCCGATGTAATTGTGACACTGTCGTTGCCTTTGAGTGCGTTATCCTGACAGATTACCGTCAAAGTCAGATTATTGATATCAAGATCGTCTTTGGAATGGATGCCGTTGTTGTTTTCGCTGTTTACGTATAACGAACCGCGTCCCTGAACATCCATGTCGCATGTTGAGTAGACTGCAGATGAAATCAGAGTATCATCCGTGATTTCCGATCTCTTATCGTAAATGCTGTTCTCGGTTCCTTTTTTCGCCGATAATGTAAATTTGTCGGCGGAAGTTGTAACAACGGGAGCTTCGAGACTGCTTGCGATTGTTACGCCGTTGAGAACCAGTTTGAATTCGAGTGATCCGTCGATATTTATGACTATGTTACCGTTCAGCATACCTGAAATCTCACATTCCGTATCAACAGATGCGCCGGTGAAAGTAACTGTTTTTTCACTTCCGTTTGATGTTATTTTGTGACATTCGGTACCCGTAACGTATGTTATCGTGAAACCGTCAATCGATGTGACCGTACTGTCTGATGAGTCTGCCGAACCGCTTCCGGACTGTGAATCGCTTTTTTCCGTTGTTTTATCGGATGATGCACCTTCATCTGCCGAAGAACCATCTTTTTCCGATGTTCCTCCGCTGTCGGGTGTGTTGTCGTATGTGTCTGTGTTCTGTGTGCCTGTTTCCGTATCGCCGTTGATGACGTTTACGGCTGCAATCGCCCCTCCGACCGCTGCGGCCGCCAGAAGCAATGATATGATTATCGCTGTTGTTTTCATTTTACTTTACCTTCCTGAGGTTTTGATGTTTGATGACGTCTGTCTGACGTCGGTTTCATCTTACAGGAAGGAAAGGCCGCAGGTAGTCACGCCGGAATAATAAGGTCTGATGCCGACACCGGGGACATCCGGCTGATAAAACGGAATAATGATTTCGTGAACAGGTTCAGGAGAATCCTCTTCCGTTACTTCAACCAAAACAGGACCGCAGGAATCCGTCTCTTCTGCGTTAAAATCTTCATCTTTACGGTCGTTGAGAGTGACTGCAGTACCGGATAAAGCATCGTTGAGGTTCTGGACTATTAACCATGAGATGTACTGTCTTATGAAATCGGATGTCTCTTTCGACTCGGGAGTTCCCATTCCGTCAAGATAATCTGCAACTTCTTCAAGGAATTCCCTGCTCGGTTCGGTGTCACTCTCATCGATTCTGATTACTTTTACGTCCTTCTTTTCGGGATTCAAATGTTTCTCGGGAGGTTCTCCTGTAGGCTCCGGAGGTTGGCGGAAATGATCTTTTCCGATGATGTCATGCATTTTTTCCATAACATCTCTCTGTCCTCTGTCTTCGGGATAATGACGGTCGTCGACGATCACTTCACGGTTGTCGGAAATGTTGTGTTTCACTTCCGCATAGACCTTGGCATAATCGACAACCATCTCTCTGAGAGTGATGTCCGGTTTCGGTTCCGTCACAATGACTACTTTCTCCGGTTCACGACCGTCGGCATCGGATACTGTCAGTATCGGGCTGATGAGAACTGCGAATGAGAGCGTCAGCAGTAACAGTACCGCGATTGCTCCGGAGCGCATAGCCATTGATGACATGTGTTCCTTTTATTGCAGACGAGTATTTATTCTGAACCTATTGTTATGCTCAGATATTGTTCTGCCGAATGTATATGTCGGGAGCAAATCGAAGAGAAAAATCCGATTAATATGTTATTAATTAAGCTGGTACATTTACCAGCTTAATTAATAATTTGTTTTTCACTGAGGAATAACGGGTTTGCTTTCGGGCCTTACGTAACCTTCGGGGAACAGGACGATAAGCATCATTTTGAACTGTTCCTCGCCGAATACCGAGTGGGGAATGTTTGCGGGCATAACTATACTCTCGCCTTTGTTCAGGATGTGCGGTACACCGTCGATGAAGAACTTTCCTTTTCCGTCGATTACCGTGACAAAAGCATCGCCTTTGGCTGCGTGGGAACTGATTTCTTCGCCTTTATCGAAAGCGAAAATTGTGATACTTACCGAGTTGTTTTGGATGACAGTCTTGCTGACAACCTGTCCGGGAAGAACCTGAACCTGGTCGGCGATTTTGAACATCTCCTGCATCGGGATATTCTTGACGATTGACATGTTTTTCACAATTGCCACACAAGTATTAACATTGTCCTGTAAGATTCGGCGGAACAATGGAACTAACAGGCAGCATCGCAGCGGTGATTTTCGTTCTGACTTACGCATTCATAGCTGTCAATAAGACTCCGTGGTTTGAGATCAGGAGATCTTACGTTGCATTGATCGGTGCTGCATTGATGATTCTGATCGGTGCATTATCGATAGATGATGCTGTCAATTCCGTAAACACAGACGTAATCATACTTCTCTTCGGTATGATGTTACTCGTAGCCGGTTTGGAGTATACGGGATTCTTTACGTTTCTTTCGGATCTGATGGTAAAAGAATCGTCCTCGAGAAGAAAGATGCTGGCCGTAATCATGCTTATTTCCGCGGTTTTATCCGCAGTAGCACTGAATGACGCAGCGGTTCTGATGCTCACTCCCATCGTAATAAGATGCTGTCAGAAGACGGATGCGAATCCGATACCTTTTCTCATCGGATTAATGATGTCCGCAAACATCGGAAGTATCGCTACAGCCGTCGGAAATCCGCAGAATGCGTATGTTCTTTCGGTATCGGGAATGGATTTCGTTACCTTTTCATTACATTCGATACCGATTGCCGTTGTCTGTCTTCTTCTGACCTATATCATTTTGATACTGATTTTCAGAAAGAGTCTGAATAAAGGATTCGGAAACAATGAAAACATTCCCGAATCCGACCGCCCTGTTATCGGAAACAGAATGTATCTGATGATTGCAGTCACACTTTTCACATTCGCAGGATTCATCTGTTCGGGTATAGGCGGATACAGAATCTGCACGGTGGCTTTGATTGCGGGATTGGTTTCATTGGCAGTTATCGCATCTTCGGAACCGAAAGATACAGTCTGGGCGGTAAAACGTGTGGATTGGCATGTGCTGTTGTTCTTCATCGGATTGTTTATTCTCATCGGAGGGGCATCGAAAAGCGGATTGATTTCCGATATAGCGTCAATATTCCCCGGATTCCGTGAGGGAGAAACGCTGTCGGTTACTTCACTTTCGATATTCACCGTTGTTTTGAGTAATATTGTAAGCAACGTTCCTGCGGTTATGCTCATAACCGAGATGATTTCGCAGCCTACGGTTATGTTATTCATTGCATTGGCGGCATCTTCTACATTGGCGGGAAACACAACATTAATCGGTTCCGTCGCAAACATAATCGTTGCCGAAAAATCGGAACATTGCGGCATAAGAATCGATTTCTTCAGATTCACGGCCGTAGGTTTGACTGTAACCGTTGTTACAGTACTTGCTATGATACTGATGATCGATGCGATGTTCTGAAGAGAAAAACATCGGAAACAGATAAAAAATCACCAATCATCCTCAATCTTGGGAGCTTCGTCGCAGAAGATAACTTCTTTTCTCTTTACGATGCAGTTCACGCGGAAATCTTCTCTTTTATCCTCTGACATCTCATCAGTGTTGATGTAAATGTCAATGATGTCGTGATACGCGTGTTTATGCCAGCAATCTTTCTTCGGACTCTTATCTACAGCCTCGGAAATATTCAGTCCGTGGACGACACTCATGATTTTGAATCCCTCTCCGGCTTCCGTGATAATCAGTGCTATTGCGGGAACCTGCGGTAATTCGTCTTTACCCAAAACATAAGGGCCCTGGAAGGGAAGTCCGTCTATACGGATTGTCTGCATAACCGTATATCGCACTGACCGTACTTAACAGAGAAGTATCCCGAAAGATATCATCCGACGATTTTGTAACCCTGATCGTCCCTTTCGCATTCGTACTTGATGTGCTTGTCATCCAGTATCTGGAGGATGCTCTTTACGTGAAGCCCTACACCTACATTCAGGAACTGATTCTCGACTACTTTCTCTCCTTTGGGATTTGTAGCAACAGGTGAGAATCCCAACGGCATATGCATCGTACGTACCTGCATTCCCGCAATGTAACCGTTCCTGTCGAAGATCGGACCTCCGGACTGTCCTTTCATTCCCGGCGTGGATGTTTCGATGTACAGTTTCTCGTAGTTGCCTACGTTGCTTTTTCCGTTGTAGATGTTGCGTGTGTGTATTCCGTCGTTGGGGAAGAACGGCATAGGGAGTACGCCTTTTCTTATGCAGAAAGTGCCGTTGCTTTCGTTAAAATCAGTCGTACTGTCGGTAAACGGAAATCCCACACGGCACAGGCTGGTTCCGGGACGGATTGTATCGGGATCTTTGAATAAGGGATATTCCGAAATCATTTCGGGTCTGAATCCTTCCAGACGGCCTACGGCGATGTCTATATCGGTGTCGACAAATCCTTCGACGAAATTGACGCGGTCCCAACCCCACCAGAATGAGTGATGTGTGAACCATTTCGGATCCTTCGCTTCATGTCCGCCTTCTGAATTTATCCTGTCGGCTTCGTCGATTTTCTTCTTATCCTGTTGGAATTTGATGAACTGGGAGAACAGGTGTCCTGCGGTCATGATCCATCCGTCTCTGTTGATTATGATGAATGCACCGCATCCGGACTGAGTCGAACCGTCGACGCAGCGCGTGGAAACGATAACGGGTCTTGTGAATCTCATTGCTTTTTCACACGCATCGGCGAACATAATTCGTGAATACATGAATCAGTATTTACCGTAAACGACGGAAATTGAAATAACAGAAGTCAAGTGGTTTGGAGACAGCCGCCACCTCGCAATTTGAGGATCACCACAGACTCGCACAAATCAGAGACAGAATACATTCATACGAAAGCATCGGTCTCATCAACGCACTCATCTTTCTCATTATGGATGTCCCGTTCACCACAGCTAGAAGGTACTTGGACATTCTTGCTTTGGTGACAGCTGGTCTCAACTGGGTACTACTATTGCAACCTAGTATTTATCCGTGTCCGTCATCTGGATTAAATAAACCAATATGTAATGGCTGTTTTTCGAATATCTCCTGCGATACAGCATTATTGAAACGGAATACGCATTTCATACCCGAAGGTGAAATCCGGCGGGGTGCAGCTTTCGGAAATCCGACGAACGGCATTAATCGGCGACCCCCTCTTCTTCATTTATATATTATCTGTACCTCTGAACAAGTGATAAGATGGGTGCACCGGGCGACATTTACGAAAGAGAACTGAAATTTCTTCTTTCCGGAGATAAAAAGATCATCGATAAGATGGTAAAAACCTGTGACGACGATGAAGAGAAAGGATACCGTACAATTCAGGAATCTCCTTTTGTGGTTATCAGAGCGGCAGGCTCTCTCGGAGTGGATTTGGTCGCACTGAGATGGGATTTTTCGTTTCCGATCGAGGTGAAAAGTTCATCCGAAAGAACAATGCATTTCAGCAGAAGTCAGAGACTCACCGAACAGGCGGCGAACATGATGGAAAACTGTCTGAAATCGCATGTTATTCCGATTTATGCAATGCGTCTGAAGAATTACCGCGGAGATCCGTGGAGGATATTCGCACTTCCCGTCGAAGAAGAACTCAGGGGAAGTATGGGCCTTCTGCAGAGAAAAATTCCCAAGATCAATGTCAATACCAACGGCAATTACATTATGAGATGGGATGACGGAATGAAACTCAGCGAGTTTATATCGTATATATCGCCCAATTGAAAGTTTGTCGCCGATATGTCATTTCGGCGTAAACTCTTAAATAAGATCGTATCAGACTGTCAGTGGAGAGGAGGTGCCGCCGACGGAAAACACTGCAAACAGTTCGCTGATGAATAAAGTCTCATGGTTTGCGAAGTCATTCGGCAGAACGGTCGACTGTATACTGTATTCAAACGGCGATGTATGCATGACTTGGGGTATTTCCTGTTTCAAGAGCAAAAAAGGAAGGACTTTCAGATACCCTGTCGTTAATGTCAGGGATGCCACCGAAGACGATTATGAGGATACGCATCTCTTCGTAAGATTCATTGTCTGCGGTAAAACCGTGGATTTCTTCACATATTACTTCAGATCCGAGAAACTGTGGTCTGTGGATTCAATCTCCGTCGATAATGAAGATAATGACGAACTGATTGCCGAAATGAAATATCGGCACGGTCTTGAGTTTGTAAATCTCGAAAATCTCGTGAATTCTATTAAACAGACTGCCGAATGGTTTGAAACCGAAGTCAAAAGAAGAATTTCCGCAGAGTCGTTTAGAAAGAATGAACCGGAGATGTGAGGCGGTCGTCAGTACTCATAGGGCTCATCACCGGAATCAGCCTGAAATTATCTTCATCCGACACTTTCCTCATTATCCGAACTGTAAACGTCACTATAATCATTCGCTCTTACGGGTGATGGATATTAACTACATCGGTTATATCTCACATCTATGAGCGAAAGAGAGGCCGAAGCGGCTAAGAAATTCAACTGTTCTGTCAGGGAGAGAGCGGTATTCGAATCAGGTATCAAACTTGCGACAGTTTACCACCAGTTCGTCGGCACTCCCGTTAACCTGAATTCCGTGAAAACTCTTGAAAAATCTATCGAAGAAGCAATCTGCGTACAGCCTTATGTCACCGAAACAAAGATCGAGATCGATAAAACAAGATTCGTGAAAGGAGATATCTACAGTTATCTTTCACTCACGGGAGATATGATTTCCGCGGAAGTAACCATTGTAATTGAAAATGTTACGGTAAAAGCGGTAATGAAGTACGATGAGGATCTGAAATACCCTCTCATGTACATTTCTGATGTTAAAGAAGGGGCGTAAAAGCCCCCGAAAATTCAGCATTCAAGACATTTGAGCGTGTTGTTGACGTACGCTTTGACTTCCTCGGGAGTTTTTCCCTCGGCAATCTGCTTGAGGACACTCAGCATTCCGTCGGCGTATTCGACTTCGCTGTTGCCTTTTTTCTTCATTTTCTCGACAATCTCGATTTCTTCGGCTATGTTGAGCATTTTCTCACCGAATGTGTCATAACCATTGGATACATAACATTATCCCGTAAACACAGACTGTACAGTGACAATTTGAGAATTGTGTTTACCGACGCAAACGATGTGAAGACAGAGCCACCCTTTTAATACGCGTATGGCTATAACCCTTCGTTACGCTTGGGGATGTACTATGATTTCAGACATCAAAATCGGAATTACCGGTCTGCCGGGAGCCGGAAAGACAACGGCCCTGCTCAGTGTTATAGATATGCTGAAAAAGGATGATCTGAAGATCGGCGGTATGATCAACGAACCTATCATGGAAGGAAGGTACCGTGTCGGTTTTACGACAAAGAACTTCATGACAGGCGAAATCGAAACTTTTGCATCCACAGACATCGAAAGCAAGATTATGGTCGGAAAGATCGGCGTCGATATCTCCAAACTCGAAACAATCGGGGTCAATGCGATTAAGCAGGCCTGCGAGGAATGCGATATCATCATAATAGACGAAGTCGGAAAGGTTGAGGTTGAAAGCGAACTTTTCTGTCAGGTCGTCAAAGATGCTCTCGATGTCGACAAACCTATGATTCTCACACTTCACAAGAAATCCAGGAATCCCCTGCTCCAGGACATCAGGAGAAGGGACGACGTCAGGATTTTGGAAGTCACTCCCACAAACCGTGCATTACTTCCGCATAAGATTGTCCGTCTTATGAACGGAGAGAATGTCTGATGCGTTCGGTTGAGATTAAGGAAGGGCCGACGAGGCTTGTCGTTCCCGAAGACCATTCCGCAGGCGGACCCGGTAAGATTAACGGTTCTGTGTTCTTCAATGAGCAGATGGCCTTCAACAGGGACATCAGCGTGATGTTCTTACGTGCATTGGACAAAGAGATGTCTGTGGTCGATGCGATGACCGCAACCGGTTCCAGGGCTGTAAGAATCGCAAACGAAGCTCCCAAGACACGCGTTACAGCCAATGATATCGATTCTTCCGCGATACCGTATATCGAGAAAAATATCGAGATTAACAATTTATCCAACTGTGTTCCGTCGAACAGAAATCTTCATTCTTTACTTGCGGAGCATGTTTTCGATTACGTCGATATCGATCCTTTCGGTTCGCCTATGCCTTTCCTTCACTCTTCGATACAGGGCGTAAGAAGACACGGTTATCTTGCCATTACGGCAACGGATGCTGCGCCTCTTGCGGGTGCGCACCGTGCGAAATGCGAGAGAAGATACCAGGTGCGCCCTCTGAGAGGTGTGATGTGTCACGAAGCGGGACTGAGAATTCTTATCGGCACATTGGCAAGAGAGATGGCCAAATTCGACAAAGGACTGAAACCGATGCTTTCTTTCTCCGCAGATCACTATTTCAGAACATACGTTCAGGTTGCGGACGGTGCGAACAATGCCGATGAGGCTCTGAAGAGTTTGGTTTATATCGCATTCGATCCCAAAACACTGGAAAGATCGTTTTCTTACGAACCCGATGAAAAGCATATTTACGGCCCGTTCTGGGGAGGTAAACTCTTCGACAGAGAACATCTGATGAAAATGGATGCACATGATACCAGTACGGAGAGAAAATGTACGAAATATCTCGATTTGTGGAGAGAGGAAATCGACGATATTCCACTTCTTTACGATATGAGTGAATTATCTTCCTTCCTGAAAGTCACCACTCCGCGTTTCGATACATTTATCGAACGTATGAATGAGTACGGAAGAACATCCAAGACACACATTTCTCCGACTGCTTTCAAGACGGAATTGTCGTTTAAGGAAATATGCGACGTTTACAGAGAGGTTTCCGGTGAGACCTTATGAGAAAATTCGATCTCATTGTTTTCGATATGGACGGAACGTTATGCGATTCATGGCCGTCGATGCTTTACTGTTACAGGGAAACACTGAAGAAATACGGTAATGCGGATATGCCCGATGAGGAGTTTTGGTCTTATTTTGTAGGATATTTGCCTAATAATCTCAAATTAATGTTACACACGGATGATGATAAATTAATCGACGAAGCCGTGAAATACTTCAGGAAGGCCTACGAAGACAGGGGACACGCAATGAGCGGTCCGTTCTTACCTGCGGTCGAGGCTGTCAGAGAATTGGATAAAGAAGGTTACAGAATCGGATTGGCAACGATGACTCTGGAGAAATACGCAGTGAATACGTTACGTGAGATAGGTATCGAAGAATGTTTCGATGTCATACGCGGTTCTTCGGAGACGGAAAACCGTTCCAAATCCGATATGATCGATATGTGCATGAAGGAAACGGGAATCTCTCCGGAACGCACACTGATGATCGGAGACGGGTTCAACGATTTGGAAGCATCCAAAAAATCCGGCGTAAGTTTTCTCACTGCGGCATACGGTTTCGGCATAACAGTTGACAACTGTAAAGAGTACGGATACAGGTATGCCGATAAGCCCGAAGGACTTCTGAATGCAATCAGAAATTACGATTGAGTAACCGATTTATAGGGCCGTCACTTACGTTTTTACTATGCCGACACTTGCTATTATCGGGGCCCAATGGGGCGATGAAGGCAAAGGGAAGATTACAGACTATCTCGCCGAGAATGCGGACGCCGTTGTCCGTTTTCAGGGCGGAAACAATGCAGGACACACCATCGTAATCGGTGACAATGTGTTCAAACTCCACCTCCTCCCCTCGGGAATTCTCAGAGAAGGCAAGTTGGCGATTATCGGTAACGGTGTCGTCGTTAACATAGAGGACATGGCCGAGGAGATGAAACAGATTACGGATGCAGGATTATCCGTAGAAGGTCTGAGGATCTCCGACAGAGCGCATCTCATTCAGAATTACCACAAGAAACTCGACGGTGCCGAAGAGATCTACAGAGGAAAGAATTCCGTGGGAACTACCAAAAAAGGTATCGGACCTACATATCAGGATAAGATTGCAAGATACGGATTCAGGGCGGGAGATATTCTTGAGCCCGAACTCGTGAAAGAGAAAGCGGATTTCGTTCTTCCCATGAAGAAGGATATTCTCAATCTGATGCACGCAGACGAATGCCACTGCACAACAGAGAAATTCAGCGATAAATTTGCAAAATGGAACGAAATGTTCGGAAAATATGTGTGCGATACATCCGTTCTCATCAACGATATGATTGATGAGGGAAAGAACATTCTTTTCGAAGGTGCACAGGGTGCGATGTTGGATATCGACCACGGAACATACCCTTATGTTACTTCTTCTTCAACAGTCGGAGGGGGAATCTGTTCCGGAGCGGGAGTTGCGCCTAACAGAATCAACGGCGTCGTAGGATGTCTGAAAGCGTATACGACACGTGTCGGAGAAGGTCCTTTTGTTACCGAATTAAAAGGTGAGGAGGAACTCGAACTTCAGAAGAAAGGAGGAGAGTTCGGAGTTACCACCGGAAGAGGAAGGAGATGCGGTTGGTTGGATCTTGTTGTTGCCGAACATGCGGCAAGACTCTGCGGATTCAACCACTGGGCTATAACAAAGCTTGATGTTCTCAACGATTACAAGACAATCCGCGTGTGTACGGGATACGAAGTAGACGGCGAAGTTCTGAAACACTTCCCCGCATCTTTGGCTAAACTTGAGAGGGCTGTTCCCGTTTACGAAGAATTTGACGGATGGGAGTCATGGGATGACTCCGAGAGCATCATCAAAGGCGGTTACGACGCACTTCCGAAGAACATGAAGACTTACATCGAATTCATCGAGAAGTACACGAAGATCCCCGCATCTATCATTTCGATAGGTCCGAAGAGATCCGAAACCATTGACAGATTCGGTAAATGGTTCTGAAACCTTTTTGAAAAAATAATCGGTGAAGAACCGGGCTGAAAGCCCGGTTCTTCATCAGAGTTTTGCTTTGAGATATGCCGCTTTATCCCTGTCAAGAGGGATCGTTGCGTCGATTCCCACTTTACATGTAATGCTGTCGTCGGCACTGGGGTCCAGTGAGGAACCTTTTGAGTTGGGAACAGTAATGAGCCTTGTTGCCTGGAATCTAGTTGCAACGGCCCATTCAACCTGCTTGTCATCGAAGATATCTACGTCATCATCTACAACAATCACATTCTTCATCGACTTATGACCGTCCAATGCAGCCAATGCAGCTACTCTTCCGTCATCTTCATTTACTTTCTTTATTGAAACGACACCGTTTAACCAACAGCATCCGCCCTCGGTAAGACGTACGTCTTTGATTCCGGGAACTTTGTTTCTCACGGAGATGTACATCATAGGTTCTCTCGGAAGTCCCATGAACAGGTAGTGTTCGTTTCCTCCGGGAAGGATGAAGTGGAAGTATGGGTCCTTATTTGCCCAGATCTTTTCCACTTTGATAATCGGCTGCATTCTGACGTAATCGTAAGTTCCCGTGATATCCACGAACGGACCTTCTTCGGTTTCTTCAAAGGTAATTTTTGCTTCGAAAACATAATCACATTCCGAAGGAATTACGAGTCCGTTGTCGGTTTTTCCGACTTTGAGAGGAGAACCGGAAGTCTTCTTGCAGAGTGACGATGCAATGGTAAGTTCATCTGTCTCGTATGCGGTGGATGTAGCGGCCGCCAGAAGGACTTCGGGCCTTGCGCCGATACATATTGCGATCTTCAGCTCTTCGCCCTTTTCTTTGGCCTCGTTGTACATTCTGTGGAGGTGTCTCGGGACAAGTCTTACCGCAATTCTGTCTTTGTCCATAATCATCATTCTGTGGAAGGAAACGTTCCTCTTTCCGTTGTATTCGGAGATGATGATTCCCGACGAAATGTAACGTCCGCCGTCCTCGGGGAAGTATCTGCAGATAGGAAGTGCCGTAAGATCCGTCGGAAGCGTCTGATATCTGAATTCAGGACTGTCAGTCAATTCCGTATCACAAGGATTGTCTACGGCATGAATCAGAGATGTTACGATTTCGCTCTGATTGATGTTGAGTGCATCGGCAACCTTCTGCCTTGTGGAGAAGAGATTTCCGACCGCTTTTCCCCCGTTGAAATCTGTGAAGACGATTGTTCTGTCCTGATCCTCGGACATAAGTTTTGTTGACAACATGGAATCGGCATCGACCTTTTCCGTGAACCTGAACTCCGTACCTTTGAGATACTTTCCTACGGACATACTCTCGCCATCGCAACGACTGTATTTTACGTTTTACGAAAGAATGTGTTCATTCAGCCGTCTTATTTTTGATAGAAGCGGAAAGAATGACTGCCAACAATGACAGTACCACACTGACAGCCATTGCAAACACAAATCCTTCCATAAACACATCCGCAGGAAGTTCGGATATAGGTGTGCCTGTACTTCCGGAACCTACGTTGAACAGTGCCGAGAACATAGATGTTCCCAATGCACATCCGAAGTAGACGAAGAATGAAAGCAGTGAAGATGCCGAACCTTTTTTCTCTTCGGGAACGTTTTCGACAAGACGCGGACCTACCGAACTTCCGGAGAATCCCCATACACTTCCGAAAAGAATCAGGCCGAAGATTACCGACATCACTCCGGTAGATGCGTTCAGGAACATGAAAGTGAAACATGTTACTGTCAGAAGAGAACATCCGATGATTGCGAATCTTCTGGTTCCGAAGCGATCGCATGCTTTTGCGACAGGAAGACAGAGAATGAGTGTTACCAATGCCTCAACGAGCATAATCATTCCGCTCTGCATCGTGTCGCACCCCATTTCTATGTTCAGCATGAACGGTATGAGATAGAGGCTGCCCATATTTGTCGCGTTCAGAATAATGAACGTAATTACGGCTCTGTCGAATGCCGAAAGCTTAAACAGTCTCAGGTCGAGAACGGGATTTTCGATTCTGAGGTCGTATATCACGAACAGTGCGAAGATTACGATGAATGCAGCCAATGCACAAGCGTTCATCATTCCGAATCCGTTCGAAGGGATGGATTCCACTGCGTACAGTCCGCACATGAGCGATAAGAACAGCAAAACCGAACCTATGTAGTCGAATCCTGTTACATCCATCTTTTCGTCCGGAGGTACCTCTTTCTGAGCGAATACTGCACAGATAATTCCTATCGGTACGTTTATGATGAAAATCCAATGCCATGAGAGTGTGTCTGTAAGGATTCCTCCCAATGTAGGTCCGAATGTGGCACCGATCGATGAACCCAATACGGTAAGGGTCATTGCGAATATCATCTTTTGAGGCGGGAAGAATTTCACGGCAACCATGATTCCCGTTGCCGCAAGCATTGCGGAACCTACACCCTGAATTGCTCTGGATGCAAGAAGGAGTGAGGAACTAGTAGATAGTGCACAGAGTAACGAACCCAATGAGAATATTACGAATCCGAGTACGAGGACTTTCTTGATTGCCCCTCTGTCTGCGATTTTACCGAAAACAAGGATCAGACCCGCCATCACCATGAAGTAGACAGTAACAATCCACGAGGAATCACTGGTACTCATAGCGAAGGATTTTCCTATTTCCGGCAAAGCGACGGTGACGATTGTTCCGTCGAGACCGTCAAGGAAGAATGCCATAGCCATAATCACATACAGAATCAGCTGACTTTTTCTGTCCGTGACTATTTTAGTCATTTTACACACTCCTTTGGAAGAGTAATCTCTTTCTGTATATCAGATTTACCGACTCAGCGGTGTGCGAATACCGCGGTGATCGATTTATCGGATTTCTCTTCGATCCTTGCGAATCCGACTCTTTCGAACTGAACCATATCTTTCTTCTCATTAAGAAGAGATTTTTCCGCCAATCCTTCGAGAACGGTTCCGTCGGGCATGAGGATTTTCGCTTTTACGGAATCGCTTCCGACCCACTGAACGGCTTTGAATCCTTTTCTGAGGATGGAAACGTCCGTTCCTGCGTACGCAGCGGGTGTGCCGAAGTCGATGTTGCATAAGTCCTTAAGTCTGATTTTACCGGCTTCTCTGAACAATTCCGAGTCTTCCGACGAAAGGTAAACGATCCTGTCTCTGAGATCGTATTCCCTGAATCCTCTCTCGGGGTGATCGGGGTGCATGGGAGCTTTTCCGGTAATCGCTTCGGTTCCGCCGATGTCGTATTTCACGGGGTTGTTAACAAAGAAATACCTGTCGGATTCGGGGTCGATGATATCACGGTTCATCGCGAAGAGATTCTCCCATGAGAACTGAATGTCGATGGGTTTGATACCGCTCTCAACCCAGTATCTTCTTATCGCTTCGGGCCTGATTCCTCTTCTCTCGAGTGCTCTTACGGTTCCGGTTCTTACGTCGTTCCATCCGGAATATTCTCCGTTTCTGATTGATTCTTTGATTAACGAAGTCTTCAGAATCGTATCGGGAATGTTGACCAATCCGTAGTGATAATATTCGGGTTTCTTCCATCCGAAGTAGTCGAAGATGTACTCCTGCCTGAATGTGTTGTTAAGATGATCTTTTCCTCTGATGACGTGTGTCATTCCGAGAAGGTGATCGTCTATTGCAACGGAGAGATTCATCATCGGGTATGCTCTGTATTTGTCTTTCGTGAGCGGGTGGGGATGGTCGACAAGTCTCAAAGCAACGAAATCCCTGACTGCGGGGTTGGGATGATCGATTGCTGTCTTGACAACAACGATTGCCTCTCCCTCTTTGTATCCGCCGTTCATGAATTTTTCATATCTTTCCAGCTGTTCCTCAACGGGAAGATCTCTGCACGGACAGGCTGTCTTTGCTTCTTTCTTCTTTCTCCAATCTTCCGCGTCGCAAGTACAGACGTAAGCGTGACCCATTTCAAGGAGTTTTTTGGTGTAATCGTAATAGATTTCGAATCTTTCAGACTGTATGACACTTTCGTGAATCTTGACTCCCAGCCATTCGAGATCTTCGGGAATCATGTCGTACGCGTCGGGATCGATCTTCTCGGGATTGGTGTCTTCAAACCTGCAGATCAGTTTTCCGCCGTATCTTTTGACGTACTCATCGTTGAGAATCGAAACACGGGTGTGTCCGATGTGAAGAGGTCCGGACGGTCCGGGAGCGATCCTCATAACTACCTTTCCGTTGACATTCGCGAGATCGGGAAGTTCGTATTTTCTTTCCTTCTTTTCCTTGACAAGAAGCGAAGGATCGAGTTCTTCGAGGGTTTTCTTCTGATCCTCGGGGGACATCGAGTTTACTTCGGATACAACGTTACCGACGATAACGTTCAGTTCAGGTACTTTTGCTCTCCATTCGGGGCATTCGCCCAGTATTTTTCCTACGATGGATTTGGGGTTGGCTTTGCCTTTGAAGAAGACTGCGTTCTGAAGTGCGTATTTTCTGATGAGGATCTCGATGTCATCCGACATGGGTCTCCCGAACGCTTGCCTGTATAATATTCTCTCTGTCACGCGTGTATTAGACCGAGAGAGAATAGCTGTGCAACCGCGGTACCGATGAGTACCGCGATGACCATTGACATTACACACACCAAGGCTGTGTGCTTCCATCCGAGTTCGGCTTTCATTGCTGCGATTGTTGCAAGACAGGGAACATAGATGCTCATGACAACTCCGTAAACAACAAACTGCGAAGGATCCATGATTTCCAATGTTCCCACAACCATCAGCATTGCGTAGGACATCTCTTTTCTCACAATTCCCGCAATGAAACAGATGATTGTCGTTGCGGGGAGACCCAACATACCTACGGTCAGCCAGGACATGGGATCTACGAGGGAATCGAGAACATTGTAATAAATCAGAAGTTCGATGATTACGATTCCCACAAGTAACAGCGGTACTGCGAGTACGAAGAAATCTTTCGATCTCATCCACATCTTCTTCAGAACGTTTACCGCAGACGGCATCTGCAGTTCGGGTAATTCCATTGCGAGATGCGACGGTTCGTATTTCATCGTCCTGTCAAGGAACAATCCGATAGCAATCGCAAGAACGAATAAGATTGCGAAGATGAAAACAATCCACTGAACTCCCGCGAATTTTCCTGTAACGCCGGTCATAATTGCGGTCTGAGCGGAACATGGAATTGCCATACAGATAAGAGAACACAGGATAATGCGTTCTCTTTTGGAAATTATTGTACGTGTTGCAAGGATTGCCGGTACGTTGCATCCGAATCCCACCATAATGGGAATGAATCCGTTTCCGCGGAGGCCGATGCAGCGCATCAGTCTGTCCAACAACACAACCGCTCTCGGAAGATATCCCGTATCTTCCAGAATGCCCAATACGATGTAGAAGACCATGATGTACGGTACGACAATACCCAAAACGGCTCTGATACTGCTGTCGATACCCGCCATTATGACTGCGCCCAATTCTCCTCCGACCGTTCTTCCTATGTCGGAGAATGCGGTGCCTACGACTGCCGAATACAGATTATCCACACCGGCGGCGATGAGACCTCCTACCGCTACAAGTACCGCGAATGTCGCGGCAAGAACACATATCAGAATCGGAAAACCCGTACGGGGGCGGATCATCATATCCGAGAGTTTCTCTTTATCAGAGAGTTCTTCCTGAGACTGCTCTACGGTTTCACTCATTATACTGCGGGCGTTTGCGTATCTGTCTTCCGCGATTTTTACCGCAATATGTCTGCCGTGTTCTCTGAAGTAATTTTTATCGATTGTTTCGGAAAGTTCCTTTCCGAAACGTGTATCGATACCTTCGATTATTTTTACGGCGGAATTTGTGCTTACATTATATTTTTCCGAAACGGCATCGATGATTTCCGTTATGCTTTCGGAATATCTTACTTTGTAACCGGATGCCGGAGGGCAGTTTACTGCCGCATCGAGAAGTCTGCCGATTCCTTCTCCGTTCTTTGCGGATACGGGTATAACGGGAACACCGAGTATCGATTCCAGTTTTCCGATATCGATTTTCATCCTCTTCGATGCAACGTCATACTTATTCAGCGCAATAACCGTCGGTATTCCCAATTCGATTACTTCCGTAGAAAGAACCAAACTCGATTCGGGGTCGGTTGCATCCGTAACGACAATGATTGCATCGTTTACGTCATTCAGCATATCGGAAACAACTTTTTCATCATCCGAAACGGCAGAAAGACTGTACGTACCGGGAAGATCGTGGAAAACGATCTCTGTGTCATTGTATTTTATTACGGCTTCCTCAAATTCAACAGTGGTACCCGGATAATTGGATGAAATTACACCTACGCCTGTAAGTCTTGAAAACAGTGTGGATTTGCCGACGTTCGGCTGTCCGATAAGGGCAATCCTCAGTCCCATGGAAAACTCATTCCGT
Organism: Candidatus Methanomethylophilaceae archaeon; assembly: GCA_963640855.1. Taxonomy (GTDB): domain Archaea; phylum Thermoplasmatota; class Thermoplasmata; order Methanomassiliicoccales; family Methanomethylophilaceae; genus Methanarcanum. The sequence goes on from CAVIAJ010000011.1 coordinate 33,350, forward strand.
ATCGACGAAGATCGAAAGACAGAGATTTCTGTCTAATGCAACCGTTGTTCCGCCTACGGCGACAACACGTGCACCCATGTCGGAGATCTTCGAATCCAAAACGACTTTGCGGCCGGGAACGAATCCCATGGAAACGAGTCTTCTGACTGTCATCGTATCGCGGTTTGAAATGTACGAAATAACACCCGAATCTCCGGGATTCATATCCGCGAGACATACGGAAATTTTCTTTATTCCCATCTTGGAATCGCAGGGTTCGGGACATGTGTCGCAGTCGCCGTCAACCCGGTTGCCTGTCATCTGACACATCTTCAGTGCCGCGTCTTCGCTCATGGAATGTTCGAAAGCACACGCGTTGTCATGTGCGGATTGGTGATCCACTTCGAGAATATCCGTAAGGAATCTTTCCATGATGTGGTGTTTCCTTCTGAGATTCTTTGCAGCCGCAATTCCCTCTTCGGTGAGAGACACTCCTCTGTATCTTTCGTAATTGACAAGCCCTTCTTTACTGAGGGTCTTGAGCATCTCGGTGACACTCGCAGGGGCGACACCCATATAATTCGCAATTTCCGTTGTCTTGACGGTTCCTACACCGTCGGTGAGACGCAGGATGTTGATGAGATAATCCTCGCGGTTGTCTGTGCTCATTATCCGTGGATACCCGTGACAATATATTTAATGTTGCCTAAAAAATCACACGGATAATGAGCTGGCAGTTTCATTCGTCGGACTCTTTGTTCTCTCCGAGTTCTTTGGCAGCCCTCCTGGCTTTCTTTTTCTCGGCTTTCTGCCTTGCGGCTTCTTCTTTGGCGAGTCTCACCTCTTCTTCGCGTGCGGCGGTTTCTTCGTTGTTCTTCTGACGCTCCGCCTCTCCGGCTTCTTTACGCTCGTCAATCTGTTTCTGAAGATCTTTTATCCTTACGGCACGTCCTTCGATATCGGTGAATGCACCTTTGATTTCGTCTGCGGGTGTGAAAGAAGAGTCACTGCTGTAAAGATTCCAGTAGAACTGTCCGATAGCCATAAGCTGTTCGTCGATTGCATCCTGTTCCGCTTTCACGGAATCGGAAAGCTGTTTTACATCGGATTTCTCATCCCTGCTGCTCTTGCGGTTGTCGAGGGCGTTGTTCAGTTTGTTCATGAATCCCATGTTATCCTCCCTTACTGAACAGAGTAATGTCAATCTACCGATATAAATCTGAACACGGTTCTTTCAACTCATAAAATAAATTTCAACCAAAAAAGTTGTAATAAGATAATGTTATTTTTATATACCGTCGGTACACGGTGCAAGGTGTGACACTTATGGGCATCGAAAGAACTTTGGAGGATATCAGGAACGGTAAGATCGTACTCGTCTACGATTTCGATGACAGAGAGAAGGAGACGGACATGACAATCGCCTCGGAGTTCATTACTCACGAAACGCTCAGAACGTTCAGGAAAGATGCGGGAGGATTGGTCTGTACGACAACACCGTACGCTCTTGCGAAGAGTGTCGGACTTCCTTTTATGAGCGATGTTTTCTGGGACGATGAAAAATACCCCGTTCTGAGGATGATGTCTCCGAATGATATTCCTTATGATAATACAAAATCATCATTCGGTGTTACGATTAATCACAGAAAAACATACACCGGAATCACGGATAATGACAGAGCTCTCACAATCAGGGAATACGTGAAAACAATTTTCCAGGATGCTTCTCCCGATAAAATACGCAATGACCTGGGAGAGAACTTCAGGGCACCCGGACACGTTCACCTTCTGAACACATGCGAAGTTCCCCTTGTCAACAGGAAAGGCCACACGGAACTTACCAACGCACTGATGGTTATGGCAGGTGTGAAACCTTCCGCAACAATCTGCGAAATGATGGGTGACGACGGTAACTCCGAGAAGAAAGTCAACACGATGAAATACGCCGAAGAACACAACCTGTCGTTTGTAACAGGTGACGAAATCATCGAAGCGTGGAAGAAATTCACGGAAAAGGAATGATCATGGTCCGTGTGATGGCCTCCGGAGTGTTCGATATAATCCATACGGGTCATATCTCATATCTTGAACAGGCCAAAGCATTCGGCGATGAGTTGTATGTGGTGGTTGCAAGCGACGACACCGTGAGGAAGAGAAAACATGAACCTATCACTCCTCAGGAAATGAGGGTGAAGATCGTTTCTTCCTTAAAACCCGTAGATTATGCAATTCCGGGAAGAGACGGAGATATGTTCTCCGTACTGAACGAAATAAAACCGGATATAATCGTATTGGGTTTCGATCAAAACTTCGATGAAAAGGAACTTTCCGGAGAATTGAAGAAAAGAGGATTCGGCATCGAAGTGAAACGTGCGGGACGTTCCGCGGACGATTTGGCTGCGACAAGAGCAATCGTGAAGAAAATACGTGAAAGAGGCGACCTGAAATGAAAACCATCGGAATAGCGGATACAACGTTTGCGAGATACGATATGGCGGCATCTGCGATTGACGAACTGAAAAAAACAGGTACCGGATTTAAGATAGTAAGGCGTACGGTACCTGGATTCAAGGATCTGCCTGTTGCATGTAAGAAACTCATCAAAGAGGACGGATGCGACATATGCATAGCATTGGCGATGCCCGGGCCTATGGCTAAGGACAAAACATGCGCACATGAAGCGTCGACGGGACTGATTTTATGTCAGCTGATGACGGACACTCACATTATCGAAGTGTTTGTCCATGAGGATGAGGCTAAAGATGAGAAGGAATTAGAATTCCTTGCGGACAGCAGAGCGAGAGAACATGCAGTCAATGTATACGATCTGCTCTTCCGTCCGGAATCGCTGACAAAACGTGCAGGTACAGGATTGAGACAGGGTTTTGCGGATGCGGGACCCGTAAGACAGAAGAAGTGATGATATGGCGAAATACAAAATAGGAATGGTAGCGGCCGAATTCAACTATGAGATTACGTCTCTTATGGCCGCAAGGGCGGAAGCGGAAGCGGAATTCCTCGGAGTGGAGATCGTGAAGAAGATCATGGTCCCCGGAGTGTTCGAGGTTCCGTTGGCAGTGAAGAAATTGGTTGACGATCCTGAAATTGACGCAGTGATTACGATCGGTGCGGTTATTGAAGGTGAAACTGAACACGATGAGGTTGTTATGGGACAGGCCTCGAGGAAGATTATGGATCTTTCACTTGAATCCGGCAAACCTGTTGCGTTCGGACTGACAGGACCGGGAATGACCGAGCTCCAGGCGATGGACAGAATCGAGAAGGGTGCTCAGGTTGTCGATGCGGCTGTCAAGATGCTGCAGAGGCTTAAGTGAATTTACCGGGGCCGTATCTGTTGTGGATACGGCCTTGGGTTTTCTTTTTCAGATAAATTATTTTGAGTACTCCTTAACGTCGTTGTCATTTCACGTTAAAGTTAAGGGCATTGTTAAAGGATTAAGCATCAAATCCTCCGCTGAGAATATATTCCTTTAGATTTTTCCGGATTTTTATATTCAGTTTATAATTTGGAATCTTCTCACCGGTTTTTGTTTCAAATTGTTCTTTCAATCTTCTTTTTGATTCTTCGCTGATGCTTTCGATTAATTTATCGAAACGATTGAATTCGTTGATATTTTCATCAGTGGGATGACTGTCGATGATGTTTTTCAATTCGCCGGCATCTATTCCGAAATCTCTTGCAACACGATGAATCTCATCCATTTTTTTTATTGTTTTTATATCTTAGCAATAATTCTTTAAATGTCTCATTTTGTGAAACATACAGATTTCCTGTTGCAAGGTCATTGATAATTGCCGATGCGATTCCTTGATCATCTGCGGATAATAATGCAAATGAACGGGAAAGTTCGGCACGGAATTTCGCTACAGTCTCAGGATCTGAATCCTCCTGAACTACTTTGCAATACATATCAAATCTGGAATTTATGTAATCAAAATCAACCCGTTCTGTTGAATATTCCGATATTGATGTATCAATATCAAATGGGGGCATTGGATCCGGGCCAGGCCCATGGGTTCTACGAATCATCTCCTTATAACGGGTTTCTAAAATTTCGTATATTTCTTTTGTTAAATCAACATCAACAGATTCGCCATTTTCGAATAAATATTTCCGCTTCCCGAATCTGAAATCCTGTACGTAAGCCGCATTGATTTTATGCCGAAGTTCTGGAATAACGATTTCCGAAATCGTTATTTTAATTTACTGTATTTAATTTCATTTTGTGCACAAGATGTCTGCTCCCAGTCCGTTAATTTTTGATTAATTGTTTGTGTTGTTTGAAACATTTACATTCATTGGGGAAGTTCATTTAACTAAGAAAACTATTTCGAAACCGATACAATGCAGCTGACTGCCCTTCAACTGTCGAAGAAAATTCTGGAAGAGACTTTGCAACCTATGGGTCCGATTGAAATTTGGGATTATGCAGTAAAGAAAGGACACAATACTTCTTCGAATCTGCACGGAAAAACACCGTGGAACACAGTTGGTGCTCAGATATACACAGACATTCAGAGAAAAGGCGAAGGCAGCAGTTTTGTAAAAATATCTTCCCGCGGTCAGAAATTCGGATTAAGAGGAGTCGATTATTCAAAATCAATTAATTCCGTCATGTCCGATGAAAGCTCGGAATCAAAGGTTTTGGAACGCGATCTCCATCCGCTTTTGGTAGCATTCGTAAATTCCAATAATCATTTCCTCGGACACACAAAGACGATACATCACGAAGGTTCCAAGAAATCCACAAAGAATGCAGAAATGTGGATGCATCCTGACCTTGTATCCGTCCGTCTGCCGTTTGACGACTTTTCCAACCAGACAATTACACTTGCAAAGAATTCCGGAATCAATACGATAACGGTGTTTTCATTCGAGATGAAACGCGAAATTGTCGGCAGCAACGTAAGGGAATTCTATTTCCAGGCGGTTTCAAATTCATCTTGGGCCAATGAGGGTTATCTCGTAGCACCGAAGATAAGCGAAGACGCTATGGAACAACTCACGCGTCTGAATTCTTCTTTCGGTATCGGAGTTATAAAACTCGATACAGACGATGTCTATCAGTCCGAAATTCTTCTTCCGTCGAAATTTAACGATTTAGATGTCGGTATGATTGAAGTTTTGAGTGATATCAATGGAGATTTCAGAAAATTCGTCATAACAATCAATGATTCTATGCAGGTCGGACATTTCGTCGACGACGGTTACGATCACGTTATGGATGATGCGGAACTTGAAGAATATCTGAAAAAGAAGTTCCCGACCAGATGAAACGGTTGTAGTGTCCACCGAAAACCCATTAGCACTGTTCTGTACGTCCATGTTCCGTTTTTTCTATCCCGAATTTAGGACGAAAACAGCAGAATCCATATCCGAAGGGCTGTGCTCATTCTCACTTACGGTTTTCTCCAGGAAGAACGGCGGATAGAGGAGGGTTTGGAGTAACTATAGGTCGACAATCAGGGCATTATGGGAAGAGAAGAGCCTGTTTCCGTGCCGAAAACACCGGACAGGCGGTTCTCAATATGTTTGCGACGTTACTGATGACAGGAAAATCCAATGTAAAGAGAATCTGTCAGCTGATACCGTAACGATTTATTCCATGAGTGTCAGACTCAAGTTTCACATCGAAATTGACCAAATTTACTGAAATCAATATCCAATCACATCTTTTTCAATCTCATCCAACACCGATTTCGGCAGTTGTTCCATATCCAAAACATATGCCGCATTCAAACGCGGGTTGAAGATTCCGATTTTCTTCAGTTTCCTGTATTCAGGCACTGTAGAATGATGCGCCATCAGATAATAGATCGCAACCTGCAATGTGTTGTAGATTGTAGGCTCATTCTTTGAGACTTTGAAATCCCAGACGGTATCCTCAGTAGTAAAGTCACCGTCACCGTTCACAATTATGTCAGTATAGCCTCCGGGGAATTTCGGGCAATCCGAAGTAACCGGTCCGAACTGTCTGAAGAACGTCGCAGCACGTTTAACCATCGTGCGAACATTTTCACAGGTTTCCTGATCGGGAACGGCATCGCAGGGATCTCCGAATCCCCTTGTCCCCGCTCTGTAGACCTGATCAAACCAAACAAGTCTGCATGCATTGAGAATTGAATTGTCATCAAGCCCTTTGATGTCGGAAAGATATAATTCGGCCTCACTTTTTCTGTTGCACAGTTCCGCGCCCAAAATACTGATTTTAAACGCTTCCGATGCCGATGCACCCTGATCCATGCGCGTAAGGTAATCGACAACCATGCCCATAGTAGTCGGAGCAATCGATTCACGGTACAATTCAATGCCGTCATTGAATCCGAATCTTTCCATTGTTTTCGGATTGATGTATCCGCCTCTGGGTTGCTTAACACTTTTAACTCTTGACGTTACGGTGAACGTTTCTTTTCTGTCCGTGACTATTTTAGTCATTTTACACACTCCTTTGGAAGAGCAATCTCTTTCTGTATATCAGATTTACCGACTCAGCGGTGTGCGAATACCGCGGTGATCGATTTATCGGATTTCTCTTCGATCCTTGCGAATCCGACTCTTTCGAACTGAACCATATCTTTCTTCTCATTAAGAAGAGATTTTTCCGCCAATCCTTCGAGAACGGTTCCGTCGGGCATGAGGATTTTCGCTTTTACGGAATCGCTTCCGACCCACTGAACGGCTTTGAATCCTTTTCTGAGGATGGAAACGTCCGTTCCTGCGTACGCAGCGGGTGTGCCGAAGTCGATGTTGCATAAGTCCTTAAGTCTGATTTTACCGGCTTCTCTGAACAATTCCGAGTCTTCCGACGAAAGGTAAACGATCCTGTCTCTGAGATCGTATTCCCTGAATCCTCTCTCGGGGTGATCGGGGTGCATGGGAGCTTTTCCGGTAATCGCTTCGGTTCCGCCGATGTCGTATTTCACGGGGTTGTTAACAAAGAAATACCTGTCGGATTCGGGGTCGATGATATCACGGTTCATCGCGAAGAGATTCTCCCATGAGAACTGAATGTCGATGGGTTTGATACCGCTCTCAACCCAGTATCTTCTTATCGCTTCGGGCCTGATTCCTCTTCTCTCGAGTGCTCTTACGGTTCCGGTTCTTCATCGGTGAGTACAGGTTCAACATAATCCTCGGAAAATATTCTCTTCAGTTCTTCTTCCAGATTGCCTTCTTTTGCAAATTTCAGCGAATCGCAGAGACGGATGTTGTTTTTCTCAATCTTGATTTTTTCATCGAATCCGAGGATGAATGATTTACAGATACGGTAGATAATCTCTGTAGGAGCCAAACCGTACACCTGTTTTGCGAAAATATGCGCCAAACGTTCATTGTTATCCGGAAACAGCATCTTAATGCGTTTGCTCTGGTAGAGTCTTTTGACAATTTCGGCAATGTACAGTCCGGATTTCATATACAGATCGGCAAAAGTCTTGGTTTCATCGTCGAAACAGCCCGGATTCTCAATCTCAAGCTTATCGACCATGTCCTTCACAACTTTCTTCGGAGTGAAGATCTGATTGGTCTTCTGCGGCGGTATGTAATCGAAAATGTCTTCTTCCGATGATTCATCGAAATAATTTGCCAAATTTTTCTTGACTTTCAGGAATTCTTTGACTGAATCGTTGAATACGATTTCATCGAAGAGATGACCTTCGTAATATTCTTCGATTCCTTCATCATTGACAATCGAACCGCCGTCGCGGAGTAATCTGAATTCCTGTAAAGTTATGCTTGTGACTTCTTTGAATACATTTCCGGGAATGATTTTGTCGAAATTTGCAAGAGTAATCTCACGTCCGTCACCGTAGGCCATGAGGAATGCGGGGATTGTTCTTGTGAATCCGCGCAGATGATTCTTGATTTTAGTTTCGACATCGCCGATTTCTTTTCTGACCTGGTCTGTCTGTATCTGCTTGACGATACTTTCTCCTGCGGATTCAACGAGTCTGTCGATTTTACCGTTGAGAGACTGTTTGAATTCCTCAGCAGCATTCTTTTTCTTTTCTCCGAACTCCTGAACGATTCTGTTGCGTTCGGCTATGGTGGAGACTTTATCGACAGCATCGTTCATTTCCAAATCAAGTGTATTCTGAATGATCTGATGTTCTTTGACAGCCTTTCTGATTGTGGCCTCGGCATCGGAATTGATTTTGCGGTTAAGTGACTTCTGTGAGGATGCCGAAAGATCTTTTCCGTACCTGTCTTTGGCTGTTTTCAGCATAGGATTGGTAACATCTTTATCGAATCTCTTCAGCAGTTCCTTGATTTCCTGTTCTTCTTCCGAAGGTTCAAGCTTATCTTTCGCAGCATCGATGATATCTTCGATGCAATCAGGTTCGAGGTAGATTTTGTCACCGAATAATTCCTTAGCTGTTCCTATTACCTTATCTTCCGGAATTTGGGCGTTACCTTCATCGTCGATGTAGAGAGTTTTTCCGGATGTTATCGGCCCCGAATCTTTTTTGGGTTCAAACTTTTGAATAATCGAAATAACAGAATCCGGGGCTCCGAAAACATTGCTTATGTTCTGGAACAGGAAGTTAGACATAAAACCGGTACGGACAACTTCCTTGGAACGAAGTACTCTGGGAATCGACAGCACACGTTCGGCATCGAGTTCGATCATTCTTCCTTCGTCATCTTCTCCGATTACGGGGAAGAAATTCAGGAGTTGGCGCACATTGTTCCTGCGAAGATCCGATTCTCCTTTGCCTGAAGCTGTTTTTGCAGACAGATCGTTTGCGAATTTTTCGTAGATTTCGAGAGTTCTGGCGGGATCGAAGTCGAAAACATATGCCGTTTCTTTTCTGCGGTATTCTTTTCCTTCTCTGAATGTGTGCGGGTTCTGTGCCCTGAATGCTGCCTGCATATACAGTGCGGGGCTGCTGATGTTTGACAGCATAAGTACTGCGGACCATTCAGGCACTGTTACGCCCGTAGTCAGCTGTCCGACGGAAATGGTAATTGTGTAATCATGTTCGGAAATCGCATTCTTAACTCTGTCAAGTGCTTTTTCTGTTTCTTTTATATCATAGATATTCCCATCACCTGCGGCGAGAACGATTTCGTATTTTCTGAAAATCGGATGTTCTTTCAGTTTTTTAGCCAATGCTCTGGCGCTGTCGACACGGTTGAGCAACCATAATGTGTGTTTGAGTTCGTTGCGGAGTTCGGGCGTGGAGAACGGATACTTTTCCTGTGTAGCAAGAGCGTCAAGGAAAGTGTCTACGGCTGAGTCGTAAACAAAAGTGCCGTTGTTTTTTGTTTTGAAAAATTCGTTCAGATCAAATGCATACTCTTCATTATCGCCGTTGATGTCGATTCCCTGTTTGATTATTGCCTGAACAATCTCAGACATCTGATAGGTATACATACAAAGCGTCGGGAGTCTCTCATACGGGTTCTGAGTACCGGGGATGTCTTCCCATCCGTTCTTTGCTTTCTGTTCATCAACGTATGTCCAATTGTAAATGGCATCCTGACGGAACTTATCGCTGGCTATCGCTTTGAACGGTGTTCCTGAGAGGTGAAGTGTGTATTTACGCTCGATGTGATCAAATGCTACGTCTGTTTTGAAAGTATCGACACCTTCATGAGCCTCATCAATCACTAACAAATCCCATTTTTCATCGCGGATGTGTCTGAGTTTATCGAATTTACCTCCGAAGTAGATCGATCCTTTGAGATCCTGGAGACTGAGGAATTCGATACGTTTGATCTCGGGATTTGCTTTTTTGAGTTCGTAATATTTCTCCTGAGTGATGATATGCGGTATGTCTCTGAGTGTATCTACTTCGCTGACGAATTTAAATCCGGATTTGTCACCGATGAATTTTTCATAGTCATCATACCATGAATTGGCAATTGCCGGCCTGTTGGTTACGATCAATACGTTTACGGCATTCAGGCGTTTGCACAGGTCATAAACAGAGAGAGTCTTTCCGAAACGCGGTTTTGCATTCCAAAGGAACTCTCCTTTGATATTGAGTTTGAAGTAATCCAAAGCACGTTCAACTGCTTCGTTTTGTTCATTTCTGAGAGTGTAAGGTATAACTTCTCTGACTTTGACAACTCCTCTGTCAGATCTGAAATCGGCGAACAGTCTTTTCGATTCTTCTCCGGAAATGTAAAACCATTCGTTTCTGTTTTCAGATTGCTGTTTTATCCCTTTTTTACGGAGGTATTCGTGAAAATCAGTATCTTTGAAGACATCCCCGGTGCCGTCATCGTAAATTGCACTGCCTTTCCATTCGAGATTCCATTTGACATCGGCTGTATGCATCTGTTGCTCCAAACGTGCATCAACATCCTGTTCGGTGTAACCGATTTTAATCCACCCGTCATGGCGTCTGATTTCAGGCGTAGTGTAGGCATAAATCATCGGGACAATTTTCTTTGCAGAACGAATGCTGATGGCCGGAGACATTTCAATTCATCTCCTGTACATGAGATTCGATGAATTCAATCTCTTCAACGGATAACTTGTACTTCATGTATAGTTGTCTGTCGATTTCCTGAACTGATTTGGTCCAATCTATATCAGAATTTTCTGTAAAATCTTGTAGTGGCACATATTCCCACGTATCTTTGTTGGCCATTTGTGTGACCTTTAGTACAGACAACAGTGCACGTGTGAACTTACATTTGAGATATTTATCAGTAGCTTCAGCATATTTTTTCTTTTCAAACGAGCCAAAACCGATAAATGATCTGGTGTAAGCTTCATCTGGAGATAGAACTTGTGTGATGCCTAATGGTTCCCCAAACTTACCGTTCCCATTAGCAACAGGGACAATTACCTTATAACAATACAAATTTTCATGTTTTGTATCAACATACTTAGAATCAATATATTTCCAAGTTCTTTTGTTATTGAGAATTCCAATCGTTTTAATAGAATTTTCAGACAAAATGTCGGTAAAAATCGGAATTTTTGTAAAAATATTCTTTTCAAAACGTGAATCTTTACCATCTGATCCAATGTATGATTTAAACTCAGGATAATCAGATAATAATATTTCAAGATCGAATCTGTTTTGAATGAAAATTATGGTCGTGATACTAACAAAATCATTTTTAATTTTTGAAAGAATATTATTCAGTTTTGGATATTTTGTAAATATCTGAATTGGTGAAAAGTTGTTTTTCGAATCCATAATGGTGATGGCAACCCCTCCCTTTATTTCTTGGCCTGGAAATACTTTCGAAGCATCTTCTTCGAAATGTAATACTTTAAAATGAGGATCATTGAGCATCTTTTGATTCCATGCTTTCGGTGTGCTTCCTGCGTTGAACAAAAATCTGGCGGGATGAATTAATTCAACAGCATCTCCGACTTCATATGCTGCATCCATAAATTCGTGATAAACTGGTGCTGCATAGGTCTTATTTCCCTCATCAGTGAATTCCTGCTGATACGGCGGATTACCGATAACAAAATCAAACATCTTCTTACTCATCTTACCCCTCTTCTTGCAGTCCCTGAATAAAAGTGAATTATCTCTTCTCCAATCGTAAATTTTGCACGGAAGCGCTACATCTTCTTCCTGTTTCTCTTTTTTTTCAAATGAATCGAATAACGTAACCTGACGGTATTGCTGATACGGTTTGCCGAACGGCACTGTATCTTTCAGACCGTCCATCTGCCAGGTATTCCAGGCAATGATATTGGCTATTTTTTTCAGCAGAGCATCATCGGGATCTTCATTCCATTTTTCCGCATAATAATCTGCAAAGGACATCAGCAGGTTGATTCTTGCAATCAGGAGACTGTCACCCTGATATTCATAACCGTAACAGCTCTGAAATGCCCTCTCAACCCATTTAATCCATTCTTCTTTCGATTCTGCATTTTCATTCACAATGCGGATCTTTCTGTCCAATATGCCGATACGTTTCAACGGCGGAAGAATAAACTCTC
>CAVIAJ010000012.1:0-39992 GCA_963640855.1 Candidatus Methanomethylophilaceae archaeon
CAGCCCCAATATTGTCATTGAACTGAAGATATCAGACGATGAGAAACATCTCGAACAGGATGCAAAATCAGCTCTTCAGCAGATTAAAGACAGAGATTACGCACACGGTCTCGAAGGTAAAACAATCCTTTACGGAATTGCATTCTCAGGAAAGAAACCGTTCATAATATCCGAAGAAATCTGATTCACTTCGTTCTGACAGAAAGGAGAAGACATATCCGATGGTTCTGAGCCGTCGGAGAAACGAAATTTCACCCCCTCTGCCTAAGTATCCGATCTGATGAATTCAGAAACTGTCAATCGATTCGTTTAATACGTCCCTTGCTATAAGGCGGATTATGAAAGTCGTCGCACTCAACGGCAGCCCCCGTCTGTTGGGGAACACATCCAACGCACTCAATGTGATACTTGACGAGCTGAACAAGGAAGGTATTGAGACCGAATACGTTCAGGTTTACGAGGATCATATGAATCCCTGTAACCACTGCAGTTCATGTGAGATGCGCGGCGACGGCAGATGTGTTGCCGAAGACGACAGTATGAACACTTATTTCGATAAGATGAAGGCCGCAGACGGAATTATTCTTGCATCTCCGACATATTTCGGTTCATGCACTGCACAGCTCAAAATGTTCCTTGAGCGTGCTGGTTTTGCACACATGTTCGATAAAACATGCCCTCTCAGAGGAAAAATCGGTGCGGCGATGGTTATTCAGGAACGTAGCGGGGGCAACGCAGTCTATTCCGAATTGGTCAATTGGATGCTTATGAACGAAATGACCGTTGTAGGTTCATCTCCCCTCTGTATTCTGAATGCCAAAAATCCTTTTGATTTCGAGAAAGACGAAAAGGGAATGAAAGCTCTGAAAGCCACAGCAAGGAATATGATTGCCGCGTTGGAAAAAAGATGAAAGAAGTTTGAGATTCCTGTTCTCCGAATCAGAAGAACAGGAATCCGCATTTCTCTTTCATCGAAACGTTCGCTACGGCTTCCAAACGTTCCAACGGTCCGGAATACCTTCTGACATACACTTTTCCTTCTTCGGGAAGCGCCGCTTTCAGTATCTCGATTTCTTTCAGGAGTTCAACCGCATCTTCGGGTGAGAATCTCTTCTGTTCTTCGGAACTCTTTACCGCGGATGCGATAATCTTGCATCCTCTCTTCTCGGCAATCTGCGGAAGCAGACTGTTGTTCGGACCGAATGCCCCGATACATCCTCTGCCTTTGTCCCATGACAGAGGACATTTTGCACAGGTTTCGTTCATTTCATCAAAATCCAAAAGATCCCAGCCTGTGAGACGGTCGTCGGGATCCGACAGGGAAATTGCCTTCTCTCTATCTGCACCGTTAAGTTTGTCGAGAATGACCCAGCCTGTGTATTTCTTCTGCACTTTGGGTAAAAGAATTTCTTTATCGCCGTCGTTCTTCACCTTTGCGATATAGATTGCATCGGATTCTTCGTTGATTCTGTTTCTTTTGATGAATGCTTCGAAATCCGGGAATAACGAACGTGCGTCATCCAACGGTACATACTCGTCAACCTCTGCGGCATCGCCGAAGGACGACGGATCTTTCACCGTCACTTTGACGAATCTGTTCTTCAAATCGCGACAGAGTGCGTTCTCCGCCTCGGTCTCGCATACGCCTATGTTAATTCCCATCCAAGAATCACCTGTTATCGGTAATAACAAAGGATGATATATCCTCATCGAACGGTGTGTCCGGAATACGGAATCGCCATTGTTATAATCATCATTTGTATGTCCCTGATACAATGGCAGACATAATGATACGCAAAAGGAAGAGGATGAGAGAGAAAGAGATCAAAGCTCTCGCGGGACAGATGAAAACACTGTTCGGTATCGATACATTCACCGAAAAAGATGCAGTCGATATGGCGGAGAGTTCCGATTTCAATCTTGTTTTTGTCAACAACGTAATCCTCGCCATAGTGTATCAGGAAAAACCGTTCCTTACGGTCAGAGGCGTTCTGAAGTACAGGCCTGAAGCATATGCGGTAACTGTCGATATGGGTGCCGTTCTGTACATTACGAACGGCGCAGATGTTATGGGCCCGGGAATTACGGATGCCGACGACAACATCAAAGAAGGAGATTTGGTCTGGATAAGAGATGTCAGGAACAAAGCTCCCCTGGCTGTCGGTGTAGCATTGCGTGATGCTTCCGCACTGAAAGCGAAAGAGAAAGGAAAAGCCATTCACACCATACACAACGTAGGGGACAAACTCTGGAAATCCGGTGAATGATTATGCCTCTCGGTATCGGCAGGAAGAAAGGATCCGGTCCCGCAAACGGCAATGTTTTCGTGGACTTATCGGAAACGGAAGTTCCCAGAGATGTGTCCGCAATGTGGGTTAAAATCCTGAAAGTTATAGGGGAATCCGATATTCTCGAGATACCGAACATACTTTCCACCGGGTGCATTCTTATCGTGAATACCGAAGCCATTACAGAGGATAAAGAAAGAATCTCAGACAGAATAATGTCCGCCGCACGTATTTCGGGCTGTGAATGCCGCATTATAAATTCATCATCCGCCGTAATTGTTCCCAAAGGTGTGAATACAAAGATTTTCACACTCGGTAAAAGGTGAAAAATGTGAGTGACAGGACGAAGACCGTACACGATCCGATACACGGAAGCATAACGGCAGGTCCTCCGTTCACGGATATTATGGACAGACACGAGATGCAGAGGATACGTTCCGTAAAGCAGCTCGGTCTGGGAAATCTGGTGTTTCCCGGTGCGAATCATACGAGATTCGAGCACTGTCTCGGAGTATGTCATCTGTCCGGAAGAATGGGCAGAATGATAGGTCTCGATGATAACGATGTAAACACATTGATGGCGGCGGGATTGTTACATGATGTGTGCCATGCTCCTTTTTCCCATACGTTGGAAGCGACGATGGAGGAGATTACAGGCAAAGATCACATGGATCTTGCGAGAGATCTGATATTCGGAAGGATTCCGACCTATCTGAAAAGAGACAGGGATATTCTCGGCGGTGTGTGTCCGATGTCCGAGATTCTCGAAGATTCCGGAATTTCCGCAAAAACCGTCTGCGATCTTATAGCATATCCTAGATCGGAATTGGGTGCTTTCAATACGGATGATGAAAAATCATTCTTCTCTTCACGCGACTATATGCATCAGATAATTCACGGTCCGGTGGATTCGGATCAGATGGATTATCTTCTCAGAGATGCCCACTATACGGGCGTGAAATTGGGCACAATCGATATGGACAGATTGCTGAGCCAGATGGTGAAATCCAACGATCAGCTGGTACTCAGAAAAGGAGGGATCTCCGCAGCGGAAGGATTGGTTGTTTCCCGTCTTCTGATGCAGTCTTCCGTGTATTTCCACAGAACAGTCCGCACGGCGGAGATGATGATGGTCAAGGCCGTGGAGGAAGCAATCGACACGGGCGAAGATCTGTCTGAGATGTATCTTATGACAGATTCTGATTTGGTACAGACGCTGATATCATTCGGAGGAAAACCCTCGGGATTGGTCAGGGATATTATGTTACGCAGGCTCCACAAGAAAGCCTATGCGCTGTACTTCGACATGCTCAGTGAAGACGATATCCCCGGATTGGTGAAATATGCGGATCCCAAGGTAAGAAAGGATCTCGAGGAACGTATCGCATCGAGAGCGGGGGTCGACAGGACGGATGTAATTGTAGATATGCCGTCAAAATCCGCGATATTGTCGAGACAGAAGATCGGAAAGACCGATGTCAATATCTTAGACGACGGAAGAGTCAGATCGCTGTCTTCGTTCTCCGCATTGGCAAGATCCATGCAGAGCAGAACGGGATTGGGCTGGGCGATGATGGTTTCCGCACCTTCCGGTAAAGAGAATGCGGTTGCCAAGGCTGCCCGTAACGTAATCGGAATTGACGATATCAGCCTTTGATGACACCGATAGGCCTCATTCTTGCAACTTTTCCCGTCAGTCCCGAATTGCAGACAACGGAAACGACACGGTCTACGTCTTTGTAAGCCTGCGGTGCCTCTTCGACCAATCCGTCGTCGGAACCGCTCCTGAGGCAGATGCCGTTACCGGACATGCGGGCTCTGATTGAATCCGCGGTGATGGAACCCACTGCTTTCTTTCTTGACATGACTCTTCCCGCACCGTGGCAGGTAGAACCGAATGTTTCCTTCATTGCGCCTTCTTTTCCTACAAGAATACAGGTTCCGGTGCACATATCTCCCGGAATAATCACGGGCTGTCCGACATTGCGGTATTTCATCGTAATTTCGGGCCTTCCCGAAGCGAATGCTCTTGTGGCACCTTTCCTGTGAACAAGAACGTCTGTTGATTTTCCTTCTACGTCATGACGTTCCATTTTGGCTATGTTGTGCGCAACGTCGTACATCACTTCGATCCCCATACTTTCCGCGGAGCAACCCATTACGGATTCGAAGGATTCTCTGACCCAATGTGTAATCATCTGACGGTTTGCCCATGCGAAGTTTGCACCGCAGGACATCGCTTTGAAGTAATCCTCGCCCAACTGTGTGTTCAGGGGAGCGCACGCCAACTGTTTATCGGGAAGATCCACATTGTTGTCTCTGACGTATCCTTCCATGCTCATAAGATAATCCGTCGCAATCTGATGTCCGCATCCTCTCGAACCGCAGTGAACTGTCATCGTAATCTGACCTTTTTCCAGTCCGAATGCTTTTGCGGTATTTTCGTCGTAAATTTCATCGACAACATCCAACTCAAGGAAATGATTTCCGGAACCCAAAGATCCCAATTGGGAGATTCCTCTTTTCTTTGCTTTTTCACTTACTTTGGAAGGGTCTGCGGTGAGCATTTTTCCTGTTTCTTCGGTTACTTCCAAATCGTTTTCCCATCCGAATCCGTTCTCGACAGCCCATTCGGAACCGTTTGTGAGGATTTCGTCGATAACATCCATGTTGACTCTTGTCAATCCTTTCGAACCCAATCCCGAAGGGACGTTTGCGTAGAGAGCATCCATCAGATCCTGTCTTTTATCCCCAATATCTTTCAGAGTAAGGTTTGTCCTGATTGTACGTACGCCGCAGTTGATATCGAATCCGATACCTCCGGGTGAAACGGAACCTTCGTTTGCATCTACGGCGGCTACGCCTCCTATAGGGAAACCGTATCCGAAATGAATATCGGGCATCGCCATGGATTTGCCGACAATTCCGGGAAGACACGCAACATTCGCAGCCTGCTGGGGAGAACCGTCGCTCATGACGGCTTCCAGCATACTTTCGTCGGAATAGATGACGGCGCTTGTCTTCATACAGGACATATGGTCTGCGGGAATCTCCCATCTGTTGTCGTCAATTTTTACGAGTTTCCCGTTCCATGTCATAGTGTCACCTCTTTTGAATAATGATTGAGAAGTAGGGGCCGGGACCGAGATTTGAACCCGAGTCAAGGGATCCACAATCCCCTAGGATAACCAAGCTACCCTATCCCGGCCATATTTCAAGTAGTGCATTGAGCAGTCATAGATAAAGTTGTCGAACGGTTTGCAATCCGTAACCTTTGTATTTTCAGTGAGGTGCGGGGGTCACTGAAAATACATTTTCCAGGAAGTTAATTTACCCGGAAAAAGGAAAAGGGGACAATTATTGATTCATCGATCTGTTTGCAAAAGATGAAGGATCGGATTCAGAAAAGGTCCCGGATTGTTCTCTCGTTCCCCGTTAAATCAATTTTATCAAAGAAATAATATGTTTAAATAGGCTCCAGCTGACTGCATATCGTGGGACTTATCGATTCGATCAATTCATTCCGCAAGAGACATAAAGTCTACACATTGGAGGAAATGTCAGTTATCGTTGCTCCCATAGCAGAAAAATACGGGACGGGTCCGATACAGGTTTTTGGTTCATATGCTCGCGGCGAAACTACGCCGGAAAGTGACATCGATCTGCTGATAACACCTGGGAAAATCAGGAGTTATTTCAAATTCGCAACTTTGGCCGCGGATCTTGAGGATGCATTCGGTAAAAAAAAGTCGATGCTGTATCTTCGGGATGCGACAAGCGTTTCATTGACAGAATACGCGCGGATTTGGTGACGATATACGGGTGATCAACGTTACACTCTTACCGATTGCGATAATATTTTGACGATAATCGAGTCATGTGAGAAGATAATGTCTTACACTGACGGAATGAGTTGGGATGATTTCATAGAGAAAAGTACATCGTCGAGGCGTGTGCACTAAATTGTATGGTTATGGGTGAAAGGGCTAATAAATTATCTCATGAGTTCAAAGAGAGGTATCCTGGGGTTCCATGGATAGAATTGGAGAATTTCCGTCACAGGATTGCACATACATACGGAACACTCACATACGACATAAGTATAGTGTGGCAGACAGTGTCCTTCGATGTTCCAGAAACATTGAATTATTGTCGTAAAATTCCGGATAATTACGATAATGTGCAGAAATGACGGCGCATCCTTCTTCAACGTCGGATTTTACTACGTGAGACATCAAGCATCTGAAAGGGTGTTATGCATTCTCTGAACTTACTGAACAAATGAAAGCGGGTAATCGCACTTTTTTTTTGAGTTACAAGCTACCTTCGATTTCTGTCCGATATCCGTATGCCGTGTTACGGAAATATCATGATGTCCCGTATATGATGTTCCCATTCCGACTCAGCTTATATACAAGGGGCAGGATAACAACCGGCATGGCAAAACGCAACATCATCTCCGTCCTCGATATGAAGGACGATATGCCCCAGCTCGTAGAGCTTGCAGCAAAGCTCAAGAAAGAACGCGGCAACCACGGCGAACCGCTTAAAGGTAAAACTCTCGCGATGATATTCGAGAAACCCAGCACAAGGACGAAGATATCATTCGATGTTGCTATGAGCGAACTCGGAGGACACCCTCTGTATCTTTCCGCAAGGGATCTTCAGTTGGATCACGGCGAAACCGTCGAAGACACTGCAAGAGTCATGAGCCGTTTCGTCCACGGTATAATGTACCGCGCATTCGACTACAAAATGATGGACAGACTCGGCGACAGCGCCACGGTACCCGTCATCAGCGGATTGGATAACCTGGAACACCCCTGTCAGGCACTTGCCGATATGCTTACGATCAAAGAGCACCTCGGTTCGTTCAAGGGAAAGAAACTCGTCTATCTCGGAGACGGAAACAATGTGTGCAACTCACTCCTGTATGCATGCGCCATTATGGGAGTCGACATGATTGCATGCTGCCCTGCGGTAAGAATGCCCAATGCGGAGATTATGCTCGGAGCCGCACGTATTGCGGATCAGAACGGAAGTAAGATTCTTGCTTCCCATGAGCCTGTCGAAGCATGCGTAGATGCAGACATTCTCTACACAGACACATGGATTTCCATGGGAGACAGTACTTCCGAGGAAGTTGCGACGAAGATTTTCAGCAAATATCAGATCAATGACGAATTGCTGAAACTCGCAAAACCCGACTGCATTGTGATGCACTGCCTGCCGTGTCACCGCGGACAGGAAATCACCGATGAAGTTATCGAAGGTCCGCACAGCGTTGTTTTCGACGAAGCCGAGAACAGACTCCACGCTCAGAAAGCAATCCTTCTGACACTTCTCAAATAAGCTGGGAAGCGACCATATCCTCGACTATGTCGAGGAAACGGTCCTCCTCCCCTTCGGGGATGGTCGCACCCGCTGCGACATTATGCCCTCCGCCGTAACCGCCGACAAGTTCGGCGGCTCTTTTCATTACGACGGAGAGGTCCAACCCTCTTTCCCCCAAAGAACGGTCGGCTCTTGCGGATACTTTGATTCCGTCATCCGCTTTTGCGAATGCGATTATCGGTATGTTGTTATCGAAACCGTCGGTACTGAGAATCATTCCCGCAACTATTCCCACGACGGTATCCCTGATCATATCTTTTGCATCGAAATACTGAATGAACCTTCTCTTCTGAATGAGGTTGTTGTGTTTCACATACTGCAGCGCGGATGAAATGTTCTTCCGGTGCTCCGCGCGGTTCTTTTCCGCATCGGACATTGCGGATTGGTCTCCGAAACATATCCTCACTCCTGTGGGGGCATCGTCGTATCTTCCGCAGGAGTTCAGTACGGTGGCGAATTCTTTCGCATCTCTCAGACCTCCTGTCATCGGGAATTTCGGTAAACTGTAGACTTCTCCGATCAGTATTCCCAAATCTTTCGGATTGACAAGAGGAATCAGTGCGTTACGGATTTTCTCTTTCTCTTCGGGAGAAAGATCCATCCATTTTCTGTACTTTTTACCGTCCTGTACGGAAACGTTCAGTTTTTCATAGAATTCATGACATCCGCGGGAATCGTCCGTCAGACCTTTCAGATGGGGGTCGTTGCTGTACTGTATGAACTGAATCAGCGGTCTTGTCGCTCTTCCGAACAATCTCAGATCTTTTTCCGCGAAAATATCTCCGTTGCCGACTGCATCGTTCAGAACGAGACGGTTTACCCCGACCAATCCCGAACCCGTACGGTCCTGAAGATCTCCGCACGCTCCCACGACTCCGAGATACGCCAAATCGATGTTTGAAGGATCTGTCGCTTTGGATATGAGGTATGTCGTGGTTGCACCGCATGCCTCCACAGAACCGTCCATTCCGTAAGTGTGACAGTTCACATGCTCCACAATATGAAAATCATCAAGTTTCAGCTGCCCTTTTCTCCATCCGGGGTCGGGTACGTGATGATCGGATACCACTACGTTATCTCTTTTGAAATCGGAAAGATAACCGCTTCCGAGATCCACAATCCAAACGACATCCGCTCCAGATTCGTTTATTGTGTGGATTGTATCGCTGTCCATTTTGCTTGCGAACAGTACTTCGGATTTTTTTCCAAGACGTTCGCAGGTTTTGGATGCGATCGATGCCGACGTAATTCCGTCTGCATCTATGTGTGCGACGATTAACACATCTTTTGCTTTCTTAATCATTGCAGATGCGTGTTTTGCATCGTTGATCAGAGAAGAAATCGGATCAGAAACCATTCTGCATCACCAGTTTTCTGTATGTTTCGTCCGCAACTCTTACAAGATTCACGGTATCCGCACGGTTGTATTCCGTAAGCAATTCTCTCGCTCTCGAATCTCCGCTGCGTTCCCACGCCTTCCACAGACGTACCGCTTCCAACCCGTCGATATTCGAGATGTCGTCGGATCTTTTCAGCCCCAATTCCTTTTCGACGGTTTTCAGTCCGCCTCTGAGTCCCGCTTTCCTGCATCCGAACCTCAGATCGAAATGCGGAAGATCCAAATCCACTGTCGGGAAACTTGTTTTCAGAACGGGAACATCGAAACATCTTCCGTTGAAAGTAACCAGTAACTTCACTCCTTCCAGTGCTTCTGACAGTGATTCGGCATCGAGATCGATTCCGTGTGTGAGAGTATATGTTCCGTCTTTTTTGTGCACTGTAACGACCGTAACCGTGGAATCTCTTTCGAGACCGTCGGTTTCTATATCCAAACAGCCCGCATCGTCACGGAATCTTCCGTACAGCCTCCACTGTTCGCCGGGCGATAACATTTCGCCCAATCCGTAACAGTCGCGTTCGTCGAGAAGAGTGTATGCTTCCCTGAACAGCAGGTCGCATTCGCTTTTCTTCTTCTCTTTGATCCCGGGAATCGTATCGGATTCCATAAAATCGTTCCACGTTCCGATTCCGGATTCCCAAAGCTTACATTCCTTCGTCTTTCCGATGCCTTTCGCGATTTGGAATGTATGCTCGATCATCTTATCTTCGGTGTAGGAATTCCGCTAAACTATATTTCACTGATGTAGGATACAGGGGACATGGATTCTCTGGAGATTATGCCGGGCGTGAGAGTTACGGAGGAGAGGTGTCTTCTTCTCGACGACGGACCTACCGTTGTTCTCGGAGATCTTCATTTAGGTTACGAAAAAGCGCTGGAAGAAGACGGCATGTTTCTTCCGCGCATCAACACCGAAAGTATAAGGGAAGAACTGAACCGTATAATCTGCAAGTATTCTCCGAAAAGGATTGTTCTCCTGGGGGATATCAAACACGATTTCAAAAGAACAAGATACGAAAGCAGGGACGAAGTCCGCAGAATCATCGATCTGCTGATGCACGCTGCGGATGTTATCGTGGTGAAAGGGAATCACGATAATTTTCTACAGAATATATTACAGGATACGGGCCTTACAGCTGCGGATTATGTAGATCTCTGCGGATTCAGGATGGAACACGGCCATACGGATTCCGGAAAACGTCCTGTGATAATAGGGCACGAACATCCTTCCGTGAAAATATCCGGCGCACTGTCCGGAGGCGTGAAGGTTCAGTGTTTCTTGCATCTGAAAAAAGAAGGGATATTGGTCATTCCTCCGTTCTCTCCTCTCTCTTCCGGATCCGATCTTACCTTAGCGGGACCCGAATCGTTTATGTCTCCCGCCTGCAAAGGGGCGGATGTTCTTGATGCGGATGTTTACGGCGTGACGGATTTGGGAATTCTTCCGTTGGGCAGATTGGGGGATATCGAGGATATCGAAATTTGATGTGCTAACAGCGTTAATGGGGAAAGTTTTAAATACGCTCTTAATATATGCGCGTAATATAGGTAATGGATGTAGATTCCATCCATGGAACTCTTTATATCAATCAAAGCGAATCACTGTTCAACATCTTGCAGAAAGATGGAGGAATAGAAATGAGCGCAGAAATGGACGCACTTATCGACATTGTCGTAAAAGGTAAGATCAAAGAAGGAAAAGACGCAACACAGAAGTGCCTCGATGCAGGACACGACGCAAAAGACATCATCTTCAACGGTCTCTCCAAAGCAATGTCCATCGTCGGAGACAAATATGCTGCAAAGCAGTACTTCCTTCCCCAGGTTCTCCTCTCGGCAAACACACTCTACATGGGTCTCAACCTCGTTCTCCCTATGCTCACCGGAGCAGGCGGAGAGACAAAAGGTAAAGTCGTTCTCGCAGTCGTTGAGGGAGACGTTCACGACATCGGAAAGAACATTGTCAAAGCCATGCTCACCGGTCTCGGACTCACAATCTTCGACCTCGGAAAAGATGTCCCGATCAAGACACTGATCGACAAGGCAAAAGAAGAGAACGCACAGATCATCGCAGAGTCAACCCTTATGACACCCACACTCGCCGGAATGAAAGAGTGCGAAAAGATCCTTGCAGAAGAGGGTCTCAAAGGCAAGATCAAGACAATGATCGGCGGAGGAGCAACCTCGAAAGAGTTCGCAGACCAGATTGGTGCAGACGGATGGTCCTACGACGCAGTCGAGGCTTCACACGTTGCATCCGCTTTCCTCGGAATCTGAATTCCGCAGAAAGCAGTCAACTTTCCCTCAAACCCCTTCCCCCCTTTCGGGGATTGTTCCCGGAATTTTTCCATAGTTTTCCGAAATGCTGTTTTCCGCGGTTTATGTTATACGGTATGTTCCGGGAAACCTCTCTCTATTATACGGTATAACTTATACGGTATACTCATGAAGCAATCTGAATTCGATCAATGGGTACAGGATTGGATTAAAAGAGAAAAGGAAGCCGGAAGGAAATGCTTCGATGTCAAGAAGTCCGGCAATAATTACTACGTTTACTTTCAGTCGACAAGATACAATGCGGAGATCAAAAGAAGGGAGAAAGTCTCCGGATATCTCGGCAAACTTGCGGAAGGACAGGGTCTGATCGAACCGGATACCTACTCCGAGGACGATGAGAAAGCATCAGTCGCAAGGTACGGACTCGGTATCGATACCGGAGGTACGTTTACGGATGCGGTGATAATCGATCTCGACGACAATTCCGTTGTCGTTAAGAAGAAATCCCCTACGACACACCACGATCTTTCAATCGGATTGTTCAACGCAGTCGATTCCGTTTTCAGGTCAACGGACATCAGACCTTCGGACATTTCCCTGGTGGGAATATCCACGACTCTTGCAACAAATTCAATTCTCGAAGGAAGCGGAGGAGAAGTCGGATTGATTCTCATCGGATGGGATCCCATGGAACCCGTGAACTTCGGCGAAAAGATGCAGTTCTTTGTGAAAGGAGGATTCGACAGCAAGGGAAAGCAGATCGCTTCCATGAGTAAAACCGAAGTCATGGCCGCATTGGATGCAATAAAAGGCGAAGTCGACGCTATCGCCATTTCCGGATTATTCGCAAATATGAATCCCGCTCAGGAGAAGAAGGTGAAGGAACTCGCAACGAGTTATACCGGACTGCCTACGGTTGCGGGACATGAGTTATCTGCGGTTTTGGGAATAGATATGAGAGCGGAAACCGCCGTTCTCAATGCAAAACTGATTCCTGTCGTCAGTAAATTCTTCGACGATGTCGAATCCACATTCAGAAAAATGGGAATCGAAGCCCCGATTATGGCCTACAAGGGCGACGGTTCCGTCATGACATTGGAACAGGCGAGAATGTATCCCGTCGAAACCATCCTTTCCGGACCCGCCGCAAGTTCGATGGGCGGTAAAGTTCTCTCGGGATTGGAGAACTGCGTGATGGTCGATATCGGAGGTACATCCACCGATATTGCGATTATGAACGACGGATTTCCTCAGATTCAGTTCGACGGAGCATCCGTCGGAAGGTGGAGGACCCGCGTGAAAGCGGTGGATATGTACACCGTCGCATTGGGCGGAGACTCCAGGATAAGGGTCGACGGTCACAGTATAAAGATCGGTCCGGAAAGAGTGCTGCCTTTATGCAGACTCACCGAGAAGCATCCGGAAGCGGTGAAGAAGATAATGCATTCCGACGAATACGATTTCTATGAAGCCGTTGAGGGTTACGATGCGCAGATTCTTACGGAAAAGGAACAGAGAATTTACGATTCTCTTGTAGGAAAAGGTCCCTTGTCCGATATGGATGCCAAGAACGAAGTCGAAGGTCTTTGGGCCATAGATGAAGAAATGCAGTCTCTGGTGACAAAAGGTGCATTGTTACTGTCGTCTCTTACCCCCACAGACATAATGGTATACAACGGAAAATTCAGATTGGGTAACAAAGAAGGCGCCAAAGCGGGTATTCACGCTGCGGGAGAGATTCTGGGAATGACCGAAAGGCAGGCCGCACGTATGATCTTCGACGAAGTATGCGAGAAGGTAGCCGAGGCGGTTATGGGCAAAATGCTCGACGATCAGATGCTTGAGTGGAGAGACAAAGGTTCGGAACTTCTCCTGAGAAGAATGCTTACACTGCATCACGAAGAATCCGATATGGTGATGAAACCGAGCTTCAGAATTCCGGTTATAGGAATAGGAGCTCCTTCGAAATATATGATGGCCGATCTGAGCGAAAGACTCGGCGCGGAAGTTGTATTCCCCGAGAACAACGACGTAGGTAATGCGGTTGGTGCCGTCTGCAGTAAGATCAGCGAATCTCTGTCGGGAAATATCATTCCCACACCGGATTACAAATTCCTTGCAACGGTACCGTTTTTGGGATCTTCGTATCACGTACACCTCGAAACCGCCATTTCCACCGCAAAACGCAGTCTTGAATCCATATTGGAAAACAAACTGAAAGCGGCGGGAGCGAAGAATATCGTAACATCGTCGAAAGTCAAGACGTATATGGCATCCGAGGGAGGAATCGGAGATTACGCCGACGAAGGCCTCTACGGTACCGTGAATTATGTCGAAATCGTATCGAGAGCGGTCGGAGATCCTCCCGAAAGATATTGATTGAATATTTTATTCGGAAGCATACTCCAACGGTTATACCAAAACCCCTTACCTTCTCTTTTTATAATTTGAGTTCTATCACACTTTCCAGAGGAGACTTATCATGGCAATGACACCAAGAGAGAGAGTACTCGCAGCAATGAAACAGGAGAAGCTGGACAGACCCCCGGTCGCAGTCTTCACACAGTCGGCAACCATCGACCAGATGGATGCTATCAACACCTACTGGCCCGAGGCACACTCAGACGCAAAGATGATGTGCGAACTCGGAGCGGCACAGGCAACAGTCTTCGGATTCGAAGCAGTCAGGTCCTCATTCTGTCTTACAGCAGAGGCAGAGGCACTCGGATGCAGAGTCGACCCCGGAAAGAAAGACAGGACCCCTATGCTCAAGGCACACCCGTTCAAATTCGACCCTATGTCCGGCGAATTCGACGAGCCCAACCTCATGGCACCTGAGGAGTTCCTCAAGACCGGAAGGCCCGCAGTCATTCTCGAGGCAACCAAACTCATGAAAGAGAAATACGGAAAGGAGTACGCAGTTATCGCAGGTAACACCGGTCCGTTCACACTCGCAGGACACCTCGTCTCCACCGAGAACCTCGTTTTCGGTATCATGATGGAGCCCGAGAAGGTCAAAGAGTGGGTCGACGCAGTCAACCCCATCATCAAAGCGTACTGCCAGGCACTGTCCGACGCAGGGGCAGACATCATTCAGATGTCCGAGCCTTCCGCATCCACGGATCTCCTTTCACCCGACATGTTTACCGAGTACGCCGGTTCATACGTCAAGACATCACTCGCAGCAACAAAGGGAGTAGACACAGTTCTCCACATCTGCGGAGACACCAAGCCTATCCTCGGCCACATGATCGAAACAGGCGTCACAGGTCTCTCCATCGAGGAGAAAGTCGACTCTGCAGAAGCAGTTAAGATCGTCAACGGCCGTGCAGCACTCGTCGGAAACGTCGGTGTCGTCGCACCGTTGCTCCAGGGAACACCTGAGGACTGTGCAGCAGCAGGTAAGAGGATCGCAGAGGCAGGATTCAACGTAATCTCGCCCGGATGCGGACTCTCCGCTCTGATTCCCGGTGCAAACCTCAAAGCACTTGTCAACTCCGTCAAGTCGCTCTAATCGGGATAATTCATTTTCTTACTTCTGAGGGGGCTTCGGCCCCCTCACCCGTAACACTCTCTGTATTCTGTTTTTTCCGTACGTCTGTCGCATTTCCGTAAGGAACGGTTTCCGTCTTCCCGGTAACACCGCTGTAATTTTAACGTTACTTGACTGCAAGGTCATTTTATACCCGTCAGTCCGATACTAAGCCAGAGGATTACATATGGCATACGGAATAGCACTCGATCTCGGTACAAGCGGGTTCAGATCGCATCTTGTCGATTTAGACAAAGGTGCGAAGATTATCGACACGGCAATAACCGTCAGACATCCGCTCCCCGGCGCCAATATTATGGACCACATGCACTTTTGGATGAGTTCCGGAAGAGGCATCACACATGATATCATAACGCAGACAATCTACGATCTCGTCAGTCTTTTCGGAAAAGACAAGATTGCAGACGTGAAGATGATTTCAGTCTGCGGAAACCCCATTCAACTGTCGCTGTTTGAGGACATTGAGATAAGAGATCTTGCTTTCGCAGGTGAAAACAAGATCAAGAGTCTCGGAATTGTCCCTCCTTCAAGGAAGGCACACACCACCACAGCGGGAGATATCGGACTGATCGGTCTTAACCCTGAGATTGAAGTTCTTATTCCTCCGGCAATCAGGCACGAAATCGGCGCGGATGCCTTGGCTATGATTATAAAATCTGGAATGCTCGACAGAAAAGAGGTCTGTATGGTCACCGATTACGGTACAAATGCCGAAATGGGACTGTACGTGGACGGAGAACTCTATTCGGGTTCCGCAGCCGCAGGACCCGCAATGGAAGGACAGTCTATCGAACAGGGTGTTCTCGCATCTCCGCGTGCGATTTCCGATTTGGATGCACTTGAGGACGGAACATGGAAGAACACCGTTCTCGACGATCAGCTTATACCTGTAGCAACGGCAAACGTCGATCCCGCAACGGGAAAGATCGTAAAGATTCTCGATTACAAAGCGAAAGGAGTTACCGGAACAGGTACCGTTTCCGCTATTTCCGAAGGACTGAGAAGCGGAGTCATTCAGCTTCCCGGTGTCAACACTCCCGATAACAAGATTCACCTCGTAGACGGCGTGTGTATTACGGCAAACGATGTACACGAAGCGGGAAAGGCAATGGGTGCAATCCGTGCGGGTCACAGGACTCTCATGTACGAAGTAGGTCTTTCCGATGCGGATGTCAAGGTTATGTACATGGCCGGAGCATCGGGTACATATGTCGATCCCATCAAAGCACAGTACTGCGGAATGATTCCCAGGGTGTTGGAAGAGGTGTATCAGTTGGGAAACACCTCTCTGATGATGGCCCACGACCTCCTGAAATCGGACGGAGCATTGGACATGATGCAGGATGTCGCCAATTCGATTTCCGCCAACCACATTATGTTCGCAGGCAACCAGAAATTCGAGGATATGTATGTTCTCGAGCTTGCCTATTGGGATGAGGGTATGCCTTATGAGATGTACAACGAAATGATGATTGCTTCCGGATTCCCTCCGCTTCCCGATATCGTTGTCCCCAAGATCTGCAGGAGAATCGTAAAATCGGACATTCCCGAAGTCGGTGCGGGCATTCACACCCTGGACCCTGTAGGAATGGTCATGAAAGGCGAATTCGGAGGATGCATCGGATGTAAGAAGTGCGAACGCGGATGTCCCGAGAAAGCACTCACCGTGAACACTCTTCAGGATAAGAGATTCGAGATTAACGTACGTTCCGATCTCTGTCTCGGAACCGCGTGCCGCGCATGTGAGTTCAACTGTCCTGAAAAGGTCTACCAGTTCACCGAACTCAAGGTAAGTCACAAACTCTGAACAGGATACTTCGCCCCGGCCGAAATTCCGTTGCCAAGTTTTATCTTAGGCCGGGGCGATTCTTTTTTCATGACGGACAATGCACAGATCGCAGACAGACTGAAAACCGTCCTCAGGCTCAGACACGAGCCTGTCGCAATCAAACTCGTGAAGAAAGGCGAGGAGTATCCCGAAGGATACGAACTGCCTCCGGAGCAGAGAAGCCACTGTCAGGCAGTCATGGATGCCAAGAACGGCAAATGTTACAAAATGACCGCCGAGATGCAGGGATGCAACGTGGGTGCATCGACACTCGGAATGATGCCCAAGCCCGAAAAGGTAAAAAACGGAGAATTCCACGCAGGTATCGGAATACACGAAACACCTGCATCCGCCAAAGCAATGAACGATGCGGTATCGGACATTCCCTACGAAACAGCGGGAGAAATCGTATGTCCTCTCAGGGATGCAGATTTTACGCCTGACGCAGTCGTTGTAGTGGACATTCCTGAGAGAGTCTATTGGTTCGAAGCATTCTACACATACAAAAACGGCGGACGCGTGACATACACCACAGCGCCCTTCCAGTGTGCCTGCGAGGATATCACTGCGGTTCCAATCGTCACCGGAAAGCCGAACATTTCCATCGGATGCTTCGGATGCAGACGCAGAACGGATATGAAAGCGGATGAAATGGCAATAGGCATACCGTTTTCATTGATTCCGGATATGATGGATGTTCTCGGTAAATATGAGAACACAGTCCTTGTCAAAGCGAAGAGAGACTGAATATTCTTCAATTGCCGTTCCGTGCTTCCGCACGGAACGGATCAATCATTTTTGCTACATTGGATAAATTATATAGGGCAACTGTGTAACGCTGTTGCATGAGTGAATTGATCGACAGGAAAGACGTGGAGATCCTGAAGAGACTGAAGACAGACTCCAGGACTCCTATGGGTGTAATCGGCAGTAAGATGGATATCTCCAAAGCCACCGTCAGCCGCCGTGTGGCGAGGATGGAAGAAGAGAAGATTATCAGAAAATACTCTCTGGATGTCGATCTTACCAACATGGGGGTGATGAAATCGCTCGTTATGATGCAGATTGTAGGTACACCTACCGCCGTGGTCATCGATCAGTTAAGAAATTACGGAGAAATCGGCAACATCTACAAGACATTCGGAGATCACAACATCATCTGCGAAATCTACACCAGGAATGTCGACGAAATTTACGAAATGATTCAATCCAAATTACTGAAAATGCCCAGCGTGAGAAACGTCGAAGTCGACGTTCTCATAGGCGAAGAAACACTCAACGAAAATGCCGATCTCAATCTTTACGAAAAGAGGCTGAAGGACTGATAATCATGGCAGGAATCATATTGAATCGCTGTCCGAAAGTATCCATGAACGGAATAAGGGTGATACCTCCGGAAGAAACACTGAAGAAATTCATGCCTATGCTTGAGAAAGCGGGAATGGATCCCGTCGAAGATATCACCGACAGGGACAACATCGGCATTCCCGTATATTCTGTATACAGAAAGAATACTGCAAAAGGAACCTTCGGAAACTACAACGGAAAAGGAGCGACTCCCGAACAGGCGAAAGCATCCGCGGTGATGGAAGCCATGGAAAGGTACAGCGCTGAAGTCCGTGACGAAGATGAGATTGTGTTGGGAACGGTACAGCAGGTAAGGGACAACGGTCCGATGATTGAGCCTGCCGACCTCATTCTTCCCGCCCGCGTAATGCTCGGAGTGGAAAACGAGAACATAGCATGGACGACAGGATACGATCTCATACAGGGAGAAGAAGTATGGGTTCCCGCCTGTGCGGTATACTATCCGTACTATCCCGACGGAGATCTACAGTTGTTCAGATTCCACACGAACGGTATCGCTTCCGGAAACACAATCGAAGAAGCGGTTCTTCACGCTTCTTTCGAAGTTATCGAAAGAGACGCATGGTCTGTAGCCGAAGCATTCGACAGGACCAATGCGGATATTATCATAGATGACGAAGACTCCGTTCCCGGAAAGTTACTCAGGCAGTTCAGAGACAACGGAGTGGAAATACATCTCAAGGATCTGACAAGCGATTTGGGAATACCGACAATAGGGGCATCGTCCGACGATACCGTAACAAAAGATCCCGAATTACTGAATATCGGTGTGGGAACACACCTCGATCCGATGATTGCGGCGACAAGAGCATTAACCGAAGTGGCGCAGAGCAGAACCACACACAAACACGGTCTGAAAGTCAACGCGAATTTGGTAAAAGTAACCAAAGAAATGGGTTATGAGAAGATCAAAGCCGTCAACAAACTCTGGTATTCCGACAGCGGAAAGACAGTAAAACTTTCGGAAATGGAGAATCTCGCTACGCCCTACGTAAGAGACGATATCGAGGTGGTTTTGGGAAGACTCGTGGACTGCGGATTCGAACGTGCGGTGGTTGCGGATCTGACAAGGAGCGACGTAAATGTCCCTACCGTAAGGATGATTATTCCCGGAATGGAAGTCTCCACGATGGATTCGGAACGCGAAGGTCCGAGACTCTGGGGAAAATGGTCTAAACAGCGTTAAAAACGTTATAAACGGGTGATTAAAACGAACCATTAAATATCAAATTCGGGGCCGTTTTCGGTTGGGTTTAATGCATATTTAAACCGCCGAAATTCGGCCTTTTTTTCTTAACAATCGATAAAACGGCCGAAAAGGTCGACTTTATATGCTAAAATCACATACTCTTCAATTGCAAGGGGAGGCAAAAAGGTTCGCCCTTTTGCTGATTTATGAATAAACGGAGGTATGAAATGCCAAAATACAACGACGTAATAGACCTGTATGACGACAGGGGAAAACGCTTAGCAAAGCAGATTCCTCTCGAGGCAATCAGTCCGTTGCGCAACAATGCAATCAAGAGAATTGCTGGAATGACCGAGAGGACAATCGCAGTCAACCTCGCCGGAATCGAGAAGGCTCTTAAGACCGGATCGATGGGTGGTGACGGTGCGATTATCAAGGGAAAAGAGATCGACATCGAGCTCGTCAAGAACGCAAAGAAGATTGCAAAGGCAGTCAAAGAAATGGTCCAGGTAGAAGAGGACGATGCAGTCGTCGAAGTTAAATCCGACGGAAAGAGCCTCGTCGTCGTCGTACCTGAGGCAAGGATGCGCGCAGGAATCGAGTACACAACCGGTTTCACTGCAGTCGCAGCAGCTACAGTTCAGGCAATCATCGACGAATTCAAGATCCCGATGTACAAGGCGAACATGGTTAAGGGAGCAGTATGGGGAAGATACCCCCAGACAATGACCTTCACCGGATCCAACGTCAAGTTCATCCTTGAAGTTCCCCAGAACAACGAAGGAGCAGGTTACGCACTCAGGAATATTATGGCAAACCACGTCGTCGCACTCGTCGGCAGGAATGCAATGCAGGGTGTAGCACTTTCGGCAATCTTCGAGCAGACAGCAGCATTCGAAATGGGTGACGCTATCGGCCCGTTCGAGAGAGGTCACCTCCTCGCACTCGCATACGAAGGTCTCAATGCCAACAACATGCTCTATACAATCGTCAAGAAGAACGGAAAGACCGGAACCGTCGGTACTGTTATCGAGTCTCTCATGGATAGGGCAATAGAGGACGGTGTCATCAGGGTAAAGGAAATACTCCCCAGCGGATACAAGGTCTACACAACAGACGATCTCATGCTCTGGAACGCATACGCAGCAGTCGGTCAGGTTGCAGCAGTTATGGTCAACGTCGGAGCCGCAAGGGCAGCACAGGGTGTCCCCTCGACAATCCTGTACTACAATGACCTTCTCGAGCACGAGACAGGTCTGCCCTCGACAGATTACGGACGCTCAATGGGTGTCTGTGTCGGAATGTCATTCTTCTCACACTCGATCTACGGTGGAGGAGGACCCGGTCTGTTCCACGGAAACCACGTCGTTACAAAGCACTCCAAGGGAGTTCTGATCCCCGCAGTCACAGCAGGTAACTGTCTTGACGGTGGTACACAGACATTCTCGGCAGAGGCGACCTCAGGACTCTTCAAAGAAGTCTTCGGAGATGTTCCCGAGTTCAAGACACCGATGCAGATTGTAGCCGCGGAGGCAAAGAAAGTCGCAAAGAAGCTGTGATGTCAAATGTCAGAGAGTATCAATAATTCAGACCCGAACTACGCAGGAGTACCTCTTCCCGAGGTATGGATACAGAGCCCCCGTCTCCTGAAAGCAGAGAGCACCGAGAGGATTCTGAACGCGTTGGAGGGTGTGGAAAAGATCAGGCAGATCAATCTCAAAGGAGAGAGTCTTCCCGCAACAATCAACAGCGGACCCAACAAGGGGCTGCCGAATGACCACTCCGAGCGCAGAATGATTAAATTCTGCGGAAAAGAAGTGGAACTTAAACATTTGGTAGGAGATTTCTACATAGAACTGGCGGTTGACGACGAAGAGGAACTCAACGCCAAAGTCAAAGAGATAGAAGATGCCGTCAAAGATGTGATGCCTTTCGGCTACAGCATTCAGATCGGAAGATACTCTAAGTACAGACCGTCACTGCATGATTACAGATAAGGTGTTTAATTATGGCATACAAGAGACAATTCTACCCTGGTGAGTCCATTCCTGCAAAGAACAGGAGAAGATACTTGGACCCCAAACAGAACCTTAAGAAGCTGAGAGACGTCGCAATGGATGACGTCGTCAGGATCATGGGACACAGGAACCCCGGAGAGGAATACAAGTCGATCCACCCCCCGATTGAGGAGGGCAAAGAGCCCGACTGTCCTATCAGGGCACTCGTCAAACCCATCGAAGGAGCAAAGCACGGAGACCGTGTTAGGTACATCCAGTTCACGGATTCCGTTTACTTCGCACCCATCTCCCCTTACCAGAGGGCATGGATGTACCTCTCCAGGTACAGAGGTATCGATACCGGTACACTGTCCGGAAGGCAGATCATTGAGATGCGTGAGAGGGATCTCGAAAAAATCGCAAAAGAAATGATCGACAACGAGACCTTCGACCCTGCACTCACAGGAATCAGAGGTGCAACTGTTCACGGACACGCATGCCGTCTCGATGAGAACGGCCTGATGTTCGATGCATGGCAGAGGTACGTCTGGGATGCAAAGAAGAAAGAAGTCGTCTACGTCAAGGACCAGGTTGCACTTCCCCTTGACAGGAGAATTTCCGTCGGAAAGCCCGCAAAGATGGAGGACCTCAAGAACAGGACCACCATTTTCAGAGCAGACGGTGTAGACATGAGAGACGACAAAGAGGTCACCATGTACGGACTCAGGATCCACAAGCTGAGGACACTCGGTGGCTTCCAGCCCTACAAAGTTAAGGGGATCTGATTAAGATGGCAGCAAAAGAAAGGTTATTCATCGAGGCCTGTAAGAAGAAATTCAAAGAAGAGCCTACCGACATCAACACAAAGTTCTACTGCTACGGCGGATGGAAACAGTCCAAGAGGAAAGTTGAGTTCGTAAAGGAAGCAGACAAGATCGCAAAACAGCGTGGTATCCCCATGATGAACCAGGACATCGGAGTTCCGCTCGGACAGAGGTCCTGGATGCCCTACCAGCTCTCACACACGGATATCTTCGTAGAGCCTGATGATCTTCACTGCATCAACAACTCTGCTATCCAGCAGGCATGGGACGACATCAGGAGGACAGTCCTTGTCGGACTCGACTCCCCTCACCAGACCATCGAGAGAAGGCTCGGTAAGGAAGTCACACCCGAGACAATCAACGAGTACCTCGAGGCAGTCAACCACACAATGCCCGGAGGAGCAGTTGTTCAGGAGCACATGGCTGAGATCAACCCCGCACTCGCATACGACTCATATGTCAAGGTCTTCACCGGAAACGACGAGCTCGCAGACGAGATCGACAAGAGGTTCCTCATCGATATCAACAAGCAGTTCTCCAAGGACCACGCAAAACAGCTCAAAGCAGCAATCGGAAACACCCTCATGCAGGCAGTCCGTGTCCCGACCATCGTCGGACGTGTCATGGACGGAGGAACAATCTCAAGGCACGCAGCCATGCAGATTTCGATGGCTTTCATCACCTCCTACAAGCTCGCAGCAGGAGAGGCAGCAATCGCCGACTTTGCATACTCTGCAAAGCACCAGTGTATCAACATGGGTACCATGATGCCCGCAAGGCGTGCAAGAGGACCCAACGAGCCCGGAGGAATACCCTTCGGATTCATGGCAGATATCGCACAGTCCGACCGTGTCCACCCGGACGACCCCGGACGCGCAGCACTTGAAGCAGTCGCACTCGGTGCCATCGTCTTCGACCAGATCTACCTCGGCGGATACATGTCAGGCGGTGTCGGATTCACACAGTACGCATCCGCAGCATACACGGATAACATCCTTGAGGATTACACATACTATGCAATCGACTACATCAAGGACAAATTCGGCGGATTCGGAAAGCTCAACCCCGAAGACTTCGACAAGCTGATTCAGCTCGGTGACGACATCAACTCCTACGCACTCGAATCCTACGAGAAGTACCCCGCAATCATGGAGGCACACTTCGGTGGATCACAGAGGGCAACAGTTGCAGCAGCAGCATCCGGCATCGCCGGATCCATGGCAACAGGTGTCGCAGACTGCGGTCTCAACCTCTGGTACCTCTCGATGCTCCAGCACAAGGAGAGGACCGGAAGGCTCGGATTCTACGGATACGACCTTCAGGACCAGTGCGGTTCAGCCAACTCGTTCGCATACAGGTCCGATGAGGGTCTGCCCATGGAACTGAGGGGTCCGAACTACCCCAACTACGCAATGAACGTCGGTCACCTCTCCGGATACACAGGTATCCCCAAGGCAGCCCACGCAGCACGCGGAGACGCATTCACAGCCAACCCCTTCATCAGGATTGCATTCGCAGACCCGAGCCTTGTGTTTGACTTCGCGAACGTCACCAAAGAGGTCGGACGCGGCGGTCTTCGTGAGTTCAAGCCTGCAGGTGAGAGAACTGCGATCATTAAGGCATAAGCGTGATACCGAATGCAGCCGGGCGAGATCTACAAGTATATGCCGACATCGACTGTCGGGAAAGTAACGGACATCCGCGAGAGCGACGGAAAAAGTTGGGCAAGACTTGACTTCACCGGACTCTGGTACGATGTTTCGAAGCTCACTCCCGCGGATGTAAGCGAGTACAAAGAGGTCTCATACAAGTACAGAGAGAGATCCTTCGATGCTTCCGTCAAGTCCGTCGAGGAATTGGCGAAAGAAATCCGGGACGTCGATATCTCCGACTTCACGCCCAGCGGCGGCGGATAATCGCCTGAGCCTAACCAAACCTTTTCTTTAAATTTCCTTTTCAGGAAAAGACGGGGTTCATTCCCTGTCCTTTCCGCAGTTTTTTTCAATTAATGTCCGAAGTGCGGATTGTATTTACGAAAGAATATAATACAGCGGGCGCTCAATACTTCCAGGGTATTTCGGCATGAGGTTCGACTTCAATGACCTTAAGGAATCCGTTACCGAGGGGTTGCACGGCGGAAAGGTACGGTAATGACTAAGACGTACAGAGAAAGCAGAGGGAGAGCCAGCCTATACCGTATCAGCCCCGGAGAATCTATCGGTACACACAAGCACGACACCTCCGAAGTAGTCGTTTATACCATATCCGGAAAAGGCATTGCAATCTGCGACGATATTATAGAGCCTCTGACACCCGGGGTGTGTCATGTCTGCAAAGCAGGTTCCGTGCACAGCATCGAAAACGGCGGCCGGGGAGATCTTGTTCTGCTGGTTACCGTATTCTACAGATAAATCGTCTGCAGTCAATAGTTATTATACCTGTTAAGTGATTACATCTCAGTCACACGGGTAACAGATGGGAAAAAATGGCAACATCATTCAACCTTAAAGACCCAGCAACATTGATCGGATTCCTGATCGGTCTTATCGGTACAATAATTTTGGGATTTGTAGGAGCATTCGTAGCACTCATTATCGTCGTGCTCGTCTATTACTTCACAAACAAGAACAACATTGTGCCTGCGGTTATCGGTGCAGTCGTCGGTCTTCTGATAGGTATTGTTATCAGCCTGATCTTCGGAGCGGTTGTTTCGATCTTCTGAAGACAGTTCTTCTCTGAAGAATTCAAACCTTTTCCTTTCACTTTTCCGCCCTTATGTTTTTATCATCAGATTATATTGGGTGTTTCCATGGATAAGAATGAGGTTCTTATCGGAAAGAAAGTAATCACCGACGATGCATACATTCTCGGACAGATTACGGATTATTCGTGTGAGACTGTAGGGTGGAACATCATAGGTCTCAGAGTCAAGACCGAAGCTTCGGTTGCACCTATGCTTAACATCGGAAGCGGCAAATCGCTGATTTTACTTCAGACCGGCGATTTCAGGATGAAGGACGTAGTTCTTTTGGACGATGCCCTGGAAAGTGTCAGATCCAAGATAACGCCCGACGAACCCGACCGCATCACCGTTAACAAAATGCTCGGAATGAAAGTATTCGCTTCCGACGGATTATTGGTCGGTACGATTGACAATCTCGAAATCGATCATACAAAATGGAAGATACTCTCGATGAACATCAAATTGGATAAGGCCGCACATCAGGCACTTGACATTAAGAAAATACTCTTCGGAAAGAAGATCTCCGGGATCCTGATGTCTCAGATAGATGGCATCAAAGATTCCGTGATCCTCTCGTTGGATACCAAAGGCGTCAGGAATCAGATGGTTGTCCTTTGACGGTGTTGAATGCCACGAGGATGGATGCGTATTTTCCGTTGTCGTCCATCCCGTGCCATGCCCTTATCATCTTGTCGCACGTAGGTGCGGGACTGCATGAGATAACATCGTAACATCCGTTTCCTTCATTCAGTTCGGGGAAGGGAACAGGCGGCATGATGAATGCTTCTTTTCCTCCCGGTTTCACTTCCACATACGGGAATATAACAAAACCGTCAGAGAGCCAGATTACATCGTCTCTGTTCCTGTACTCTGCAGATGTTTCAGGAAATACTTCGGTTCCGAGAAGCTGTCCGTCGCCCGAAAGAAGTATTACGGTGGGCTTCGGCGGAGGTCTGAATCTGGGATCTTTTACGATACAGATTACTTTCTCTCTCTTCAGTGCCTCCATATAACCGAGATTGCAGACGGTGATTCCTCCGCTTGCTTTAACGGTGTTTTCTTCTTCTTGAACTTTCTTTTTGATAGAAGCATCAAGATAGAAAGCGTCTATGACTCCTCTGAGTCCTTTAAGAAGCTTGATGTACTGGTCGTCCTCACAACACATGATGCGGATAACGGTCCTTATTTAGAATAACTTATCGTCGGATTCATCGAATTAGTGAAAATATCTCTGATATCGACGACACCTATTGCCGCGACGGCTTTGCCGTCAAGTTCGATGGGTGTGACTACAACTTTGATTCCTTTATACGGTCCGCTTGTCGCTTTCTTTCTGACGGTTGTTCTCGTGCGGATGACTTCTTCGAGAATTTCTCCGGTGTATACGTTGTCGATGACTGTACCGTTTTCTATTCTCACACCGAGGTTGTCACTGCTTTTGGCACATACCGGCAGTCCGCCGACCAATTCGTGAATGGCGAACGCAAGCGAAAGTATTTCTCCGGTCGATGAAGATGACGAAATGATATCTTTCAGTCCTCTTCTGAGCCTTAAACCTCCCATCATGTTCAATGCGGCGGAGATTGCACCGCATTCCGCCATTTCGTAGGTGTCTGCGGTACCGATTATAATTGCATCGTCGTTTCTTATGGAGAATATCGTTTTCAGTGATTTTTCGGTATCCGAATCCAAAGGAAAATCCGAACCCGGGAAGATTATGCGCCCGTTTGTGCATATCAGGGTGGTGGCACCCTTCGCACCGGACATAATTGCGGAATCTCTTTCTTCGCATCCGAAAGAAATTCTTCTGGAAGCGTGTTTTATTACAACTGCGCAGTTGTATTCTCCGATGGTGAGATCGTGTATCTCCACGGGTTTTACATCCATGAAAATCAGATTTCTGAATTCATCTCCGCTTTGTGTGAGACAGACTCCGCGTTTGTTTATTGTGATATATTCATTGTCGAGGAGAATATTCAGAATAGTTCTGACACTTCCCTCTCCGATACCCAACATCTCCGAGAGCTTTTTCCTTCCGACAGGTTCGATGACATCCATTGACATGATCGCTTTCCATATGTGGTAGTCATTGAACTTCGGTGCGGGGCCGCAGACTCTCGTGTTCGGCGTTGGATGCATTAACCATCCATGGCAAACTGACGATATAACGGTTCTGGTTCTTTCGGTTTTATTCCGTCTTTCGGAGATATTTTCTGAAGTACGGTGAAATACGGATGTTATTTCGGACATGCCGAAGTCCGGATACCTGGAGCATACGGCACATCCGAATACCTTTTCGGTACATTGCCAGTACGCTCAACGCGTGTTAAAAACGACCGATTTATCTATCTAGAAGTGCTAACGCCGTTTATGTCGAAAGAGTCTGTCGAACTTTTGAAAATCGAGAACGTCTCGAAAGTCTATGACGGAAGAGTAGTACTGAACAATGTCAGCGCAACACTGTCTACGGGGAAAATCCTCGGACTTATCGGGAAGAGTGCGGCAGGAAAGAGTGTCCTGATTCACATGATCAGGGGTTCTGAGGATTACGAACCCACTTCCGGTAAGGTTCTCTATCATATCAACATCTGTCCCAAATGCGGTAACATCGATCTTCCTTACGAAGGATGTGCCTGCAGCGCGTGCGGCGGAGAGACAAAAACCGAGTGGATCGATTATTGGTCGTTACCTGCGAGGAATCCGATCAGACAGGAAATCAAATCCCGTGTGTCTATTATGCTGCAGAGAACATTCGCTCTCTTCGGTGACAGTACCGTCATGGAGAACATCTTCGAAGCAATCGGCGACAAAGTTTCCGAGAAAGACAAAATCGAGAAAACAATCGAGTTGCTTGAATTCGTGAATATGACACACAGGATTACGCACATTGCGCGTGATCTTTCTGGAGGAGAGAAACAGCGTGTGGTTATGGCGAGACAGCTTGCCAAGAACCCCCTGATTTTCCTTGCGGATGAACCTACAGGTACATTGGATCCGTACACGGCGAACATCGTTCACGAGAGACTTGTCAGTTATGTACGCGAACATAACATCTGTATGATTTTCGCTTCACACTGGCCCGAAGCAATCAACAAGATGGCGGACGAAGCGATTTGGCTGGATGCAGGTAACGTTGTGATGGATTCCGATCCGAACACTGTCACATCCAAATTCATGGAAGAGTATCACTTCGAAAGAAGGAAAGATACAGACCTCGGAGAGCCGTTCATCGTTTTGGAGAATGTCAAGAAACATTACTTCTCCGTTGTAAGAGGAGTTGTCAAGGCCGTCGACGGAGTTTCGTTCAGCATCAGAGAGAATGAAATCTTCGCTATGGTCGGTATATCGGGTGCAGGTAAAACAACGACATCCCGTATGATTGCGGGAATGACGCCTGTCACATCCGGAGTCGTAAAGATCAAAATCGGTGATGATTGGGTCGATATGAGCGAATCGGGATTCATGGGCAAGGGAAGAGCCACACCCTACATCGGAGTGCTCCATCAGGAATACACACTGTATCCGTTCGATACTATTCTGAAGAATCTCACCGTCTGTATCGGAATGACTATGCCTGCCGAGATTGCGAAAGTGAAAGCAATTCAGGTTCTGCAGAGCGTAGGATTCCCGAAGAATGACATTGAGAAAGTTCTCTACTCATATCCTGATGCACTGTCCGTCGGAGAACAGCAGAGGGTTGCCTTCGCTCAGGTTCTGATCAAAGAACCGCGTATCGTTATTCTCGACGAACCTACGGGAACAATGGATCCGATTACGAAGGTTACAGTCGCAAAAGCCGTTCTCAATGCAAGAGACAATCTCAGAGAAACATTTGTAGTAGTAAGTCACGATATGGATTTCATCCTCAATTGCTGTGACCGTGCCGTACTGTTCAAGAACGGAAAGATCATAGAGGAGGGTAAGCCCGAAGATATCGTCAGCGGATTCGACGAGATCGAGAAGGAATTAGAGAACAACAACGGTGAAGAACAGTGAAACAGAAGATCGGAAGGCATCTCAGTTTCGTGGAATGCCGTGAATCCATGGGAATGGGTCAGGGAGGCGGCCTTGCCCAAAGAGCAACCATCTCCGAAAGCGGCAGAGATGTCGTAGCGATAGCCATGGGG
This sequence comes from Candidatus Methanomethylophilaceae archaeon, assembly GCA_963640855.1. Classification (GTDB taxonomy): domain Archaea; phylum Thermoplasmatota; class Thermoplasmata; order Methanomassiliicoccales; family Methanomethylophilaceae; genus Methanarcanum. The sequence goes on from CAVIAJ010000012.1 coordinate 28,988, forward strand.
CCCGGAAGAAGGCATATCACCAAACCCGTCTGTGAAATTACGTATGCACTGAGAGAGGAAGGAATCGATACTTCGGTTCTTGTGCTGAATGCGGGTGCGGGAGTACCTGCGGATGCGGAAGATGTCTCTCACGGACAGTGCATGGGATTGGATCCCATTGAAGTAGAGAGGATACAGCAGTTCAAGGTCGCATTGATCCACCTCGGAAATGTGAGAAGCCATATCATATGGAAAGCAAGGCTGATTCTCAGGAATGTCGATATTCCGGCGATAGTGGTGTGTCAGTGTCCCGTGGATTTCGAGGATTTTGCCGCAATCGGAGTGAAGACAAGGGATGTCATGCCTCCGGATGATAAGGTTAACACAAAAGGTACGATTATCGAAATCGTGAACGGCGTCATCAGAGGTGTTTCCTGTCCTCAGGATAAGCTTGATGAAATCGTATCCAAGGTTCAGAGTATGCTTCCTAAGCAGGGGGAAAAGGAATGAAGGTAACCGTAAACGGAAAAGAGAAAACACTTTCTCCGAAAGCTACACTGAAATCCGCCCTCGAAGGGGAGCATTATGTGAAAGGCACTTTGGTTTCGGTACATCTCTCAACAGAGAAATTAATCCGTGAGTCGGAAGACTTCGAGATTGTCACCGAAAGAGGGAATATCGTAATTCATTTGGACGATTCTCCCGATGCGGATATATGGAGATCGAAAGTCTCCGAGATGTCTCGGCTTACCATGAGATGGAGAACGGAAAGACTGGATGCTTTCGGTTCTTTTTCCACTGAAATAAAATACGATCCGGCGGACAGAATGTACAGGCGTTACGACTGTTTCTTCTCTCTCGGAGGTAACGATAACGATACCACATATCTCATGATTGCCAGGAAAGATCACAGAAGATCCTACGGCGCAGGCGGAGGACGTATCGGACACATCACGAAAGGAAGGCACATCCTCGATGAATTCCGCGAGGGAGACAGAATCATCGAAGTGAAGCCTTTGGTTTCCGAAGAAAGCGCGGAGAATGTTATCGTTACAACCGATTTATCATTCAGACTCGAAGAAGGATACTCGGTGGATACTCACGTAAGAGTAAAACTCGACGAAAATTCTCCGGAAAGTGCGGAACATGTTTTGATTCTTACGGATAAGGGACACATGAGTATCTCCGACGTCACCGGAAGTTATGCCGCATGCAGCGAAGATCAGGACGTTACCATTCCCGTCGAAGACAGAAAGGTCAGGGAAGTCGGTTCCGTTACCGTCAGAAATCAGGGTGTCGGACTCGGAAGGATAATGATTTACAAGGAGAGAAGACAGCTTTCGGAATCACATAACTTCGCGGGACAGGTCGTCGGCGGTATGCCCATAGTCAGGATGGCGGGTGACGGAAGCAGCATTAGTATTGTCACCGAACCGAAACGTTTGCTGACGGTGGGAATGACTCAGAAAGATGCTTCGGAATTCCTGAAATCCAGGGGTGTAAAACAGAAGAGAACCGGAGAAACCGATGACGGTGCAATCGTAGTGGAACAGAGGCCGGAAAGAACGATAGACGCACTCAAAGCCGGGGAAGTCGAGACTTTTGCGGTAAAGAAGGAAAGGATTTACAGAATATCTCTCGACAGGAAGAAATCTCCTCTGAGTGTTCATTATTTTGAGAAAGTAACGGGATTAAGTCACAAACCCATAGGTTCGCTGAAGGTTTTCTTCTTATTCGAAGGAATGCCCATGGTTCAGTTCGAAGGAGATCAGTCGAGAGCCCATACGCTGTACCCGAACGATCCTTTTAAGAAATGCAGGCGCGGAGATATCGGCGTTACCAATCAGGCAAGGCCCAATGCGGGACTGATAGGAATAAGACTTGAAGACAGCAAAGAATACGGACCTACCGGCGAGGAAGGATACGGAACCAACATCTTCGGAAGATTCGAAGACGATTTGGATAAATTCCTGAAGATGACCGCGGATGAAGAGATTGTCTACATTACGGAGGAGAAATTATGAGTGAAGAAAGAGAGACGAGACTGCTCATGATCTCGCCTGTGTCGAATGTTACACCGGATCAGCTTTCCCGTACCATCCATGCGATGGGAGAGAGAATATCCGTAAAGGAAACATGTTACGGCTGTCTGATAGAAGGGCCGAGAGAAACGGTAAGAAGAGTACGTGACAGAGCCAGGGAATTGGATCCCAACGGCATTTACTCAAAAGTAAGAGCCTATCCTCTCGGAGATCCGAGGAGATGCCGTGCGCACCACGGTACAAGACCGGGATATCCTCAGCTGGAGGCGGAATGGGCCGCTCTGACATACATAGAAGCGGGTTTGGACGCTTCGGACAGAGGAGAAAAGATACCTCCGGAACCCGTGAAAAAACAACTTTCAGTTCAGGAATTCAAGAAGATATGTGAGGCGAATCAATGAAAGTATTCATCGACCCCCCTAACAGTATGATTTTATTCGATTTAGTGGAGAGGTTCGGACACGAACCCCTCAGTACGATGGCTGCACTCCAGGAGAGGGTGGACAATATCGAGATAGATATGCCTCCGATGAACGTCACTTTGGATGACGTCGTGAAGGGACTGAAATACGCGGGTATTGAGGTCCCCTCGGGAATAAGAGGAAGACTCGCGGTATGGGGTCCGCTGATTGAGGAAGCGGATGCCGCCGTGATTATGGAAGAAGCTCCTATGGCATTCGGATGTGTGGGCTGTGAGCGTTCGAATCTGATGGTAAAATATCTAATCAAGAGACGCGGAATTCCCACGGTGACGGTAAGATATCCCGAGAATGAAGAAGAAGGTAAACAGACCGTCGCGAGAATAAAGGAATTTTTGGATAATCTTGAAAAAAAGGAGGCGGAGTGAAGTGGCTGCTCTGATTAAGATTGCACAGCTTTCATGCGGTACCGAATACAGCAGCGTTCAGTATGAGATTGAAAAAGCTGCGAGAAGTGTCGGTGCGAAGATTGTGTATCCGGATGTTTCCGCAGCGGATGTCGATGCTGCGGTACGCAGATTCGGATTCAGTCCCAGGTCCCCTCAGCTCAGGGTAATGATCGCACGTGCCGTTCAGCTCGCCGACGGAATGTACGATGCAGACGCGGTTTTCATCGCAACATGTTTCAGATGTGCGGAAGCTGCGTTGGTAAGGAACGAGTTGAGAAGATTCATTCAGGAAAATACAAGACTGCCTGTAGTCACATATTCCTTCACGGAGAGGATGAAGGCTTCTCAGTTACTCACAAGGATGGAAGCTTTGGTTACCATCGTCGCAAGGAAGGAATTGCTTGCGAGGGAGAAGCAGTCCGGTCTGACTGCAGGATTGGATTCCGGTTCGTCTACAACCAAAGCCGTGATTATGAAAGACAACGCAATCATCGGAAAGGCATGGATGCCTACCGGAAACGTTATCGAATCCGCTACTGCAGTTCTCGAAGACGCGATGAAACAGGCCGGTGTTAAGTTATCCGATATTGAGGCTATAGGAACAACAGGATACGGACGTTTCACTCTCGGTAAGCATTTCAATGCAAAATTGGTGCAGGAAGAGCTGACCGTCAACTCCAAAGGAGCTGTTTGGCTTGCGGACAGGCAGAGAGGAGAAGCGACAATCATCGATATCGGGGGTATGGATAATAAAGCCATTACCGTCCGCGACGGTGTTCCCGACAACTTCACGATGGGAGGTGTCTGCGCCGGAGCATCCGGACGTTTCCTCGAGATGACCGCAAGAAGGCTGAAAGTCGAAATTTCGGATTTGGGAAAATACGCGGTGAAAGGAGACTGGAGAAATGCGAAGATGAATTCGTATTGTTCTGTCTTCGGTATTCAGGATTTGGTCACGACTCTCGGAGAAGGAAAATCGTTTGAAGATGTTGCCGCCGCTGCCTGTCATTCGGTTGCCGAACAGGTTTACGAACAGCAGTTACAGGAAGTGGATGTGAGACACCCGATCATTCAGGTCGGAGGTACATCTCTCAACGCAGGCCTCGTAAAGGCTGTGGGAGAGGTTTTGGGAGAAGCACCCATCGTCCCTCCGGATTCACAGTACATCGGAGCCGTCGGAGGGGCACTCCTGTGCTCGGGTTTCCTGTGAGGTGGGAATCATGCAGATAGATGTCGTCGGTACGGATGAATACGCCTGCAATTCATACAGGGCGTTATTTGAAGGTATCATGAACGATGTCGGCAAGGCCGTACTGATTGAGAAGGCATCGATGGTGCTGAAACCGGAGATTCCGCTGTTTGTATTCAGTGTACGTCTGATGAACGAACCTGCGAACAGAACCGTTTCCGAGGCTGCGGATATGAGGCAGGAAGGAAAGGACACCCATATTTCGATTTCAGACGAAAGATACGCCCCCGAGATTATCGCAGCATTGTGGAAAAACTACGGAAGAGACCGTGTGGAACAGCAGACAAGGTTCGATCTGATTGTCTACGGCGGAGATATGAAGACAATTGCGGATTATCAGATATCTTCCGGAGAGGAAGCAATGAAGGAGATAATCGGTGCGCTGTGGAGAGTGATGCCCGAGGGTATCAAAAACAGACACAACATCACCGAAGGGAATGTTGTTACAATCGTAGCTACCGAAGAAATAATGCAGCCTGAGATGATCGAAGAAGGAATGAAAGTCCACAAATCAATGACCGGAGGAATCTGATGTTTGAAGTTATGATGTACGACGGAGGAATCTACCGTTCCGATGAACTGTTTGAAGCGATAGAGGATGTCGGAGGTGTTGTTTTACAGAAAACAAGAAGCGCTCAGTTACTGACGGTTACAATGTCGATCCCGGGAGAGGACAGAGCGATGCTCTCCGAGAAATGCAGGGAAATAGGCGGAGAAGTGAAGAACGTTCCTTTGGCCGGTACGGAGATTGCGGTTGTAGGGTGTACGTTGGGAAGACACCACATGCCCCACCCGATATGCGATATCGCCGAGATTGTAAGACAGTACGGAGGAATTTCCGTTGTTATGGGGCTTGCGAGAGGCAGAGGAAAAGCTACTTCGCAGATTTCCGCTCAGGAAAAGGGAATTATCGAGGAATATGATGCTGCGGTTTTCATATTGGGTAATTTCAAACAGTGTGTCGAAGCCAAGAAATCTCTGTTTGATGACATCGACATACCTGTGGTATTGGTATGCGGACCACATCCTGACGGGTTGGACGACGACTGCGAAGCAATCGTTTCCGACGTAGGACGTAAAGCGGAAAGGATGAGAACTTCCGAAGAGAGAGCAAAACTCAATGAAATTGCCGATGCCGTCGATAAGGTTATCAGAAAAAGAAGGGCAATGTTCGAGGAAGATCCTTTATTTGTCCATCCTGCCGAATTAAAACAACTGCTGGAGACTTATGAGCCCATAGACATGAGTCTCAGACCCGCACCAATCGTTCTTCACCTGGACGGACTGAGAGTTAAAATTCCGTACAGAGAACATAAGGAATATTTCGATTCGCTTACGGTCTACGGAAGGAAATTATCCGACATAGCCGGAATATCCGAATCCAAGATTGACGACAGCAGTACAATCATCAGGATAAAGACAAGATCCGAAGTCGAAGACGCAGACCGCAGGGCGGGAAAATGATCGGGAAGGGGACATACGTCCTCTTCCTGAATCTTCCTGATTTTTGTAATGAGATAGGCTCACTGGGTACCGTTTCACTTCCGAAAGGATGTTACTGCTACGTAGGAAGCGCAATGAACGGATTGGACCAACGTCTGAGAAGGCATTTATCTCACGAAAAGAAAATCCGTTGGCATATCGACCGTCTGACGGTTATTGCGGATGGTGTGTATGCATACATTTCGGCAGGAGATTTCATCCCCGAATGTAAGTTGGCGGAGATCATAGAAAACAGCGGCGGAATCCCCGTAATCAAAGGATTCGGATGTTTCGACTGTAAATGCAAAACACATTTGTTTTCTGTGAATCCCGCCGAAATCCGCGGAATTCTGGAGGGAAAATCGCTTACAAAATTCGTAACAGATATCTGAAAATCCTACGAATATCGAAAGGTCATGTTTTCAGTTTATATACTCATAAAGTAAGGGTTATAAATACAAATGAGTTTCAGACGGACAACAAGTCACACTGAGAAGTGGAGGCCTAAAATGAAAAGTGTAGATAACTTATCACGCAAGGTGACCCCTGAGGTCATCGCAAAGCTCATTGAGATCTGCGGAAAAGACGATGTCAACACAGGCGAGATGGACAGACTCCTCTACGCCCACGACCTCGCACCCCTGCCCAAGGAAGCGGGAATTGCATTCAAACACATCCCCGATGTAGTCGTAAGACCCGAATCCGCAGCCGAACTCTCCAAGATTGCAGCACTCGCATTCAAGACAGGTGTTGCAGTCACACCCAGGGGAGCATCCACATGGGGACTCGGAGGTTCCATGCCCGTTGAGGGAGGAATCCTTTTGGACATATCTGCAAAGATGAACAGAAACATCACTGTGGACAAAGTCAACATGACCGTCAAAGCACAGGCAGGATGCACATGGAAGCAGATTATGGATGCATGTGAGAAAGAAGGCCTCATGGTCGGTTCCACACCTTCCTCATTCCCCTCGGCAACACTCGGCGGATGGGTTTCCACCGGCGGTATCGGTATCGGCGGATACAAATACGGCGGAGCAAGGGAGAACATCATGAACCTTGAAGTCGTTCTCTCGGACGGTACAATCATCAACACCGGTTACGACAACGTCGGAAACAACATGTCCGGTTACAACCTCAACCAGCTCTTCGCAGGTGCGGAAGGTACACTCGGATTCATCGCAACCGTTACATTGAGAGTCTACCCCAAGGGAGAACTCAGATTCCTCGGATATGACTTTGATAAACTCAAAGACATGCACACACCGATCCAGAAGATTGTCTCCCACCCGAGCGTCAAGCCCCTGCACATCGCATGGTCCGACAGCTACCACTTTGACAACCAGAGGAAAGCGGGACTTCACGCACCCGACGTATCCAACCTGTTCCTTGTCACACTTCAGGGAGCACCCGAATTCCTCGATCTCGAGGAGAAGACAATCGATGCAATCGTAGAAGAGTCCGGAGGAAGGAAAGTTTCCACCGAGATCTGCGAGCACGAATGGGAAGAGAGGTGCTATGAGTACAGGTGCCGCAAAGCCGGTATCGGTTCGATTCCCGCAGAGGTCGTTGTCGAAGTTCAGCACTGGGGAGAATTTGTAGACGAGTGCTACAAAGGATTTGAAGTCATGAAGATGGAGCCCGGAGGAATCGTCGGTATGATTTCGGACCGCAGCACCGCAATGTTCATGCCTTACTACTTCAAGGATGACGAGAGCCTCCTCGGAATGCTTGCATTCTCCTACAACTTCTATATGGGAGACAAAGCAATGATGTACGGCGGACGTTCGCTCGGACTCGGTGTGTTCTTCGCATCGAACCTCGATGTTGTCCACCCCGGAGACGAACCTTCGGTTATGAGAGACATCAAGACTCTGATGGATCCCCACGACATTGTCAACCCCGGACACCTCGTGTGCGGAAAGACAAGATTCGGTATCAACCTCGACAAGAGCATTATGGGTGTCGCATCGAAGCTCATGGTCGGTGTCAAGAAGATTATGCCCAAGGACTCCACATTCGAATCCAACCTCGGAAGGTTCTACTACAACCAGCTCGAGGAGGAAAAGATGGAATTCCTCGAAGTCACATACGGTAAAGGTACTGAGTGATTGTGAAAAGGGACAGGGGCTCCGCCCCTGTCCCGGAAACTTTCTTTAAAAAATTATCAAAAGCGTCCGATGAGTTCGGATATGCTTTTTAAGACTTCCACATCTTCTTTTACAGAGTCCCAGCACCTGCGGTTATGCTCATTCTGAGAAACGCCGATAAATCCCGCACCGGAGTCTCTGGCACATAGGTAGTCTGTCAATGCGTCTCCGATGTAGAGAATGTCTTTTGTCTCGATACCCAAATCTTTCGCAAGATACTCCATTGCAATCGGATTCGGTTTCTGTTCCCCAACGGGATGATCGTCGTAAGCTTCAACGGCATTGAAATAACCCAGAAGATCGAATTTGTTCATTGTTTTGGTCACATACTTTCTGTGACCTCTAGATAACAGTCCGATAAGATATCCTTTGGATTTCAGTTCATCAAGCAATTCTCTTACACCGGGATACGGTTTCGAACGGGATATTGTGCTTAATTCAATGTCATTGGACTTTTTATCAATCATTTCATTCAGTTCGCGGAATCCTATGTCGCTTCCGATCGAATGTAAATAATCCGCACCTGCCTCAATCAATTCCCTCTCGGATTGGATGTGCGAAAATACCCTCTCGGGAATCCCCAGCGAGAGCATCACCTCTCTTTCCACGTTACCCAATCTTTCGTAATCGATGTCGCTGTCGATGAGGGTTCCGTCCATATCGAATCCGATCGCCCTGAACATAGTATTCCGTATAACGTAACGGAAATAAAAGTGTCAGGTGAGGGTAGTAGCCCCCCTTCTGTTTCAGGCGGCATTCAACTTCGCATTCTACCCACGGGTCCCGAGCAGGTCTTCCCCGTTGTATGAACTTGCTCCGATGGGGAGTCGCCGTTTCACCAGATCCCCGGGAATGTCACTGTCGGTACAGATCATCCTGTGTTACCGGGACTGTGTCGTTTCTGAGCCCTTGCCACGACTCTCGCCGTAAAGGCTTACACCTGTCCATCTCGCTCTCGGAGGAGGGAACTTCCTCAGCCGGACCGAAGTCCTACCGTCGGCCGCCCTCCCTCTCCTGACATCAGATGCCATTGTTTGTATCTATTTTACAGTAACGCAGGTGAGGGACTGTGTTGAATAATTCACCCTCCGTCTCCGATTGATTTTCCGTCACTGTACATTTGTCTAATTATATGGCAGCGGTATCTTTACAGCGGCCCATCGCCTCATTGAAGAGTCTTTTGTGAAGGTCGATGAGAATGTACTTGAACCTCATCCCGAGAGCCATTCTTGGAAACAGTCTGTGCCTTATGCGTTCGCCGAAGAGCTTCTTGAACACGGAGAAGAACACCTCTATGTGCCAGCGGATGTTGTATTAGCTGACTCTGTGATATTCCGTCTTACCCATTTCCTCCTCTTCCGCAAGTTTTGCGTTACGTTCCGGAAGATCTCTGTTTCTGCCGAATCTGTTTTTCAGGTTGGGTTCGAACTTAATACCGAGTTTTTCAGCCAGTTTCCAGTTTCAGTGCTGTCGTAGGCACCGTCTGCAAAGACGGTACCTATGTTCACTCCCGCATCCTTCGCCGCGCGGATCATGAACGGAAACACCGCGGAATCGCCCGGTTTCTCGAAAGTTACGCAGAAACACACAGGCCGACGGGTTTCCGCATCGATCAGTGCGTGCTGTTTGATGAATCTGCGGTATGTTCCCGCCCACATATACTCAAAATAGATTCCCGGCCCGGAAATTCCTTCTCCCGACCCGTCTATGATAAGATCGAGAGGTTCCTCGGTGTACGTCATATCCTTCGAAACGAACGCCGCCATCGCCTCCATACATTTCTCCGCTTCGAGATCTTTCAGTTTCTGTTCTTCCGCATCCTTTCTGCAGACGGGAATCTTCTGCGGAGCCCTGAATTCGGGGCATTCTTCCGAACGGAAGAATGCGGCGGGATCGAAAACTTCCTCAATGCCTCCGGCTCTGAGTTTTTCCGAAGCCTGCCCCATTACTTTCCACCCGAAATCATCCATGAAAAACTTCTTTTCCGGCTTGTGAAGGGACGAATACGTCAGTTTTCTCAGCGGAATTCCCATCAGATCCGATCTGATATCTCCCACAATCCGGCGGTAGGACATATCTCTGCTGTGAGCCAGCAGAAGAACGTAGAGAATATGGCACGGAGGGAAAACATATTTCGGCCCGGGTTTGCCGGGAGGGTTGAGAATTTCCAGTTCCGCTTCGATTCTCTCCGGAAGAAGCCAGTTGAGCAGCAGACTTCCGAGTGCCGCAACGGCTTTGTCCAATCCGGTCCAGCATCCGTTTCTGTTTTCGTACGCTTCGCCGTTTGCATTTACCGTTTTGTTCCGTTTTTTCTGTTTCTGTTCAGTATTGTTTTTATCCGAGTTTGCACTATTACATTCGGTCATGGTCAGATGACCTCCTCGGAGTGCGTTTTCGGTAAGCACAGGGGCACTCCGAACCCCTTTTTCACACCTGTTTCCGTCCGTTTCCGAATGTCTGGGTGATTGATTTTTACCGCATCTCTGTATGGATTGATTATATAAGTAATTTCGCAAAAAATAAATATTAGAAATTTAGGAACGGCAAAATACGACCTGTTTTTACGTGAAAAACACGCCCGATTCAAAAGCTCAGATGTCTAAGATTCCGGAAGAAAAACGATCAAATGTCTACAACAGAAAATCGCTCAGCTCTGTGTCCCCGAATTATTCAACACAGTCTCGGGTAAACACATTAAACATAAACTTCGAATCTTATTCGGAACACACGGCGGATGCCCGGAGACATCCGCCGTGTTTTTCTTGTTTACTGAAAAAAGAAACTGTCAGACGGCGGAGCCGTCTGACAGCATCATATTTACACTCAAAAACAGAAGCTCATCCACAATTCCGAAGAAAATCACTTTACATTTGCAATATATTAATAGTATCAATCTTCGAATTCTTTGTCGTAAGATATTCGAAAACAGGGGGATACTTTCAAATATCTATGCCGATGATATATTAGTCAACTACAGATGGGGAAGCATAATCGCACCTTCCTCCCGTACATTGTTACAATGTCGGGGGGGGAGGGGGTCGGACACGTCTTTCCGACCTTCGGCATTCTGTAAACAAACGGAATCCGAACCCGTCTTGAATTCAAGAGGGATCTAGGGTGGAAAACGGATTATCCAAAGGTACTGTCATCACGACAGCCATAATAATCATCGTCGCGGTATGCAGCCTATGTTATGTGTTCCACATCAACGGCGATTCCCTTGATTTCTCACAAA
>CAVIAJ010000013.1:0-38164 GCA_963640855.1 Candidatus Methanomethylophilaceae archaeon
TCCGAAAGATCTGCCTAACAGATCAAAAAATATCGGCTGTCAGAATTGCCGAACATAGTATAACGAACGCAGGAGGTAACTCCTGCATTTTTCGTATTTTCGATACTTTCCGGTGTAATCCGGAATTATAACAGTTAAGAAAAGTAAGACAGGGAAGGGCTTACGCCCTTCCGGTTTCACTGCTCGATAACGACCAGGATATCTCCGATCTGAAGCGTATCCACGGCTTTTCCGTTGAGCATAAGTTTCTTCTCGAATTCGAGGTACTCAGAAGTAAGCTCGATTGTCTTTCCGTTTACTTCGAATGCAATAGATCCTTTCGAGAGATCCTCTGCGGCCTTCATCGGGTTGAGTTTTGCAATCTCGGCAACCAATGCTTTTGCATCGGCTTTGAATGCGGGTCCGAGTTTGGAGTGCACGGGTTTGACTGCGGTGTATTCCTCAGTCAAATCAGCTTTCTCGACAAACTGAAGTTCCTTGGCCTTGACGGTTTCCGTGATATCTGCTTTCGCGGGTTCGAGAATCTTTGCCGCTCCGCCGATCAGCTGAACCAGCTGAAGTTCTGCATTCAGTGCAATCTTCTTATCGGATTTCCATCCGCGGATGGATGCGATGACGTCTTTGAGCGATTCTCCGATCTTCTCTGCTTCCTCATCGATCATGATGGGTTCGGGCCACTGTGTGAGGTGGATACTCTTGACTCCTTCGAACTTCAGGAAGTGTTCCTGATAGACATCTTCGGTGACGTGGGGCATGAAGGGTGCAAGTAATTTCACAGCTCCGAGGAAGACGTTGTAAAGAGTGTATCTTACGGCGTCGTCATCCCTTGTCTTGACCATTTCGACGTAATGGTCTGCGAACTCGTGCCAAATGAAGTTCTCAATATCCCTCATTGCTTTGTCGAAGGTATAGTTCTCAAGATATTCCGTAACGGATTTCACCGTCTTGGAGTATCTGCTGATAATCCATCTGTCGGAAGGCCTCAGATCTTTGCATTCTGCGGGTTTTTCTTTGAGGAACCTGCTGATGAACTGTCCGATGTTGAAAACCTTGTTACAGAGTTTTCTTCCTCTGACGACATCCTTCTCTCTGAATGCGTGATCGATACCGAGTGAACAGGTTGCAGCATAATATCTGAGTGCATCCGCACCGTACTGTTCGAGGATGGGTATCGGATCGATGACATTTCCGATGGAAGTGTGCATGGGAGTTCCGTCGGGAGCCATGATGAATCCGTGAATCATAATGTCTTTCCACGGAATTTCTCCTTTGATCTGGTGGCTTCTCAGTATGGTGTAGAAAGCCCAGGTCCTGATGATATCGTGCGACTGAGGTCTCATTGACATGGGGTAGAGTTTCTTGTGAAGTTCTTCGTCTCTTCCCCAGAATGTGTTGTACAGTGCGGATCCCGAAGAATCCATCCATGTGTCGAAAACATCTGTGCATCCGACAAACTCAGTGCATCCGCATTCGGGACATTTATCGACAGGTGCTTTATCCTCCGTAGGGTCGCAGTAGCACATTTCTTCCGTCGCACAGACCGCATGTCCGCATTTCTTGCACTCCCAAATAGGAACAGGTGTCGCAAAGATACGCTGTCTGCCGAGAACCCAGTCCCACTGAAGGGAATTAGCCCAGTCTTTGAGCCTGATTTTCATGAACTCGGGGTACCAGTTGATTTCATCCGCTCTCTTGAGGACTTCTTCCCTGAATTCCAATGTTTTAAGGAACCACTGAGGTACCTGAAGGTATTCAATGGGTGAATGACATCTCCAGCAGATTGAAACCTGCTGAGGGTTGTCTTCCTGTTTCACGAGGATTCCCTGTTCTCTCAGGTCGTTGATGGATGCCTCACGTGCCTCGGGAACAGTCATTCCCGCATACTTACCTGCAAGTTCGGTCATCCTTCCGGATTCATCGATACCTTTCTCGAGTTCGAAGTGGTATTTCATAACCCATTCCAAATCGTCTTTGTCGCCGATGGTACAGATCATGACGTTTCCTGTTCCGTATTCCATCTTGACTTTCGGATCGGAAATGACCTTAACACGCCTTCCGAAGAGAGGCGTAATCAGTTCTTTTCCGATTAAGTGCTGTTTCTCTTTGTCGTCGGGGTGAACCGCCACCGCTTTGCATGTGCAGAGAAGTTCGGGCCTTGTAGTCGCAATCAGGACGTAATCATCCTTGCCGCCGTCGGCAATCATGAATTTGATGTAGTTGAGCTTGTTGACGTTGTCTTTGTACTCAACTTCGGCATCGGCGAGTGCGGTCATACATCCGGGACACCAGTTGACAGGGTAGTTTCCTTTGTAGACCAATCCTCTGTTGAAAAGTTCGATGAAGGAGAGCTGTGTAATCCTCCTGTAATAAGGTGCGTCGGTCTGATAGTAGATGCTGGGATCCATGGATTCGCCGAGCATCTCAAATTCATGGGTCATCTGACCGATTTTCTCGTTGGCGAACTCTTCGCAGAGTTCCCTGTATTTCTTTCTCGGAGTGTCGAGTTTCGTGATGTGGTATTTCTTCTCGACCCTGACCTCGATGGGTGTTCCGTTGACATCGAAACAGAGAGGGAAGAAAACGTTCATTCCTTTCATTCTTCTGTAACGGGCAGCGAAATCAATCAGTGAATAACCGGTCGCGTGACCGAGGTGAAGGGTACCCGATGCGTATCTCGGGGGATTGTCGATGCTGTAGACCTCTTTCTCGGATTCGGGGTCGAAGCGATAGACCTTCTCATTCTTCCACATCTCCTGCCAGCGTTTCTCGATTGCTGCGGAATCATACTGCGACATGACTGACGGTAAGAATATTCCTTATAAAAGAAATGCGCACGCGTAAAGAGGATTTCCGGTAACGGGACTGACATATATGCCGTACCGTATTCCGTATCTCCGACAGTACCGGAAGGAAAGAAATGATTATTAGTGCCAGCAGGAGGACGGACATACCCGCATTCCATTCGGAATGGTTCATGGAGAGGATAAGAAACGGATATGTTATGGTAAGAAATCCCGTTTCGGAAGATGTCGTTTACCGTATCGACCTGAGACCGAAGAACGTCGACTGTTTATCTCTGATTTCCAAGAATCCGGAACCGATTGAGAAATATCTCGATGAGCTGAAGAAATCGTACAGAATACTGTTCCAGATTACGGTGAATCCGTATTCCGCGGATACGGAACCGAATGTTCCCGAAATCGATGACGTCATAGATTCATTCATCCGTATTTCGGATAAACTGGGTAAAGAATCCGTACTGTGGAGATACGATCCCGTTATTTTCAATGACGGATACGACATTGAATTTCATAAGAAATCTTTTGAATATATTTCGGACAGACTCAGAGGACACACGGACAGATGTATCTTCTCGTTTCTGAGCATTTACGATAAGATTATTCACGTCAGGGGATTGCGCCCCGTATCCGAAAATGAAAAGGATGAATTTATGAGAGCCGCTCATAAAATTTCAGAGAAAAACAACATGGAGATGTCTTCATGCTGTTTTTCCTTAAATCGGTCATACGGCATCGTGACAAGAGGCTGTACGGATGCCAAACTTTTCAGAAGTCTCGGCATTCCTTTCGATCCGAAATTATCGCATTACAGAGAAGGGTGTCTCTGTGTCAGGAGTATCGACATCGGAGCGTACGACACATGTATGCACGGCTGTACCTACTGCTACGCAAACGATCCCGACGGAAGAAAACGGTCTTCGGTACATTACGACGTACATTCCGAGATGCTGAACGATTCGCTGAAAGAGACCGATAAAATAACCGAATTGGGCAGCCGTGTTAACGGAAGGATAACTGATTTCTGTCGGTAAATTAAGATTTTTACGACAACGATATAACTGTAATCGGCATCATAACAGGTATGACGGTCACTGTAAAAAATTACCTCGTGAGGAAGATCGACACAGACAATCACGTAATCTGTTTCAATCCGGAGAAACACGGTAAGATTACAGGTTCGAGATTCCTTGCGGTTCTCGGAAAGGACAGTCATATGTCGGATTTCAAGGCTGCCTGCCTTATTTCCAGGATTTATTCGGAATACGAACCTACCAAATACACCGAGGCGGGAGACGCAATCGAACCGATTATCCGTTCTTACGTCAGAGACAATTGGCAGAAACTGCCGAAATGCAAACTGCAGTACGGCGACGGCGACAGAGTAACCGTGGAAGATCCTGTTGAAAAGAGAGACTGCAACTACGATCATTTCAGATCCGAACCCGTATTCGGAGGTTTGGTCGACGGATACATCCGTGTCAACGGAAGCAGAAGGGCGGTACTTGAAATTAAAACATCATCCCGCAGAGATCAATGGGAAGACGGAAAGATTCCGGAAGGATATCTCCTTCAGGCATCGCTGTATGCGGAACTTTCCGGGTTGGATACGGTTGTTTTTGCAGTGGGATTTTTGGAAGACGGCGATTACGACAATCCGAAGGCGTGGATTCCGAATGATGAAAATTTCCTGATTGTTGCCGTACATAAGAAGGATATTTCCGAGGAAATGTCGGCTGCGGAGGAATGGTTCAGAAAATACATCCTCAGAGGTATGACGCCGAAATGGGGAGATAACGATGCAAAGGTCGTCGGTAATTTCCTCAGCAGGGATGTTGCATTTGTTCCTGCGGATCTTATGAGTAAGATAGACGGTTTTCTCAGATTGCCGGAAGAAGACAGATCCGTTCCCGAACAGGAAATAATGATTTCTCTTTCGGAAACAATGGGTCCGAACGACCTCTGTATAAGATACGAACAGGGCGGATATTTATTCACGGTAACGAAAATCAACGGCGGATTCTCGATGACAGTGGATAAACTGCTGTAAAATCATGAATTGAGGAGTTTCTTCCTCTCTTTCCAATCGGGCATATTGTCCGTAAGCAGTATCTTGAAGTTCTGACCGTGATTCGGAACCACTGTGTGTACGAGTTCGTGCATCACAACATATTCGATACATTCAATCGGCCTTTTGGCGAGATTGGTACTCAGACAGATTCTTTTGGTTCCTGTGTTGCACGTGCCCCACCTCGATGTCATGTATCTCAGATACCATGAGGAACAGGACAGTCCCGACATCGACTGCAGTTTTCCGAAGATCCCGGGGAGTATAGATTCAAGTACGGCACGGTGTACTTTGCGGAGAAGCAGATCTTCATCGGAATCCGACGAAACGATGAATATTTCGCTGTCGGTAATTTTTACGGATTCTCTGTTCCCGTGTGTCATATGAACGATGAATTTCCTTCCGATAAGTTCGGTTTCGCATCCGTCGGAGAGTTCGGTCTTTGAGAGATGATCGCGCTGCATAGTGTCGAGAATCCAGTCTTTTTTCTTCTCGATATGGCTGATAATTGTTTCCTCGGAACATCTCTTCGGCACGGATACGATAACTCTCGGACCTTCTTTCACACGGATGTAGAGTTTTCTGATGTCTTTTTTCCGAATGTCGACATCGATACCGCAGATGTTCCTCATTGCCATAACAATGCAGACATTCGGAGATAAGATAAAAATATGGGCCGGCCCGAAGGCCGGCGAGATAAAGTTTCAAACGTAAATCGTTATGTTGAACAGTCCGAGTATTGCCACTACAAGAATACTTGCCAGGAAGATGGGGCAGACATACCTGATCATGAAATCGAACAGTTTTTTCGACTTGAATTCCCCGTTAACCGCCAATTCTTCATCGACGAATGAAACCTTCACAACATATCCGATGAACAGACAGGTTGCAATGGCTGCGATAGGCATCATGAAGTTGTTGGTAATCGAGTCGAATATTCCGAGCCATCCCGCACCCTGATCGAGAGGGGCGAATATTTCGGGATTCGCGAATCCGAATACGGTAACGAATCCGAGAATCAGGAGAATTACCGAGGAAATAACAATCGATACCTTACGTTTGACAGCTACACCGTCGATGAAGACAGAGACAACTGTCTCAAGAAGCGAAACTGCGGATGTGAGTGCTGCGAATATAACCAAAAGGTAGAACACAGGTCCGATGACGTTTCCCATACCGCCGGGCATTCCTGCGAATACCTGAGGAAGTGAAACGAACATGAGTCCCATTCCTTTGCTTCCCGCAAGGTCGGGGCTGATTGCGTATGCAGCGGGGATAATCATCAATCCTGCAAAGATCGCAACGATTGTATCGATAAGGCTGATGTTACGTGCGGAACCTTCGATGCTTGTATCTTTTCTCATGTATGAACCGTACGTAATCATAATACCCATGGCCAACGACATGGAATAGAAAATCTGACTGATTGCTCCGAGGAATGTACCTGCACTGAGTTTGCTGACGTCGGGGTTGAGGTAGTATACGATACCGTCCCAGATTCCGGGGAGTGTCATTTCGTATGCCGTGATACCGATCATCATAACGAGAAGTGCGGGCATGAGCACTTTACTGAGTTTCTCAATACCTTTGTCGACACCGATTGCGACACAGAGGATAGTAAGTCCTGCAAAGACGAGGAACCAAATGGACGGGTCGCCGAAGCCTCCCTGTCCGCCTGTGATGTAACTCCACCAATACGAACCTCCGTCCGCTGCGAGGACGTCGAGGTGACCTATGGTACTCTCTGCGAACCATTTGGTAACCCAACCTCCGATCACACAGTAATACGGAACAATCAACGCGGGAATAATCGCGATGAAATATCCGAGTAATTTGTACTTCTTACAAAGATCTCCGAAGGCTCTGATACAGGATTTTCCTGTTCTCCTTCCCAACGCAATCTCGGCAACCATCAATGAGAATCCGAAGGTGACAGCCAGGATGATGTAGACGAGGACAAAGATTCCTCCCCCGTAGTGAGATGTAAGGTACGGGAATCTCCATAGGTTTCCGAGTCCGACGGCGGAGGCTGCCGCAGCCATGACGAAACCGAATTTGCCTGAGAAACTCCCGCGTTTCTCTACTTCTGCCATGCTGGGTAAAACTTAAATGTGATTATTAAAGGTATCTGGGAATTTTTGTTAATTTTGATGGAATTCGTAGTAATAGACAACGGTTTTCGTAGTAAATTAACGCCGTTACCTCTCGGAAATTTTTCCGAAACTTCCGAGAGGCGGAAAACGGTCGTTTAATGTGAAAAAACCTTGAAAGTGACGTGAATGCACGTTCTTCTGACGCTACGAATTTCGTAGTCCAGTATCAGGAGAGCAGTCTTCCGTCCCTTCCGACGATGATTTCTCTGATTCCGATATCCTTTCCGGATGCTGTCACCGCTTCCCTGACTATCCTGGTAAGCATACTGCAGCACGGGATGTCAATCCTCAGAATTTCAACGGAATCAATCGGTGCATTCGCAAAGATTTCCTTCAGTTTCTCAAATCTCGACCTGTCTTCAAGTTTCGGACAGCAGATCATCATCGGTTTTCCCGCGATCATTTCCTTTTTGATATTGTCTTTAACAAATCCCGTGCAGTCGGAAGCGATTACCAAAGTACCTTTGAGCCCCGGCATTGCAGGTGACACCAAAGCAAGCTTAATCGGCCATTGGAACGTAGGGGCGGCCATAAGATTCGGAATTACATCTTTCTCAACGAACCTGATTGCATTCTGAGGACATGCGGGAAGACAGTCTCCCATTCCGTCGCAGAGTGATTCGTTTACAAGCTTCGCTTTTCCGTCAATGAGTTTGAGTGCGCCTTCGTGACAGGCCTTTACGCACAGACCGCAGCCGTTGCAGGCTGCTTCGTCGATAGCAACGGTCCTGATTATCATGAATACAGGGATGCAGAATGACGATATATCCGTTGCCGAAGTTTAACGCCGAAGCTGAGAGGAATAATGAGAATGGAATGGTGCATCCGCCGGGAATCGAACCCGGGCAACAAGCTTGGAAGGCTTGAATCCTAGCCCCTAGATCACAGATGCAGTAATTCGGATAATCGGGAAGGGATATTTAATCATACTGATTGGTCAGCCGCCGGAACCATAGCGTAATTCAATATACGGAACATTTGTTACGGATAAAACATGGGAGGCACCGTGCCGATATTCACGGACAAAGCGGATGTAAAGCTTTGGAAGGAATTGACCGCAATCGAAGAATCGATTACTTCGAAGAACATGATCCGTTCGAAGGACAGGCTCGAGCGTACGCTCAGAACGATGTACGCAGACAGCCGCGAACCCGATCCGAGAATCATCTGTAAAATATTGGATCTCGGAATGATTCTTCCGTATGATAACAAAATAAGTTTCATCGTTTCCCTGATCAAAGACCGCAAAGCATCGGACTGTATCTCAAGAATGAAAGCAGCCGAACTGCTGACAGGGATGAACGATCTTGAGGATGCTTCTCAGATTCTCGATTCGATGCCCGTGAGGAACAACATCGCCAGGTGGGAATACCTCCGGGGAATTATCTGCAGAATGGCGGGAGCCGCATCCTCGGCACAGGACTGTTTTATCCGTTCGTATAATGCCGACGGCGGTCTGAATGAAGTATATGCTGAATTGGAAGCCATCACCTTAGACGGCACATGGTCTTTCAGGAAAGACATTGAATCCATCTGGCGTACAGGCAATGCGGAACCGGGTGCGGAGATAGGTGAGAATCCGACAGAGGATTTATGCAATATCTATCGTGAATCTCTCGTCTCGGGATACAGACAGGCAATCCTGTCCCTGAATTCCACAACGGGATACGCTTCGGGAGATTACGATCACGTACTTGCAATGGCAAGGTTCCTTTACAAAACAGGAAAATACGAAGAATCCGCGGAAGAATACCGCAGAATCTGCAAAGGACGTCTTGCGGTTTCACTGGAATTGGTAAATGTTTACATCGAAGCGGGAATGCTCCGCGAAGCATCCGATTTATGTTATGAATTGGAATCGGTAGGTCCGGGAGACCGCAGACTTATAGAATGTTTCATCCGCATATGCTCGAAAAGCGATGACAGGGAAGGGATGGGACGTTATACCGAGATATACAGGAATGAGGACTACGCAGACAGCGATTCATACATAATGATGATAGAATCGATGCTTCCGCTCTCGATGAACGCGAACATCGGATATCTCATCCGCATAATGAGGATGTGCGACGTAGACGAAGAAATCACATTATATCTTTCTTCAAAGAACGCCTACGCACAGAAGGATTACGCTTCCGCCATGTCTTCGATAAGAAAGGCGCTGAGAAAGAATCCCGGCAATCAGGATTACCTTCTTCACAAACTGAAAATCCAAAAGAGCCTGGGGAGGCACAACATCGTGTCGGAGCTCGATGCCGTACTCAGGAACGATCCCAAGAATATTCAGGTGTTGGAGATGAAGAAGGATGCTCTTATCGCCAACAGAGATTACGAAGGCGCCGTCAGCGTCTGCGAAACCATCCGCAGTATAAAACCGGACGATGTGGGCATAATCAGCGATATCGCATCGATCTACAGTATGATGGGACGTACCGACGAATCCGTAAAAGCGTACCGCGAAGCGTTGGGTGTCGTCAACGATCCCGAATTGTTCATGAATTTCATTAAATGGCTGCTCTCGAAGAAGATGTACGAAGAAACCGTATCGTTCGTAAGGGAATTCGACGATACATACGGTAACATTCCGGGCGCATGGGTAATGAGAGGCAATGCGGAATATGCTCTGGAAAGATATGTCGACGCGATAGAATCCTACGACAGAGCATTGGAACTCAATCATGAAGATCACAGTGTCTGGCACTCAAGAGGATTGGCTGCGGAGGCAATAGACGATTACGAGAAAGCCGAATCGTCATACGACAGAGCGATACTTCTGAAACTGGATAACGATGCATATTGGATTTCAAAATCCGCGGTTCAGGAAAAGAGCGGCAACGATGCAGGTGCTATAAAATCTCTGAACAGAGTAATCGGGGAACATCAGGACAACTGCTACGCATTGGTGAAAAAGGCACACATTCTTTCAAAAACCGGTAAGAACAGCGAGGCCATGATTTTCATCGATCTCGCACTGAAGATCGAATCCGACAACATCGGAATACTGAAAGCGAAACGCGATCTCTGCACACGCACAGGCGACTACGACACGGCGGTAAAAGTCTGCAGAGAAATGATACGTCAGAATCCGTTGGACGATTCACTGAAAGCTGAGGAAATACACATTCTGATGCAGAAGGGTAACTTCCGCGAAGCAATGAAAGTCATCGACGGTATCAGAGATCAGGACTGCCTCGATACACTGATTCTCAGGCGCAGCATATGTTTGGGAATAGGTTCCAACGCAGGTCTGATAGACGTCTGTTCGAAAATAAGAGAAATTACACCTGTCAACAGAGAAAATCTGATGATTCTTGCGAAAGCCTACGAAGATACCGGAAGGAAGAATGAGGCTTCCGCACTGTATGAAATGCTCAGCGAAGGAGATCCTTCCGATACGACGGCGTTGGTCGGCAAAGCGGTAATGGCATCCGATACGGAATCGGCACTGAAAATAATGGAATCGTCCCTTACGGAAGAACCGGACAATATCGACCTTCTGTTCGGAATATCGGATTTGCTGATGTCTATGGGAAGGTACGGCGATGCGGATACGCATTTGGCACATATTTTCGAACTTCATCCGGATTCTCCCGAAATGTATGTAAGAAAAGCAAGGCTTCAGATGAAGCACTATCTTCACAACGATGCAGTTATCACGGTAAACAGGGCATTCAAGCTGTCTTTGTCGCATCCTGAACTGTGGATCTGTCTCGGCGATGCGGAGATGGAATTGGGCGATGCGAAGTGCGCTCTCAATGCGTATGAGGAAGTCGACGGATCATACAAAGGAATACACACTAAATGCGGACTTGCGCATCTCCGTATGGGAGATCCCGAATCTGCACTGATTGATTTCGAGAATGCACTGGCACAGGACGAAAGGGACGTCATTGCCATGTCCGAGCTTGCGATGATACACATGGATTCCGACAGAGTGAGCACTGCGGCAGGCTATCTTAACGATGCACTTGCAATCGACCCGTATGTCGGTTCTGTACTCCTTGCCAAGGTGAGGTATCATCTTATTAATTACGAAGACGAAGAGGCGAAAAACACACTCTCGCTTGCGGAACATTACTGTGCGGCGGATACGGACAGTATCAAAGAGATGAGAAGGATGATTTCCGAGTCTGAGAATACTCCCGAGGAAGAATCAGACGGAAATCTGGAGAAGTTCGCATTGGATTTAATCAAAGTATCATACGAGGAAGAACTCGTATATGAAGATGAGAAAGCACTGACAGACGCATCGATCCCCGAAGAATTCAGAGAAGATGTTCTGAAGTATATCTCGGACATACAGGAATACGGAGCAATCGTTCCCGATACGCCGGAATTCGAACGTATGGAGAAACTTTCCTATAATGCGGTTGTCAAAGGAGAACTTTACGGAATAAGCGAAGATGAACCGTTGATTTCAATGTATTCCGCCGTCTTCGACTCGGAGTCGGGAAATGTCGCGGAAGGAAAGAAACTGATTGCTTACATCTACGAAGTTCTGAATATGAAGATGGAACCCGCAGAATATGAGAAGAACATAGCCACAATTCTTTCCCACATGATCAATGTCCGTCTCGGAACAGATTATTATTCTCTGATGGAAAGATATGAGATAGGTATCTTTGCTGCAAGAACGGCAAAGATGCTTTACGACAGAGAAGTCAGTAATCAGTGACGTCCGATTTGAGCATCTCACGCATAAGGCATGTGGCATAATTGCCTTTGGGAAGCGAGAATCTTACGGAATAGCCGTCGTCTTCGGTTCTGTAGTCAAGATCCCTTACGGGGCAGATGATTTCCCTTCTCGTACCTTTTGATGTGCAGTGAGGCAGTCCCGGAATAACGAAATCGTTCTCGGTGAGTTTTTCCTTCTCGATAATCATCCTTTCGATTTCACCCATTTCGCCTTCGGCGAGAACACTGTCGGTTCCGAAAAGTGTCACGGTAATGAACGCTCTTCCTCTTGAAACCTGTCTTGTGACGAGATCGATGTTTCTTTCCGTAGTCGATACTGCCTCATCGTGCATCGGATTGCCGTCGGCATCCAAAGGTACAACAAGATCTCCGATTACAGGTTCGTTCAGCGGAATGCCTCTGCGCATCCTTTCGCTGAGCATCATATTGAAAAGATAGGACTGATAGGCGTGTGTGAACATCATCTGAAGGTTGCCGGGCATTTCCGCTATCGCCCCTATGAAATCTCCGGGCTGTCTGACGAGATGTTCCGCCATTGTCTTCTCGAAACCCATGGTTTTGGGCATATCGGGGATGATTTCACTGAGTTCTTCTCCCGATGAAATTCTTCTTCTGATGTCGCAGATTTCGTCGCCTTCGTCATTCGATACCTGAGAAAGGTATGTGTACACGGCGCCTTTGATATCCTTACGTACGAGCCTTTCTCCCACGATGTGTGTGATAGGTCTTACGGCACCGAATCTCTGAATTCCAAAGTAGTTGGGGAAACCGCCTGCAGACTGTATTATTTCGATGTCTTTATCGACCATTTCTTTGATCTTATCCGCAGGTGCGGTACAGTTCCTGACCCTTATGTCAAAGGAATTTCCTACGAGGTCGCCGATTCTCACGCCGCGGTTTGCAGTATAAACATTGTCAAAAGAAACGTCTTTCAGATCGACGAGATTGATTTTATCCGAAGGACACTCGAACGACATGAGCTGTGTCGTAATCGCCCTTTTGTCCTTGGTACCCGCAAACCCGATTTTTTCTCTGGAAATCGACATCGTTCTTGCGAGAAGTCTTACCAATCTGTTGGTTTCCCAGTTTTTGGATGTGACATCGGCAACGGTGAAACGCCCTCCTTCTTTGGGTGTGGGTTTCGATGAGATTTCCTTTACGATGAAATCTTCCGCAGAATTCTTGATGCTTCCTCTGGTCCCGTCGGTGTCCGTGAGGTAGAACTGCATCCCTACGTCGGCTTCTGCGGTACGGCAAATGCGGTACTGCATGATATCAGATTCACTCTGAAACGGTGCTGAAGTACTCGGAGATTTCTTTTCCGGCATCTACGATAGCCTGAACGGGGTCTCCTTCGTACATCTCGACATAAAGTTCGGGCATGTCGAGTTCGGGGTGTGTCTCGATGTATCTGACGATCTTGACATCTTTGTTGTCGTTGAGCTTCTCGACGAGAGGCATGACGATTGTGGTGTCAGCATCCATTATCCCGATTTTGACGGATTTATCGGTTTTATCGACACATTTGAGTTGCATGGGTGCGTGTATGCCCTAGTTATCTTAAATGTTTCGCGGTTATAAAGGACGTATCAGCCATCGATTCCCGTGGAGTCGTGGGCCTGCATGTAATACATTTCCGTGATTTCCTGTACTGTGGTACATTGTTCCGCGTCTTTGTCGTCTCTTATGCGGCCCGTAAACCTCGGGAATCTTATTCCGAGTCCGGAATCTTCCTTTACGACACCCATTGCCGCGGTGTGGTTCGGACTTACGGTTATCTCGGCGGCTACGACTTCCAATACAAGGTGCGGTTCAAACCAAACGTCGGGTATCATCCTCGAATCGAGGTTTGACGGTTTTCCGTTTGATTTGTATTTGTCGAGAAGCGACGGAAGAGCATCGAGGAAAGCATCGTCGAATCCTGTTCCGAGTTTGCAGACGGTGGCGAATGTTCCGAGTTCTGGGTCATATGACGCCATCAGTAATGCGCCGTATTTTCCGGCACGTTTTCCCATGCCGTAGAATGCGCCTACGACGGCAAGATCGAACGAATCGGTGAGATTCGCCTGATAATCTTTCTTGTACTTTATCCACAGGAATCCCCTGGATCCTGCGCGGTATACCGAAGAATCTGCGATTGATTTTGCCATGACGCCTTCGCATCTTGCCGCTATAGCTTCCGCGAAGAATTCCTCTCCTTCTTCTTCGGAGCGAACGATTCTCATGGTCGACATCTGAATATTGTCTGAGATGTCGAACCATTCTCTGATTGCCTCTCTTCTTTTGAGATAGGGCATATCTGTCATGTCCTTTCCGTCGGCGTAGAGAATATCGAACATGAATATGCGCACGGGAACATCTTTCACGGCATCTTCCATGCCGTGTTTTCTTCTTCTGTGCGTAACCTCCTGGAAGGACTGCATGTATCCCGTTTCCGCATCGACGGCAACGCATTCTCCTTCTATGATTGCTTCTTCGCCTTTGAAGTGCTCTCTGAGAGACTGTGCGATATCCGGGAAATTGGGTGTAAGGTCTTCCAGTCTTCTTGAATAAATCTTAACGGAATCTTTTCCGATGTGAACCTGCGCCCTGATTCCGTCGTATTTGTATTCGACGGCACATTCGCCGCCCATTTTCTCTACGACTTCGCCCATAGACGGAAGACGTTCGGCAAGCATTACTTTGATGGGATTTCCGACTTTGACGTGAATGTCCCTTATCCCGTCCATTCCTTTTTCCGCGAGTGTTTCCGCAACAAGACCCAGATCGCAGGTTACGTTGAACGCCCTTTCTATTTCAGGTCTGTCTTCTTTGGTTGTGAATGCCACGGACAATGCATCGAGGATAGTCATCGTCGATGCTCCGATTCTCATTCTTCCCGTGACAATTCTGCACAAATATCTTGCTTCTACGGGTCCGGAATCGTGGAGAAGGTTGGAGAGATACTTCATCTTACGGTCCTGTGAATCTTTTCCTTCCGCGGTTTCGATGGAAGTGAGGCCTTTGACAACCCTGTCCAAAGTGAGAGGTTCGGAGAACAGCGTCATTTGTTTTTTCTTTCCGATTAGACTCTCGGCTACGGCGCCGGGATCGCCTTCGGAAAGCCACATTTCTTCGACTTTACTGTCTTTGGTTCCGGATGTGAACGCAATCGCTTTCAGAACGAGTCTGTCCGCCATACCGAGTTCCACACCGTAGAAGTCCGGATGTAATTTACCCTGTGAGAGATAAATCGTAGGTCTCAGACAGTCGGGAGGACATACTCTGAAGAAATCGGCCAATATCTCCGTCATTTCGAGACGTGAACCTGTCGATTCAAGCTTATCGAACATCTTTGCGATATCGGCGAAGTCCATGGACGGGGTGATTGTGTCGGAGCATAAAAACATCAGTATTCACCGAGTCTTGTCTGTCTTTCACGCCTTTCGGAAGTCATCACTCTGAGGTCGTGATTCAGTTTGCCGAGATTGTCGGACATCATGGATTCTTTCTTCTGACTTGTGCGTTCGTAGACTTCGTCTCTTGTGCCTTTGGCAATCATTACGATTACTTCGCCCTCATTCTTTCTTCCGGTACGTCCGCGCCTCTGTATTGTACGTATTTCGGAAGGAACGGGTTCGTAAAAAATCACCAAATCGGTACTTGCAATGTCCAATCCTTCTTCTCCTACAGATGTCGACACGATTACGTTGTATTTCCCGCTGCGGAAATCGTCCAAAAGAGAAATCTGTTCTTTCTGTTTCAATCCGCCTTTGGACTGACCTATGAGTTTTGTTACTTTTACGTCGGGAATGCGGGAAAGTACGCTGACGAGAATATCGCATGTTTCACGGTACTGACTGAACACCATAACCTTCGAACCGGGATTGTTGTGGATTTCCTGACTTACAAGACTCATAAGTCTCGAAATTTTGGGATGTTCCACCTTTGTTTCCTTCATTATTTTCCGAAGTTCAGTGTACGCAGGTTGATTGACAATGTCCTTCGATGCTTTTCCGCCCTTTGCGGTTTCCGCATCTTCTTCGATTCTCGCCATATAATTTCTCAGGGGAGTCATACCCTGTGTTTCCGCGAGAGCCACCGCATGTAACAGTTTCACGGCGGCGGATTGGGCTACTAATCCGCGGAATATCATTGCCGTTTTTTCTCCTCTTGCCAATCTTCTCTGTAACGATTCCCCTACGGTGAGAAGATGTTTCATGGATGCGGGCCAACCGGGATCCATGAAGCCGAGGTTCAGCAGTTCGTTGATGTACGAATTCTCCATTTTGTTCAGAACGGCGATGACATTGAGAAGATCCTTCGGCATATCGACGGTTTCCTGTCTCACGAATGTATTGTGAATGTACGGAGAAACATCGGGATCGTCATCCGTACGCATATCCGCACGTGTGATGCCGAGATTTCTGCATACTTCCAGGATTTTCTTCATATCCGATCCCGGGGACGCGGTCATTCCGAGGACAAGTGCGGTGTGATTGTACTGTGCGATGTTTACGTAAGCATACCCTCCGACCGCACGGTGTGCTTCGTCGAACACGATCAATCCGAAATCGCTCAGAGGGTAAACTTCGTTGCAGAGATCGTTGTCGACTACCTGCGGTGTCGATACAATAAGATCATTGGAATCGATGATGTTCTTTCTTGACGAAGGAGGGGACTGCCCCGTCATCATTCCGATTTTTACGTTTTTCATGAATGAAGAATATGTTTCGTAATGCTGTTCCACCAACGGTTTGGTCGGAGCGAGAATCATTACTTTCTTCCCTTTCTCAAGAATATTTGCGGCAACAATCATTGCAATGACTGTTTTACCCAATCCCGTCGGGATGATAATCAGCGTATCTTCTCTGAGACTTTCTTCCGCCATTTTCTTCTGATACGCACGTTCCTCGACCGTGTCGGGAACTATCAAAGGATGCGAAAGATAATTCATTGCAGAATTCACTGTAATTCAGTATATAATATGAACGGGGGGTTCGCCGTTCGGTAAAAGATGTTGAAGGGGTGCTTCCGCACCTCTTAAGATAACACGCTTAGTGGCATCCGCCGCCGCATGATGCGCAGCCCTTTGCGTTGGGGTCGCGGATCGTGAGGCCGGTACCGAAGTTGGGGTCGTCGACGAACTCGATGACACAGGGTTCGAGGGCTTCCTTGGTCTCAGCATCGCAGAAGAAATCGAATCCGTTCTGTTTGATGATTTCTTCGCCCTCGGCTGCCTTTTCCTGGAAGGACATACCGAACTGGGGTCCGGAGCATGCCATTCCTGCGAGGTAGATCTTGATGCCGTATCCTGTCTTGTTGTTCTTTGCGAGAAGGTCGGTGATGAACTTCTCCGCATCGGCCGTTATTGTTACCATTTTATCACTGCTCCTTGATTTTTACTATTGTATATAAACAGTTACTCATCGAACAATTCCTTGTACTTGCGGAATGCTATGGATTCCGCTCTTGTCATCGCCATATACGCTCCGATAGTCATCGCTTCGAGGATTTCATCCTTCGTAGCGCCTGCATCGATTGCGTGCTGCCCCTGAACTTTGATGCAGTATTCCCCGCCCACTGCGGACGCTGCAGCCACAGAACACAGGTATGCCGTTTTTCTGTCGATATTGCGGTTTTCTCCTTCGAAAAGATTCCTTGAGAAATTGGACGATGCGATGAAGAGATCCGGTCTTTCGGACATGACATCGCATACGAGAGGTACAAACCCGTACATCTTCTCGATGGATTTCAGAATCTTATATGCAATCTCTTTATCACTCATCGGTTCTCCGCACATATTTTTGTGAATGGGAGGTTCGATATTAAAGTTAACGGTGTTTATATCCGATAACGGACTAGATTGCTAACTGTACTCTGTCCTTTAAATCAATCCCGCCCGAGAATCATGTTTCGGTGGCAAAAATATGAGCAGCCAGGCAGAAAAGGAAATGATCGAGGTCTTCGAAGAGGCCGGAAAGAGACACGGATACGGAATGGTCAGGGCAAGATACATTGCGCTGAGAGACTTCAAAGTCCGCTGGACGAGAGTCGCAAACAGAGATTGGGTGGATTTTGAGGTATCCGACTACATCAAAGGAGCACGTCCCGATCTCATCGCAAGTCTCGCGGAAACCATCTTTTCGAAGATGGAAAACAGAACCGTCCCGTACAGCGACGCACTTTCAAGGTGGGCGCTGTCCGAAGAATTCATCGAAGAAAAACAGCCGGTTTACCTCACAAGGTGCAGAAACCTCACGAGGACAACGGAAGGAAAGAACAAGGATCTTGCGGATTCATTCGAAAGACTGAAGAAGATGGGTCTCGTGGACAAAGAATCGAATCCGTACGTCACATGGACTACGAACGAGTTCATGAGAAAATGCGGATATTCATCAAGTCTGATGAACGTTCTTGTGATTTCCTCGTACTTCGACGGAAAAGAGATTCCGGATTCACTGCTCGACTATGTGGTCTACGGAGAATGGCTCCGTCTGTCCGAAGGAAGGAAATGCTTCGGATATGAAATCGACAACGACTACATCAACGAGATGATGACAAGATTCCCGGGGGGTGACGAATCAAAGAGACTCTTAGACAAGTTCAGGATGTACATCTGAGTCATCTTCCTGAAAAAACAGAAAGAACCATGCGCAGGGGAAGAAAACTGTTCCCCTGCGCTAACAAATCCCTTCACGGTTACGCCGATGACGGCAATCTCCGGGCACTGACTTACGCAGGGGGTATTTTTCGGACTCTGTGTTGTCTCACGGTCATCGCCGCGATGTCACATCGCACACTCCCGCAAGTTCCCAAATCGGTTTCAGAGTCACTGTGCGCCCGATCGTACATATGGTGTTCACTTATCGCACCCATCCGTCGTCCGGGTATTGTCAATAAGACAATGCACAGTATTTCATTCTTTTTCAGTCGTCGGTGATGATTTCTTCGGGAGCACCGCCGAAGTATACCAATGCGTACTGTTCCATGAAGTGAAGGTTTCCGGGAAGGATGAGGGTGAACAGAGGTTCTCCGAGATCTTTTTCCATAAGATCTTTCACGTATCCCGCTGTAATCTTTTCATCGGGAGAACCCACTTTGGATGCTACGATAATCAACGTGTCGTCTTTGATGAGGCCTTTTCCCCATTTCTTCTCGCCTTCGACGAGCCATTCCAGAGCCTGATGCGCCGTCATGTATCTCATTTCGTCTGCGTGAATGTCGAGAAGAATCATTGTGTGCAGTCCTCTCTCTTTGTTCTCGCAGATATGGTCGTACGGAGACTGAGGCTGATATCCGTCGTCGAGGAACGGAAGTGTAACGGTTCTTCCGAATTTGTACGGCTGAAGTCCTGTGGACGAGGGACATGCCGAAAATATCGATATTCCGTGGAAGATTCTTACAGGGATGCCCAAATCCTTTGCCTGAATCCTCAGATCGACATGGGTTGTGGCGGCCATGGTATCTCCCGCAGTTACAAATCCGACGCGCATTGTGCGTGCGTCGTTGATCACATCCTCTCCTTCTTCGACCTGTCCTCTGTAGAGAACGGTAATCTTTCTGCCGATTGTTTTCTCGAGATCTTCGATACCTGTGCCTATGAGTGTCGATGTGTAGAATTCGGCGTAGATTTTATCGCAGGTCTTCAGTGCTTCGAGGGCCTTAACGGTCATACCGTCGGTACCGCTGAGCCCGAGTCCGACGAAAATAAGTTCGGATGTCATCGTTTTGTCGATAACCGCTGAAGTAAAAAAAGGTATGTCACAGTTTCAGTGTCTCGCCGACTACTGTTTTCAGAAGACCCGTGAATCCGTCGTCTACGCCGATCGCTCCCGTGATGTATATGTCGATTTCATTGCCGAAAAGAACGGACGATCCGAAACAGGTATTCTCCGGAATACCCAACGATGCGGGGATGTTGCTGTTGACGTGAGCTCCGGTGGAAATAATCAGCGGTACCGCGATTATTCTGTCGATTCCTTTCTTAATCATGAATCTCGCACAGTCGCCGATGGAAGGTTCGTTGTAATCGAGGAATGCGGTGAACACATTCTTGAATCCTCTTCTCATAAGTTCGTCTGCATTTTTCTGTGCCATGACCGCACTGTATTTCATCTGCGAACCGTGGGTTATGAGCATAATTCCCGTTGTATTGTCGATATCCGTGGCGGATGTGATATGTTTCTCGATAATATCCGCAATACGGGGATCCTCACCTATCGGCCGGACGTAGTGGATTATCATTTCGTTTACGGAGTAGCATTTGTACCTGTCGTCATCGAGACCGATCTGTCTCGGAATGTATCTGAAAGTCATCTCTCCGGAGGACATCATGAAAGGAATCACAACGATTTCATTCACACAGTCTTCTTTCATAAGTTTCATTGCAGACCTGACGGTAGGTTCTTCCGCTCCGATGAAAGCGATATACGCCATTATGCCTGCATCTCTGAGTCTCGCAGCATTCGCTATGAGAGCATCGTGATTGTACGGTTTGTCCGATCCGTATCCGATGAGAAGAACGCCTTTTGACATAACAACCTAATGAGTAGATACAGTCCCGATTATATATACTTCTACGTCAAAAACACAACTGGCACAGCGTTTTCGGTCATCAAATACATTTATCTATCTGTCAGCATCATCGAGAGAACATGGTCAGATGCATCCGTGTTCCGAAGAGTGAAGGTAATGCCGTCAGGATGAAACTGAAGGAACTCGGTATTCTCAATCAGGATGCGAAGATCGGAAAGGAAGGTGATTTTCTTCTCATTCCGATAACTGCGGATTCTTTTGAAGAATACGAGACAACGGATGCCGATTTGGAAACAGTCGAGCATAAGATTACGGATTACAGACTTCTTCTTCCCGAAGAAATCAGAGATATCCTTCCGAATTCTTACGACAATATCGGAGATGTTCTGATTGTGAAAATTGCAGATGAGTTACTTCCTATGAAACACGAGATAGGAAACGCTCTTCTCAAAACCTCATCGAGCGCACGCTGTGTCCTTTCGGATAACGGAGTGAAAGGCGAATTACGTGTAAGGGAATTGGAATTAATCGCGGGAACGGGACCTTCGGAAACGAAACACAGGGAATCCGGCGTAGTTATGATGACCGATCCCGCAAAGGTGTACTACAATCCGAGGTTGGCTCATGAAAGGGAACATGTCGCTTCGCTTGTAAACGACGGTGAAATCATAATCGATATGTTTGCAGGTGTGGCACCTTTCCCGCTTACAATCTGCAGATACGCACATCCGAAGATTGTTTACGCAATAGATCTGAATCACGATGCAGTAGAATACGCAAAAATCAACGTGAAACTGAATCATTTCGATAATATTGTGCCTATAGAAGGAGATGCAAGAGAAGTCATCAAAGATTTACCGGATGCGGACAGAGTCGTGATGAATCTCCCTCAAATTGCACAGGATTTCCTTCCCGACGCTTTATCCAAAACAAAGATCGGAGGAACCGTTCATATGCATAAGATCCTGGAGCGTGATATTCTGGAGAAATTCTGCAATGAATTGACGGAAGATATGCACGGGAGAGGACTCCCGTGCAGAATATCCGACGTAAGAGAATTGAAGACATACTCGCCGTCGGCGAGTGTGTATGTCTTCGATATTGTCAGGGAATGAAACTTTTCACTTCTTAATCGGATCGAGTACGATACCCTGAGAACCCTGATAGTGTCCACTTCTTTTCTCGTAACTCTTAGCACTTGCCGAAGCCATCTGCTCGAAGACAATCTGACAGAATCTTTCTCCGATGGGATATTCAACTTCGTGATCGTTTGTGTTGTAACATCCGAAGGTGAGTGTTCCTTCGTATCCTGCATCGATTTTTCCGAAGACTCCGATCAATCCCTTTCTCATCCATGTGGTTCTCATCCAAAGCTGACCGCATTTGTCGTCGGGCATTCTTATTTTCTCTTTGGTTGAAACGAACGCCATTGTCCTTCCCGGAATCTTTACGATGCCGTCTTTATGGATTTCATCGCTTCCGTTGATTTTGATTTCGGAGATTGTAAGGTCGTATCCGTTCGGTGTGAGATTTTTCTCGATGAAATCGGAAATTCCGATATCTCCGGTCATGATGCTTTCCATAATGTCTCTGTCTGAAAGGACGGTCATGTCCGGCACTATCGTAAGATGCCGATATAATTATGACCCTTCATCAAGTCATATCTGACGACGATAGATTTAATATCATATCGTTATGGGAATTGAGACGGATGAACCCCATGACGGATGAGAACAGAGACCGCGGAGACAGGGCCGGTAAGAGGCCGTATCACAAGAGAGACAGTGCTGACGATAAGCAGAGATACGGCAGGGACGGATACAGACCGCGTGGGGACAGAGGAAACCGTGACGGTGAGAGAAGGTCATTCAGCCGCGACAGGGATTCCGGTAACGGCAGAGGAAGGGACAGGCACGACCGCAGGGATTCCGATCGTAACGGAGAGAGAAAACCGTTCAGCCACGACCGTCCGAGATACGATAACATGGGTTCCGACCGTCAGGGACGTGACGGCGAAAGAAAATCATTCGACCGCGACAGACCCAGGTACAATCACAGGGATTCGGAACGTGACGGAGAAAGGAAACCGTTTAATCACGACCGCCGTGACGGAGACCGTCCGAGATACAACCGCAGAGATTCCCGTGACGGAGAAAGAAAATCATTCAGACCGAGAGACGGTGAGAGGAGATCTTTCAGCCGTGGCGGAGACCGTCCGAGATTCGATAACCGCCGCAATAATGAATCGGAAAGCAATAATTCCGAAGAGTATACTGAAAGGAAACAGGAAGAGTCACGCCCGAGGGATGACAGAAAGATAAGATATCCCTCCGACCCTCAGAAACTTCTCTTCAGGGGAGTGGACTATCAGGCGAACGGAAGGAACGATCTTGCATTGATTATGTACCTTCACGGTGCTGTTTTAATGAGCAAAGGATGTGAAAACAATGCATCGATTATGCTCCGCGACCTCGGAAAAGAGAATTTTACCGATAAGAGAGAACAGATTGCGGACAGATGTTCCGAAGATGCTCTCATCGAATACGATTACATCTGCCGCACACTGAACGAAGATTACGATTGTTCTTTCTTTGAGTCGAAATATTCCGACGGCAATAAACATGCAATTTACTGTAAAATCCGTTTGGAAGAAGTAGAAGGCGAAGATCCGATAATCGATACCTTCGTCCTGAACTGCGACGATAACGATCAGAAAGTCATCGAAGGACTGAAACTTCTGAAGAGAAAGAAAGATTCCGTCAAAGCAACGGAGAATCTCGACCGTATCGAGAACAACAAGAAACTCAGACAGTCGATCCACACAAAATTCGAACACGCAATGAAAGGAAACGTTTCCTGTAAGAAAGATCTGGAAAGACTTTCGTCACGTTTCCCGGAAGCCGCATTTTTCCTTGAGTATATGGAAAACAGGGAAAAAGGCACAGGTCTCGAGTGGCTCAAGAGTAAATACGATAATTTCAAGGAACTGATGATTTCCGAAGAGTATCATTTGGATATCAAAGACACACCTTTCGGACTGTTCCTGAGAGCGAAGAACCTTCAGGCGAAGAAAGAGGATTGGATTCCCCAGATGATAAAAGCCGCCAAAGCGGGTTCGGATGAAGCATTGGATGAACTCAAACCTCTGAAATACAGAGGAGACATTGAAAGATCCATCGCAGAAGTATATCTTGCAAGGAAAGATCTCGACGGTCTTCTTTCAATGTATAAAGAAGGATTCGAAGACACAATGTATCTCGAAAAGTACTGTCAGAGCGACAGATCTCTCATTCTCAAAGTCGGAGAAGAACTCGGTGCGTGGAGTACGGAGAAAGAAATCGACTGGTACAGAGTGAACGCAAGGAACGGTTACACCGAGTGCAGAAACGAATTGATCAACAGGATGCACAACAAAAACTACCGTTCCAAGGCTTTGATTTACGCTCTGCATGACGTAGGTGCGGATCCCGAAGCGGCAAGACTCTATCTTGAGATGGAAGCAAGCGGTGAAGATCAGATCCCGGCACTGAAATGGCTGAGGAAAGTCAGCGACAATGAAGCCGCAAAAGACTTCCTCCATGACCATTACGAAGAGAAAGGAGATTTGGCAACTTTCGAATCGATATTCGTCGACGACGGATACAGAAAGAAGAGTTTCCCCCGCGGACCGAAAGGAAAGGGCCGCCGTAATTCACGCAAGTGATTTCACGACGGACACAATCTTATCCGCTTCCTTCTCCCTGTCGTTCCACCAGTTGGTACTCCAAATCCTGTAGATCTTCCATCCTCTCGATTCGAGATATTTCTGTCTGTGGTAGTCTCTCTCACGTGCGGAATCCGAGCTGTGATAGAGTTTTCCGTCGCATTCGATTCCGAGAATATACTTTCCGTTCTTTTTCACGGCGAGATCGATACTGTATCCTCCGACACCAATCTGAGTGTAAACATCCAAACCTCTTTCCTTCAGCGCATCGTAGACCTGTTCCTCGAATTCGCTGTCGAATCTTACGGATTCGGAAGGACTCTGTTCATCATGGAACGAATGGAGAATTCTGAGTGCGGATTCTCTGTCTTTATTGCTTATTGCGTAAGAATATTCGAGATATTTCCTCAGGAAGAACGGTCCTTTCGAAGATATTCCCGAAACGTCGAAATCGGAAGGATTCAACGAAGTTATGATGTGAATCTTCTTTTTCGCACGTGTGATCGCAACATTGAGGCGGTTCTCCCCTCCTTCCTGACTTAACATTCCGAAGAAACGTCTGAAACGGCCGTCGCTGTCTTTTGCGTAACCTACGGAGAATATTATCACATCGCGTTCGTCACCCTGAACGTTTTCGATGCTTCTGATGAATAATCCGATATCTTCTCCGTTCTCTCTGCGGGAGCATTCGCTGTCGTATCTTGCGTCGAAAGCGGGATCTTTCTGACATTCTTCTTCAAGCAATCTTTCAATCAGATCGCGCTGATTGATGTTGAATGTAATCACGCCGATTGTTTCGCTGTTCTGTCTTCTGTCAAAGAAGTCTTTAATCAGTTTCACGACTTCTTTCGCTTCTTTCATGTTCGTTCTGTCTGCCCACACCCCGTTGACTATATGCATCTTTATCGGAGGTTCTTCGGGTTCCGAAACGTTAGGTGAAACGTACAGTCTGGCTCTGTAGAATGCATAGTTGGAGAAATTGATTAATTCCTCATATTTCGAACGGTAGTGGTAGTCCAAAAGAACGGGTGAATACTTTGATTTGGCGAGATCCAAAAGGCTTGTTTCTTCCACTGCGGCATCCTGATCCTCATCATCATCCTCGGAAGCGGGATTGAATCTTCCTTTTCCTATACTCGAAGGACGTAACTGTTTGTCGTCACCTGCAATAACAACTTTCTTCGCACGGTAGATTGCGGGAATGCCTTTCTCTCTGTACATCTGCGAAGCTTCGTCGAAAATCAGAAGATCGAACCTTCCTTTTTCGAGAGGTATTATCTCGGAAACAACCTCGGGAGTCATGAGCCAGATTTTGATTCCGTTGAATAACTGTGCGATAAACATCTTCACAAATGCATTGACACTCTTCTTACGTTTGCTCTCGACCTTACGGCGGAGTTCCTTACACGCTTTCTTCTCCGGGTCGTTCATGTATCTCGAGAGACTGTCGTACAGTAAGCAGTCTGTATGTTTTACGGAAAGTTTCTTTTTCTCCGATGTAAGGCCGCATATTTTACCGACAATATTATCGAAATCGTCAATTGTGTTGAAAACAGAGAGATTGTTCTTTCTGAATTCTTCGATGTGCCAACCTATCAGCTGTGTGTACAGAAGACTGTTTGCGGTGTTTCCTTCGGGATACAGTCCTCTGACCGCGTAAAGAGCCTCCAAATACTCTTTCTGAGAATCGCCGATGCTTCCGTAGACGGAATTTGTTCTTACGAATTCACCGTAATTGTCGATACCGTATCTGATATCCGAAAATCCGTTTGACATCAGCACGGAAGCTATTGTCTTACCATCTCCGTGGGGAAGATATCTATCCACGAACGCACGTACTTCCTTGCCGACGGAACCTTTTCCGAATATTCTCTTCAGGAAGAAACTGTCTTTCCATTTTTGGACGTCGTTATCGATACGTGAGATCTCGTCGGACATCATACGTAAATCGAAATCCCCCAATCCTCTGTCGAATGCGGGAAGTACGGGACATTCTTTCGTGAGTGTGATGAATTTACACAGATCATTCACCGCGTTCGGATTGCAGAACATGTCGTAGGAATTTTTGAGATCCGTGTATTTCATTCCGGTCATGTTTCCGAACTGAGGCAGCAGTTTGTACACATCGTACTGCCTGTTGTCGTATACGGGGATTTTATCGCAGCAGTGAAACATCCGATACGGTTCGATACCGAATTCGCCGGGTGTAAACATCGTACGGGAAATGCTTTCAAGACGTTCGATTTCGGAATCGATCTGCGCCGATATGATGTCAATGTCCGCATCGCCCTGCATCGGAGGATACATGTTAATGAGGCTGTCCATCTGACTGTAGAAGCTTTCCCTGTCGCCGATATCGTCGATCTGAACGGCATATCTGGAAAGAATTCCTAGACGTGAGTATACAACATCCAATGCCGTTTTCTTCTCCGAAACCATCAGAACAGTCTTTCCTTTATTGACGGAATCGACGATAAGACTTGCAATCGTCTGAGACTTTCCTGTTCCGGGAGGACCTTGGATAACAATACCGTCGGTTGTATCGATTGATCTCAAAACCGCTTCCTGGGAACCGTTCAGGTCGTTGATGTAAACCATGCTTTTCTCGGAAATGCTCTTTTTTCCCTTCTTATCTTTAATTTCAATGTCGCCGCAGAATGTATCGTCATAGGTTTCGTCATCATACGCATCGATGAGAGTATCCAAAAGACCGTTGAGCTCGTTCTCTTCCAGCATCTGTTCGTAATCGCTGTGGATGGAATTCGTACGTACGGTGAATTTACCGAGAACTATCGTATTCTCAAGTTCGAGTTCGCCGACACCGTATTTCGGGAATTCTCCCGATTTGTAATCGGTGAAAGGAATAAGACTCTGTTCGAAACTTACGACGGGAATGATTATTCCTTCCTCTCTGTAGTGATCAATCAGCTTTATGAGGAAATCCTCGCGTCTGTAATCTTCGAATTCAGGTTCGGGAAGAGTTCTTCTTATGTTGTTGTGTTTGTGATAGGCAAGAATCAGGGTGTTGTTGAACAGTGTTCCTCTGTCGGGATCGGGAGATACCGTAATCCTGTCGGGTGTTTTCTCGGCTTTCACGGGGATGAGTGCCAACGGAGCTCTTACTTCGAATCCTTCTCCCTGTAACCTTCCTTTGACGAAAGGATATCCGATGTAGAGGTCGTTTCTTCCTTTCTCACGTATTCCGCGGGTTATTTCTCCTACAATCGATGAGAATGCAGTATATCTTTTGGTATCGTTCGGGGAGCGTGTGCATACGGTAAGGATTCTTTTTCTTCCGAAGATGAGATCGCGTGCGTCGTATTCGTTACTGTAAAGATCCTGGGAATATTTCGCCTGTGATTTGGGAAGATACAGAAGTTTGTTCCTTCTGTTTATGTCGATGAGGTTCTTTTCCAGTTCCTTCAGAACGGAAACCTGATGTTCGGTCATCTGATGACCTGCGAGGGTGCTGTCGTTACGGATGTTGTTCTTTTCTACGATTTTCAGAAACTGTTCTCCGTACTTATCGACGAACTCTTTGCTTACACCGTCGAGAACTCTCATTTCATCCAATGTTCTCGGCATATTCAGAGCGATACTTTCCAAAGCCCTGTCGGTACAGATTGTCGCGGTTCTTCTGCTTTCCGTAGGTGTGTTTCTTCTTAGTTTTTCCCTGAGTTGAAAGAGTTCTCTCAGAACCTTACCGTTCATTTGCATCCCGTAAGTTGCATACAGTTCTGAATATTAAATAGTGAAGAAAGCGAAACGGTTTGATGACAGAATGAAGGAAGAACGATGTATGAAATATCATTCTTCTTTGTTTTTCCCGATTACTTCGTCTTTGACAGTATCTTCGATTATTCTGTTCTCATCTCTCGGAGAAGGCACGGGAATTCTGTTCTTTTTGATTCTCGACATGTTCAGAAGCGACAGCATGATGAGAATCATTCCCGCGAAGAAGCAGATGAATATGATGTAGTATTTCTCGAAGATTACCGCAAACGGTATGCTGAGAGTCGTTGCGAAGAACAGGAAGACAACAGATGCAATTAACAATCCCTGTCCGCCGGAGCGGGTAAGAGTTTTGTATGCATTCATATCCTCTTCGGTGAAAACACCCAGTGATTTCAGTCTCTTTGCACGTTCGACATCCTTTTTTTCGTTTTTTTCGTCGAATACAGCATCCATATACCAGACATCGGCGATTTCGGCGTCTATCTGCATAGCTTTGGAAAGAAGTGCACGGGCGTTTACGAGTTCTTCATCATACAGTGAATATTTTGCGAGTCTCAGAATGTTTTCGACTTCGGATGCGCGGTCTACCTTTACATTGATATTGCCTACTACAGCCTTATCATTGATAATCTGACGTCCGCAGTAGGTACAGTATCCGGATGTGAGAGTATCCTCCATCCGTACTTCTCCGCCGCAGTGCGGACATGTGCATGCAATCAATGTCATTCGTTCTGTCTCCGATGCTTCAGATGAAGATTATCTCATTCAAGTATTTTCTTAATAAGAGCGGCCGATTCCGGAA
Organism: Candidatus Methanomethylophilaceae archaeon; assembly: GCA_963640855.1. Classification (GTDB taxonomy): domain Archaea; phylum Thermoplasmatota; class Thermoplasmata; order Methanomassiliicoccales; family Methanomethylophilaceae; genus Methanarcanum. The sequence continues at coordinate 28,472 of CAVIAJ010000013.1, forward strand.
TGAAACGTGTTGTAATTCACTCTTCAAGCAACCTTCCGTAATCGTTCCAATTGCCGAACATCTTTCCTTTTGCTGTCTCTTCGATAAGATGTTTCAGTACTCTTTCATACGATTCCGGATAACGCTTACGGTAAAACTGCAGATTATACGCTCTGACACGTTGGTACAGCGGAGGGAATGACGTAAATTCAGACCATACTCCCGCTTCTCTGAGAACCGATTCCGTTTCTTCATCAAACGTAAAATCTTCCATGGGCGGAAGTACGGCTCTTCCGGCATCCGTCATCAGTCCGAGTCTTTCCAGTCTGCGGACACGTTCTTTGTTCAGTTCCGTCCAATTGCTTTTGTTTTTTCTCGGTGAGAAACGCTGCATTCTTTCTCCGCCGATGATTCTTATTGTGCTGTCGATCCATCCGAAGCACAGTGCTTCTTCTACTGCATCGAGATACCAAAGACATTCGTTATTTACGGGACGTCCTCTGACAGCACACACATAGCATTCTTTCTCGTATTGGGAATGCTGTTCCAACCATTCTCTGAATTCCGATCTTGATGCAATGTCAAGGACGTTACCGTATTCCATTCGTTTTCCGGATTTACGAATGATTACATCATATTTGCGTGAGTTGTGATAAAACCGAGTGCAATCTCCTGTGTGTGTTAGTATATAAACTTTAAATAATTATTCGGCAAAAAGCACTACAGATGACAAAATGCGGAATAGGGTGAATCAGGGAACAGCATGGAAATCAAAAGAGACATCTATCTTCAGAGACTGATCGACAGAGAATGGAACGGTATGGTCAAAGCCGTCACCGGCATCAGAAGATGCGGAAAATCATACTTATTGTTCAGACTGTTCAAATTTGCTACCATTTTCTACCATTTGCTACCATGGCAAAAAATAACAGTATTTTTGAAACAACTGTTTCTGACAAACAGAAAGCTGCATTTGCTACCATGGCAAAAAATAACAGTATTTTTGCTCTGATTTTACGGTCCGAACAGATTATTCCCTTTGCCGTTTTTGATAATGATTCGGATAATGTGCATAAGATGATGTACAAATCAGTGATGTTCTCACAGTTCCGATTCCATCAGCCAATCCACTAAATTGACGATATTCACTCCTTCGCGGTCTCCGAGTCCGAATCTGTCCAAAGTAAGAATTGTCTTCGGGCGGTTGTCTCCTGTTTTGGAAAGCGGAGTCATTTCTCTTTTTGCAGTTCCTTCGGAAAGAACAGTCCGGCACACTTGATAATATTCAATTTTTCCGTGCTTCTTTGCAATGAAATCAATCTCGGAATCATGGTAGCTCCCGACTCTGAGATCGTATCCTCTTCTGATTAACTCCAAAAATACAATATTTTCAAGCGGACGGCTTATGTCGTCTCCTGCGGAGATGTCTAACTCCGCATTTCTCATCCCGAGATCAGCAGCATAATATTTCCCGTTGGTTTTCAGTAATTTTCTGCCCACCATATCGTATCTGGAACATCTGTAGAACAGGAATGCTTCCGTCATCGATTCGATGTATGTATCGACCGTCCTTCCGCCCATGCCGAGGTCTTTGGCAATGTTGTTGTCGTTGGTGATCTTGCCGATATTGGACTGAAGGAAATGGGATATTGCCCTGATTTTATTCGGATCGACAACTCCGGTACGTCTCATTACATCTTTTACCACTACGGTATTGAACACTCCCTGAAGATAGTCCCAGCAGTATTCCTGTCCGCGTGACGGGTCTACGCCCGGCAGTCCGCCGTATTCGAGGTAATCTCTGAGTGCGGAATCTCCGTCGGAATATCCGTTCTTTACGGCAAATTCTTTCAGAGACAGCGGAAGAACTTCAATGCTTACGTGACGGCCGGAGATGTGGGTGGCAAGGTCGGAAGAAAGCATATCCGAATTGGATCCTGTGATGTACACGTCGCAGTTTCCTTTTGAATTCAGAGATGCAAGAGTGAGTTCCCAATCTTTTACATTCTGTATCTCGTCGAATAAGACATAGTATGTTCTGTTTTCGGGTATTTTCGGTGCAATGAGAATATCCAACTGTTCGGATGTCTTGATTTTACGGCCCTCAAAACTCTCGAAATCCATGTAGAATATATCCGATTCATCAATACCTGAAGATATCAGTTCCCTACGGTACAGTTTCATCAGAACCGATTTTCCGCAGCGGCGGATTCCTGTAATGACTTTGATTACGTCACAGTCACCGCGGCCTGCATTGATTTTGCTGAGGTATCTTCTGCGTATCAGATAATCCTGCATAATGTGTTATTATCATTATGTTTATTAAATTATTTTCATACATGAAAATTTTTTCTTAATTTGTTAAATTTTTTTCGCGTATGAAAAAATTATTACGAATTAACTATTGTTAAATTGTGATATAATGTCAATTCCCTTTCGAAACACCGTTCAAATGTCCCCTTTTATCTTAATCGGCGGCAGTGAATTTTCGACATCGTAACAGACCGTATGAAAACAATCACGGTCCGAGTGAGGTTATCGGTACAACATAGACGCCGTCATCTCTTCTGTACGCCGCGGAAGACATTCCGCAGACAACCGCCAGGAATTCAGGAGGTTTCCCCTTCGGATCATCACGGATCATTGCATCGATTTTCTTCAGATTCTCCGCACCTTCATCTATGCCGTCTTCACCGAGTTTAATCTCGAACGCACCCCATCTTCCGTCCGGCATCTCGACAACTGCATCAATTTCTCTTCCTTTTCCGTCTCTGTAGTGACGGAGATTTCCTCCGTTTACGTAAGCGTATATCTGCAGATCTCTCTCGCACATAGCCTCGAACATAAATCCGAATGTATTCAGATCGTTCAGCAGCATATCTTTGGTCAATCCGAGTGCGGATATCGCAAGAGCGGGATCTGTCAGATGTCTTTTCGGAGTCTTTCCGACGCGTACCGAAAATCTGAGATTGGGATTGAATGCTTCCTGATTCTCAATAAGACACATCCTGTCAAGTACGGAAATGTATTCTCCGACGGTATCGTCTGTTATTGTGTCATCATCGAATTCTTTTATATCTCCGGCGATGACGTTTTTACTTGCAAGGGTCGATTCGTTACGGGACAGTGATCTGAGTACGCGCATCATCCTTGCAGGATCTTTTCTGCTGTCTACTGTGAGAAGATCTTCATAGCATATCTGCCGCGCATACACAGACATAGCTTTAGCTGCCTGTGAAGGATTCAATCCTAAATTTCCGGGCCATCCGCCTCTGACAGTCAGATTGAGAAGTGTATCGAGTGAAATGTCTTTTATCGGAGTGTTGACAAAATTCCCTTCGAACACAACTTTCAGCGATACCGCACCGTCCGAATCTTTCGATTCGAACAGAGACATAGTTCTCATGTGAACAGGTGCGATTCTCCCCAGTCCGCTGTGAAGCGGTCTTGATTCTTTTTTGGGAGTCGATGATCCCGACAGGATGTACATTCCTTTGCGGCCTTCTTCATCGACTGTATTGCGGACTGCGTCCCACACCGCAGGAAGAAGCTGCCATTCGTCGATCAGACGCGGATAATCTCCGTTCAGCACATATTTCAGGTCTGTTTTGGCCATTCTCAGATTGCGGTAGTCTCCGTCCGGAAGATCCAATTGATAGAAACTGTTGCAGTGATGCTTCGAAGTCCATGTTTTGCCGCAGTATTTGGGGCCTTTCATATGTACTACGCCGCTGACGGCCAGGGTCTCTTCGACGATACTGTCGACGAGTCTCTGAAGGTATCTGTCGTTCTTTATCATTCTGTCGAATGTAATGTGATACTTATATAATAAGGTAGTTTTCACCGATTTCATAAGGTAATTTTCACTGATTATACAAGGTGATTTTCACTGATTTCACAATGTAGTTTTCACTATGGGACAATTACATCTTCACGTACTTTATCGACGAAAACAGTTTTCAGAAGTTTCTGACAGAGGCGTATTTTCAATTAACAATAATAACAGACGAGCGTATTTATTAATCCGAATCGTTGCAGATATGTTATGAGGGAAGATTTGCATACCGAATTTAAACGCGAATGGAAGATTGAACATCTTCGCAACATTGCCGCTTTTGCAAATACCGACGGAGGTGTTCTCCATATCGGGATTGATGATGACGGCAACGTATTCGGTGTAAATGCTCTCGACAAGAATCTGAAACAGATTCCGGACGATATACAGAATGGCTTGGGAATCGTACCGACTGTTGATCATTATGTCAAAGACGGTAAAGACTGCATTTCTATTACGGTGAAAAAGAGTTCCGATCCTGTCTTTTATGCAAGTAAACTTTGGGTTAAATCAGGAAGTACTACGAGGGCGCTTTCCGGTCATGAATTAAGGGACAAAATTCTGAAAAGTTCGAATTTGTCATGGACAGATTTAACAGCCGATAGCGTCGATATTAGTGATCTCTCTAAAGATGCAGTTTTATTTTTTCTGAAAGCATCGAAAAAAATATCTCCGGATGTCAATGAGGTATCCGATTCGGAAGTTGAGAATGTATTATTGAATCTCGGGATGATTGACGCAGAGGGAAGGATTTCCAGGAGTGCAGCAATATTATTCTGTCCTGAACCTTCAAAATACGTGTTGGATGCGTACCTCAAGATTGGTGAATTTGATGACAGAGGGGAATTACTCCGCGAACAGTATGTTAAATGCCCTATGATTATGATGCCTGACACAGCATCTGAAATAATATTTGACAAATTCGTTCCAGGACACTTTGATTACAGCCAAATGCAAAGGAAAATGGTTTATAAATACCCGCCTGAAGCAGTTCGTGAGATATTGATCAATGCTGTAATTCACAACGACTATTCGATAGGATGGCCGATTGAGGTGAGAGTTTACCGCAATAAGATGTCTGTATTCAACTACGGTGAACTTCCGGACGGATGGGACATAGAAACACTCCTAAAGGAACATCCTTCCACACCGCGTAATCGCCGTTTGGCTGAAACTTTTCATGAAGCAGGTTTCATTGAGAAATGGGGCAAAGGAATCAGAATGGTGTTGGATTTGTGCGCGGAGAAAAATCTTCCGGAACCTTTGTTTGAGGAATATTTCAAGGGTCTGCGCGTGACGTTCAGAGAAAACGGTGAAGGAACAAATAATGCAGTGAATCTGACAGAGCGTGAATCGTTGGTACTTGATTTGATTCGCAGAGGGGAGTTTACTACGATTGCAGAGGCTGCAAGAATACTTTCTATGACTGATTTCAAAGTGGAGTCAACGTTGAACTCATTGAAAGACAAAGGAAAAATTCATAGAGTTGGTTCTAAAAAGATTGGTTTTTGGGAAATCCTGTGATTGATAGAATAATAGCATACGATTCTTATTTCTGGTTTATTTCTGGTTTATTTCTGGTTTATTTCTGGTTTAATCCTACGATAAGTCAATTCAATTGATTATGTCAAGTTACAACCGATTGGTGAATTTCTAAGATTGGTTGCTATTATCTCGCATCGCTACATATTTTCAGTTGTGTTTACAGTATAATGGCAAAACACAATGTCAACATGAACAATTCACAATGCAGAAAGAAATCTCCGATCGGTCCCGCAACAGTGTCGAAAGAGAATTCTGTTCCGAATGAAGATTGAAGAAAGGAATGGAGCCACCTGAGGAATTCGAATCCCCGACCTGCTGATTACAAGTCAGCCGCACTACCGGGCTATGCAAAGGTGGCCTTTGATAATTCCGTGTATACTGGTATCCTTTTTAATCTTTGTTGTCGACCTCTACATTTCCGTGGAATGCTCCCTGACGGACAGTTTATAATATTTTCTGTCACTGTCGGAAAAATATTATATATGAAAATCCCAAAAAACAAATCTTTATATTGACAAGCGGAATACTCCCGCCCAATCACAGTATAACCTGTGAAGGTGAGAAAAATGGCATTCAACAAAGGCGACATCGTCCGCATTGATTACAACGCATACATCGCAGACATCGACAGACTCTACGACACAACATCCGAAGCCAAAGCAAAGGAAGCAGGCTTCTACAACGAGAAATACAAGTACGCCCCCATGGCCTACATCGTAGGATCCGGAAGGCTCTTCAAAGCACTCGACGAAGCAATTACAAACGCAACCGTCGGTAAAGAAGTCGACATTGAAATCGAGTCCAAAGACGCAGCAGGCGCAAGGGACCCCAAGCTCGTTGAAGTTTACCCCATCAGGGAATTCTACAAGATGGAAATCAACCCCTACCCCGGACTCGAAGTCAAACTCGGAAACAGGACAGGAGTCATCATGTCCGCAGGCGCAGGACGTGTAAAGGTCGATTTCAACAACCCCCTCGCAGGCAAAGACCTCAGGTACGAGTTCACTGTCACAGAAGTCATCAAAGACAACGAAGAGAAAGCAAAAGCAATCGTTGAGATGGCATTCGGAACATCCGACGGATTCGCATTCGAGTTCGGCGATAACGAAGTTTCAGTCATCCTTTCGGATCTTGTCAAATTCAGCCAGGACTGGCCCATGATCAAATTCAAGATCGTTTCCCAGATGAGGGAAGCCTTCGGTGTCGACACTGTCAAGCTCGTCGAGGTCTGGTCCAAACAGCCCGCAGCGGAAGCCGAAGACAAGAAAAAGAAGAAGTCTGCAGCGAAGAAAGAGAAAGCAGAGGAGTGATTTCACTCCTCTTCTCCAAACCTTTTTATCTAACCCTCTTATACACTGAAATTACGGACGAGTGGCCTAGCTTGGATATGGCGACAGCCTCCTAAGCTGTAAGCCGGGGGTTCGAATCCCCCCTCGTCCGCCATGGATTTTCTGAGATTTTTTTCGAAACAGCCGATAGGCTTTATGATTGGTTAATGAACCCCAAAATGAACCCCAAAATTTTTGTAAACAGGAATTTTTGAAAACAAGGTGTCACGAGGTCTCTTTACCATTGGTTTGTAACCAGTTCACACTGATTTGTAGACATCATTGTATCATCTGACACATAAATCGACTGTGAATGATTACAGACAGTGGAGTGAAAGCAATCATAATGCCCATATTTATGCCGCGCCGTGTGCCGGAAAGGACGTTCGATGAAGGGCGTATTTGATGTGCTGGCTCTTACGGAAAAACAGCAATCGGACATATCATAAATGACGACACCGTAAAGTAAGCGGGCCATCCTCCCTTCGGGAGGATGGGAATTCAGTTCCTGTGATACATACAGGATGTTTCGTACTTGGGTTCGCACGTTAAATTCACGCCGAGTTTCCTGTACGTCGCTTCGTTGATACCGTTCGGAATGATGGAAAGGTGTACTTCGCACCCTTTCAGTTTAGGTAACTGTTCCAGCGCTCTTTTTGCGTTCTCATCCTTTCCGGCGTAGATCGAGAGAGCGATAAGCACATCGTTGATTGTAAGAGTGACATTCTTCTCGCCCATGATTTTCTTAAGATTCTGAACAGGTTCCACGAATTCAGGTGCAATCAGATGTACATTATCAGGTATTCCTGCGATTACTTTGAGAGCGTTGAGAATCATCGCAGGCGAAGCGCCCAAAAGGTCACCGGCTTTGCCGGTGACAATCGTTCCGTCTTCCAACTCTACGGCGGCTACAGGTACTTTTACCGATTCGGCTTTCTTCCTCACGGCTGCGACGACCTTACGGCCGTCTTCTTTGATCTCAAGCTGTTTCATTAAGAGATCGATCTTGGTGACTATCCTGTCGTTTCCGTTACCCTGTTTCCTCTGGCGCAGTGCATTGAAGTAACGGCGGATTATCTCTTCCTTGGCGGCTTTTTGGACTGCGTCATCATCGACAATGCAGTTCCCGGCCATGTTCACACCCATATCGGTGGGTGATTTGTACGGAGAAATGCCCATAATCTGTCCGAGCATTTCGTTGAGAACAGGGAATACTTCGATGTCTCTGTTGTAGTTAACCGTAGTTTTTCCGTAAGCGGCCAAATGGAACGGATCGATCATGTTTTTATCGTTAAGATCGGCGGTTGCCGCTTCGTATGCGATGTTGACAGGATGCATCAGCGGTAAGTTCCAGATGGGGAAAGTTTCGAATTTGGCGTATCCGGCTTTGGTACCGTTTTTGTTTTCATGATATAACTGAGATAAACACACAGCCATCTTTCCGCTGCCGGGCCCGGGTGCGGTGACTACGACCAAAGGTTTCTCCGTTTTCACGAATTCGTTTCTGCCGTAACCTTTTTCACTTACAATCAGCGGAATATTTGCGGGATATCCTTCGATTTCGTAGTGGTGGTAGACGTCCATTCCCTGATCGATCAGTCTCTGTTCGAAGATCTTTGCAGCACGCTGTTCGGCGTACATTGTCATGACGACACCGCAGACTTTTATTCCGCGGTTCTCAAAGGAATCGATCAGTCTCATGACTTCGAGGTCGTACGTAATTCCCAAATCTCCGCGGATTTTGTTCTTTTCGATGTCGTTTGAATTGATGCAGACGATGGCTTCGGCCTGATCTTTCAGCTGCATGAGCATGGAGATTTTGCTGTCGGGGTGGAAACCGGGTAATACTCTGGACGCGTGGTAATCGTCGAATAACTTGCCGCCGAATTCGAGGTAGAGCTTACCGCCGAACTTCTCGATACGTTCTTTGATGTGTTCTGACTGTGTTTTCAGGTAGAGATCGTTATCGAATCCTGTTTTCATCGGGGCCGTCTCCTGCGGATGTGTTGTTTAGTAGGGAGATAGTATTTAGAATTATCAGGACGGGGATTGTCTGATTTAATTCTGTTACAACGACAATTTGTTAAGTCTGGATGCCAGAACACATCCACCTTCAGTGATTACAATACTTTTCTTACGTTCGTCACCGTCTACATCCTCATAATCAATGAGGCCGTATCCTTTGAGGACTTTGAGCTGATAGCCGATGTTCTGCATACTTGCATCTTTTCCGCCCATAATTTTTACATTATTATTTCTTGAATAATCTACGATTGAGGTGGTTGTCAGAGGTTCGGTTTCCTTTCTGATTTGTTTTGTATCATAAATATACTTCAGAATAGCCTTCGTTTTCGGTTTCAGTTTTGATAAATCCACAGATCCGACAGGATTAATCTGAATTATTTTTTCATCTTCCGTTTTGCCTTCGGTACCTGCATAATAAAGGGTGGCGTGTGTGTAGTATAAACTGTACACCGCGGCAGCAGTCATTACTTTCCTCCCGCCCGTAATGTTTATCGAGAATTTTACTCCCTTCCCGGATTCTTCGTCATATATATCATAAATCGATTCAACAATCTTATTGAAATTCTGCCCGGGAACCTTTATTTTTATAATTTAGGAATTGAAGATGCATATTTCTTTTCGATGGCATCGGCGGCTTCGCTTGGCGTATCCCATTCCCTGGCGGATTTTTCTTTCTCAGCAGCGGCATTGTTTGTTTCTGTCACACAATTTACGGAACTGTTTTTGGGAGCGGGACGGTTTCCGTTCTCTGCAGACGGAGTCATACTGTCTTTTGAACCGTACAGAAGATACAGTTTATCGATTGCACTTACTTTGTTCAGAACTCTGGTAATCGGAATTTCATTTGTACCGACTGTTGCGATATGTACGTGCATAGTAACAATATTTTTTTGACTATATAAAGAATTTTTGATTAGAATATACAGCATAAGTTTCCGGATTGCGGTACCATACACAGTCAGTTCCGAACCTTTGCCGCTT
>CAVIAJ010000014.1:0-37986 GCA_963640855.1 Candidatus Methanomethylophilaceae archaeon
CGTTTTTGTACCTGTCGTACTCGGGATGTTTCGATATCTCCAATCCGTCGAACCACGTATTACCTTTGTATTCAAGATTGAAGAAGGCATCCAACATACTCAGATTCAATGATTTTCCGAAACGGCGCGGTCTTGTGTAGAGAAAGACTCCGTCTTCCGGGAACTGATCCAAAATCTGCCCTATCAGCATACTCTTATCCACAAAATAATAACCCTTATTACGAACGGTTATAAAATTCTGGATGCCGACAGGGAGTGGTTTCATAAATCAGGAGATGTGATGACACCTTATATAATTCACCCGAAAAACCGACAATTACGGCAATATCTGCGATTATGTGTCCATGCGGGTTGCCATCGATTAAATAATCTCCGTATTTCACGTACATATTAACTGCCTTACTGCAGCATCATTTCAATTACTGTCACATCTGGCATATTCACAATTGTTAATTCAAAATACCCAACACAATGTCAAATGAATGTTAACGCTGTTAAGCACATTTTAATATTAGGTATCTGCATGAACCCGTACAAGGTGAGAGAATGCTGAACATCAACGATCTTCACGTCGAAGCCGGAGGGAGAGAGATCCTGAAGGGCATCACACTTAATGTGGAGGAAGGAGAGACATGCGTCCTTTTCGGACCCAACGGATCCGGTAAATCCACGCTCCTCGCAGCCATTATGGGTTACGGAACATGCAAGGTAACGAAAGGAAGCATAATGTTCAAGGGAAAGGACATCACAGACATGCCTGTCGACGAGCGTGCAAGGCTCGGAATAGGCATGATGATGCAGAGGCCCCCGAACGTCGTCGGTGTTAAACTCGGTGATTTGGTCAAAGCAACGGCACACGGAGGAAATATTCCCGATGCAACCGATTTCAGGATGAAAGATTTCCTTACAAGAGAAGTCAACGTAGGATTCTCCGGAGGAGAAATCAAAAGATCCGAATTACTCCAACTCACCGCACAGTGTCCCGAATTCGTTCTTTTGGACGAACCGGAATCCGGAGTGGATTTGGAAAGTATAGATCTCATCGGAAAGAAAGTACATGATCTTCTCTACGCCGATGGATGCAAAGGATGCAGAAATTCCAGCTCCAAGAGACATGTTTCGTCGTTAGTCATCACCCACACGGGACAGATTTTGGATTACATCGGAGCGGACAAAGCATTCGTTCTCAAAGACGGACTTATCAGATGTACCGGACGCCCGACAGACATCCTCAAAGACATCAGAGAAAGAGGTTACGGAGAGTGCATATCATGCAGAATGGTAAAGATGGAGTGAAGAGTGCACTTGAGAAGAAAGGTACGTACGGACCCGACGTAGATATCGAAAAATACGAATTGGGTTCGTTCAATCCTCAGAAGATCGATAATCTCGAGAAAACAGACAAAGACACGCTCGGAATTATGGAGGGTGTCGGAGTCATCGCAGATGAAAAAGGCCGTGACGGAACAATCATGTTCCTTGACAACGCAATGAGCCACTGCACAAACAAAGCCGAGGAAGGAGTGGATGTAATGTCCACCAAAGAGGCTTTGGAGAAGTTCGACTGGGTGAAAGACTACTATTGGAAAGCCGTAAGTCCCGAGAAGGACAAGTACACTGCAAAGACCTATCTCGAAGACGGTGACGGTTACTTCATCCACGTCAAACCCGGATACAAAGTAAAGAATCCCATTCAGACATGCATGATGATCGGGAAGAAAGGCTCAATGCAGACTCTCCACAACATCATCATAGTAGATGAAGGCGCCGAGTTGGAAATCATCACGGGATGCGCAACGGGACACCATGTAAACGACGCATTACACATCGGTGTTTCGGAGATTTACGTGAAAGAGAACGCTTCTATCGTATTCTCAATGATTCACAGCTGGGACACCAAGACCGCAGTACGTCCGAGAACCGGATGTATCGTAGAGAAAGGAGGAAGATACGTGAACAACTACGTCCTCCTGAAACCTGTAGGAACGCTGCAGAGTTTCCCCGTATGTCAGCTTAACGGAGAAGGTGCTTCGTGTAAGATGAACACCATCTGCATTGCAAATGAAGAATCGGATGTCGACAGCGGAGGATGTGTTATCCTCAACGCACCGAACACTTCCGCGGAAATCATCTCGAGAAACATCGTTCACGGCGGAAGAATCACGGCACGCGGACGTCTCGAAGGACACGCGCCCGGAGTAAAGGCACACCTCGAATGTAAGAGCATCATGCTCTCGGACGGAGGAAGCACCAATGCAATTCCGGAACTTATGTCCTCGAATGCGGATGTCGAGATGACACATGAAGCAGCCGTCGGTAAGATCGCAAGAGATCAGATCGAATATCTGATGTCACGCGGACTTACGGAGGATGATGCAATCGGAATGATTGTCAGAGGATTCCTCGTAGGCGGTATCAACGGACTCCCCGAACACCTCAGGGACGAGATTGACAACGCAGTCACTAAAACCAACTTAGGAAACTGATCGGATTTATCTCCGGCCGTTAAGGTCGGAGATAAATTCTTTTTTATGATTTTGAAGGCTGATTTCCGGATTTCATACTGTCCGAATACAATCTGAAAGCTTCCACGATATCCGAAATCAACTGTCTCACGGCGTTATTGCCGATACCTGTTCTGGCACCGATATCTTTAATCTCATCATCAGGAAGAATCTTCACCGTCGTAATCGCTCTTTCGATCCCGTCTGCGGCAACATAAGCCACCCTGGCAATAACGAAAGCATCGCTCGGAGTAAGACCCGCATCTTTCAGAATTCCTTTCAGTTTTTTATCCTCTTCACTGAAAAGTTTTCTTCCGCCGTACTCGAATGCCCTTCTCAGTTTCACAACTCTCAGTGAAGAATCCGTCGTAAGACGGATGTTGACGGGGTCGTTATCTCCTGTGTCTTCTCTCTTTTCAACGAAATCGACATAATCGTTTACATCTCCGCCGACAGGAATTACCTTCGTACCTTCATCCGCGACCAATCTTCCGAGAAGATCTCCTCTTACGGCTCTCTGTTTCCAGAATTCGTAATCACAGAAAATAATCAGCCTTTTCTTCGCACGTGAAACCGCCGTATTGATAACTTTCAGTCCGTCGTAAGGAGGTAACGAACTTGTGAAACGGTATGGAACCTGTTTGCTGGAAGTTCCGTTATCCGAAACACTGATTATGACAGTGTCCCACTCCTTTCCCTGAGAACCGTGAATTGTCATGATTCTTCTTTCATGGGCTTTCAGTCTCTTTGTTATCGCTTTTCTCTGATCCGTGTACGGTGTAATTACAGCAAAATCACTCAAATCATCGACATTCTTTTTCACAAAATCCGCAACGGCATCCGCTTCCGCAAGATTCTCTCTCGTTTCGGGATTCAGTCCTTTGACATCGTAACAGTACATTTCCAACGTACCTGCGCTGCCGCTGATTCCGTTCATGTATACGCAGTCGTCCAATATCTTTGCAAGATTGTCCGCAAACCTGTGTGAAGATGTTAAATTCGCTGTCTGGGTCTCTTCGAATCTCGGTTCCCTGTCGTACAGATAATCGTCACGTGCATCCTCAATCGTACCGAAAAGATAGCTTTCGATATAACGTGCGGACTGATCCCACATGAAGGAATATTTCATGTAATCGTCATGTTCGACCCATGTTCTGATATTGTCCTTATCCAACTCGCACACCGGGGGCAGCTGCATATGGTCTCCGAGCATCGCAATCGGCGGTCCGCACATGAAGACAGGCATAGTTTGGATGAGATTCGCATATCCCGCTTCGTCGATGAAGATATGATCTACATCGATGATTCCGCCGTCGTCAAACATAGATCTGTGACGGCCCATGAGAATGAACGGCGTCATCGCCATAACCTTCACTTTTCTCATTCTGACAGCGGTATCATACGGTTCCAATTCCATGAGTTCTTCATTATTTTGGAAAATAAGTTCTCTTAATTCCGAATCGGTCATCCCCTGATACTGAACAATATCCAATTCGGGCCTGTTGCGGTTCATAAGTGCCTCACATGTACCGTCGGCCCGGGATCTGAGGTTTGTTAGATCTACATTCGAAACCAATCCGATCAATTCATTATTCTGCTTGACAACTGCAACGATTTCATTCCATGCGACCCTGATTTCCGTTTCGATCTTTTTCTTCTCTCTGTACGGTGCTGCATCGTAACCTTCATTGTAAAGGCGCCGTATCAGTTCGAATTTAGGTTTCAGTGTCTCTACTTTACGTTCGAAAATAAGATTCGCAATTATCTTGTTGGACTGTCTGAGCTGTTTGACCCTCTTCATCCTGGCTCTGTCTTCGCACATTCCGGGATGCTCTCTTATGAATCCCGCGGTTGCGGAACCCATCCTCAGGATGTCTTTCTCGGGATCGATGTATTTGTGTTCCGGATCGTCCTGTTCGATAACTTTCAGAATACCGTTCAGAACCTGTTCTACGGAGTTGTTTGTAGGTGCGATGATTGCTGCTCTTTTTCCTTTTCTGACGTATGCGATAATCGATGTAGCAAGAACATACTGGGTCTTTCCCGTTCCGGGTGCCCCCCATATGTATGATAATCTGGAATTAAGTATCGTTTTTACTGCTTTCCTCTGTTCCTCGGACGGAGTGCTTCCTGCAGGGAATGTATAATCGACATCTTCGGTGAATGAAGGCTTGGTTCCGGGATATCCTATCATGTCGCCGTGTTCCGTGAAACAGTCCAATGTTAACTTTATGAGCCATTTCATATCCACGATAATCTTGATGTCTTCATCGGAATGGTTGTTGATTATCTCCATCAGCTTATCCGAAGGATATGCACGTACCGTCATCGACTGTTCGTCATAATCGTCAAAATACACAGAACAGCCGTCGGACTGTCCGTCGCCGAAATAGAAATCTTTGTCTTCGATGCAGAGGCCGAGGCTGTCGGTGTCGTTAAGTTTGGTAAATAATGAGATGATAAGATAATCGCTCTTCCTCGTAACCGAACGTACTTCGTTGATAACCATCGACACAAGTTTGCTTTTGGTGAGATCCATTCCTTTCTGTACGGCTTCAATCTGTTCGTACATATCCTCGCAGGATTTGATTGCAATTTCCCTCAATTTTTCGGAATTCAAATCAGTCACCTCTCAGAATTTTGGATGAATTCGTAAGTTTCAGCTCCAGATTCCGGGAATAACTGTTGTATTCCGCATTCACATCGGTGATACAGACATCGTTTCCGACATCCATTGATATTTCACCCCATGAGAAAAAATTCATCTTATTTCCGTCGGGGAATCTGAACACTCCTTTGACGGCGGGACCTCTTTCACCGGGTTCTCTGTATTTTACACTGTAAACTGTTCCGGAGACGATTATGCGGGTCATTCCCGACACTATATCGTCATAACTTACGGCGAATTTCAGGTTTCTGGAATATGCACTTGATTGTATATCGGCGTCACATTCTTCGTAAGAACCGCCCCTGTCGTTCAGAACTATGGATTTCTCGTAATCGTCGTAAACTACTTTCCACCCTCTGAATCTGTAGGCTTTGCCTTCTTCGAAATCGGGCTCCCTGTTCCACAGGATTATTTTGGATTCGGAAGTTTCGTCTTCTATGAATACAGTGAACTTCAGATTGTCGTTTCCTGCAAAGGTTCCTCTGATTTCGGATACTTTTGCCGTGAAATTGATAACCGAACCGCGTTTGATGCCGAGATCGGAAAGCGGCGTATCCGGTTCGACAGGTGCGATATAATCGCGGTCGCTTCCGCCGTAATCTTTGATAATGGCTCTTTTCGAAGATTCGATGTCCATCAGGTATCTGTTGAGATAAAGGCTGATTCTTTCTTCCAATTCGGAGATTTCCACAGGCCTTTTGATCATGGTCTTCAGTGATTCTGCCTCTTTCCTTACATCTACATCTTCGTTCAAGTGATCCCGTTTCCGGATTGGTTACGGTGTAAATAAACTGTCTTGGGTTTTGGGATGTGTGTGACAAAGTCAGGGCAGAATCCGATGTTATGTAGGATATGAAAAAGAATCGGACACTGTACTGACAGCATCAGCGTAAATAACGGAATTAAACAAGTCTAAACATAACAAACTGCGGCCGATTGCATCGAAACATCGGTTTCTTTCAGTCAATAGTGTCAATGACTGACACGCCCTCATTTATACTATAAAAGCATACCCCTTTGCTATATTGGAGATTTTAGAATGGATATGTTAGTTCTTCTGGCCTTCGTCATCTACTTCCTAGTAGTTCTCGGCATAGGCTTCTTCTTCTACAACAAGACACATAACATGTCCGATTATGTTCTCGGCGGAAGGGACATGAACCCGTATGTCACCGCGATGTCCGCACAGGCATCCGATATGAGCGGATGGCTGCTTATGGGACTTCCGGGATCCATCTATCTTATGGGAATGGGTAAGATTTGGATCGGAATCGGTCTCGCAATCGGTTCCTATCTTGCATGGCTGTTCATCGCAAGACGCCTGAGAAACTATTCGGAAAAATGTGAAAACTCATTGACCGTACCTACGTTCTTCTCCAACCGTTTCAGAGAGAACAAAGGATACATCAGAATGTTCAGCGGTATCGCGACCCTTTTCTTCTTTACGA
Organism: Candidatus Methanomethylophilaceae archaeon; assembly: GCA_963640855.1. Lineage (GTDB taxonomy): Archaea > Thermoplasmatota > Thermoplasmata > Methanomassiliicoccales > Methanomethylophilaceae > Methanarcanum. Next base: position 6,621 of record CAVIAJ010000014.1, read on the forward strand.
TTTATGTCGCATCGGGATTCGTCGCGGGAGGAAAACTCTTCCACCTTGTGTTCCCCGATATCAGTTACGAACTTGCCGCATCCATCACCTGTCTGATTATCGTTCTTTACACATTCTCGGGCGGATTCAAAGCGGTATGTTGGACTGACTTCGTACAGGCAATCATGATGATTGTCGCCGTTGTTGTCGTTCCTCTTGTCGCTCTCGGAGAAATCAGCGGAGGATGGGACACAGTCGCAACAACATTCGATTCCTTCGTGTCACACGGAACGGATCTTCTCTGGTCCGGCGGTTCGCAGATCAGTGCGATTGCACTGTTATCCTGTCTCGCATGGGGATTGGGATATGTGGGTATGCCTCACATCCTTGTCAGATATATGGCAATCAGGAACCCTGAAGAAATCAAAGTCGCACGCCGCGTAGGTACACTCTGGGTCATCATCGCTCTTGCAGCAGTGGGATTCATTGCGGTCATCGGACGTGTATACCTCGGCAACCCCTCGAAATTCGATTCGGAGAACGTGTTCATTCAGATGGTTTCCAACCTCTTCGGTAATTCGTTACCGATCGTCGCAGGATTCCTTTATGCTGCAATCCTCGCCGCTATCATGAGTACAGCCGATTCGCAGTTGCTTGTTGCATCATCCGCTGTCACCAACGATCTTTATGACAAAGTTTCAAAGAAGAAACGCAGTGACAACGAACTTATGTGGATGTCGAGAATCTTTGTTGTTATTATTGCAGTAGTCGGTCTTCTCATCTCACTCAGCGGTAACAACAGCATCATGGACCTTGTTTCATTCGCATGGGCCGGATTCGGTGCATCCTTCGGACCTGTCATGGTTCTTTCACTGTTCTGGAAACGCATGAACAAGAACGGTGCACTCGCATCCATGATTGTCGGATTCATCACAGTTATTCTGTGGAACACATTCCTCATCTCGGGCGGTGTGTTCGGTAAAATCTTCGGATGCAACACATTCATATTCGACACAGGTCTGTACGAGCTTCTGCCCGCATTCTTACTCTCACTCATCGTCGGTATCGTCGTCAGCATTATGACGGAAGAACCGACAGAAGAGATGAAGCAGGAATTCGACGAAGCAACTGCAGGTAAATTCTACTGAGAGGGTCGCAAGACCCTCTCTACCCTTCTTTTTTTTCTTTATTCTTCGGAATAACAATGAGATTATTTTCTGATTTCAATCGCACCGACGATATTTCCGTCGATATCGGCGAATGTTGTAATTAACCCGATATCGATTCTTTTGGGATCGATAATAAACTTCACACCTTCGTCGACAAGTCTTCTGTGAAGGTCGTAAGGACTTTCCGTAGAGAGAAACAATCCTGTGTTCGCTCCCGTTCTGTCGCTTACTCTCAGGACAATCATATCTTTTCCTACGGAAAGAATTGCAACATTCTCTCCCTCCGAAAGCAATTTCATCCCCAAAAGACGGGTGTAGAATTCAATCGATCTTTTCAGATTCTTCACGGGAATCGACACCATAGCCACACCTTTCGGCAGCCCTTCGTCAGTGTATATGAAACTCCCTCCGTGAGGATCCCCCAATGGCATGTATGCCAAATAGGAAACGGCTAATAAAGAGTTCACCATTACCGCATAAGATGAAGCCTGTGTATGGCTTCGAAGGATCGATATCATGCCGAAACCTATGATTAACGCCGAAGATTTCAAACTCCAGGAGAGTCTCGGAAAAATCAAACACATTATTATCGTTATGAGCGGAAAGGGAGGAGTCGGTAAGAGTACCGTGTCCTCCAACATCGCAATGGCACTGTCCATGAAAGGATATCAGACAGGTATCATGGATGTTGATATTACAGGTCCGAACATCCCCAAGATGTTCGGCGTAGAGGATGAGCAGTTGGACGTTCAGGACGAATGTCTCATTCCCGTGCTCGTACCTCCGTCACTTAAGGTTATCTCAATGGAATTCCTCCTTCCCAACAAGGATTCCGCAATCATTTGGAGAGGTCCCGTAAAAGGAACCGCAATCAGACAGTTCATTGAAGATGTAAGATGGGGAGATTTGGATTATCTTGTTGTGGATATGCCTCCGGGAACCGGAGACGAAGCAATCTCCGTAGCACAGCTCATGAAGAAAGCGGACGGTATCGTTTTGGTTACGACACCCCAGGATGTCGCGCTCATGGACTGCAGAAAGACCGTAACATTCTCCGCACAGGTCGAGATTCCTATCATCGGTCTCGTTGAGAACATGAGCGGATTCGTATGTCCCCACTGCGGTGAAATCACAGATATCTTCAAAGCGGGCGGCGGAGTCGCCACGGCAAGGAACATGAACATTCAGTTCCTCGGAAAGGTTCCGATCGAACCTAAGATTGTCCTTTCCGGAGATTCGGGAATGCCTATAGTCATCGATGCACCCGAATCGGAGTCTGCCAAAGCATTCAACTCCATTGTCGACAAAATCATCAAGACGGTGGAGTGATGAAGATAGGCGTACTCTCCGAAGGAGAAGAACTGACATCATACGTGAGCGATGATTTCGGTCACGCTCCGTATGTTCTGATAGTTGATTACGACACATTGGATTATGAGGTTGTAGTCAACAACTTCGTGAACTCGGAGGGTGCGGGCATGAAAATGGCCGACGCCTTGGTGTCTATCGGAGTGGATGCCGTCATAACCGGCGGAATAGGTTCCCACGGTTATGAAATACTCACAAAAGCAGGCATCAAAGTCGCTTACGACGAAGAAGGTATCGTCGAAGAATGTATGGAAGCATTCAAAAGAAGGAGAGAAAGGGAGGCTTAAACTCCCTTTTTGTTACCCCAGATTATTTTGTGTAATTGGGGTAACACTCTCACCTTCAGTCTTCTTGCGATGACTTCCTCGGTAAGAGGCTCTATATCCATACCTCCGACAGGTGAAAAGATTACTTCCGCCTTCGGTTTGTATTTTTCAAGAATCGATATTGCGTACTGCAGATCTTTGTCATCCGATATGACGAACTTCAGCTGATCCTTCGGCTGTAAGAGCGAGATGTTGGAAAACACCATCTTATCCTCCATACGGGATGAAGGACACTTGATATCCATACTGTAAATCACATGTTCATTGTTCGGCTTATCGGAAAGATCTACGGAACCGTTGGTTTCCACGACAACGGTCTTTCCCATTGCGGTTAATCTTTCGATTAATTCGCATGATTCTTCATGAATCATCGGTTCTCCGCCTGTAAGGCAGATTTCGTCGTCATCTTTTGCCGATTCGATTACGAAATCAACGGACATCTCCGTTCCGCCGTCCATGGCGTACTGCGTATCGCACCAGGAGCAGTTCAGATTACAGCCTACCTCTCTTATGAAGTAGGTAAGAACGCCTATCCTTTTTCCCTCTCCCTGGATCGATCTGAAGGTCTCCGATATCATCATGGTATCACATGTACTCGATTTCGTCTTTGTAGCCGGCATCCGCGAATCCTTTCAGACGGAGCTGACACGAATCGCATTTACCGCATGCCTTCTCTCCGCCTTCGTAACATGACCACGTCAGATGGAGAGGCGCACCGAGTTTTTTTCCCAATTTTACTATATCGCATTTGGAAGCGTTCTGAATGGGAGCGACAATCTTAATCGGATGTCCTTCGACTCCCGCTTTCGTTCCTTTGTTGATGGCTTTCTCGAAAGCTTCAATGAACTCGGGACGGCAGTCCGGATATCCGGAATAGTCTACGGAGTTCACTCCGATGTAGATCTTATCGGCACCGAAGGATTCGCATATTCCCGCTGCGACTGAAAGCATAATGATGTTTCTCGCAGGGACATATGTGATCGGGATATCGGAACCCATGGCACCCTCATCTCTGTTCTCGGGAACGTTGAGTGTCATATCCGTAAGTGCGGAGTGGAACATACTCAGATCCAAATCGATGATTATATGCTTCACATGGAAATAATCCGCAACCGCTGCGGCGGATTTCAGTTCCTTTGTGTGTCTCTGACCGTATCTGAAACTCAATGCAATCGGATTCGTACCGTCTGCGACAGCCTGTGCGAGGCATGTAGTGGAATCCAATCCTCCCGAAAGCAAAACAACGGCTCCTGCCATTTTCACACCTCCGTTGTGTACCATGCGGTCTGTCCCCTTTCTTCATCCATTCCTACGGATACGGAATGAATGTTCTTCGGGAATGAGATATCTTTGACCATCCTCTCGGTCATCATCTTCGTCATTTCCTCGGCTGTTGTTGTGGGAACATCCAATATTACGACATCGGTTTTGGGGAAAACATACCTCTTTCCGTCACAGATGACTTCGTATGATTCTCCTTCATCCTTTATGTGAACGATCTCCGACTTTCCCGGAAGGAGTGTTCTGTGATCGAATTCATCGACGAATTTTCTGAGTTCCTTCTTGAGCTGCACAAAATCCATAATCATGCCGTTTTCACCGATATCTCCCTCGATCCTCAGTCTGAGGATGTAGGAGTGTCCGTGAAGCCTGGAACACTTCTCGTGCCTCGGTATGAAATGACATGCCGAAAATCTGATACCTGAATGTTCTCCGTCTATCTCCAACAACATTATACCCTCTCCGTCAGTCTCATAGCCAACATTATGGAATCACTGTAATCCTTCTTCGCGCGCGATGTATCCACGAACACCTTTTCGATGTTGATAACAGGCGCACCCAATGCGGATGCACCGCCTATGAAATGCAATGCCCTGAATATCAGGTTCCCCGATATTCCGTCGGGTGCGATTATCAGATCTGCATCGTCAATCGCGTTCTCTATTAAAATTTCGGCGTGATACGCATCATATCCTTCTTTATTCAGGATATCAACCAATTCGAATGCGTCGTCTATCGTTTTATCGACAGTGTCCGAACGCCCTTTGTCATCCTTTCTTCCGCCGGACATAACCGCAATCTTCGTACCCATTCCGATACGTTTCATCAATTCTACGGCTTTCACTGCGATATCGTGTTTCTGCTGAACCGTCCACCCTTCGTCTATTCCTACGGGTGCGGTAATTACCATTTTCTTTCCTTTCGGTTCCAAAAATACGATTCTTTCGAGATGATCCACTCCGGTTTTTTCTTTCAGTAAAGGTAACAGAACGGAAGAAGACATATCTCCGCGTACGGCTGCGTCAATCTTTCCGTTACATAAATCATCTACGAGTTTCACAGGATCCGTATAAACGGTGACGTTACTCTCGTAACCTTTGACACTGTTCTTTACCTTCTCCGATGTGTTATTGCATCCGATTCCTACCTTTACTCCGGACGGAATATGACCTTCGAACAATGTCTGTGTTGTGTACATCATGCTACCGATAGAATCGGTGATATAAACCCTTACGGAAAATCATTCGGGTCTGATAACGTCGAATGCGTAATCATCCCATGTGCGTATGCCCAATGCAACTTCCGCTTCGATGGGTGTGAGAATGGGTTTGTCGTATCTTGAGTAATCATCCATGGCAAGTCTCGGGCATGCGGTGCTTACAAAAGCATCCACTCTGTAGGACATTAAACTCTGAGGCGATAATTCATTGATGTAGAGTCTGTACGCTTTCTTTCCTGCAGATTTTATTTTACCGATAATATCGTCCGCGGCAGATTCGCGTTCCTGCCCTATCTTGCTGCAGACAATCACCAGGAAACTTTCCGCATCGACGGCTCTCTGAATTGCGGCGAATCTTTTCCTGAGGATTCTGTCTCTTACGTCGTCGACGGATCTGAATTCTCCCGTAACGGGGTTGAGTACACGAATCGGAACACCTATTCCGAATGTAGCCGCAAGCGGATGGAAATCGCCTTCACCGAAGAATAAGAACATATCAACATCATCCGCAACGGATTCCGCTACGGAACAGTTGCATCCGAGTACCTGTCCGGGATAGGTGATGCGTCTGTCCCCGACACCCACGGATACCTTCTTACCTTTGGATTCTAAGATTTTTTTAGCCTGTTCTATGCATCCGACATACTGTACGGTTGCAAGCAAACCTACTCTTTCAGGCAGTTCATCGATGATTTTCTCTACATATTCCTTGATGTCGACATCGTAACGTGCCTCAATGTAGAGAACGTCCTTATCGTCACCCTGTGACGGTATCGGAGAATGGCCGAAATGAACCAAAGCATCGGCTGTCTTCTTGTAATTAGTGTGGAGGTCGCACGCGCCGTAGCACGGATCCCCCAGAATAACGAAACCGCAGTCGGTCTCTTCGGAAAGAATATCGATTATCTCAGTTGCCCTGATCTTAAGTCCTTCGGGCAACTGGAGTGCAACGGAGGAATATCCTCCGTTGCGTATCCACGCAGTAATCTCACTGAGTTTCAGATCGAACATCAGTTGACGTACTCTTTGCCTTTCTCCACATCGATGTAGCACGGTGTGGGGTACTTCATGGAAGCTTTCCAAAGAGCGAGCTTTGCTGTGTTGAAAGCGGCGGGCGTGCAGCTTACGGTCATGATGGCCTGGTTGCACTCGAGCCTTGCTGCGGTACCGACGGTTTTACCGAAGGCGAGACGCATTCCGCTCGAAACACGGTCAGCTCCTGCTCCTGTTGCGAGTTTGTTTTCCCTGAGAACAACGTGGGGGAATGCCCTGAGTTTCAGGTGGTAGTTTGCGACACCGGCATCCTTTGTCAGGACCCTGTTGGCTGCGATACGTCCTGCCTCGAGGGATGTGTGCCTGATCTGGACACGGTTCTTGCATTTGAGTGTGAGTGTGATGGGGAACTCGTCTTTGAGGTTACCCATATCGAACTGGCTGATCCTGCTGTTAGGGACACCGCCCATGTATTCTCTGCGGGTGTAAGCCATTCCTTTGATTTCTCTGTACATTACTGCGGGCTTTCTTGCCATTTGCACCACCAATCATTATCAGTGAATAGGGCTGACAATCTCCATTCCGTATTTAACGATATTGTCATTCCTGCCACTCTTGATTATCGCTACTGATATAAGACTTTCCAATGATTCGGTGTAAAACAGGCGAATCTACTTAATACAGACCCGTATATCCGTTGTTTAATAAAGGGTGCGCAGGATGACAGATTTCGCAGTCAACATCGTTTCCGAGAAAGACGATAAGAGGACACCGATAGCTTTGGCAGGACAGATTATGGTGGACATACAGGATCTGTTCACACATATCGGAGAATATCTCGTTTCGAGGGAACTCCGCACACAGGGTTTTGTAGATTCGAAATTCGATGCAAAATTCAGGATTTATCTCGACGGAGACGGAGGAGTGTCTTTCAGTGCATCCACGGACAATCCCGAAACAAGAGGCCAGGGAGATCTTGTCGCCGACACAGTCGCCAAAATGGAAGAAGTGTTGGACGTCATGGGCAAAGGCACCGGAAGTTATTGGATCGAAGACAACTTCAAAGACGCCCTTTACAGAAATGCAGTCATCTACGATATCGCGGCACTCCACCAGGATATGGCACTCTCCGAAGGATTTGCACTCGAATACGGAACATCCGAAGAACCGAAGAAATTCGGCAGAGTGGATTTGGAGAAACTTTCCGCATTCATAAGTAACAAAGGGCTCACATGCGACGGTGTCGCCGTAGGTACACTCGTCACATCGAAATCCAAATCGGGAAAAGGTCCGAAATATGTGTTCTCTGTCGGAGGAACCGAAACCTGCAGGATTTCATTCAGGGACGGAGAGGAACTCAGAAAAGCATCCGGATTCGCGGACAAAGGTGCGGTTATCGTCGCCGGAAAAATCACATACTCAGAAGACGGAAACATCGTTTCAATCAACGAAGCCGAAGAGATGTGCGATATCGGTTCCATCGAATTCCCCAGGATTGTAACTCCCACCGGAGACATCATACTCAAAACACCCGTCGCGGCAAAGATTTCATTCGGAAACGGAAAATGGAATCTTTCCGAGGAAGACCTCGGAATAAGCGAATCTTCCGAGAGCTGGAACAAAGCAGTGCAATCGTTCCACGACTACTTCCTCTTCCTCTGGATGCAATACGCCGAAAAAGGCGACGAAGGAATGAGCGAAGAAGAACTCGAAGTAAAATCCGCTCTCCTGTCTCACATAAGATGAGTCGCGTGTACGCGCACAAACTTTTATACACCGTCATGTGTGAGGAGTCCGTATAAGGAGCATACATATGGCAAGGAAGCGCATCCCGCCTAAGATCGCCTCCGAAATCGCACATGAGCGCATGGAGAGGCTGTTCGGTCTTTCCGTGACCGCAGTGAGAAACGGTAACGACGGAAGAGCGGTGAGATACGTATCCTTAGCGAGACGCATAGGACAGAAAACATGTACGCCTGTTCCCGGTAACGTATCCTTCTGCAGTCACTGCGGCATACCCAATGTGGCCGGAGTCAACTGCAGAACGAGAATCGGAGACGGAAGGGTGAAGATTACCTGTCTGAGATGCGGCAATGTCATGCGTATGCCGTACATCAGGGAGCAAAGGAAATGACGGAGAGAGAGGCTAAGAAAGAACTCATGCGCAGAGCGCTCGAGATCAACCCGACTGTGCATGTCGGAAAGGACGGGCTGAAGGAGGGTCTCTTCGAGGAGATCAAAAACCAGCTGAAGAAGAACCGCCTCATCAAAGTCAAGGTGCTGTCCAACGCCGAGAGCGAAACGAAGGAAATCGCGGTTGCGGTCGCCGAAGCGACTGAATCTATCATAGTGGATGTCCGCGGAAGTGTTGTTCTGCTCACCGACAAAAGGACCTGGACATCCCTCTGTCAAAAGAAATTCTGAGTTGATCCGAAATGTTGGACATTAACGTTATCAGACAGGATCCCGAGAGGATCAGGGCAATGCTGAAGAACAGGAACAAGGACGATGCCATTCTCGACAGACTCCTGACCGCAGATTCCGAGTGGAGAAAACTCACGGATGAGAACAACAGCCTCAGGAAACTGAGAAACGAAGTTTCAATGCAGATTTCCAAAATGCCCAAGGGTGCCGAGAAGGATGCAAAAATCACCGAGATGAGGGAAGTCGCCGATAAAATCAAAGCAAACGACGACAGAATGGCTCAGCTCGAGGAAGTCAGAACCGACTGCATCCTCAACATCCCCAACATTCCCCACGAGTCCGTTCCGATAGGAAAGGACGAACACGACAACGTCGTTGTCTACGAAGTCGGAGAGAAGAGGAAATTCACATTCAAACCCAAAGAACACTGGGAAATCGCAGAAGATTTGGACATCATCGAATTCGAGAGAGGTGTCAAAATCGCCGGAAGCGGATTCTACGTCATGAAAGGAGACGGTGCAAGGCTTGAGCGCGCACTCATCAACTACTTCCTTGACACACACATGAAACAGGGATACACCGAACTCGTCGTTCCCGGAATCATCAACAAGAACGCGGTTATCGGAACAGGTCAGTACCCCAACCTCAAGGACGATATGTACTATCTCGAGAGGGATGACATGTTCCTCAACCCCACTGCGGAAGTACCTATCACAAACCTTCTTCAGGATGAAATCCTCGATAAAGAGCAGCTCCCTATCTACTACACCGCAAACCTCACGTCGTACAGGCGCGAAGTAGGCAAACACGCAGACACGAAAGGAATCATCCGTGTCCACGAGTTCAGAAAGACGGAAATGGTTAATTTCGTACTTCCTGAGAACTCCTACGCAAGACTGGAGGAACTCAGAAAGAATGCGGAAGATCTTATCGTCGGTCTCGGACTTCCCTACAGAGTACTGCTTCTCTGTACCGGAGACATGAGTTTCTCATGCTCCAAGTGTTACGATCTCGAACTCTACGCTCCCGGAAAGGATGCATGGCTGGAGTGTTCTTCATGCTCCAACTTCACCGACTTCCAGGCACGCAGGGCAAGAATCAAGTACCGTCCCGAACCCCACCTTAAGAGCGAATTCGTTCACACTCTCAACGGTTCCGGTCTCGCACTCCCTAGGACAATCGTCGCAATCCTCGAAAACTATCAGAACGAGGGCGGCAGTGTCACTATTCCCGAAGTGCTCAGACCCTACATGGGCGGACAGGAAGTCATCAGAAAGAAATAATCAGATACGCATCGCGTCGAATCTTTCTATGAGAGATTCGGCGCCGATGCAATCTCCTTCTTTTAACAGCCTTTCGCGGAGAGAATCTTCTCCTTCTCTCATTTTAGACGAATGCACACCGTAACGTCTCGATACGTTCACTTCGAGATAAGCGGAAAGCAAATCACACATTTTCAATTCTCTTCCCGAAACTTTACCGAATTCCGAATCGTTTTTCACTGCGAACGGATCGTAAACAAAGAATCTCAGTTCGTCTCTCCATCCCTCCGGGATCAGAGGCATAACTTTGGATTCTATGAGTTCGTGTTCGTATTCGTCAAGAAGATTGGCAAGACCTTCTACGTTTACCTTTACGGGAGAAATAACATCTTTCGTCAGTACTTCGGGAAGATCGTGGAATAACCCCGTGTAATAATCGTTGTATGATTGGGTATCGTCTGCATTGACTTCCAAATCATGCAGATACATCATAGTCGCCACCATAAGAGAATGGCCCAAAACAGTGGTCGCAGGTATCCTGGGAATACGTGTCCACCTCTGCTGGAATCTTAACTGTCCTATTAAGTCCACAAACGTCATCGACTGCGAACCCACCATCATTTTCACGCCTGCAAGGTCGGAGAACGTACTCAGTTCCATGGAAATCGATGCTTTGGTCTGATCTATCGCAAAAGAATGTCTGTTCATATCATAGATAAGATTGAATTCCCAGTTTGTAGCGAGATAATGCGCAGCGGCGACTATTCTGTCTTCAATCTCCGATTGATCGCTGCGGATGTTATCTTCGAACCTTTTCAGAAAATCCTTATCCAAATCGGGCATCGTGCGGGAAATTTCGGACATGACATAATCGTTGACTTCGTCGAATCTCTCGCTTTCCATCCTGTGAAGCAACTGAGGTTTGAGATCCGTCAGTACTGTCCTTTTCATGAAAGAGAAGAGACATCCCTCAATGATCTTTCTCCAATTGAGTTTGGATCCTCCCTCTTCCTCATACTTGCCGAGGACCCACGCGATGGCCGCTTTGTGAGCCTGCTTGTCTATTTCCGTCAGATCGATAGGACGGAGATGGTCGTTCCACCTGTGCATATTCGCCGCGTCGAATAACGCGTAGATCAGATCCATATTCATTATGTCAGACAATAAGGTCACCCTCAGCACCCCTGAAAAGGGGTGCGGTAATAAACGGTTTGTTGAAAACGGATCACAAAAATGTGATTGCACCGATAATCTGCCCTATCTCGATGAGCTTTTCGTCTTCGGATGCTTCCGATACTTCGCATGCCCTGAGCTGAGCGATGAAAGTCATTTCTTCCTTCTCGGTGAATTTACCTGCTTTAACCTGTGCTTCAAGCTTGTTAACGGCATATCTCAGTGCATCGCCTACTCTGCCTTCTCCCTTGAACTGAGCGGCAGGTTTGATGCCGTTGGTATTCGCTGAGGGTTTCTTACCCTTTCCGAACAGCGATTTGATTTTGTCGAATACTCCCACTTGCATTCCTCCTTTTGGCTGTGAACTCCCTCATTTCATCGAAACCGATTACCCATACGGCTTCCGGAAGCAGCACATCTCTTCATCCCTGCGAACCAAACACATACGCGGGAAGGACGCCCGGATTACTGCGGCTGTTTCGCGGATATATCCTGCATATGCGTTTAACAACATTATAAAGATTATCTAAAATTCATCTGTCTGGGTATAGTGAAGAACGGTATAGAAAGCAACGTAGTGTACAGTACCTCGAAACGGCATTTTTCGGAAAATTATATCCGAATAACCGAATATTTTCGGTAATTCCGTTGCAGTTTCTGAAATTTTCATTTAAAAACGATTTTGCAGCAACCGATAAAACCGTAACACATCCGATACTGATCGTAACTCAGTTTGACACACAGCGGCAAAGCGGTATTTTCTTCCGCGGACGGATGAAATAAATCGGAGAAAGAGCGAAGCGGATTCTTTCACTCAGACAGAGACAGCCGAAAGTGTTTTTATTCCATACGGCCGAAACCTACGATGTCGGAAATTAGTTCCTTCTATATATTAAAAATAATATTAGGGCATCATGAAAATCTCCCAGAGGCTTAATTCAATCCCTATGTCCGGGATAAGAAAGATGTTCGATTTGGCAACTCCCGACAGCATCAATCTGGGCTTGGGAGAACCCGATCTCAATCCTCCTGCGGAAGCAATCGAAGGAATGTGCGATGCGGCACGTAAAGGTCTGAACAAATACGGTCCCACTGCGGGAATTATGCCCCTCAGAGATGCAATCGCAAAGCACTACTCAAGATACGCCCCCCTCGAAGGAAAGAACGTTATGGTTACACCCAGCGGATCTTCTGCATTGCTGGAAATTACCCAATCGATGATCGATCCCGGGGACGAAGTACTCGTACCGAGTCCCGGATTCGTTATTTACGGCCCTCACGCGGAACTCGCAGGCGGAAAATCCGTTTATTACAAACTGACAGACGGAGATTTCCAACCCGACATCGATGACATTCAGTCGAAAATCACAGACAAAACGACAATGATGGTCATCAACAACCCCTGTAACCCTACGGGAGGTACACTCAGTAAAGACTCGTTCAAAGCACTCTGCGACATATCCGAAGATAAGGACATAACAATCCTCTCCGACGAAGTCTACGATTCTTTTGTTTACGAAAGGGAACATGTTTCATTCCTTTCCAGGCTTGACAGAGCCGTTGTCTGCGGAGGATTCTCCAAAATGATGGCGGTAACAGGATGGAGGCTCGGATTCCTTATGGCAAACGATGAGATCATGGACGATCTCATCAAAATGCAGTATCACGTCTGCGCAAGCCCCAACATGCCTGCGATGTACGGTGTTCTCAACGCACTGCCGAACATCGACGGTTATCTCAAAAACGCAAGAGAGACATTCAGAAAGAGAAGGGATCTCATCGTAAAGAGAATCAACGAAATCGACGGAATGGAGATTATTCCTCCGAAAGGGGCGTTCTACGCATTCCCGTCATTCGATTACAGGATCAGTTCTCAGGATTTCGCAATGGAACTCATAAAGAACGGACTTATCTGTACGCCCGGTTCCGCATTCGGACCGTTCGGTGAAAGTCACCTCAGGTTCTCGTACGCAGCGGACGAGACCAAGATCGAGAAAGGCATGGACATCCTTGCCTCAGTCGCTGCAAAGGTATCAAAATCATAAATAGGTGTAAAAATGGCAGCAAATAAGAAAACACCTGCAAAATCAGACGAGGGACAGAGCATCGATGAGATGTTCGGTACCGTCGAACCCAAAATCAAAGTGGACCCGAACACAGGTCTTATCGAACAGGTGTTCGAGGACGAAGAAGTAAACAAAGAGAAACAGCTCTGGGAAAAGAACCCCCGCAGGAGTCAGGCTCTGGCGGATCTGTGGTATGATGAGCTTCAGAAAGCAGTGAACGAAGGAACCGAAGACGAAGAGGGGAGGAAACACCTCGCATTCCTGATGAGTGTGAACAGTGTCCTCGACCTGATTATGGAATGTGTTCCCGACGAACTTGCACTTGAACTGTCATACGCATTGGACCACACCGTTGCACTCGCTCTCGTCAACAAGAAGTACGACTGCGATTTACTCGAAGAAGAGAAAAAAGCAGTCTCTATCGTCAAGAGAGAAGACTACGACACAGACGACGACTTCGCAAGAGCCGTGGAAGCCATCGACGATCACTGGTGGACCATCAGTCAGCCTCAGCTCGACATGAGAAACGCAAACGATGCCATCCTGGAAATGCTTGCCAAATACAAGCTCAACGAATGATATGACAGACACAGTTTCGACAGCGGTCTCCCCGGGGAAGTTTATCCTCCTCGGAGAGCACGCGGTGGTATACGGAAAACCCGCAGTCGCATTGGCCGTGGACATGAGTTTCACATGCAGCGTATCGCACGGCGACTGCAATGCACTGAACGGTGTGCCTCTTGATTCCGAGAAACATCCGCACATTCAGTATATCCTGTCGAAACTGAAAGCCGAAAACATCAACATCAGAACATGGAGCGACATCCCTTCGGGATCGGGATTGGGTTCATCCGCAGCACTGTCTACATCATTGGATGCGGCTGTGAGAAATCTTCTGAAGGAAGACATGAATCCCATGAGAATCGCAGCCGATTCTTTCGAAGCGGAATATTTTGCTCAGGGAAGGGCTTCGCCTTTGGACACTTCTACCTGTACATTCGGAAAAGGTGTTGCGATCAATGTAGATGACAGTGAATCACACCTATGGGATGCGGAAAGGAACGGAAGCAAATGGTCCGTCTCCAGGATCGCGGTTCCGGAGATGACTTTTGTCATCGGATACACAGGGGTGAAGGCATCCACTGGAGCATTGGTCGAAAAGGTAAGAAAATACAAAGAACACAACAGATTCGCTTCCGATATCATCGATGAAATTGAAGATGTCACACACCGCGGAATCACGGATATGCGTAAAAACGACGTCGAATCCCTGGGAAAGATGATGACTTCAAATCACAAATTACTTTCGATTTTGGGAGTTTCATGCAACGAACTCAACAAACTTGTCAATGCCGCAGAGAGACATTCGTACGGTGCAAAACTCACCGGCTCCGGAGGAGGAGGATGTATGATAGCTCTTACAGACAATCCCGAAATGGTATGCGAAGACATCAGACTTCACGGCGGCATACCGTATACCGTAAAAACAGGCGTATGCGGCGTCAGAATAGTGTAATTTATTCTTCCGAATTCTGTTTCCGCAGATTATCGGCAGTAATAATACAAACATTTTACCGATGCGGTGTCTGTCAAATATTAACGAATATACATCCGCCCGTCCGTAAGAACAGCGGATGTATATTCCGAAATGTTTTCTCAGATAAGATCCTCAAAGCCTTCTACGACTTTGGGGTACTTCTCTTTGACAATCTTGAGAAGGTTGTATACGTTGACCTCTCCGATATCGGAATCCTTGATCAGCTGAATCAATTCATCGAGAGTCTTATCGTCGAGTGTTGCGAACCTCTCCTTGGCCATCCAGTTCCTGTAGAGTTTGTCCTCCATCCTGTCACGCCATTTCTTCTCGTAAGCCATGAGGGCTTTCTTGGAGAAGTCTCCCTTCTTAAGGCAGTCAGCGGCAACTTCTCCGGCGTATTTACCGGATCTGCATGCGTGGGCAATACCTCCGCCTGTAATCGGGTCGATAATCCTTGCGGCATCTCCGACAAGCATAAGGTTGTCTGCAACAGTCTCGTCCAAACCGGGGATAGTGGAAACCATTCCTCCGACAATCTCAATAATCTGTCCGTTCTTGAATCTCGGGTCGGTGTTGATGAATTTGTCAAGGTAATATTTCGGATCTGCACCGATTTTACACTTGCTTGCCATGACACCGATACCGACGTTTGCTTCCGTCTTACTCTTGGGGAAGATCCAAATGTATCCTCCGGGAGCTGCGGAACCGATAACGAATTCGCAGAAGTTGGGTTCGAACTCGATGTTTGTCATCCTGTACTGAATACAGGTGTCGATGTCGTTGAGCTTAAGCGAAGTGTCGATACCTGCCCACCTTCCGACCTGTGATTCGTATCCGTCGGCTGCGATGATGCATTTTGCATAAATCTCGATTTCATCGCCCATCGATCTCGCTTTGATTCCGATGAGTTTTCCGTCTTTATCCTTAATGACTCCGGTACATCCGGTGCGCATGAGAATCTTCGCACCCGCTGCGGCTGCGCCTTCTGCGAGACGCTTGTCGAAGAGGTGTCTCTCAAGCACATAACCTACTTCCGCACCTGCCTTGCTCTCATCGAGCTGGAAAACGGTTCCGTTGGGGGATCTGATAATCGCTCCGGCCATATCCGCACGTGCCCATGCGGGGTCTGCCTCAATTCCCAATTCGGCGAGCCATTTCTTAGAAACACCTTCCGCACACCTGAGGGGTGCACCGATTTCTGCCTTCTTTTCGATAAGAATGGTCTTAGCACCGCCCTCTGCGGCGTATTTAGCAGCCATGCTTCCGCCGGGACCTGCGCCCACGACGACGACATCGCATTCGTATTTCGCAGCCATCATGCCGCCTCCTTGGATAATGCGCCTACGGGGCAGATTTTGATGCATCTGCCGCATCCGTTGCAGTCATCGTTGAATTCAAGGATGTAATCGTTCAGATAGATGGCGTTCTTAGGGCATGAACCCGCACAACCGCCGCAGTGGAGGCATTTGTTGTAATCGACTTTCATTTGTCTCACCTTATTGGTCGGGCCTCTGATCCTCGGGAATGATTAACGCATTCTCAAGTGATTTGGCCTCTTCTTTGTGTTTCTCTTTCCATTCGGCAATCGGCATGGAGTACTTCTTCTCGATTTCCTCACGGTAGTACGGACCGCCGTTGTATGCACAGAAGGGGATAACACGGAGATCGGGTGTAACGTAGTGGATTGCACAGCGTTCTACCCTCTCGATATCGTAATTGTAAGCATCCTGGAAGTGCATTGCACCGATGTACATCGCATTCCATGAGAATCCCGCAAGCGTCTTCTTAGAACTGTCACTCATGACACCTTTGATAAGACGTATGAAATCCTTCTTCTTCATGCCCTGGGGCATCTTGCTCTCATCGATGCATCCGTTGAGGAGACCGACAAGCTTCAGCAACTGTAATTTCTTGAATCTGGCTTTTTCCATATAATCCGCCAGTTCGTCGAGACCTTTGACGAACTTCTTCACGTCGATAAATCTCGGAAGAGGTACGTAGTCTCCGTTCTGTCCCTTGAGAATGTATGTAGCCATACCGCAGTGGGGGTGTGCCGTGAATGTGACCATCGGCTTGCCGAGATATGCGGATGCAAACTTCGATACAGGCGCAACAACGGGGACGGGGAACCAATCGTCAGGTTTCGCATATCCTGTCTGCTCCTGAACGTCCCTCATAAGATCGGGGATGGTGTATCTTCCCTTCTCGAGTTCCTCACGTGTAATCCTTCCCGTGAACGATACAGGCTGGAAGTTCACACCGCGGATGATATCGGAATTCTCGAATGCGAAATCGATGATTCCTCCGATCTGATGATCGTTCACACCTTTCACAACCGTAGGTACAAGAACGACCGACGGCGGGTGCTCGATTTTTCTCAGATTCTCAAGTACTTTGAGCTTAACGTGGAACATCTTTCTGTTCCTTGCCTGGATGTAAGGCTCGTCGGTGACACCGTCGAATGACAGATAAATTGTGTTCAGTCCGGCGTCTTTGGCTTTCTGACAGAATTCAACACTCTTCGAGAATTCAATACCGTTCGTAGCCACCTGCACCTGTGCGAATCCCATTTCTTTCGCGGCTTTGATGACATCGAAAAATCTGGGATAGATTGTAGGCTCTCCTCCGGAGAACTGAACAGCCGTACATTTGATGGGTTTCTCATCCCTCAGAGTCTTCAGCATTGCCATAACCTGATCGAATGAGGGTTCGTAGACGTAACCGGCACTGTTCGCTTCGGCGAAACAGATAGGACAGGTCATGTTGCATCTGTTCGTAAGATCGATGTTTGCCAACGAGGTTGCCGACTTCAATGCGACAGGCTTCTCACCGATTTTGATGATAACGTTGCCGCCGTTGCAGTATGCATCGTCGGGATTCTCGAGACCTATACCGTCCGTGGCATACGACTCGACCCTGAGATACTGTTCCACGCTGGACCATATGAGGCAATCGAATTCTCCGTGTTCGGGACAGGTCTTCTTTGAATAGACCTTGCCATCCTTCTCGTAATGCTCGCCCTCAAGGACTCTGCCGCATTCGGGACAGATGGACTCCACCTTCTTCGGAAGCCCTTTCATTGCACTGTATTCTTTCGTCGTGATGGTCATTACATCCACACTTCTATGCTGGCACCCATCCAGTGTAGGAATATAAACCCGTCGCATATTTTATAAGTAAAAATAAGGCGCCGAAACACATTAACTGCTAACTGTAGCGCCCCGTTTATATCCTCATCCTCGGGGATGAAGAATTCATGGTACCCGCAGGATCGCTGAGAAAATCGAAGAAAGGACAGATGCCGTTCGCAATGGCGGCTGTCACGTTGTTACTTGTATGTTCCGTATCAGGAATCGTTTATGCAAACATGGACGAAGTCGAAGACACAACCGACGATATCAAATCCGAACTGATGTCGATGGCCGAATCCATCGATGACACCGGAAGATACATCGAAGCGGGATTGGGCAACATAATCAACGAAATCAGCATCGATCCGAACGGAGGATCGTTGGTAAAAAGAACGGAAACATTCGAAGAAAAAGCCGATGAATGGCTGAAGAATGCATTCCCTCTCAGCGACAAGGGCGTAACTGCGGTACTCACCGACTACAATATCCAATTGGGCATGGAAAGTCTCAAAGTCTCCGACGAAGGACTCATCGACGGTTCCAGGCCCTGTTTCCTCAGAGCCACCGGATATGCAGATGTCGAATATACTTCCGCTTCAAGCGTTACAACCAAGAAAATTCAGATTTCCGCGGACGGCACTTCGGGACTGCCGTTTGTTATCGACAGTATCACAAAATTCGAGCTTTCCGCCTCGGGAAGTTCTTCGGCACTTACCGAACTTATGACATATCAGCTCTCATCGCTGGCACAGTACAGGATCATCAACGGGTACGGATCCATGTCTGAGACAGGTAAAACGGGAACCGAATCGATTGTGACAAAAGCGGATGTCGAAGAATCGTTCAGATCTTCCCTCTCGATTATCGAATCTCTCTGTTTCCGCAACACCGGAAACGATATGAAATCGCTGAACTCAAACGAATATGTCGATGCCGCGGAACTCATCATAGCGAAGAACGGGTACTTTGATTTGGATGTCTCCGCCGTGGTGTCCCAGGCACTCGTAGCCGTTGCGGATCAGCTCGTGAACAAATGGATCGAACTGTTCTTCTTAGACGATGTCGCCGATGCTTTGGACAAAGTCGACGACCACATCGAATACGGACTCAGACTTGCAGTCGGTTCGATTCTGAATAAAGATCTGACCTCCTCGAAACACTACATCTCGGAAATCATGAGTAAATACGGATACGGTGAATCCGATTACAGATACATCGGAAATCAGCACCTGAAACTCGGCGTAACCGGCGGACAGTTCCATGTCAACGGCGAATCGGTTACCGTAGAACCTTTTGAAATAGAAATCGAAGGTTCTGGGATTGATATCTTCTCCTGGGGAGGTTGGGGCAGTTTTCTCGACGACGGAGTGCTGTCCGTAAGGTCCGTGGAAGAGAAAATGAAAAACATCGTCAACGGAGCCGCAATCAACGCTTCCAAAGACGTCGGATCCGTGAGAATAAAAACGGATGCATTCAGCGGAACAACGTACTGCTCGGATCTCTCGGAAGCAATAGACAAAGCTCTGAAGAACGGTATCAAAAACATCGAAAATGCAATGGCATCGTCCGTCGAGGACAGCACATTCTACAACCCGTCCTACACAGCACTGTACAGCAGATTGGACAGTAACCTCTCCGAAATCTACAGCACCGAGAGAATTTACGCAGAAAACAGCGCAAAGATCGAGAAAGCGATACGTGCACACCTTGAAGCAAACAACTTAATGATTCTCAGCGAAAATACAATCGGAACGCTCTGCGCAAGTGCAAAGTTATCGCAGGAATACAATGCGGCATACTCAGACCTCGACGCGAAAATCGAAAAATCCGTCTCACTGCTCAAAAGCGTTCTTACCGAAGTCCCCGGAGAGAACAACGAGAACATCAAGAAACTCATGGGACTCACACTCAAAGCCGTCATGGATTTGGATATCGTCAGCAACGCAGTGACATCCGTCGCAAAGAACATGACGCACGATATCGCGGAATATCAGGAACTCAACACGAAATCATCGGCCATCGATCTTGAAAACGGCGATTCGTACAGACTCACCGACGGCGACGGAAACGTTTTCACGGAACATGTTTCGGTAGAGGACGGTTACGATCTCGATATCAAAATCATACAGCCGAAATCGAACAAATCGAAATGCATTCACAGCATCGGAATCACGGAATTCAATCTCAGCCCTTACACAACGGTTTTCACAGTCTCTCTGAACGGAAATGTCAGCTACTCTGTGAAATCGGCATCTCCTGTCCTCACCGCACTCGGATGGTCCGATGCGGCATGCGACGGAAGTTTCTCTGTGAAGACATCCTTTGACATTGCATGTGTCAGCGGTTGGGCGCTTGCAGGTGTGCAGTACACCAAAAGCACCGACATAATCACCGAAGCGGTCAAACTCATGCTGAAAGCGATGGAACCTTTGGTGGAACCTCTGAAAGAAGTGTTCATCGCACTGAAACAGCTGACCGATCTCTGCAGCACCGCAGTCGTAGAAATTACATCATATATGAACGAAATTATCTCCGAATTCTACGATAAGATTATGGGTCCCGTCGAAAAAATACAGAAACTCATCGAAGAGAAACTTGCGGGAATATTCAATGCGACCTTCGATGTCGGACTCGGATATCAGTCATTCACGTTCAGCTTCTACGGCATGGCACTGACCGTCGAATTCAGAGCGGCAACACTTACCCAGAACACGAAATCACTGTGTAAAGTAAAACTCGCAACGGACATCGGGGAAACATCGATCGAAGCGGGATTCGAAGTAAAATACAACGAAAAGAACGGAATCATGTTCAAAGGAACGGGAAAAGTCAAGTCCGACGATTGGGCAGTCAGTCTCACAGTCGATCCGTTGATGAAATTCAGTAAGAAAATCCTCAGCGCCACGGGAACAATTAGAGGAATCGACTTCACTGCAACAATTCCCGAGATCGTTCAGTACGATCAGATCGAAGCAAGTGTCTCCGACATACCGGGAGTGGGGCAGCTGCTCTCGAACATTCCTCTCCCCATCCCCGGAGTGAAAGGCAGTTTCGATATGGGTGTCGACCTCAGATACAACATGCCCATCCAGACGGGACTTATGATCAACGAATTCGAAACAAACCCTGCGGGAGACGACAGAGGAAACGAATTCGTCGAGTTATACAACGCAACCGGTTCGACAATCGACCTTTCCGGATACAGAGTAGTTCCCGGAAGCAACGAATCCAAAGCAATCGAACTCTCCGGAACAATCAAACCCTTCGAAAAGAAAGTGTTCAAATTCAGCGGCCTTTCACTCAAAAACTCCGGAAAAACAGGAAGTCACAACGGCGAATCGCTCACACTTTACGATGCGGATGAAAATATCCTGGATTCCACCCCCTGGAAAAGCGATACGGCAAACGACGACAGCACATGGCAGAGATCCTCCGACGGCTCCACCTCATGGGTGTTCAAGAAAGGATCTCCCGGAAAGAGCAACGGAGTAATCATCAAAACCAACGCAATCGCACAGACATTCATCATCGACAGTCTCAAAACCGCAGGCGAAAAAGCACTGTACCAGATGGGAAACCATCTTACAACGGTAGACGAAGTCGCCGAATTCCTCAAAAGAATGCTGGAGATATTCATTGAGACGGTAATTGAAAAGATCGCAGACGTTCTCGTATCCGCAGGAGTCTTCATCAAACTGGAACTTTCGGATCTGGCGGGAACACAGCACGCAGGAATGAAAATTTCACTCGATATGAAATCGGAACTCATCGAAGACGGACTCACCTGGCTCATCTCTCAGACGGGCCTTTTGGGTTCCTTCGTTAAGACACCCGAATGCACAGATCCTTTGGACATTGTATGTAACGACACATACTTCCGCACAACCGTCTACGCCGGAATGAGTGCACCTAAGATCCTCGGCAAAAACGCCGACGGAATCGAAATTACTGCGGGACTTTCGGTAGGAGTAAACATCTCCGGACTGTTCACCGTATGCGGTAACGAAAGAGGAACATGGAAGGTCGAAGCAGGTATAGTTATCGAAGACTGCCCCTTCGAATTGGCGGTTAAGAAACTGAGCAAAGAGAAAGGAGAACACTGTGACATGTGGCTGATCAGGATGCAGTTCAGCAAATCATGCTGAGGATGACCCAATCCATTAAAAACAGGCAGTATATAGGGAGAGACATGGCAAAGTCCTACAGAATACCGACCGTTCTCTCGGCAGAGGAGCTCACAGACAAGGCATTCCATAGGGCATCCAAGATTACCGTGAACGGTACCAATGCCCTTGACACCAAGAAGAAGACCACCTTGGCTAAGATAACAGCATCCGGAGATATCGTAAAGGATACGTTCACGGGATACGTCAACAAGTTCCCCCGTATCGAGAAAGACGACGATTTCTTCCCGGAATTGGTGGATCTCGTCATCGGGATTGACAAGTACAAAAAATCTCTCGGAGCAATGAATTGGGCTGCAGGTAAAACCGAAAGGCTCAAAACAGAAGCACTGAGGAACGTAAGACGTTCGAAAGACGGTTCCGTTATAGATTCCGTAAGAAGCAGTTTCTACGGAAGGTTATCGTCAATCATAAGACAGGTGAAGGATGAATTGGCATTCCTTCAGGACTGCAAGAACAAATTCAGGGCACTTCCCGCAGTGGATTCCAAAGTGGCTACGTTAATCGTAGCGGGATTCCCCAACGTAGGGAAGAGCAAACTCGTTTCGACACTCTCAAGTGCAACTCCCGAGATTGCACCGTATCCGTTCACAACCAAAGGTATTGTGATCGGCCATATGGACGACGACTGGAGAAAGTATCAGATTATCGACACACCCGGTCTTCTCGACAGGAGTATCGACGAAAGAAACGATATCGAAAAACAGGCTATCCTCGCATTGAGATACCTTACACATGTGATGATCATTGTTCTCGATCCGTCGGAAACATGCGGATACAGTATGGAAAAGCAGTTGGCCCTTCTCGATTCCGTAAAGAGAGGATTCGAAGGCGTCCCCATTATCGTTGCCGAAAGTAAAAGCGACATTTACAAAACAGACAGCGCGAACATCCGTTTCTCCGCGGAAACGGGAGAGAACATGGATGAACTGCGTGACATCATCGTAAAAGAACTGAGAAAGATCAGGTTCGAGGAAGAATGAGATGCCCGCACGCAAGGTACCATACAGTAAGGAAATGGAAGGATACTTCCAGGATATGCTCGCCAGGTGTAACGACTGTTATGAAATTGCCGAAAAAGCGAGATCGTTGGGCAGAGATGCCGAAACATTTGTGGAAATTCCCCGTGCGGATGATCTCGCATCACGCTGTGAAAAACTTCTCGCAGATTACGGCGTAGGTGAGATTGCAGATGACATCAGAAGGCTCACCGACGAATATCACAACAGGGAATTGGTCTGTCTCAAAGTAGCCGAAGAGGTCGCCAAAAGACCTGCGGAAAAGATTGAATTGGCGATAGACAGAGCAATCAGGGTAGGACTCGCGGTTCTCACCGAAGGTGTTCTCGTCGCACCTCTCGAAGGATTGGCGGACACTAAAATCAAGAAAAACGCAGACGGCAGCGAATATATCGATCTTGTTTTCGCAGGTCCGATCCGTGCGGCCGGAGGTACCGCTCAGGCAATGAGTGTTCTCATCGCCGATGTCGTAAGACAGGTCGTAGGCATCGGAAAGTATATTCCGACTGAACCGGAGATAGACCGTTTCATCGAGGAAATTCCGTTATACAGACAGTGCCAGCACCTTCAGTATACACCGTCGCCGAAAGAAATTCAGCTTATCGTCGGCAACTGTCCGATATGTATTGACGGAGAAGGTACAGAGCAGATGGAGATCTCGGGTTTCAGGGATCTTCCGAGGATCGACACCAACAGAGTCAGAGGAGGTGCCTGTCTCGTCATTGCTGAAGGACTGTGTCAGAAAGCACCTAAAATCAAGAAACACGTCGACAAACTCAAACTCACGGGCTGGGAATTCCTCGACGAATATCTCAAAGGAAAGGGTGCCTCCACAAGTTCCAACTCGGAAGGCAGGGTAGTGAAACCCGCCGACAAGTATCTCAAGGATATTGTCGCAGGACGTCCGATCTTCGGTTATCCGTCCAGAGTGGGTGCATTCAGACTCAGGTACGGAAGGGCGAGAACATCGGGTCTCGCATCGCTGGCATATTCGCCTGCAAGTATGTTCATTCTCGATGAATTCCCTGCTTTGGGAACTCAGCTCAAGATCGAAAGACCGGGAAAAGCATGCGTTGTCACTCCGTGTGACAGACTGGAAGGACCTATCGTTCTTCTGAAAAACGGAGATTTGGTTCAGTGCAATACAAAAGAAGAAGCATTGGCAGTAAGGAAAGACATCTCCGAAATCACCGATAGCGGCGAAGTACTCGTACCGTTCGGTGAATTCTGCGAGAACAACCATTTCCTGGTCCCTCCCGGATACCCCGCCGAATGGCATAAACTGGAACTTAAGAAATCGGGAGAACTGCCCGACGACTGGGAACATCCCGCTTGGGAACGTGCCCTTGAAATGTCGAAGACACTCAAGGTCCCGTTACACCCGGACTTCAATTTGTTCTGGTCCGATGTCGATGTGCAGAGGCTGAAAGATCTCAGACAGTACATCCTTGAAAACGGTTCGTTTACCGACGGAAAACTCACGGTTAAGAATGAACCTGTCAACAAAAGAACATTGGAAGATTTGGGTGCACTGCATAAAGTCCGTGACGGAAACATAATCATCGAAAGATACGCAGTGCCGTTGATTTCCGGATTGGGATTGGCAGCCCAAGATGACAGAATCATTGAAAACAGTGCGTTCGACGGTGAAAATTCCCTTGCAGCCGTAAGCGGTGCGATGGGTATCGAAGTACGTGCGAGAGCAGGTACAAGAATCGGAACAAGAATGGGAAGGCCTGAGAAAGCAAAAGACCGCAGCAGCGGTAACTCGGCCTTCGGTCACGGATTGTTCGCCGTAACCGACGCACCCTGTATCAAGAAATCGCTGAAAGAAGCGATGGCGACACAGGAACGTGCAAGATTCATGACCGCCGATCAGCTCAAAGCCGTCGGAATTAAAGCTAACAAGTACGGTCTTCTGATTGATTATGCGGAAAGAATGTGTCCCGAATGCGGAGAAAAAACATTCCGTTCATGGTGCAGGAAATGCAATGTACATACCGAAGCACCTGCGGTTGCCAAAGATGCATCGAGATTCGACAGACCTCTGATGACAGTCGATATCAGACAGGAATACAAAGATGCAATGGAACTGCTCGGTCTCAAAGACCTCGACGATATGAAATGTGTCGAAAATTTCACATCCGTTGTCAAAACGCCTGAACCTATCGAAAAGGGAATACTGAGAGTGAAGAACGATCTGATAACATACAAGGACGGTACAATCCGTTTCGATATGACAGATATTCCGATTACACACTTCAAACCGAGGGAAATCGGACTCCCCATCGAAAAAGCACACAAACTCGGTTACACCCACGATTGGAACGGAGATCCCCTCACCGACGGAGATCAGATATGCGAACTGAAAGTTCAGGACGTCATTCCCAACGTAGACTGCGGTACACACCTCGTGAAAGTAGCTACATTCATTGACGATTTACTCGAGAAGTTCTACGGACTTCCGAGATACTACAACGTAAAGACTCCTGTGGATATGATCGGTCACATGACCGTCGGATTGGCACCGCATACCTCGGGAGGTATCCTCTGCCGTCTGATAGGATATACGAGAATGAGCGGCTGTCTGGGTCATCCGTTCTTCCATGCCGGTAAGAGGAGGAACTGCGACGGTGATGAAGACTGTATTATGCTCTTACTTGACGGTCTCCTCAACTTCTCGAAAATCTATATTCCGAGCAGCAGAGGAGGACTTATGGATACACCTCTCGTTCTTACGACGAAGTTGGATCCCAATGAAATCGATAAAGAAGCGCACAACGTCGACTGTCTCAGAGAATATCCTATCGAACTCTACGAAGCCGCAATGCAGCTTAAGGATGCGAAGGATGTGGAAAGTCTTATGGATCTTGTCGGAAGCCGTATCGGTACCGAACGTCAGTACGAAGGATTCGGATTCACTCACGACACCTATGACATCAACGAAGGTCCGTACAAGTCCGCATACACCCTTTTGGAATCGATGAGCGATAAGATGATTGCTCAGCTCGAATTGGGAAAGAAATTACGCGCTGTCGACGTCAAAGACGAAGCAAGTAAAGTTATCGACAAACACTTCATGCCGGATATGGCAGGAAACCTCAGGAGTTTCTCCGCACAGACGTTCAGGTGTACCAACTGTAACGCAAAATACAGAAGAATTCCTCTCAGCGGAATCTGTACAAACTGCGGACACTCGCTGAATCTTACGGTTCACGAAAAGAGCGTAAGGAAATATCTCGGCGTATCACAGGAAGTCTGTGAGAAGTACGGAATGTCTGACTACACCAGAGAAAGAGTCGAAATCCTTTCAATGAGCATGGATTCGCTGTTCAACAACGACAAAGTGAAGAAATGCAAACTCTCGGACTTCTTCTGATTTCATTTCAGGCAGAATTCACTCGGTGAAAGAAATATCAAAGCTGCATATCTGCGTATAAGCTTGAATATTGTTCCGTCAATATCGAAGCAGACGGAAATCATATCGATATCACATACGTCAAAATCGATACAGTAAAACCGGAGTGATATTTCCGGAGATAATAAGTGGGGGCCGATGCCCCCGATTGTTTGAAGTTTACAACGCTGCGACCTGTTCTGCGAAGTCATTCGCTTCTTTCGAAAGAATGGCTGCCGCTTTGTCCAATACCTGCTGGGCTGTGAGCGAACCGTCAGTCTCGAATTTGAAGACGAAGTTGTGCTCGTCGCCTTTGACAGATACGCCTTTGAAGTTCTCGACGCATGTCATGCACAGTGAGCATTTGTCGCTGTCGGTAACGGTGAGTTTTCCATCTGAGACCTCGAAGACTTTCTTCGGACATGCTGCGGCAATCTCTTCGGGTGAGTCCACATCGCTGATTGTGATAATCGGCCTGTAGCTGTATCCTACACCGTTTGCGACCTGCCACTTCACATGTTTCCTCGCAGTTCCCATGACCGCATGTGCGTAGATAAGCACAGACTGACCGTCTGTGAGATCCACAATCGGGATTTCCTCATCTTTCACTTTGAGGTCGGGACTTCCGAGGGGCTGAAGATCTCCCGAATAGACTGTGCACGGCCCGTACTTGTTAAGACTGTACATAATCTCGCAGCTGGGACATCCTTCTCCTCCGCAGACACATTCGTCTTTGAAGTTGAAGTCATCCGAGGTAGGTACCGGAACCATTCCGAGCCTGTGTGCGATGATCTCATCGAAAAGGGGCGTCATACTCTCGAATTCCCTGCCGTCGACATCGATGGGACCGAGGTGGAATTCCACCTTGTCGATCGCCATCTTGGGTATGTCTGTCAGCATGGTCCTCCTGAGTGCGTTCGCCATGGCCGGAGACGAATTCTTCAGGATGAACCTGCACTTCCTCTCAGCCATCTCGAGTATCTGGATTTCCATGGTCAGGCCTCCTCAGACCCTGCGTCCTCTGCGTCCGCCTTTCTTCTTGGTACCGTCGTGCGGTACGGGAGTGACATCCTCGATGCGTCCGATCTTGAGGCCTGCCCTTGCAAGTGCACGGATTGCAGCCTGTGCTCCGGGACCGGGTGATGTCGAGCCGTTTCCTCCGGGTGCACGTACTTTGACGTGGATACCGACGAATTCCTTCTCCTTTGCGACATCCGCAACCTTCTCGGCTGCTTTCTGTGCTGCGTAGGGTGAAGATTCATCCTTAGCGGTCTTGACGACCATTCCGCCTGTGGCTTTCGTGATTGTCTCTGCTCCGGTGATATCCGTGAGCGTGATCATAACGTTGTTGTAACTCGCGTAGATGTTCGCGATTCCCCATTTTGCAGTCATCAGTTGTCACCCTCCTGGTTTGTTGCGTCGGATGCTGAGATTCCGGCTTCTTCTGCGTCTGCCCTTGCTTCCGCAGCTTTCTTCGCCGCTTCTTCTGCATCTTTCTTTGCTTTGAGTTCTGCGTTGGCTGCTGCCTGTTCCGCAGAAATCCTCATCGGGTGCATCTCGTCGTTGAAAGGCGATGCGGGGTCGTACATGATAGAGGACTCCTCATACCTTGTTACGATGTATCCGGGGATTGTTACCCTGTGGCCGTTCATGAAGATGTGTCCGTGAACGATCATCTGCCTTGCCTGACCGACGGTTGTTGCCATTCCCTTCTCGAAGACAAGGGTCTGGAGCCTGCGTGAGAGGATGTTCTCCTCTGAAAGTGTAAGGATATCGTTGAGCGTTGCGCCCTCGACGGGAAGGACTCCGATCTTGGAGCACTTGTTGATCAGTGCATCGGACTCGATCTTTGCCTGTGCGTCACCGCTTCTGAGACGTGCCTGAAGCTCTCTCGACTGTTTCCTGAAGTTCCTCAGGATAGACTGAGCTTTCCAGACCTCTGTCTTGTTCTTGAGACCGTACTGGTTGACGAGAACGACCTCTGCTTTGATCCTCTCGCCCTGCCAGGGGTGTGAGGGTGTATCGTATGACCTGCGTGAAAATTTAGGATCTCCCATATTACCGCCTCATTTACTTCTTGCTGACACCCATTGTCAGTCCGTGACGTCCGTTGGACCTTGTCCTCTGACCCCTTACCTTGTGGTGGGTCTCGTGCCTGATACCGCGGTAGCAGCGGATCATCTTCATTCTGTTGATGTCGTCTTTCTTGGTGAGCTCGAGTTCGTTTCCGATCAGGTGCATATCCGAACCTGTCTCGTAGTCGAGCTGCCTGTTGATTGCCCACTCGGGTGCGTACTCGACGTATGTCGTGATAAGTTCCTCGAGTTTCTTGACATCTTCATCGGAGAGCGAACCGATCTTGACTGTGGGGTCGACGCCTGCTTTCTTGACGACGATCTGTGCAACTCTCTTTCCGACACCTTTGATCTGCTGGATACCGATAACGGTCCTCTTGAGACCGTCGATATCGCTGTTAGCAATACGGACGATGAAGTTGAAGTCCTCATCTTCCTGCTGCTGCTGTTTAGCATTCTTTTTCTCTGCCATGTTCTTCCTCCGTAAATGTTCCGTTAAGGAATTACCCAAGCATCATACCTCACATGCCCCGACATAAAGGCTGTGTGCTGTGCTCTCGGTACACGCATAGTTTCTATGCTGTCGAGTTTACGGCACCACTGGGATTCAGTAATGATATATAAATATGGGTACGGCGGCGGTGTGCCGCCGTACAATGGGTTTCGTCAGAATTCTCTCTTGTTGAAGCGGATGTATGCCAGGATTGTAGGAATGATTCCCCATACGAACAGGGTTCCGACAACCTTACCGGATTCAACAGGCGCGGAGATACACGTACTGATGGCCGCTTTGGCGACATCGATGAAGTACCAGAATCCGCTGCTATCCGTCGCACCCTGTGCAATCAGGAGTACCGAAAGGATCAGTGTCGGACCCAGCATGAGGAATATGAATGTCAGGATTGCGGCCGATGAAGATTTCTTCATGAACGCACTGAACATCATCGCTATTCCCGTTACCGCGAATATGTACATCACGAGGTATCCGTACGACTCCAGGAGATGCGGCGATACTTCACCGCAAAGCACAAGAGACAGTACCGCCACAATGATGTAGTATGCGGCCATGATTGCGACGTTGATCATGAACGATGTGACGAACTTTCCGATGAATATAGACGATTTCTTGACCGGTTTTGTGAAGAGGATAAGTGCTGTCCTTTCTTCGAATTCCGATGTAAGTGTCGTGGAAGCGAACAGTGTCGCACCGAGAAGTACCAGCGTACTTGCGAAATCAATGTAAAGACTTGCAACGGTCTCGTGTGTCGAATCCTTGAGGAACAGTATCTGGGACACTGCTATCAACGCCAAAGTGGCTACCACGATGACGCCGTAAATCAGCATCTTGAATCCTGTGATGTGTTTGATCTGTTCGTATTTGCTGACGACACTCGCCTGACGGATATCTTCGAAAATCCCCGACTTGCGGAGGGGATTTTTCGCACTCGGCTCAGATACCGGAGGTACGGGTTCAGACACCGGTTTGTTAACGGATGTAATGTCTGCCATCTTTTCACCTCGACTCCTTAATCATATTGAGATACACGGATTCCAAAGCATCCTCTTCGTTGAAGCTGTATACTTTCAGACCCATGCCGCCCATCTCACTGAGTAACTGGTACTGATCCTCGTCGTTTCCTTCGAAGGACAGCCTTATTCCGTTACCGTTGAATGCTCTTACGTCATGTACATTGCCGATAGCGGAGAGTTTTGATATTGTGCCCTCTCCGACTTCGCCCAATACCTTGACTGTGATCGTTCTTCTGTTGTTGGAACCGAGTATATCGTTGAGATTTCCTTCTCTGATCATCGTTCCGTGATTGACAAGCGCTACACGGTCGCACATATCTCCGACTTCGTGAAGCATATGCGAACTTGTGAGGATTGTAAGATCGTTCTTTTCTCTCACGGTTTTGAGTATTCCCCTTATCTCCGCCATACCTCTCGGATCCAATCCCGATGTAGGTTCGTCGAGAATGATTGTGTTCGGTTCATTAAGAAGAGCGAGACCGAGTGCAATCCTCTGTTTCATTCCCTTCGAGAATGTTCCGATCTTCTTGTCGCCCCATTCGGACATCTTCATGTCCTGAAGTATCTCTTCGGTTTCCGCAGAGATGGATTCTTTGGTCATTCCGAATATACTTCCGATGTACTGGAATGTTTGATTCGGAGTGAGGTATGTGTAGAATTCGGGTGTCTCCACAACCGTACCGACGCCTTCAAGTGCTTCTTTGGGATTTACCGTAACATCAATTCCGTTGATGTATGCACTTCCCGAAGTTGCATTGATCAAGTGGGTAAGGATCTTCAGTGTGGTACTCTTACCTGCACCGTTCGGACCGAGAAGACCGGTAAAACTGTTCTTCTTTACCGAAAGATTCAGATCGTTGACCGCAACGAATCCTTTGTATTCTTTCCTTAAGTTCACGATTTCTATTTGGCTGCCGACCATTGCCCAGCCTCCTGAACCGAATTGATATCGATTTCGGAATAGTTTAAACAACCATATAATATAAAGATAAGGACACAATAATTCAGTTTGACATCTGGGATTGACAGAAAATTATAAATGAGTGCCGAAGACCGGATTCGAACCGGTGAACCCCTACGAGAACAGATCTTGAGTCTGTCGCCTTTGACCAGGCTTGGCAACTTCGGCTTTGTCTGTCCTCATAGGGGAGTCGGTATTAAAGATTTGGGGACACCGGTACTGTGTTCGGCAATTCTGGTAGGTAACTTCTTTTGATTTGTTCTGCGGGTATT
>CAVIAJ010000015.1:0-36060 GCA_963640855.1 Candidatus Methanomethylophilaceae archaeon
AAGCCCGGGCCGGTTCCTTTGGAGGTTATGTAAATTTAGTTATCGAACACAGTACGTTCGTTATGAAAATGTTTACTTCTGCAGGACTTTGACTGTAATGTACTTACCTTTGTGCTTGCACTTGGTAAGATCTTTGGTCATCCTGTTTCCGTAGTCTTTGTGAACTTCCACGACGGATGTATCCGGTCCGAGCTGAATCTTTCCGATTGCGTTGTCATGGATTCTGGTGTTCCTGATGATGAAATCGGCGAGAGAAACTTTTCCGTAACCGTCGTTCTTACCGATGTTCAGCTCGAACTTCACCATTCCGAAGACATCTGCGAGTTGGTCGTAATCGATTACCTTCTTTACAGTGTCTTTCATTCCCTCTTCCTCGGGAACTTCACGTTTCTCGATTACCATTCCGCTGATACGGTGTCCGAATTCTCTGATGATGTGCTCTTCTTCCGAAGTCACGAATGAAATCGCAGTACCTTCCTTACCTGCACGTCCGGTCCTTCCGATACGGTGGATGTACGTGTCGATGTCGTCGGGCATGTCGTAGTTGATAACGTATGTGATGTCATCGATGTCAAGGCCCCTTGCGGCAACATCCGTTGCGATAAGAATGTCTGTCTTGTCTTCTTTGATGTCCTGAATAACTTTCTCTCTCTTGGACTGAGGTAAATCTCCGTGAATCGCTTCCACTTTGTAGTGGAGTTCACTTAATCTTTCGTCGAGAATGTCGACCATCTTCTTGGTCTGACAGAATATGACTGCTTTCGGCTTGTCGATATCGAGAATCCTGCAGAGAGCCCAGATCTTGTTTCTCCTTCCCACTGAAATGTAATACTGTTTCGTAAGATCGAGAACAACCTCATCCTGTGAAACGGTGATTTCCTTGGGCTTGTCCATGTAATCGTAAGCAAGATTCTTGACATCTTCCGTCATTGTAGCCGAGAACAGAAGAACCTGCTTATCCTTGGGCATCGACGACATAATAATCTCAATGTCCTCGATGAATCCCATATCGAGCATTCTGTCCGCTTCGTCGAGAACGAGGACTTTGATCTTCGTGAGGTTTAATGCTCCTCTTTTAATCATGTCTCTGACACGTCCGGTTGTACCTGCGATAATATCCGAACCTTTCTCGAGTGCTTTGATCTGAACGTCGATATCCGCCTTCTTTCCAGATCCGCCGTAGACCGGTACGGTCTTGTGGCCTGTGTATTTCGAAAGAAGATCGAACTGATCCGCCACCTGAAGTGCGAGTTCTCTTGTCGGAACAAGAACGATTGCAGACGGAATCTGCTGTCCCGAAGGTATCCTTCCGAGAACAATCGATGCGTATGCACCTGTTTTACCGGTTCCTGTCTGTGCCTGTCCGAAGAGATCGGTACCTTCCAATCCCATGGGAACAGATGCTTCCTGAATAGGTGTGGGCTCTTCCCATCCGATTTCATCCATTGCTTTAGCTACATCCTCGGGGATGCCCAAATCCGTAAATTTACTGATCATGATAATGCATTCCTTCTGCCTGAGACTGACTCAGACACCTTACCTGATTCTGATACCCGTTATAGGTGAAGAGTATTTATAGGAATGTATAAGGCACATGTTTCCGCACGGCTGTCGGACATTGAAAAGGTTTATATGGAACCAGCATATCTACCGATTACCCGTGTGAGCGTAGTGTAGCTGGTTATCACTTAACCTTGCCAAGGTTAGAACTCGGGTTCGAATCC
Source organism: Candidatus Methanomethylophilaceae archaeon (assembly GCA_963640855.1). Classification (GTDB taxonomy): domain Archaea; phylum Thermoplasmatota; class Thermoplasmata; order Methanomassiliicoccales; family Methanomethylophilaceae; genus Methanarcanum. Next base: position 1,725 of record CAVIAJ010000015.1, read on the forward strand.
CGGCGCTCGCACTCATCTTTCTTCATTTTCAATTCGGTCAGACGGAGTCTTTCAATGTACTCCGACTGTTACGAAATACGATGCCGCACATCGATGCTGTCCGCTGCGGCAACAGATCTTCCGAAGAAGAAAAACAATCATTCCTGAATATTTCCGGAACTTTGCGGACTGAGAGCCAAGAGATCCCCTCCGCCCTCGTACAGCACAATGTGACATTTCTCCATAATCGAGATAATCTTGTCCAAAGTACTGTCGATGTCAAAAACAGGCATCTTGAGTCCCATTGCAATGTGAGATACGAAATAACGAAGTACCTTTCTGTAATCCTCGGTACCTCCGTTTGCGTAATAGCCGCAGATGTTTCCCGTGGATCCCAGCAGCATAAGGTAATTCATATCCGCATCGAGCATGTCGGTCAGCGTTACACCGTATTTCACAAAGTATTTTCTCAGCCATTCGGTGTTCATAAGCGTATATTCATTCACTGCGGACCAAAGTCTGTGTACTTCGTACATCAAATCCGCAGCCTTCTGCGAACGGCTTGAAACATAAATTTCCAATGCGGTAGGCAGTGCGGCGGCGACAACCATATCCCTCTCGTCTTTCAGAAGTGTTTCGCACTCGCTCAGTGTGGCATGAAGCATATCCGTGACGATATTGAGTAAAATCTCTTCTTTACTTTTGAAGCGGTTGTAGAGACTTCCGTTGAGGATTCCTGCTTTCTTGATTATGTCTCTGATCGTTGTCTTCTGATATCCGTTTTCGAAGAACAATGCCAACGATACTTCCATGATACATCTGCGTGATTTTTCACGCTTATCTTCCATCGTCGTACGGATATCTCCGATTTCTTTGAGCGGTGCCATCTTTGTCGGTTCACTGTTATCTGTTCATCATACATAAACTTTGAATCTACTCAAATTAATTTATGATAATTTTGAGCAAACTCTTGTTTTCGGAAGATCGGATGTTTCTTATTCCTTTATAATTCATCTTTGTTTTACAGTTTATTGATTCTAAATCGGTAGATTACTATATTTTCATCAAATTCTTAATATCTCAAATTGAGCGCACATAACTTTCATCCTTCATAATTTTGAGCATATTTGTTTTAGAAACTAATTAATTTGACAAAAGGAAAGAGAACACAGACGCGAACGAAGTGAGCGTCTGTGTTCTCTTTCCTCAGTCGAAAAGTTGGTAAAAGTGGATTCTTTACAGGAATCGCTTAACATGCCCGCAAAGAATCCAGATAAGCGTACTGCTAAAAGACTAGAAAAACTTGAGTGTGAAAAACAGACCAAAAAAGTCAAAATCTGTCAATACAGGATAAAAGGACTGTCTTACAGAGAAATCGGCAGGAAAGTCGGAATGAGTCATAGGCCGTTTCGGACATCTGCAGAAACTGCTCAGGGTCGTAAAACCTGCCAGAAAAACCGTGAAACGGGGCCCCAGGGGCGGAAAAATCACGGTTACCGAGAAAGAGAAACCTGAGTTCAGAAAAGGTTTCAGGAAGCTTCTGCCCTCGGAAAAACCCGGGCCCAAACCCGGAAATACGCCGAAATGCGACGAAATAGAAGCCGCAGTCGTCGAAGTCAGAAAGAAATACAATTTCCTCGGAGCCGAAAAAATCGGAATTATCGCAGGCGTCGATGCATCCGCACCCACAGTCAGGAAGACACTGAACAGATGCGGATACGCCAACATCACCGAGAAAAAAGGACAGGCCCGCAAACGCTTCTGCTCTCCGCACCCGAACCATATGTGGCAGATCGACTACGTCGATCTGGGTGCGGGTACGCACCTTCTCTCAGTCCTTGACGACCATTCCAGGAAAATCCTCTCGAAAAACCTCAGATACACATTCACGACGGACGACGTTCTGGAAATAATGTCGGAAGCAATCGAGGAATACGGAAAACCGGAAATAATCCTCTCCGACCACGGCTGTCAGTGGTACTCCGTGTTGGGAGGAGACGCCAGATTCGACAGCTTCTGTGAGGAACGGGGAATAAAACACTACATGGGCGGAATAAGAAAACCTACGACCCAGGGAAAAGTGGAACGCTGGCACGGCACCATCCGCCGTGAGACGGATATCGACAAAACAGACGATATCGAAGAGAAACGTGCCATACTTTACGAATTCACGAACTTCTACAACAGTGTCAGACCTCATTACGCCGTAGGCCTCAGAACGCCCGACGAGGCCTATTACAAGACGGATCTCCCCGAATCCGATCCGGTTAAGCTGTACGTTCGGTGATTCCCGTTACGGCGGCGTTTACGCAGCAGCGGAAGCTGTCGCCGCAAAACCGCAAGATGCCCCGAAAAGGGTCTGCGTGACAGCGCGGGCTTTAGAGAAAGCCTTGATTCTCACTCGATGACCTACGTCATCTCGTTCGAATCGAGGCTTTCTCTTGTCTATCTTTTATCTACAATGAACTCTATTCTCTTTCTGTAAAGTTATTTACTTTCTAAAACAAATTTTGAGCATGTTCAAAATGGTTAAATACACGATATGAATACAGAGGCTCAGTGAAAGCACATGTTCGCAAAATTAGCGGATTTCATCGAAAAGCACTCCAAAGTGATTATCGCACTCTGGATAGTTGCTCTCCTCTGTTCGGTACCTTTCATCCTCAAATCGGATGAGGTCCTTGAATACGATCTCACTCAGATGTCTGGACTTGATTCCGAAGGTGCAGACGGACAGAAAATAATCAATGAACAGTTCAGCGGTACAGTGGATCTCTCCGAGATTCTTGTTGTATCATACAACAGCAGTGCGGAACTCACAAACGTCAACAAATTGTACGCTGAGTTCCAGAAACTTCTGAAAGATAAATACGGCGATCAGGTAACCGCTTCCTATTACGGTGAATACAGTAAAGGAAACGTCAAAGAAACCGGTATCGCAATGATTGCGATTCAGGCAGGCGAAGGTTTCAGCCTCACCAATGAAACAGGCGCTCTCAGAGATCTTGTTTCTCAGGCTAAGACAAACACTTCCGCAAATCTCACTACCTATGTCACAGGTAACGATGCAATCAACTACGATACGGAACAGTCTTCAAACGAAGATATCGCAAAGATTGATCCTATCAGTATCGCACTCATCTTCATCCTCCTCGGACTCTTCTTCTGCTCACTCGTAACAGCTATCCTTCCTCCTGCAGTTGTCGGTATGGCATACGGTATCGCACTTACCGGACTCTACGGAATAGGCTGTGTTATGGGTGTGTTCTACATCACACAGGTTTTGATCCTTGTTACAATGCTCGGTGCAGGCTGTGATTATTCACTGTTCATCATCTCGAGGTACAGAGACGAACTCAAGAACGGTGCGGATCACGCAACAGCTCTCAAGACATCCGTTCAGTGGGCCGGTGAATCTGTGTTCACATCCGGTCTTTCGGTTGTTATCGGATTCGGTGCACTTTCAATCTGTTCGTTCTCGATGGTCAGGACTATGGGTATCGTCCTCGCTCTCGGTATCGTCATCGCATTGGTTGCGGCACTTACATTCACACCCGCACTCATCAACCTCATCGGAGAGAAAGTCTTCTGGCCCTCCAACATCGACAAGTACAAGAAGATCGACATCAGAGAGAACAACGGCGTATACGCCAAAGTCTGCATGATGTCGAAGAAATACTTCGCATGGCTCGCACGTGTCACCCGCAAATACGCAGCGGTAATCGTTGTTATCGGTATCCTGCTCATGGCACCTATGATCTATCTCTTCGCAACAAGCGACGACTCTGCGGATATGATCAGTATCATGCCTAAGACAGAAGCCATCGACGGTCTGAACGCAATCATGGGCGAAGCAGACGGCGGTATGATCATGCCTACCTACGTCGTAGTCGAGCTCAAAGAATCCACAATCAAAGAGAAGAATGTGATTACCGTCGGCAGTACACAGGTCCCGTACCTTGTATGGACTGACAGCGCACTCACGGCAACGGTTCCCGCCTTCATGAAGATTTCAAATGAAATCTCGACGAAATACGGAGACGTAAAAGACAGCGAAGGCAACATCACCAAAGAAGGAATAGTCAGCACAGTCAGCGGACTCAACTCCTGGCAGATGCTCTACACACAGGCTGAAAACGTATTGAAAGCAAAGGGAGTCGAAACCCCTACACCCACAATGGTTAACACCGCACTCATCTCCATGATGCCTTCGGCAGTTACAGGCTACATCACACAGATCATGTCCGTCTCTGTAAGTGAGACAGCAACAGTCAAAGATATCCCCTGCACAACCGTCATCGGTGCCAACAAAACCACAGGCACAACCGTAACCGTTGCCAATGTTGTCGATTACATTCTCAACTGCGGTACAGGTATCCTCTCTGACAACGGCGATTACGTCAACATGATGGTTATCACAACCGAGAAGCCCATGTCGGACAACACAATGACCTTCGTCAGGGACATCAGGAACGACTTCCACGGCGAAAACGGATACGATGCAACATACAGTGCACTCATGAACAAGTCATACATCTCGGGAACATCCGCCATCATGGAAGATGTTTCGATTGATGTCGTCAGTCAGTTCAACGTCATCAAAGTCGTTGTGATTGTCGCTCTCATCATACTCCTGTTCCTCATTCTCGGCAGCTATCTCACACCGATCAGATCGATGCTCACTATCGTCTGCAGTATCATGACAACAGTCGGACTTACACACTTCGTGTTCGGAAGCCTCCTGAACATACCCGTTCTCTGGCTTGTCCCGATTGTGCTGTTCGTCGTCCTCCTCGGTCTCGGTATGGATTACGATATCTTCCTTACCACCAGGATAAGAGAGAACAAACTCAGGGGAATGGACAACCACGATGCTATCGAAGACGCTGTGAAGAAAGCAGGTCCGGTTACATCGCTCTGTTCGCTGATCATGGGAGGTACCTTCCTCACCATGCTCTTCACAAGCTCATCCATGCTCCAGGAATTCGGATTCGCACTCGGTGTCGGTATCCTCATCGAGGGTCTCCTCATGGTCGGATTCATGGTACCTGCTCTCATGCACCTTATGGGTGACCTGAGCTGGGTCGGCCCCAAATTCCTCCAGAGAGAAGTGAAGGAGTAAACGCATTTTCCGGGAGGGGAAACCCTCCCGGATCAATCATCTTTTGTAATTTTACGGAAAAGTGCTTCGCACGCTTCCGAAATATCACTGTAAGTTTTCTCAAAATCACCGGAGTACCACGGGTCGGCCACATCTCTGTGTTCTCCGATATGTTCCATCATCAGCGACACTTTGTTATCGGGATCGTTACCGACGAAACGCTTCATGTTACGGATATTGTTACGATCCATAGCTATGATGTAATCGAAATTACCGTAATCCGAAGAAGTCATCTGTCTTGCGGATCTTTTCGAATACGGTATTCCGTGACGTTCCAATTCCATCTTCGCGGGAGGATAGATGTCGTTTCCTATCTCCTCGGTACTCGTAGCGCAGGATTCCGTTATGATGTCGTCGAATCCGTGCTTCCTGACGATATCTTTCATTATGAACTCGGCCATGGGGCTTCTGCAGATATTGCCGTGACAGACGAAAAGTATCCTCTGCATGCATAAGAGTATGCAGTATCGGTGATAAGTCTTGTCGAGGTATCAAATAGATATCGTACCATCCGGTATCATGGACAGGTCGGCAAAGATTCTGATATCCGCAGGGGCGGCATTTCTCGTCGGAGCATTGTTGATGGGGATTCCGCTGTTACTGAAAACCGGGCCGAAGGAAACTCTCGGCGGCATCGGTGCCGCAGTTATGATTGTATCGGTATGCCTCATACTTTTGGGAACAGTCACGAAAGTAAATGAGAATGAAGCAAAGAAAAAATGAACACACTCCTTGCGGGATGATGCAGGCAGAGGGGCGGATAGAAAGAATGTGTGGGATAGGTTGTATGTCTCCCCTCTGCCAAGAGGGTTTTAGGACAGTTCTTCGCTGTCCACAATATCAAGACTACAGATTGAGTATATAACCCAAAAGGGGGGAGGTCACCGTTCGGTGATTGATGAACGGATGATCTGGCTATGTCCCCAATCGACCGATTGATCATTTCGATTTGTGTCTGATCCTCACGGCGATTCCGCGGTTGAGTTCGGTCATTTCCCTTCCGGACATCATGGCCACTCCGACCGCTTTCACTTCTCCGTTCAATACGATTACGGCTTCGTCGCCTATGCGGATAGACGGATCGGCTTTCACGACACCGACTGCGAAGAGATTTCCTTTCAGTTCGAAGTCCGTCATTTCCACGACATTTCTGTTCATGGATGCAAGTATTTTCGCACCGTCCAATGTCAGTGAAACCATACCTCTCTCGGCAGTCATCATTCCCAACTGAACATTATCTCTGATAATCTTCCAATAGGGGAACTTTCCGATACAGACGGTACCGTTTTCCATCATAGTATCCGCTATATCGGTTCCGAATTGGAATTCAAGTACAGAGCGGAGAGTTTCTCTTCTGTCTTCTCCGTAATTACCGCATTTCATTCCTTTCGTTACCGTCCTGAGAGTTTCATCGAGTTTTGTGAGCGAAGCGGGAGATGTCGGGTCTCCGATCACGGTTTCTTCCATCTCGCATAATCCTCTGATAAGATCTGTATCCTCTCCGAGGTGCGAAATCACTTTGTCGTAGCCCTGTTCCAGAAGATGGGAAAGCATGTCTCTGATGAACTGTTTCTCTTCGGGTTTCCATTCTCCCGTAACGGGGATATCGTATGAGTTTGCGGGATAGAACGTATCCAATTCCCTCGGAACTATTCCCAACGGGGATGTAATGATTACTTCGTGAACAAGTGTATCGTGAGATGCTGTGTGAATTGCAGATGCAAATCTCTTATGTGTTTTGGAAATATGATATGGTTTCTTAGCAGAACACGGCAGAAGCAGGAGGATGCGCTTGTGTGCCGGTTTGTGATATCTTTCGAGGATTGTACGTCTGTATTTCAGGACGTCGGGTCTTCTCAGTGCCTGAACGGTATTGCATGCAAACCTGCATCCGACCGCGGAACAGACTTCTTCCTGATACGCATAACCTTCGTCGTCGAATATTCTGAGTGTTGCCACGGAAATCGGTGATGAAAATTCCCTCTGATCCACCAATTCTCTGAGTCTTCCGCCTTCGGTGAACACTCTGATTTTACGGCATTCCTCTTCCATAGCGGATACATTGTATTCCGTCATATCTTCATCACATACCGATAATCCTTCGGGCATTGACATTATCTTATTGATTCCGAATGCCCTTGCAACCGAATCGTCAAACACATCGATTCCCATATATGCCAGCAGTGCCAAATTGGATGCATCCGCAAGTCCCGGAGCGCAGAAAAGAACGTTGTATCCCGCTTTCTCTCTGATGTCGATGACAGTTTTCACCAGCTTACGTGCATCATCCCTGAGTTCATAGCCGTTGGCGATGACAAGGACTTCCGTTCCTTCGGGGATGTCTCCGGCGAACGGCAGTCTTATCACGCATACTCCGTCCTTCAGAACGGGTTCGGAATACACATCGGACGATTCGGATGTCAGCAGACCTTCGTCCAACGGTATCGTTGTATCCATGACGTGAAGTACTCTCTTACCGCCTTCCGTTGTTATGTGCATCGGATCTTTACAATCCGATATTTTCATCACAAAAGGCGTTACGACAGACGCATCCGATCTCCTGTACTCGCAGACTCTGCCTCTCTGCGAGTGTGCTGTGACATCCAACATATTGACGCTGTATCCTCTTGATGTTAATAACTACTCGCACGCACAATTTATAGTAAGGAAGGGTATCCCCTAAAGCATGAGCAACGATGTGAACCTCTTTGGAAAGGATATCGTCTCCATGAGGGACTTCTCCAGAAAGGATGTGGAATGCATCATGGATCTTGCAGAAACAATGCTTCCCTACGCCAAAGGCGAGAAGCGTACGAAGTGTCTCGAAGGCAGGATTCTCGGAAATCTGTTCTTCGAACCCTCCACAAGGACAAGAATGTCATTCGAGAGTGCCGCCTACAGACTCGGACTGCACGTAATGGATGTAACACAGACTTCGATGACATCCATGACAAAAGGAGAAACATTGGCAGACACCATCAGAATGGTCGACACGTACTGCGATGCAATCGTGCTCAGACACCCCAACGAAGGTGCCGCAAGACTTGCCGCAAATGTTGCGGGAAGTCCTGTCATCAACGCAGGCGACGGTGCGGGATCGCACCCTACACAGACACTTCTCGATCTTTTCACGATGAAAAGGTCCAAAGAATGCATCGACGGACTCAACGTAGTACTTCTCGGTGATTTGAAATACGGAAGAACCGTGCATTCGCTCTCACACGCACTCACTATGTTCGGTGCGAAACTCTCATTCGTATCTCCCGATTCGCTTCAGATGCCCAACGATATTATCGATTCTCTGAAAGCGAAAGGATGCGCCCCTTACATTACGGACAGACTCGACGATGTGATTCAGGATGCGGATGTTCTTTACGTCACACGCATTCAGAGAGAAAGATTCCCGGATCCCGACGAATACAAGAAAGTCGCAGGATTATACAGGGTGGACAACGAAGCACTCAGGGAAGCAAAGAAAGATCTGATTGTAATGCACCCCCTGCCGAGAGTGAATGAAATCGCTCCCGAAGTCGATGCAACGGAACATGCAAAATACTTCGAACAGGCATTCAACGGCATACCCATCAGGATGGCTCTGTTGGCATCCGTCATGGGAGGTGAACTCTGATGTCAGAGGAAATCAAGGCTGCGCCTATCAGAAACGGTACTGTTATCGACCACATTACATCGGGACAGGCACTCAATGTCCTGCAGATTCTCGGTGTGAATGAGAACACAATCGATTCTACAGTCATTGTTGTAATGCACGTATATTCCAAAAAACTGGAATCCGGATGGAAAGACGTTGTTAAGATCGAAGACCGCGAATTGGATCAGGAGACTGTGGATAAGATTGCACTGATTGCACCTCAGGCTACAATCGTCATCATCCGCGACTACTACGTTGCAAGCAAATTCAACGTGGATATCGGAGATCATGTGGTAGGTCTTGCCAAATGCAGCAACCCCGGATGCATCACCAATATGGGCGAACCTATCGAACCCGAATTTGATGTAATTTCGAAGAATCCTCCGGTGCTCAGGTGTATGTACTGCGAAAGAAAGCTCACCAACATCTCAGACAATCTGCTGTGATTGAAATGAAGATAATCGTTACCGCAGGTATGCCGGGTTCCGGCAAAGAAGAATTCCTGAGTGCTGCAAACAGCACAGGAATTCCTTTCCTGAGGATGGGAGACATCGTCAGGGAAACATATTCGCAAAGATCTGCGGAAGACAGTGAATTAAGTGTCGGACAGTTCGCCAATATCGAAAGAGAAAGACACGGATTCGACATCTGGGCGAAACGTGCCGTGGAAAGGATGCACGGCAGCATCTTCATGATCGACGGCTGCAGGAGTATGGATGAAGTGAGAGCATATGAAAATCTCACTTCCGATGTTCATGTCGTTGCAATATTCGCCTCTCAGCGTACAAGGTATGACAGATTGGTGAAACGTAACAGAGAAGACGCTCCCAAAAACACTGAGGAATTCAGAGCACGCGATAAGCGTGAGATTTCCTGGGGATTGGCGGAAACGATGGCTCTTGCCGATACAATGATTATCAACGAATCCTCGCTTGAAGATTTTAAGAAGAATGTCATAAAGACTATGGAGGAACTCACGGGATGAGATTCAATGTAACGAGATTATGCGGCGGTAAGGCACTGATGGCCTCACCGTCGGAAACATTCGATATCGATCTCGGCAAAGCAACGGAGATACTCGGCGGTGAGTTTGAAATCAAAAGGAATGAGGGCGGACTTATGCTCATCATGTCCTGGAAAGAGATGGAAGTCACTTTGTATCCTCAGGGAAAGATTATGTTCTACCCTCTTTCCGAAAAAGAACTTGCAATCGAATACGCGTCGATGATTCTCGATAAACTCAGAGCGTGATACCCTGTTACTTTTCTCCGAAGCATGGATGGATATCGTCTGTGTGGCGGTACTGTCGGCAATACTGTCTGTTGCGGCATACAGATTCGGTTTCCTTACCAAAGACGGCAGTCTTGCCGCTGCGGTTGTGGGACTTACCGTCGGTCTGTGCGGTTCCTTCGTCTGGTTGGTATTGCTGATTGCGTTCGCCGCAATCGGTTTCTTTGCCACCAGGCTGGAATTCAGTAAGAAAAAGGAAAAAGGAGTACAGGAAGGAACACACGGAGAACGTACTGCGAAGAACGTTATCGGTGTGGCGTTACCGGGAATTCTTTTCGCGTTGATCAATGTGATTACGTTCAATGAACATTACAGTCTGATCTCCGTGGGATACATCTCCGCCATTGCGGTTGCCGCAGCGGATACCGCTGCAAGTGAAATCGGAACGAGAGATCCGAATGCGTACCTTATCACTACGATGAAGAGAGTAGCTCCGGGAACCAACGGCGGAATATCCGTTACGGGAACGATTGCATGTATTGCGGCATCGGTTTTCATTGCAATTGTCGGATGGACGATCACATTCGGATTCAATTACAGTATTGTTATCCTGTTCCCTATGGTTGCGGGATTCTTGGGCTGTATGTTGGACAGTTTCCTCGGTGCTACGTTGGAATCGAACGGACGCATCAGCAAATACGGCAACAACTGCTCAACAGAGATAATCGGCGGTGTGTTCGGTATTTTGTTAACGATGTTAATATAAATCCTTATATACTTGTTGACAATACACAGTTTCGGTACGACGGCCATAGCGGCGGAGTAACACCCGGTCCCATTCCGAACCCGGCAGTTAAGCCCGCCTGCGTCTCTGACTGTACTGTATTGCGCAAGTGTACGGGAACTCAGAAACGCTGTCGGCCACATTTACAATTTTATTCCCGACAGTTCGGGCTTTGTATGATTTTTTTCTCTCGGATTCTGAGACACATTTGTTTATGATTCTCCGGAAAGGATCCGCCACGATCCCGCCTGAGTCTGTGTTTCCGCCTGTTATGAAAATAGAATAAAACCGCACATTTTATTCCGCACCGATGAAAACCGCAGCGCAGTTCCGCCGACACAGCCATATACTTACAATCAAATCATTAATTTGAAGATTGTTAATTTAGTCATAACTAAAAATTATTCACAATTTACATAGCCAGCATATCATTAAAATATTTTATTTTAAAATTACAATATTTTACTTTAAACTAAAACGTATCCAAAGCCTATTAAACCATGACGTGCTAGGTTCATTCAAGGGGATCGAAGAACCCCTGAATTCGAACCGGCGATATTTATGGAAAGAAAGATAGTCGACGTGAATGAATTGTGTGTGAACGACATCCCGATTGTCGGAGGAAAGGGTGCAAACCTCGGAGAGCTCACAAGAGCCGGTTTCCCCGTCCCCAACGCTTTCGTACTCACAACGTCCGCATATGATTACTTCATCAAGAAAGGAAATCTCTTCGAAAAAATCAATGACGAACTCAAGTCCATCGACAGAGCTTCGGATGACAGTCTTGCGGCGGCATCGGACAGGATCAGAGAGATCTTCGAGACCTGTGAGATCCCCAAGGATCTGAAAGAAGATATTGTAAACAGTTACCGCAAACTCTTCGGAAAAGGAAAGGAAGGATTCGTTGCCGTACGTTCGTCCGCAACCGCAGAGGATCTTCCCGATGCATCGTTCGCAGGACAGCAGGAGACATATCTCAACGTACACGGTGAGGAGGATCTCTTCGACAAAGTCAGAAAATGCTGGTCCTCTCTCTTCACGGCAAGGGCAATCGCATACCGTGAGAAACAGGGATTCGCACACGAGGATGTCAAATTGGCAGTCGTTGTGCAGAAGATGGTCAACTCCGAAGTTTCCGGAATTATGTTTACGGTCGACCCCAACAGCGGTGTTAAAGAAATAGTCATCGAAGCCGGATACGGTCTCGGCGAGGCTATCGTAGGAGGAGAAGTTACACCCGATACCTACAAAGTCGATAAGAACACCATGAAAGTCAAGAAGAAGAGAATTTCCACTCAGAAATGGAAATACACCAAGGATCCCAAAGACGGACACACCGTCAAAGTCGATATTCCCGACGACAGACAGAAACTTCAGAAGATCGACGACCGCCGTGTTTCCGAGGTTGCGGAAATCGGAAGGCAGATTGAGATTCACTATGACAAACCCATGGATATGGAGTGGTGTATCGAGGACAACAAAGTCTACATCGTGCAGGCAAGACCCATCACCGCAGTCGGAGATTCTTCGACAAACGAAACCATCGAATCGGAAGCCGCAAGCGAAGACATCCTTACGACAGGTCTCGGAGCAAGTCCCGGATTCGCTTCCGGTAAAGTCATCATCTACGACATGTCAATGAGCCTCGATGTCGTCAAAGACGGAGACATCCTCGTTACAACGATGACTATGCCCGATATGGTTCCCGCAATGAGCAGAGCCGCCGCCATCGTCACCAACGAAGGAGGAATGACCTGCCACGCAGCAATTATCTCAAGAGAATTGGGTACACCGTGTGTTGTCGGTACAACCAACGCAACATCCATACTCAAGAACGGACAGGTCATCACCGTAGACGGTACAACCGGTACTGTTTACAAGGGAGATCTTGCCAAGAAGAGCACAGCCGAATCCGCACCCGCAGCGGCACAGGTCGTAATGGCCGAATCCGCACCTATCACGGGAACGGGCGTGTATGTCAACATGAGTATCCCCGCCAAAGCGGAAGAAGTCGCTACGCTCCCCGTAGACGGAGTCGGACTCATGAGATCCGAGTTCCTCTTCACAAATTACATCGGAGAGCACCCCATGGCAATGATTGCCGAGGGCCGTGCGGATGAGATGATCAACAAACTCGCAGACGGTATCGGAAAGGTCTGCCGTGCGTTCTACCCCAGAAAGATCGTTCTCAGAACATCGGACTTCAAGACCAATGAGTACCGCGACATGAAAGGCGGTTCCGATTACGAACCGTCGGAAGACAACCCCATGATCGGATGGAGAGGCTGCTCAAGATACGTCTCACCCGATTACAAGGATGCTTTCCTCTGCGAACTCAAAGCAATCAAGAAAGTAAGAACCGAGATGGGAATGAAAAACCTCTGTGTCATGCTTCCCTTCGTCAGAACAATCGACGAAGTGAAAGAGATCACGGCGATGATGAACGAAATCGGACTGAAGAGAAGCAAGGACTTCAAGCTCTACTTCATGGCAGAAATCCCCGCGAACATCTTCATGGCCGATGAATTCTCGAAATACTGCGACGGATTCTCCATCGGTTCCAACGATCTTACGCAGCTCACAATGGGAGCGGACAGAGATTCCGATATTCTCGGACGCATGGGGTACTTCGACGAGAGGAACGATGCAGTGAAGAAGGCAATCAGCCACCTGATTAAGGTTGCACACGCCAACGGCGTCACCGTAGGTATCTGCGGACAGGGACCGTCGGTCTACCCCGAATTCACCGAATTCCTCGTGAGAGAGGGCATCGATTACGTCTCCCTCAACCCCGATACGGTCATCAAGACCAAGAAACTGATTGCTTCGACGGAACAGAAGATTATCCTCGAAGGACTCAGGGAACTCAGGAACAAACTCTGAACGGTGTGACGGAGGAGGATTTTCCTCCTTCGGAACATCAATTTTCTATAACACAATTCTGCGGCGATGCAGGATTTATCTTTCCGTAATACCACATCATCACCATCATATAGGTCAGCTCAAAAACCAGCGACACAGAACCCGGAAGCAGTACCGCAGATGAGTCAGGCACCACTGCAATACAAAGAGCCAGAGACATTCCGCTGTTCTTCCAGCAAAGTAAAAGAATGTAATGAATACGTTTGGCTACAGGTACTCCCGCTTTCTTCAGAATTATTTCCGCCGTGATATGAAGTAACGGTATCCTGAGGAAACAGGCGACTGCGATTGTCAGTACGAATACGGGATCGGAAACGATTACATCACGGCATTTTCCGAACGCAACCATAACCATAGCCAGGAAACAGAAATTGATTACCGTTGTATTCACGGTCTTCGGGATTTTCAGCTTACCCAAAGGCATTGAGATAACCATCGGTACGGCGATGAAGAGTATGACGTATCTGAGAATGATTAACGGATCCACGGAACCTCCCGTAAGGAGAGATACCGCAACAGGCGTGAACACTATCGACACAATATAGATTGCAGTGACTGACAATGTCATCAGTTTAGTATCCGCACCCATGAGAAGAGATCCCGAAATTACCGCGATGGCACACGGGACACAGGCCAACAGAACCCATCCTCCCCAGTAAATCTTATCGAAGAACGAACCTACGACCAACGTCATTATCGGAGATACAAAAACGGCAATGACCGTCGATATCAGAATTACCTTCCTGTTTTCGGTTATATCATTCTTACTGAATCTGAGGCCCGTCAGTGAAAAACACATCAGAAGAATGAGCACGATTGTGAGAAAATCTCCGGAATTTTTACCGAAAATGTCTCCTGACAGAAAACCGATTACAGCTCCCGCCAGAACCCAACATCTGATATTGCCCAAAACGGACATCAATGCCATGAATGTTGTGAGATTCCAACTGATATATCAACTATGTCGATTGACGCAGGAATGATGCAGATTACTGTGAATCTTCGAGTCTCTTCGTAAGACTTCCCAACGATTCGTCGGGCATCAGCATCGTCGTGACCTGTATGAACGGATGTTTGGAACCTTCGATGATATTGACATCGTCGAGTGTATGCAATCCCCATTTCTCCGCGGTTCTTTCAAGACCCAACGTAACATCGAGATTGTTCGGTTCGAGTACAATTGCTTTGAAACTCTCCAATCCGAGCTGATATGCCGCCATGGCTCTGTGGTGTCCGTCGACTATGAGATATCCCGTACGCCTCTTGATACAGATGAGCGGCTCGTAGAGTCCCCTCTTGATCTCATACTGCCTTCCGACGAGTTCGTCCATGTAAACGTCCTTCTGCGAAGGACGTACATCTTTCATGGGAACATCCATGTTGACGATTCTAATCCTCAGTCCGTTCTGCGATTCAAGGAATGATTTTACGGTCATCACTTTGGACGGTCTGCTCTTCTCGATCTGGGATCTTACGATATCGATGTTTGAGATGATACCGATGAGTTTCTTGTTCTCATCCACTACAGGCAGATTCCTGAGTCCGTATCTGAAGAGGACACGTGTCGCATCGTTGAGTTTCATCGACGGAATGACACAGACCGTTCCGCGTTTCATTACTTCCCTCATGGTGGCCGCGGGGCGGTTGGCATACCTCAGCAGTTCCTTTGCCGTAACGAATCCGAGAAGATATCCGTGCTCTGTAATCGGGAAACCGTGGAAGTTGGAATTACAGATTTTATCGATAACCTCTTTGACGGTCATTTCCGGACCTACGGTTTCGACATCTCTCACCATATAGTCTGCGACTATATCCTCTGCCATGATTCTCACATTCTCTGCATACTATAATAACATCTGGCTTTCCCGGACCTACGCGGATATTCAGCACCCACGATAGGATTAAATACAGAATCCATATACTCATCCCTACCACATACGCCCCGGTAGTGTAGTGGCCTATCATGGAGCCCTGTCGAGGCTCCGACACGGATTCGAATTCCGTCCGGGGCGCTCATCTTTTATCAAAATTTTCAGAACAGAGAATTCTCTGCATTTATTTTCGGTATTTTGCGGTAAAAATACTCTGTTCTTCGCTGAAAAATCCGTAAAAAATTATCTGCTCTCTTTCGGACCGTAGGAATCGTGGAGAATCACTGTATTTCTTCCGGTCTTCGGATCGACGGTGAGTTCTGCGTCTACGTTGAACACGACACGCATATTCTCCGGAGTAAGAACTTCCTCAGGAGTTCCGATTGCGTGTATCCTGTGGTCGTGAATCATCAGTATTCTGTCACAGTATCTTGCAACCATAGGAAGATCGTGAGAAACAATGACAACCGTCATTCCGTTGTCTCTTGCCAATTTCTGTACAAGATTCAGTGCATCGAACTGCATACTGATATCCAAATGCAGTGTGGGTTCGTCCATCAGTATAATGTTGGGAGTCTGAGCGATTGCTCTTGCGATTATTACGCGCTGACGTTCGCCTCCGCTCATGGTGTTGATATGACGGTCCGCAAGCTTCTCCAATCCCGTCTGTCTGATGGCATCGTCTATGATTGCTTTGTCTTCTTCGGATTCGGCGGATAACATTCCCTGAAAGGGCATCCTGCCCATTGAGACAATATCCCTTACGGTGAATGAGAAACTGATTTCGTTGGTCTGAGGGACAACGGCTATTTTCTTGGCGATGTCTTTCTTACTCATTTCTTCGAGATCGGTACCGTCAAGCATCACGCATCCCGATTCGGGACTGAGGTTTTTGTTGAGATTTTTCAGTAACGTAGTCTTACCGCATCCGTTCGGTCCGAGAATTCCCAGGATCTCTCCTTTTGCTACGGAAAATGATATTCCGTCCAATACGATGTTTTTGACGTATCTGTATCTGATATCGTCAGTATCCAACGTCAATTCCAACCCACCTCCTTTTTCCTGCGGATAAGGAGATAGATAAACACGGGAGCACCGATCAATGCGGTCATAACTCCTATCGGGAGCGTTCCGTACTGAGGCGCTATGATGTGACTTATGTAATCGCAAATCAGAATGAATGATGAACCGGCAATCAGACTGATAGGCATTATCACTCTGTTGTCGGGACCTAACGTAATCCTGAGGATGTGGGGTATAACCAAACCGATGAATCCGATGACTCCTGTGAAGGATACTGCGGAAGCGACAATCATTGTCGTAAGTATCAGAACCAATAATCTGCAGCTCTTCACGTTGACTCCCAAATCCATTGCGTGAATGTCTCCGAGCATCAGTGCATTCAGCGATTTCGCCTGCATCATCAGCAGTACGGAGCAGACTGCGATGACAGGTGTTGCAAATGCAATTTCTTCCCAACTCGCCCTGCCGAGTCCGCCCATAGACCAGAACACAATGCCTTCGAGCTTGTCTCCGGCTATGAACGTCATGAAAGAAACCAATGCGGATAAAAGCGAAGATACCGCCACACCCGAGAGGATCAGCGTTTCCGTCCTCACCGCTCCGCCTACGCGGGCCATGGAATACACCACAATCATTGTGACGAAACATGTTGCGAATGCGAGAACAGGTGTCACGATCATCGACGGAATGAATGCGACCGTGAAGATCATCGATGCGGCCGCACCCAAAGATGCACCCGACGACAATCCGAGAATGTAAGGCGATGCCAGAGGGTTTCTGAATACCGCCTGCATCGCGGCGCCGGAAATGGCAAGGCCGGCGCCGACGACGGCCCCGATGACGACACGGGGCAGATTGATATCGAGGACGATAATCTGCGATCCCCACGTTCCTCCTCCGATGAGTGTATCCCACACTTCATCAAAGGAGTAGGTGTTGCCCGCAGATATCCATGAAAGGTCCAGATAGATACAGATAAGTGCTGCGATTACGAGCAGCGCGATGACAATCAGTATCTTCTTTGACTTGGACACTCTATCCGCATCCCCGACATCCGTCTTTAAGGTTTCACTTGCGTTTCATCATGAATACGGCTACGGCAGCGACGGCGATACACGCAATGACTGCAACTGCGATGTACAATGCCATGTTGTTACCGTTACCGGAATCCGCGCTCTCTCCGCTGTCCCAACTTGTGAAGATTTCGGGATACATCGTGGAAGCCATCATTTTGACGCCTTCCATACTCTCAATCGCATAGTTATTCCAAATTGCTTTGAGTTTGATAATTTCGATACCGTCGCCGGCCTGGGTTTTGAGGTCGGACATGTACTTTTCATTGCTGGCAACTGTGTTGTCTGCGAAGATTACTGTATCTTTTCCGTACTTTTCAATCAGTTCGGTGATATTTGCGGCGTATGTTGTACCCGATTTGGACGTATCAATAGTGACTGCGTTACCTCCGGCAGCCTGAATCATCGCAGTGGTAACCGAACCTGCATTTCCTACTTTGAATGCGTCGCCGCTGTATGTGACGTAGAAGGCTTTGACCTTTTTATCATCGGTTATACCGTTGGCCGCGAGTTTCTTTGTCACTGTATCTTTGACAGAAGACATTTCTTTCACGATGGGAAGTTTCTCACCGCTGAGAACCATTGACATCTTCTCTGCGAGATCGACCATTCCGTCGTAATCTTTGACATCGTTCCATGCAAGAACTCTGAGTCCGAGGTCGTTCATCAGATATGATCTCAGGCCGTTCTTTTCGATGTATGAGTCACCGCCTGTGAGAATGATGACATCTTTTGTCTTATCGAAATTTCCTTTATCGACTGCATCGATAATCTCCGCCTTCAGGGTGTCAATACCTGAAGAATAGATTGTTCCGCCTGCCGCAGTCTTCTTTTTCTCGATGTTTGCTCTCAGACCGTCGAAGAGTTCGGATGAATCCGTTGCGGAATACTTGTCTGCGACGACAATCTTATCGACATATCCCAACTGAATTGCGTTTAGCGTCACACCTTTACCGATTGTGATGATGTGATCGACAGGTCCGCTGAATTCAACGGTATTGTCCTTTCCGTCCGTAATACTGAATTTTGCACCGTCCGCCGCATCGACGCCGGAGGGGATGACTGCGATAATTGAAATCATGAAGAGTCCGACTGCGAACATTGCAGCGAACGCCATTTTCCTGTTCTGGAAACTCATGACTGCTTCATCTTTCGGCATGATTAATAACTTTTCTGAAATTCGTGTTACTCAATATGCATTTTTGCCGTTTCAGTGTTACTGACGGACAATCGGGGAATGACAGTTTATTTAAGCAAGCATAAGATAGAGTCGTTTATGCGTTCGATGCTTCGCAGCAAAATCCACAGGGCAACCGTTGCGGAAAGGAGGCTGGATTACGAAGGCAGCATTACGATTGACGAAGAACTCCTTGAAAGATCCGGGCTTTGGGTAGGCGAGAAAGTACTGATTGCCGACGTAAACAACGGCAACCGCTTCGAAACCTATACTCTTCCCGGAAAGAGAGGTTCCGGAATCATCGCATTGAACGGCGCGGCCGCACACCTCTGCGAACTCGGCGATAAAATCATCATAATGGGATTCGAACTTACAGACGAACCTATTCATGCAAAGGTCATCCTTGTGAACGACGACAACTCCGTGAAACAGGAGTTAATCTATCAATGACACTGACTGTCTATTCCGACGGGGGTTCCCGCGGGAATCCCGGTAAATCCGCTTTTGCCGTAGTTGTGACAAGAGACGGACAGATTATCGACGAATATACTGAATTTTTAGGATTTCATACCAACAATTACGCAGAATACAGAGGATTGATCTGCGCGATTACCAAAGCTCTCAGGCTTAAGGAAGATACCGTCGAATTTGTCATGGATTCGAAATTGGTCATCAAACAGATGAACGGAGAATACAAAGTGAAATCTCCGGATATGAAAGAACTTCACGACGATGCAAAAGCACTGTCTTCCATGATTCCGAATGTTAAGTTCACTCACGTAAGAAGAAGTAACCCCATGGTCTCAAGAGCGGATTTCCTGCTCAATCAGACCATGGATAAAAACTGAGTTTAATTTCCGGCCTTAAGGTCGTCGACGAGATTTTCGATTTTAACGGTTCTCTGTTCTCCGGACTCCATATCCCTTACGGTAACGGAACAGGTCTCGAGTTCTTTCGAACCTATGATTACAACATTCCTTGCGCCGGTGAGCGAAGCGTACTTCATCGCTTTACCCATCTTACGGCCCATAATGTCGATATCTGATTTTAATCCCTCATTACGAAGCATCGTTACGATCTTTGCCGCTTCCAATCTCACGTCATCGGATGCGGGAACGACGTATGCGTCGATTCCTTCTTTCTGATAGGCCTGACCTTCTTTCTCCGCCGCAAGCAGAATTCTGTCGAATCCTACGGCGAATCCTGTAGAGAATACCTTCTCTCCGCCGAAGAGTTCCGATAAAGTGTACGAACCTCCTCCGCAAATCTGTTTTTCAGCTCCCAATGCGGGTGCTTCGGCTTCGAAGACCATTCCTGTGTAATAATCGAGACCTCTCACGACACCGAGATCGATTTCGGGATTTTCGATGCCCATTACGCGAAGCAATTCGACCAATTTCCTGAGATAGTCTCCCGCTTCTCCGGGAACTTTGGATAAAACTTCGGGACCTCCGACCGTTTCCGTTAAGTCATACAGCTTATCGATGGATTCCTGTGAAACGCCCATGGATTTCAGAAGAGGTGTCGCTTCTTCGTAGTTCTTTTTATCGAGTTTCTGAAGAACTTCCGCAGTCCTTTCTTTCGGAACTCCTATGTCTGCGACAGTCTGTCTCAGAACACCGATGTGACCGATTCTTATCTTGTATTCCTTCAGTCCGAGAGATCTTATCATGGCACCTGCCATTGAGATAACTTCTGCATCCGACTCGACATTCGGATTTCCGATCAATTCGGCACCGAATTGGAAGAATTCTCTGTAACGTCCGCTCTGCGGTCTTTCGTATCTGAAGCACTGACCGAAGTAGAACATCTTAATCGGCTTGGGATCGTTGCTCATTTCATTCACGAACATACGGATGACCGGCGCGGTCATCTCGGGGCGGAGTGCGATATCCCTGTCTCCTTTGTCCTTGAATGCATAGAGTTCGCCCAGCACATTGGGTCCGGACCTGAGTATGAAGAGTTCCGACTCCTCGAAGATAGGTGTTGCAACCTCCCTGAAACCGTATGTCCTGGCGACATCTCTCAGGCGTCCTTCGTAATATCTCCTCTTCTCCATCTCATCAGGGAGAAAATCCCTTGTTCCGCGCGGGCGTTGGATCATAATTCGGCCTAACGTCTGTCCATATAATAAGGGTTATGGACAGAATATCAGAAATTCTTCTTAACGATGATACAGACAACGTCTTCGTCCATGACGACGTGGTCCAAACCGACTGTCTGTCCGGGGAATTTGGCACTCTTACCCCAAACCATAGCATATCTGAAGTTGGAACGGAACTGTCTGTGAATTAATTCACACACATCTCCGACGGTATTGCCGCGTTTCACGATAAGAGGAACATCCATATCCGCTTCCTGACCCTGAGGCTTGAGATAAATACGAATCATGTCGATTGTGTCATACAGTCCCTGTTTGAGTTCTTCCATACCGAGACCTGTCGCTGCGGATACGGGGAAACACCTGTAGATGCTGTTACGTTCGAGAGCTTTGTCCAACTCATCGTGCTGAACGATATCCACTTTGTTGATTGCCATGATTGCTTTGATGTAAACGCGGTTTCCCGCAAGAACATCAAGCATCTGTTCCACATTGATGTCTTCACGTACAACGACGGTGGCATTTACATGACCGTATGCGGCAGTCATGTCTTTGATTGTCTCTTTGGTAATCTTGGTGAGTTTTACCGTAGGTTTGACGATAATACCTCCCTGATCGCCTCCGGTGATGGTTACATCGGGTCTTTTCTGATTGAGACGGATTGCCGCGTTGTACAGTTCGTTGAAAAGGACTGAGATATCGGGGTTGAAAACATCCACGACAAGAAGAATAACATCTGCTGACCTTGCCGCTGCGATGACTTCACGTCCTCTTCCTTTACCTCTCGACGCATCCTTGATGAGTCCGGGCATATCGAGAATCTGAATCTTTGCGTGGTTGTAAAGCATCACACCGGGAACGACATCCAATGTGGTGAAATGATACGCACCGACTTCGGATTTCGCTCCTGTAAGCTGGTTGAGAAGTGTGGATTTACCGACACTCGGGAATCCCACCAAAGCGACGGTTGCGTTTCCCGCTTTCTTGACATAGAATCCTTTGGTGTTTCCTTTGGAAGACTTTCTTTTTTCGTCTTCCTGCTGAAGGCGGGCGATCTTCGCTTTGAGTTTACCGATATGACCTTCGGTAGCCTTGTTGTACTTGGTCTTGGAGATCTCTTCTTCGAGTTCTCTTATCTGATCCTCAATCGCCGTACGACTCCCTCCTCTGATATTGTGGATATATGCGCACTATTTAAGGGCAATGCAGAACACAATCCGAAGTATGCGCTGACAGAGCGGGATAAGTGTTCGGCAGAATGTACCGTACGGGATGCCGTATCTGCCTGCTGTCACTTTTACGGACGGTTTTCCGTATACTGTATTTTTTATCACGGCAGATGTGTCTGGAACATATGACTTTCATCCTCCGCCGTCAATACGGTACCGTCCAGATTTCTTATATATCGCACATGCATTGTGCCGTCCAATGACTGATGAAGAACCGTTAACCGGTTTCAAAAAATTCGCGAAGTCGCCGCTGGGCCTCGTCGTCGGAATAGTTATCGCATCACTGTGTGTGATTGCATTGTACTATTTGGATGTCGAGAGATTTGCCTGCGGTTTGGGTTTCCTGCTGATTGCAGCGCTTATTCACATCATTGTGAAGAGATTCGGATGCGACAGCAACGTGAAAATGATCGCAGTTGCACTGAGTGTGTTCATTATCGTTACCGGAACCGGTGTGTTCGCCGTTTCGGTTCCCAACATACAGAACAACAGCGATTGGGCTTCGTATGAAGACTGCGGCGTCTCCGTATCCGATATGGAATACAGGAACGGAGGAGTCGCCGTTGAAGTCGTCTACAACGGAACAGATACACTTTCCGGAATAGAAGTCAAGTGTATGCCTATCGCTCTGTCATTCTACAAATACTACACGTGCCAGTCTTCGGATTACATAAAGATGACGGAGAACGGAGGCAAATACACCGCAAGTGTCGGCAGTCTGCCCGCAGACGGTGTCTTCATCTACAAATTCAAGGTTACGACAAGTGAAACCGATTCTTCCGGAAAAACCGTAACAGTCGTAAAAGAAACGAAGGACGGTGCGTTCAACGTCGGAGGAGATTCCGCCATTCAGAAGACTGCACTCATCGGTAACGCATACTTCGTATCGCTTTCGGTGTTCCTGTATCTTATCATCTCATTCTTCATGCGCCGTGCATCGAAGAATCTTGAGGCAACAAGAGAAAAAATGGAAGCCGAAGGACGTCTTTATCCCAAGGGATACGGCCGCTGCAAACAGTGCGGTACCGTCATTCTTCCCGGAGAGACCTCATGCAGGAAATGCGGTGCGTACATCGACATTCCCGAGGATCTCAAACATAAGAAGGTGGATTACTTCCAGTGCTCCGAATGCGGTGCGGAAGTACCTTCGGATTCCACCGTATGTCCGAAATGCGGTGCGAAATTCGACGAGGATGAAGAAACAGTCGTCGTAGACAGCAGGAAAGAGGAGTGAAAACACTCCCCTTTCCAAACTCTTTCCGATTTTAAAGGATTTATATAAGGAACAACATCGCTCCGAACGGATGTGCCCTGACGAAGATATTAAGAAGGGGCCGTCGACAGTAGTTAAGAAGACTTCGACGGCTGAAAAGATGGCCAAGAAACAGCAGGAGATCTCCGTAACGGAGTTCTTCGAGAAGAACAAACACATTCTGGGTTTCGATTCACGTTCGAAATCGTTACTGATGGGTATCAAAGAGGCGGTGGACAACTCCCTCGATGCGTGTGAGGAAGCAGGAATACTTCCAGACATCTTTGTGAAAATGACCCGTCACCCCGACGATGATTATACTGTAATCGTAGAAGACAACGGACCCGGTATCGTACATAAAATGATGGGAAATGTGTTCGGACGTCTCCTGTACGGATCGAGATTCCATGCACTGAGACAGTCGAGAGGACAGCAGGGTATCGGAATATCGGCCACCGTCATGTACGGATACATCACCACGGGTAAGCCTGCACACATTCAGTCAAAAATCGAAGGTGCGGACGAAGTCGCATGGGGAATGGATATTGTTATCGACACCAAAGTCAACAGACCTATCATCACCAATGACAAACCTTTCGCATGGGAAGGTAAAGAACACGGTACGAGTATCGAGTACACAATCAAGGGAAGGTACATCACAGGAAAACAGTCCATCTTCGAATATCTCAAAAACACGGCCATCGTGAATCCGCATTCGAAGATTACATTCATCGATCCCGAAGGAAAGACATACATCTTCGAGAGGGCAACCGAAGTCATGCCCGAGAAATCGAAGGAAATCAAACCGCATCCTACGGGTCTTGAAATCGGAAGTCTTCTGAAATATACGCAGATTTCCGAACAGAAAACGGTCAAGGCATTCCTTACAAACGATTTCTCAAGAGTTACACCGAGAATTGCCGACGAAATTCTTGAAAAATCAGGTACAAAACCTGAAATGAAACCGTCTGCACTCACTCATGACAACTGCAAAGCGATAATCAAAGCGATTGAATCGGTGAAGATTATGGCGCCTCCGACGGACTGTCTTTCTCCGATCGGAGACACGCTGATTAAGAAAGGTTTAATGCACGTCCTCGAGGGAATGCGTCCCGATTATTACGCTCCGCCCGTGACAAGAGCGCCTAAGTCCGTTAACGGAAATCCGTTCATAGTGGAAGCGGGAATCGTTTACGGAGGAGATATTCCCGCAGACGGACCCGTAAGTATTCTGAGATTCGCGAACCGCGTACCTCTGTTATTCCAACCCGGTGCATGTGCTATCACGAAAGGAGTTTCCAACATCGACTGGAGAAGATACGGTTTGGAGCAGAGAGGAGGAAAAGGAATTCCCTTCGGACCTGCGATTATTCTCGTTCATATCGCATCGACAAAAGTTCCGTTCACTTCCGAAGGTAAAGAAGCCGTTGCGGATCTTCCGGAAATTCAGAGTGAAATCGAATTGGCACTCAAACTCTGTGCGAGGAGTCTCAAGAGTCACCTCAACAAAGAGGAAAGAAGAAAGAAAACTCATGCCAAGTTCGAAATCGTTCAGGAAATTCTTCCTGAATTTGCGGAAAAGTCTGCGGCATTCCTGAAAAAGCCTGTTCCCAATCTCGATATGACCATATCCAAGATTATGAACGTCGTTTGGATTGAACCTACGGTTGTCAAAGACAAGAAAAAGAAACTCCGCATGGTTACATACACAATTTACAACTACACACAGTCCGAAAGGAAGATGAGTCTGCATGCCCAACTTCCCAAAGACGCCGTAAATCTCACACTCTTCGGAGGAGAATACTTTACGGATATGAACGACGACGGCAAGGTCACATGGACTGTAGGTCCGATACCTCCGGCCAAACATATCGAGATAAGTTTCGAACTCACAGGAGATATGGGAGATGTGTTCTCCGTCGATGATATTTACGTCTCGGGAATCAACCCCGTCATGGTGATGGGTGCCGAGATGCTTCCGGGAGACTGGGGAATCAAAGGAATGGAAATCACCGAATTGGATTCGGATTACGTTGAAGACGACACAGATGCAGAAGAAGTAGAGGAGGTTGAGGATCTTGGAGATGAATGAGAGACAGCAGGCGGCGGTGAACAATCTCAGCGAGATCATCGATTCACTGTACAATCAGATGGATCAGGGAGATATTCCCGCAATGTCACTTCCCATGAGATCGAAGAAAAACATCGAATTCGATCCGAGATATGACGTATGGAAATACGGCAGTCTCAAAACAACCCGTACCGCAAAGACGGTACAGGGTGCGACAATGATGCTCAGGACCGTCTACACCGTGGATTTCATTGAAGATATGATCAGAAACGGTAAGTCATCCACCTTAAGGGAAATGTACTACATTTCGGAAGGATGGGGACACGCCAAATTCCACACACAGGATGAAAGCAACCTTCTTGCGGAAGATTTGGAGACTGTATCGAGCTGTATGAGAGAAGACTTCAAACTCAGGCCCGAGGAAGGAAGTTCGCACGTTTACGGTAACATCGACTTCAGGACGATGACGAAGAAGGGAATGCGCAAGTTCAACTGTATGGACGATGTCGCAGAGACAGGATTCGGAATTCCGTATTCCGTTGAGAAAGAGACTTTCGAGATTGTCGATCCGAGTGTTGACTTTGTTATGGCAATAGAGACAGGAGGTATGTTTGCGAGGTTGATCGAAAACGGTTTCCCCGAAAGATACAACTGCGCACTTATTCACCTGAGCGGTCAGCCTACGAGGTCTACAAGACGTTTAATCAAGAGATTGAACGAAGAATATCGCATACCTGTGACAGTGTTCACCGACGGTGATCCGTGGTCGTTCCGTATCTTTGCGTCTGTTGCGTACGGTGCAATTAAGACTGCACACATTTCCGATTATCTCGCTACGCCTACGGCGCAGTTCATAGGAATTACGGCGTCGGATATTCTGAACTACGACCTTCCGACGGATAAGCTGTCGGATAAGGACATAGGTGCACTGAACGCGGAACTTACAGACCCGAGATTCAAGGATGAATTCTGGGTAAGTGAGATTCAGGCCATGCTCGAAATGAAGAAAAAGGCTGAGCAGCAGGCTTTGGCAAAGTACGGTCTCGATTATGTGACCGACAAATATCTTCCAGAAAAACTCACCGATATGGGTGTTTTACAGTGAGTGATGATGTGCCGGGTGTATTCCCGGCACATCTGATTTTTCTTTTTGATGTGTTATAACATATTACTTCTCAATTTGATTTTAAGTGATGTTTCATAACATGTCATTTTCTATTTATGTTTTAAAGTGATGTGCTATAACATATCAATTTTTAATTCACTTTTAAAATGATGTTTTACAATACATCATTTTGCAAATTATTTATATAATAATGCATCATAACATATCACATGAATGAATTGCCAGTTCCGAGAGAACATTACCTCTCATTGATTAGAGCATCCCGCAATGCCCCATTCATAAAAGTCATTACCGGCATCCGCAGGTGTGGCAAATCGACACTGATGGAAATGTACATCGATGAACTGAAATTATCTGGTGTAAGTGAAGACAGAATTCTTTCAATGAATTTTGATGATACTGATCTCGCAATTCAGACATACTCCGATTTGGTCGATGCAGTCAAATCAAAAATTGGTGATTTGAGGGGAGCATACTTATTTTTTGATGAAATACAGAATGTAGCAGAATGGGAACGTGCAATATCTTCTTTCTATGTCCATAAAGCAGACATCTACATCACGGGTTCCAATTCAGATATGCTGTCTTCAAAACTATCCACGAAACTTTCAGGAAGATGCATAGAGATACGTGTACACACACTGTCATTCTCGGAATACATTGCATTTAGAGAAATTGACGATAAAGAAAAACTGCTTGAGGACTACATACGTTTCGGAGGATTTCCGGCAGTTTCTCTGTCTGTTGATAAGATGCCCCGGCAGACGAATGACATTCTGAATGGCATATACAATACAGTTTTCAAAAAAGATGTACAGAACAGACATGAAATCCGCAATAATGCCCTGATGGAACATATATGCAAGTATCTCATGAAAAATATCGGCGACCGTACTTCCATAAGAGGTACAGCAAACTACATCACAAGTAAAGGTATGAAAACACAGCCGCAGACTGTCGATCAATACATAGAATTCCTGGAAGAAGCATTGTTATTCTCAAGGGCGAAAAGATACGATTCAAAAGCCAAAGATTATCTGAGAACAAGTGACAAATTCTATGTCAGCGACATAGGTATACGCAACTGTCTTTTGCCGTTTCATTCAAATGATCTTGACGGCATAATTGAGAACATCGTATTTAACGAACTTATGTACCGTTATGGCGACGTTGCAATCTGCGATATTAACGGATATGAGATTGATTTCATTGCAGATCCCGTGGGCAAACCGTCGTATTATCAGGTATCACTCAGCATAGCCGATAAAACAACAGCGGAAAGAGAAATCCGTCCGCTGAAAGCGATAAACGACAATTATCCGAAGACAATCATCACATACGAAAGATATCCGCTCGATGATATCGACGGAATAAGGGTAGTACAGCTGAAAGATTGGTTACTGGAATGAGTTTGTTCAGAAGAGGTTTGAAACCCCTTCTGAAATCACTGCGAAGCTTCTTTCATCCTTCCGATGACAAATTCAGAATCCATGGACTCAAGGAAAGGACCGAGCCTCGGACCTTTGGTCATGTTAATGAGAACTTTGTACATCGCTTTGAATGCAGTTTTGTTACCGATCGGTACTGCGCATTCGACAATCGCTGCGTTGATTGCTTCCGCGTTCCATTCGATTGCCGTGAATTTTTCGGATAACGCCATAAAGAACGCTTTCTCGGCATCGGAAACATCGACCTGAGGCATTTCTTTACAAAGTGAGAACTTCACCATATCGGGAGCGAATCCGTTGAGCCAATACCTCACACATTCAACTCTGCGTTTCAGCCTTGCGAGATCGATTTCATTCGCACCTGAAAGATCCTCTTTACGTTTGAGAATGTCCAACACACCGTCGAAATCGTCCGCCATCTGAACAATGTTCACGAGATGTCTGCATGAAATCTGCAGAGGCATCTTCTTGGGAACGTTGTTGTGCTGTGCAATCTCGTACGCACGTACGGAGTTTTCCTCAACTTCGGTGGAACCTCCGTTGTAGAACAGATCCTCCATTCTGTCGTATTCGTCCTCCATATCGAGGATCCCCATTCCGTAATCGAAATCGATTGCTTTGCTGGGGTTTACACGTAAGAACAGATAGTTGAGTACTTCGGGAGGTGTCATTCCGATTGCATCCAAACCTGTGACCGCAGATCCCGTGGATTTGTGCATCTGCACAACCTGTCCGTTCATCTTCAGCTGAACAAACTCATAAGGAATGGGGTAAGGTGCTTCTCCGCCGAATATCTCTTTGACGATGACTTTACCTGTATCATAGGAACCTCCGGCTGCGGCGTGGTCCTTTCCGAAGGGTTCTACGGCGGTACCGAATATCTTCCACTTCGCGGGCCACTCAAGCCTCCAGGGGAGCTTTCCTTCCATTTTACGGACATCCGCTTTACCGTGGTGTCCGCATTTACACTGATATTCAACATAAGGGAACTCGTATGTATCGAGGATAGGCTCGGTGAAACAGCCGCACTTCTCGCAGAGAGGGTTGTAGGGTGTGAATTTCTTGTCCCTTCCGGATACTTCCCTGAGGATTGCTTCCACTTTGTCGACATTCTTAATGGAAAGGTCGATAGTTTCCGCGAATTTTCCTTCTTTATAGAGTTCATGTGTCCATACGATTTCGCAGTTGACACCCAATGAATCCACGACGTCGAGGAAAGGCTGTATGAAGTGGTGTGCGTAGTTGTCATGCTTACCGCAGGGGCAGGGGATGTTGCATATCGGCATACCGACATACTTCTCGAATTCCTCGGGAAGGAATTCGTATCTCTTCCTGAGAGGATCGAATGAATCGATGAGATAGATGAGTTTTACGTCGGATCCGAGTTCTTTAAGGGCACTGCGGACGGATTCGCCCGTGATTGCCTCTCTCAGACTGCCGACGTGGAGAATACCCGTAGGACTGATTCCGGTGGCAATGATCGGATGATCGTTCTTCTCGCTGACTTCCTTAGCGATTACGTCTGCCCAGTGCATGATTACCGTCTGCCGATTGACAACCTAGTATAAAAGAGGGTGTTAGTAAAAGAGAGAATCATTCTACTCTGTTGCATAACTAAGCGAATCTGCCGAAAAGCGGTGGTTACACGGCAGATTTTACAAATTTCTGTATTTTCAGACCTTATTTTTTACCGTTTATGCACCACATTTTGTCTGAAAATTTCCAATAATAATATTTATTTTTTTCGATAAAGTTAAATATATATTTATTGAAAGCATACGGAAAAATATAGGTTTTGAAAACAAAGCCAGACAGAGAAAAACGGAGAAATCGCTCCCCCAAATCTTCACAGGACAAAGGGAGCGGCCATCCAAGGACTAGTGATTGAATGACAGCACCGGTTAGCGCAAGCGAGAATAAAAAATCTACAGACAGAAAATGGGGAAAGAAACCCCGCAAACCCACATACAGAAGACGAAAGCCAGCAACGAGGCCTCCGTCCGTATGAATGCCGGCACTTTCGACATAAGAAATTGGATCGGAATGATAGAATCCGAACTGTCGGAAATGAATGCCGGCAAAGAAGGAAGGCCGTACCTTTACTGCGATTCTATGATAGTCTGGATAATGACCTTCATGTCTTACAATTGCATGACACTGAGAAAGGCCGCAGGAGCGGCCGAAGGCATTATGAAAACATTGGGAAAACCGTTCCCGCATTACAGCACAGTCTGCAGGCGCATACGTCAGATTGCATCAATGGGCTGCACGATATACGCCGAAGGGAAGATACTGGCAACATATGTCAAACCTTACACGGTGTCCAGAAAACGTACCGTTGCGGTTGATTCCACGGGCCTGACACTGAACGACAGCTCCCTTTACAGGGAGGGAAAATGGGGTGTCAGCGAGGGTCACAGGGGGTGGCTGAAATTACATGCGCTGACAGACGTCGATACCAATGAAATCCTTGCCTACATTCTGACATACGACGATGTGGGAGATTCTCCACAGCTGCGTCCGTTAGTCAGGATGGCCCTCGCAGAGGGCCATCGGATAAAGACGCTGTATGCCGACAGCGCATACGAATCGTCAGAAAGCTGGATATTTCTGAAATCGAAAAAAATCGAATTCGTTGTCAGATTCAAATCCAACACCGTTGCACACAGCAACGGATGCATGGACAGAGGCGAATCCGCCAAATTATGGGTGGAAAAAGGGCCGGAAATATGGTCCCGCGTCAAGAAATACGGCCTGAGATGGAAGATTGAATCGGCATTTTCCGATTTCAAGAGAATAATCGGAGAATACGTCAGATCCAAGACAAGAAAAGGAAGGGCCGTGACAATCACGGCTTCCGTGATTGTCTACAACAAACACAAAAGAATACGCGCCGACCTGATCAGCATTAACGAAAGAAACGTTCTGACGGCTGAGGACTAGTTATGCAACAGAGTAGAATCATTCCATAACCTTATATACAGTCTACCGATACTCTCGGCTATGGCCAAGAAAAACGATGGAGGTTTCCAGTCACAGGCAGGTCTCGTAAGGTACTTCGATACCGAGAACGACAAGTCCCTGAAGCTCAGCCCCAAGCTCGTTGTCGGTATTGCGATCGGTTTCGCGGTAGTCGTTATCCTTCTCAACGTGCTCGCACCGATGAACTGAGACCGTTTTGATTAACGTCATTCTTACAGTTTCAGCGGATGCTTTCTCAGGTATGCCGCTGACTGATTTTTTATTTCGTTTCCTTTCGGAATCTACAGTAAAGAAAAAACAATTGATACAGGGGATTTCGGCCCCTGTATGAAAAGAGTTTCCGGAATCACTCCTCCGAGTTTACGACTCCGTTCTTGTACTTCTTTGCAAACACCGCAGATAACAGCGGAGGTGCGATAATCGTTGTCGCTACGGACATCAAAACCACTATAGTGTACAGCGGAAGGAATTCATTTCCGAATATGCCCAATCCAATTGATGCGACGATAATACCGACCTCTCCTCTCGGAATCATTCCGATACCGATGATGTTGAACGACTGTTTGTCTGTAGTTTTATCTCCGAGCTTCGCACCGAGACCGCATCCGACATACTTTCCGATGATTGCAAGGATGAGAACGACAACGAATGAAACAATCACTTCAGACGTAATCGCACTGATATCCACCATAAGTCCTACATAGACGAAGAAGAACGATACAAGGAACGTTGTGATTCCTTCGACCTTTTCCTCGAGTCTCCATTCTTTTGCGTAATCCGCGAAGATCATTCCCGCAAGGAACGAACCTATGATTGCCGCGAGTCCGATAAATTCCGCAAGCCATGCGAATCCGATACATACTGCGATGGAAACCGCCAGCATGTTAAGTCTGAGAGGAACGTAATCCGGATTCTCGATCAGTTTTGCTTCTCTCCTTGCCTTTACCGCATCGTAGATTTTAGGTACGAATACACCTGCGAATACCATTACCGCAATCACGAATACGAATGCTTCAACTGTAATCAGAATAACGTTTCCGATATCGACATCTCCGGATGAACCTGCCATTCCGGAAACGATTGCGAGAACGATCATTCCCAACACATCATCGATAACCGCGGCACCGATGATGATTCTCGATTCTTTGGCTTCGATTAAGTGTTTGTCTTTAATCACACGCGCCGTAATTCCTACGCTCGTCGCGACCATGGCCGCTCCGAGGAACAGTGCGTACTGAGTGTTACCGCTCATGTAAACAAAGTCAACGTAGATGAAACCGAAAATGAACGGAACTATGACTCCGAGTAATGCTACAAGGAACGCAGTCTTACCGACAGACATCAGATCTTTTACGCTTGTCTCCAATCCTACGGAGAACAGAAGGAACATAACGCCTATTTCAGCGAAAACTTCGAGAGTTTCGTATGTCTCTCCCGGCAGACGCACTCCGCCTGCCATCTCATACAATCCCAAAGATTGCGCAATCGACTGATCGCCTATGCTGATCGTCAGGATGATACCTATCAGAATCTCTCCGACGAGTCCGGGTATTCCGAATCTGTTGAACAGAAGAGATGCCAACTTCGCAAGGATGAAGACAACCGTGAGCATCAACAGAATATTCGCTAGTTCCATGATCCCCACATATATTTTCACCCTATAAATAGACAGGGAATTTGAGAAGTGTGAATAATAGTGCGGATATCGGTGCGAATGACCGATATCCGCCGAAAAACGGACGGATTGTCTGTTCGTAATCAGTTTAACGTCATTCCGCTGCCGTCACGTGACTCCGCAAGAACAGCCGAATCGGCATTGCTGCCTCTGGAAACGGGTTGCTCGGGACCGCTGATGAATTCCTCGATACTCTTCTTCTTACCCATCCTGAAGCTGAAACCGGTCTTTCCGGGTGTGGATGTTGCGGCGAATGAAAATCTGAACGTTGCGGTCGTCGTCACGGAATCCGTGAAGGGAGTGACTGCCGTTTCCTGTATTTTCCCGGGAATCTCTGTTGATATTTCTTCCGAAACGGGTTCTGCGATTTCGGT
The DNA here is from genome assembly GCA_963640855.1 of Candidatus Methanomethylophilaceae archaeon. Lineage (GTDB taxonomy): Archaea > Thermoplasmatota > Thermoplasmata > Methanomassiliicoccales > Methanomethylophilaceae > Methanarcanum. The sequence goes on from CAVIAJ010000015.1 coordinate 34,852, forward strand.
GATTACGTATTCGGGAACATATTTAACGGGAACTTCGATTACAGTCTCTTCTGTGACAGGCTCTCCGAATTCGGTGATTACGTATTCGGAAACATATTTAACGGGAACTTCGACTACAGTCTCTTCTGTGACAGGCTCTCCGAATTCGGTGATTACGTATTCGGGAACATATTTCACAGAAACTTCGATTGTTGTTTCTTCAACAGTTGATTCTCCGAATTCCGAAATTACATATTCGGGAACATACGGTTCCTCAAACTCCGAAATCACACTGTCCGGGATTTCTTCGCATTCGGAAGATTCTTCGAATACTTCCGGTACGAGTGCGGGCATGACATCGTTGTAGATGATTGTTGCTGCGATTGTTTTGTAGAGATCATCGTAATCGACGCCGTCGTCAACAGGTTCTCCGACAGCTTCGGTGACAGGTTCCTCAACGGTGAACTCGTGACTGAATGTCGGCTGTTCGGCTGCACACGACGATGTTGCCGCTTCTGCAAATTCCATAGGAACGGAAACTATACTGAAATCATCATCTGCCACTGTATCCTCGGAATCTGATACAAAGTGTGATACTTCATCATCCGCTACACAGACAACATCGGAAACATCCTCTTCTGCAATTGCATCTGATGCACCGATAACCGCAGGTTCCTCGACTGAAGGTACTTCTGCGATTTCTTCGATTGCAGATATCTTGACAGTGGAAATCTCTTCGACTGCGGGCTGAATTTCTCCGTATGCTGTTTTCTCTTCAATCTGCAGTGCAGGAACGGCATCGGATACTTCTGCGATCTCCGCAGGTTTGTCGTATCTTCTGATTTCCATGCAGAAACCGGGTCCGCCCGCAAGGTGAATGCGGCGGTCCTTTCTGAATTTCATCCCTGTGGATTTCTCCAACCTGCTTAACGCGGTGTCCGCGAATCCGTCAAGTCTTGCAACTACGTTGTTAATAACGTCCTTTGCAAAGCTGACGCTAGTGCTTAGGTCCTTAGAACCCATTTCAATCCCATCCGACAGCTCTATCGAAGTGACCGTAAATAAAGACTTCGTAAGCTGTTCTGAAAATATGATGTGTCAGTGCTCCGTAAACTTCGTATAATTGACTTTTCAAGCAAAATATCCGATTAAAAATGAAGAAAAATATCCGCCCAGTTAAGGGCGGAAAGAATGCGGGTTTCCCCGCAGTTTGAAATCATTCTGTCTTCG
>CAVIAJ010000016.1:0-35209 GCA_963640855.1 Candidatus Methanomethylophilaceae archaeon
ATTCGGCGGAATGTATTCTGACGGATGTCATGCGAAATAATTATCGAACATAGTATCGACAGACAGCAAGCTTTATAAGTAGAACCCTAATATCCGAAATACTCCGGTTATGGTGAACTATGAAGTACACTAGGTTTGAGAAGGCTAGGATCATCGGTGCAAGAGCGCTTCAGATTTCGTTCGGTGCACCCGTTCTCGTAGATGTTCCGGCAGAAATGCTGGATTCGATAGACATCGCCATGCTGGAATTCGATAGAGACTTGGTCCCTATCACAGTCATTAGAGAATGAGGTTTACACATGAGTGAAGCGGAGAACACCGACTTATTGGTCGCCGAAGATATCTACCTGACATCCGGCGTACACATCGGCACACAGCAGAAAAGCGCTGACATGAAGGATTTCATCTACAAGGTCAGGCAGGACGGACTCTACGTCCTTGACGTCAAGAAAACAGACGACAGGATCAGGGCAACCGCAAAGTTCCTTGCACGTTTTGACCCCAGGAGGATCCTCGTCGTTTCAGCGAGGCAGTACGGACAGAGGCCCGCAAGAGAGTTCTCAAAGGCCATCGGAGCACCTGCATTCGCAGGCCGTTTCGTTCCCGGAACCCTTACAAACCCTATGAACGCAGGTTTCGTCGAGCCCGAAGTTATTCTCTGTACAGACCCTGCGGCAGATAAGCAGGCACTCAAAGAGGCAATCGACATCGGAATCCCGATCATCGCAATGTGCGATGCAAACAACGAGACCAGGAACGTCGACCTCGTCATCCCCACAAACAACAAGGGAAGGCGTGCACTCGCATGCATCTACTGGGTTCTCACAAGGGAAGTTCTTCTCGCAAGAGGAGACCTCAAAGATCCTGCAGATTTCGCGATGGAAATCGAGGACTTCGAATCCAAGCTCTGAGATTACTCAGAACTCAAACTTTTTCCTTCTCAAACCCCATACAACTTCTATGAGATATCCCGCTGTCGCAGGCAGATTCTATCCGGCCGACAAGGCCGCATTGTCTGAAAGTATCAGATCGTGTTTTGAACATTCTCTCGGCCCCGGAAATATCGGAGAATGTACCGGAAAGAGAAGTATCAGAGGCGCAGTTGTCCCCCATGCAGGATATCAATGCTCCGGAATGAATGCGGCGCATGTTTACAAAAGCATCGCGGAAGACGGTTTTCCCGATGCATATGTGATTATCGGACCGGATCATTACGGCATACCTTTCTCGTCCGTACTCTGCGACGAGTCATATCTGACACCTTTGGGCGAATGTAAGATTCAGATGGAAATTGTCGACAGACTGTCTCATGACATTCCCGTCATGGCGGAGGCACACAGATTCGAACATTCCGTTGAGGCGGAGGTTCCTTTCATTCAATACATCGATCCGAATGCGAAGATTGTACCGCTGATAATGAGCGACCAGAGAATATCCGCAGCGGAGCATATCGGAAAATCAATCCGTGAGGCGTGCAGAGGTTTCGATGTAATCGTGATTGCATCGAGCGATATGTCTCACTACATTCCCAAACCTACGGCAACAGCCAATGACCTGAGATTCATGGAGAAGGTCTGTTCATCGGATATACAGGGGATGTACGATATTATTTCCGCATACGGCATGAGTGTCTGTGGTTACGGCCCGATTGCCACAATGATTGCCGCCATCGGACCTGCGGAAGGAACGTTACTGAAGTATTCCGATTCATTCGATTCTCTGAATTATCAGCCCGAATCTGTGGTCGGTTATGCTTCGGCTGTATTCCGTTAATCGAATGTTCGTATCATAATGTATATTAGCTACTAACTCAAATCAGTATCTATGGTTGATAGTAATCAGAAGTTCTGTACCCACTGCGGCGCGGAACTTGATGACGGCGCCGCATTCTGTAAGAACTGCGGTGCAAAATCTGACGAATCCGACGCATTCTGTACCAAATGCGGTGCAGAATTCGAACCCGGAACGACATACTGTAAGAGCTGCGGAGCGGCTGTAGGCGATACAGCGGCAAAGCAGGCTGAGAGTGAATATATTGCAATGGAAATTGCAAATGCAAACAGCCGTCTCAGCATAGTCGGTATCTGCTGTGCGATTTACACTGTAATCGCACTTATTGTGGGTATATCCATAATCATGTCTGCAGATCAGATTGTGAATCAGATGGTGGCAGATGCACAGTGGGCCGATACCGTAAAGACTATGGTGGATGCCGGCGTCGTAAAAGACGGCGCAGAACTGGAGAACTTCTTCAGGTCGCTGTTTTCGATAGGCGGATACGCGTCTGTTGTGATGGCACTGTTCGCATTGGTTCCCGCAATCACTTCGTTCACGAAGAAAGGATACATCTTCGGACTGATCGGTCTTGTTGTCTGTACCGTTATGTCTACGACATACATCATCGGACTTATCCTCGGTATCATCTTCATTGTGATGTACTGCAAGTCTAAGATTGCGTTTACAGTAAGACAGTAAAAAACATTTTAACGGCATCGATTCCCTGATTAATCCGGGAATCGATGTCGGACAATATTTATTCAACCAATGTTGTGGATACGTCATGGAGGATGACGGGACACACATTTTCTGTTCCAATTGCGGAAAAGAACTGTCGAAATACTACAAGTATTGTCCTGAATGCGGTGTGAGAATTGTTTTCGATACGAACATCGAAGATTTCAGACCGTTGTTCCATACTACTTCGGAGATACGTCTGAATTGGGCAACCGTTCTCCTGGGTGTATTCGCTGTGATTTCCCTGATTCTGTCGGTGTTTATGCTTTTCTTCACCGAGAATGTTATGGATTTTCTGAGAGTGCTGATCGGCGAGTACAACTGGGCGGAGATCATAAAGTCACTGGGTGTGACCCCGTTGGATATGAAACTGTCACTGCAGAATATCGGTATGTGTCAGCTGATTACCGGGACTTTTTCTCTGATTTCAATGTATCTGTGTCTGCACCGTATGCATTTCATCTGGGCGTTCGCTTTTGCGATGGCTTCGTCATTCACGATACTTTTAGGCACTCTCTTTGTGCCGAGAGTCGCAACCGTCGTTATGTGGACGATTTCCCTGATGCAGTTTGCATTCGGAATGGTCGTTTCTCTTATGATATACACATCAAGAGATCAGTTCCCTGACATGTGGTTATTGTAAAAATAAGGGGTGACAGGGCACAGGGCCCCGTCACTGATCATATGATTTTAAGGAAGTTCAGGTTGGGTTCGTAAACGAGACCCTTATCCATCAACGCGCTGGAGAGTTCTTCGACTTCCGCTTCGGTTATGCCTTCCGCCTCGGCACGCCTCTTGATTTCGTCGACAGGCACACCGCGGGGATCGGTATCGAGTTCCTGGAGGATTCTCAGTATGATGTCCTCTTTATCTTCCGCATCCGCAACGGGCGCACCGCCGTTCATGGTGTTGCTGGGAACGTCCATTTCATCCGGCAGATCGCTCTCGTTTTCGGGAAGACCGAGATCGATATCCTCTTCCGGAAGCAATGCTCTGAGTGCGGATTGGATGCATTTCAGATACCTGACCGAATCGGGAATGCCGTATGTGTCGAGTGCGGCTGTGATGTTTTCCGCATCATGCGCCGTGAATCCCTTCTCTTTGAGCATATCCGGTGTTGCATCGGGCACCTGAAGTGCCTCTCTCATCCTCAGAAGTCTGTCCCACATGGATCTTGCAGCTTCGAGCAGCCAGACATTGCGCTGTTCCTCGGTTATATTGGCGATACGTTCGGGACGTACGGATACAAAGACACGTCCGTCGTTTGTTGTGTATGTCTTCAGTTTTCCGATGACTGCGACAAGAGAAGGTGTTTCCAACGTCGCCATCACCGCCGCGGCTTCCGGCTGATACCTTCCGACGCTGATGTAGTAGTTTCCGGTGGGGTCGTTGATCCTTCCGTTCCACAGCGGTTCGGATTCGGAACCTTTGTTCTCGATGTCTGTGAGTACTCCCGCGATCATCACTCTATTGACAGTTGTTCCGAGGGGCGTGAGCACATAGGCAGGGGATTTTTCATCGGTGCCTCTTCTTTCGAGTGTGGATGAATTAAGCTCTCCGGGGAAGAGTCTCCATGCTGTCTCTCTTGCCATCATAATTTATCCTCCATTTCTTTAAGGAGTTTGGCGGCTTCGGCTTTGATATCCGTATCGTCGGGTTCGGCACTGTCCGCAATCATAGTCGGGCCGAAATCGTCGATTTTCACGTTACCGCGTACGGATATTTTCTTCATCAGAATCTTTGCGGCCATTTCCGTGGAAACTATGCCCGTTCCGCGTGCTTTGGCAAGGTCTGTTGCCATCTTGAGTGTGACACCGGTCAGTTTCTCGGTGAGCGCACGGTTGATGATGACACTGATCGAACCTGTTCCGTCGTCGACGGAGAGTTTCATCCTGAGGTCGGGAACGGGGTTGTCCTGCATTCCGTGTGCGGAACATCCCGTATCGAGGATGGAACGGTTGCATATCGGACATCTTTTAATCAGACCGCTTCCGGCTTTGACGTCCACAACGGTTCCTCTGAGTGTTATGTCCACTCCTCCGCCGTTGGCGATGATGTCTCCGACGGTTCTCTCTTTGCTTTTGCCGATAATGCCTTCGTCGAAGGTATCGTCCACTCTGCAGATTTCGCATCTGTCTCCGAGGTTCAGCTGGGGGATGCTCTGCCATGAGCGGATGTACGCATTCTTCACGCAGATTGTTTCTCCTTCTTTCAGTCCGAAATCGTTCCATGCGGAGAACTGTATCTTTCCGGTATCGTCGGCAATCATTCCCGCGTAGATTGTCTTGGCTTCGCCTTTGACGGTGACCTGTCTTGTTTCGGTGCTCAGTATACGTCCCGTAACGGTGACGTTTCCGGAGTTTTCCCTGATTTCTCCGATTTTAATCTCGGATGACGGGAGAGTTATGTCTCTTTCGGGAAGATCGATTTTGACATCGTCCGCCTTCGCAACGGTGCCTTTCTGACCGACATTGATCTGAATTCTGTCGTTCCATTTTTTGGTGTAGCATCCGTTGAATCTGTAAACCGCACCCTTTTCCAATTCAGGGGGGTTTTCCCATATTGTGAACGATGCGCTTCCGCTCTCATCCGCGATTATTCCCGACGAGATGTTTTTCTGGGAGCCTTTGACCGTGATGTCTTTCTTTTCCGCGTACACAATCTTTCCGACGATGTTCACATTGGATTCGGCACCTGTGAGATCGCCGATTTTCTTATCCTGCGCTTCACCTGTATTTGCGGGAGCATCGTTCTTTACTTCGATTCCTGTATCCGTCTTCTCGGCGGATCCCTTCTGACCGAGATTGAGCTGTACCTTATCGTTCCATTTCTTTGAGTAGCAGCCTTTGAATTTGTAAACGGCACCTTTCTCGAGTTCCGCATTGCCGTCCCAGATTGTAAGAGATGTTTTTCCTGTTTCGTCTCCTATGAATGCGGAGACGATGGTCTTCGGACCTCCTTTGGTGTTGATCTCCCTCTTATCGGAGGCGAGCACCTTGGCGATGACTTCCACATTCTGTTCCGTTCCCGTAAGGTCGGCAATTTTCTTTACAACGGCATCCCCCGTAACAAATTCGAGCGTGGGTCCGCCGTGTTTCCTTATGATTCCTCTCTTCGCTTCTTCGGGATTCATACGATAGGTTTCCGTATATTTCCTGAATTCGGCCAAGAGTTCGTCGTCGTCGATTTTTCCGTTCAGCACCCTTTTGATATCTTCCAGCAGGGGTGTTATTTGTTCCATATCCATACTATCGACTCCTTTCAGAGGAGCACCTCATCGGTGCCTGTATCCGTCTTGTTTTCTAAGTATATAAGGATGACAGAGGGGTCGCCGATTCTTATTTTACGTATTCGGAAGAGATGTTCTCCGAAACGGTATGTTTTAATCGTATCCGAGACGTCATACCGCTTCAATCATGTACAGACTCATCGCGACGGACCTCGACGGGACGTTACTCGGACCGGACGGGAAGGCTGCCGGAAATCTCATGGAAGTTCTCACAACACTCTGCGGAAAGGGGATTCATTTCGTTACCGCATCCGGAAGAATGGAAGAGACCCAGAGGAAAATCGCCGGTGAAATCTGCGGTTTATTTTCAACCGTAGCGTATAACGGATCCGTCACCGTCTGCGAGGACGGTTTCCGTTCCGAATGTTTCATCGATGCGGAAACCGTGAAAGATATTGCCGCATATGCCTGCAGCCGCGGATACTACGTGCAGTGCTACCACAACGGTGCAATCCGTACGGAAAAAGACTGTCCCGTGCTCAGAAGCGATCCCGATTCGCGTACTTCGGAAATAAAATTCGGAAATCTTCTCCGGGATCCGAAACCTTCTCCGAAGGTTGTCGTTATTCCGGAACCGGATGCGGTGTCTTCGGTTATGTCTGAAATCAGGGAAAAACATCCTGAACTCTATGTTACGCAGTCCGGGCCGTATGTTATCGAAATTATGCCGGGAAACACGGATAAATCGACAGGCCTCGGAATCATATGCAGCAGACTCGGAATAGACAGATCCGAAGTAATAGCGTTCGGCGACGGGATGAATGATCTTCCGATGATTGAGTGGGCGGGAACGGGAGTTGCCGTAGCAAACGCTCCCGATGCTCTGAAGAATGCCGCCGATAAAGTATCCACAGAGAGCGGTCCCGACGGTGTCTGTGAGATTCTGAAAGAAGTATTCGCAGACATTCTCTGACTGTCTGGGTTTGTCTTACCCACAATATCCGCAATATACCGTAGGATTACGTTTATATCAATGAATGCGATAAGATGTTATGGTCCCGAAGAAGAGAATCGACGAAATTTTGGACGGATACGATCTCAACGACATTACGATTGCAACACTCTGTTCTCACTCGTCTCTTCAGATTTTCCACGGGGCACGTAAGATGGGGTTCAAGACATTGGGTCTCACCATCAAACACGATACAAGATACTACGATGCATTCCCGCTTGCAAAGCCCGACGAGATCATAAAATACAAGGATTTCGAGGATATGGAAGCAAGGGTCGGGGAACTTCACGACCGTAACGTCATCATCATCCCCCACGGATCATTCGTAGAGTACATGGGACCCAAGAGATTCGAGGACTATGAGGTGCCTGTCTACTGCAACCGTTCCGTTCTTCAGTGGGAATCGGACAGGGACATGGAGAGGCAGTGGCTCACATCCGCGGGAATAAATATGCCCCGTGTCTTCACCGATGCAAGGGAAATCAACGAACCCGTGATGGTGAAATACCACGGAGCCAAAGGCGGTATGGGATACTTCATCGCCAAAGACTACCCCGATTTCAAGATGTCCATCGATAACAGTATGCCTTATTCGATTCAGGAATACTGCCTCGGTACTAGGTACTATCTGCATTTCTTCTACTCACCGTTCAAAAACGACGGTTACAGACTCAAGAGAGGAGGATCTCTGGAGATGCTGTCCATCGACAGGCGTGACGAAAGTAACATCGACGAGATGTACAAACTCGGATCCATCGAGGACGCAAAACGTCACGGACTCTATCCTTCATTCGTCGTAACGGGAAACACTCCCGCAGTACTCAGGGAATCGCTTCTTCCGAAGGCATTCACCATGGCGGAGAATGCAGTCGAGAGATCCTACGAACTCTTCGGCGGTATGTGGGGACCGTTCTGTCTGGAAACCGTTGTGAACGATAAGCTTGAATTCAAGGTATTCGAGATTTCCACAAGAATCGTTGCGGGAACCAATCCGTTCATTTCGGGTTCGCCGTACGCCGATCTGATTTACCCCGGACTCAGTACCGGCGGAAGAATCGCCATGGAGATCAGGGATTCCGTGAAGAACGGTCACCTTAAGGACCTTATGACGTGATTTTTTCACGTCTCCGCTCCCCGTATTATTTATCAGTGATGCGATTATACCGCCATAGAAATACGGTGAGATTATGGTTTCACAGAGACTGAATGCGGTTCCCCCCTCGGGTACCGTGGCAATATCGAATCTCGTCAGCGAGATGAAGGCAAGCGGCATTAATGATATCATTTCATTCTCATTGGGAGAACCCGATTTCGCCACGCCGGGCAACATCGTTGACGCTGCGGTCGATTCTCTTCACAGAGGATTCACACATTACACCCCGTCGATGGGACTTCCCGATCTGAAAAAAGCGATTGCGGAATCCACCAAAGCAAGGAACGGCATTCCCTGCGGACCGCAGAATGTTCTTGTCACGCCTACAAAACAGGCTATCTTCATGTGGGCTCTGGCATATCTCGATCCCGGGGACGAAGTAATCATTCCCGATCCGGCATGGGTGTCTTACGAAGCAGTTGTTCTTCTTGCGGGTGCAAAACCCGTGTATGTTCCCACATACTTTGAGGAAGGTTATGTAATCAATCCCGACAGAGTACGTGCGGCAATCACACCCAAGACAAAAGCAATCATCATCAACTCACCTTCCAACCCCACAGGTGCCGTACAGCCTGAGGAAACACTCAGGGCAATTGCGGATATCTGTGTCGAAAAGAATCTCATCGTTCTTGCGGATGAAATTTACGAACACATTCTCTACGAAGGAAAGCACGTTTCACTGGCATCGATGCCCGGAATGTGGGAACGCACATACACCGTATCCGGTCTTTCAAAGACATATGCAATGACTGGATGGAGGATAGGCTGGCTCATTGCAGATGATGTGAAATCCATCAACAAATTGCAGTCACATTCGATTACGTGCTGTACCTCCTTCGTTCAGGAAGCGGCAATCGAAGCAATCAACGGACCTCAGGAAGCAAAGACCGCAATGGTTAAAGAATTTAAGAAGCGCCGCGATCTGGCACTCGACCTTCTCTCGGAGATTAAAGGTCTTGAATGCAACAGGCCTGCGGGTGCGTTCTACCTCTTCCCCAGGTACAGCAAAGACGTTCCTTCGAACAAAGTCGCGGAAGCACTCCTTCAGCAGGGACACGTCGCAGTCACACCCGGAAGAGCATTCGGACCCTGCGGAGAAGGTTCCTTCAGGATGTCCTACGCCGCAAGCGAGGAAGACATCACCGAAGGTATCGCAAGGATGAAGAAGGTTCTCGAGAGCCTCTAAGACATAATACGCATATGCGACGTCTCGCGCGCAACCTTCTTTATAGGAGGTCGTGTTAACAGTGGTAGCCAGCCGTCGCTATGCGGCGTAAAATGTGAAAATCAGGGATAGAAATGAGCAGACAACTCTTCACCGTAGGGCCCGTGCACGTAGCACAGGAGACCCTTCAGGCAATGACCGAGCCGATGATTACGCACAGATGCAAGGAATACAAAGCCCTGCACGGTGCAATCGTAGAGAAACTGAGGAAAGCACTCAGGACCGACGATGACATTTTCCTCGTCGGAGGATCGGCAACCGTCCTCATCGAAGGAGCAGTCAGAAATGCGGTGTCGGAAAAATGTCTGGGCATTTCCAACGGTTCATTCGGTAACAGACTCATCGAGTGTGCGACTGCAAACGGCAAAACCGTTGAGGAAGTCCATGTCCCCTGGGGCAAAGCGATGAAACCCGAAGACATTCAGGGAAAAGTCACGAAGGACACCGAAGCAGTCACATGGGTGAGCAACGAGTCTTCGACAGGAGTACTCAGCGACAGTACCGCACTCGCCGAAGAGGTCAGGAGACAGAATCCCGACTCGCTGATCATCGTCGATGCAGTCACATCCGCCATGGCGGCAGACCTCGATCTTCCGAAACTCCGTCCCGATGCGATGGTCTTCGGAACACAGAAAGCACTTGCACTTCCCCCGGGACTTGCGATTGCTGTCGTGAGTGACAGGATTATCGAGAAATCCAAGAACGTGAAGAACAAAGGATTCTACACGGACTTCGTGAAACTCAAGAAGAACGCCGATGAGAACTACGCCCTGACAACGCCCCCCGTATCTCTGATGTACGCCCTGGATTATCAGTTGGATAAAATCCTCGCCGAGGGTATGGAACACAGATACAAGAGACACATCGAAATGGCTTCGATGGTCGGAAAATGGGCGGATGAAAAATTCAACGGGCTGTTCCCCGAAGAGGGATACAGGTCCAAGACAATAGGTGTGGTCAATCGCGGCGACCTCGATTTCGACACATTCCACGCGAAACTCAAATCCAAAGGATACGAGATTTCCAACGGTTACGGAGATGTCAAGGGATCCACGTTCAGGATCGGACACATGGGCGATATAACGCCTTCCATGCTCAGGGAGCTCCTCTCTGCCATGGATGAAGTATTGGAGGAGATGCAATGACGATGAAGATATTGGTTTCGGATCCGCTCTCTGATGACGGACTTAAGATTTTGAAAGATTCAGGCATGGTTGTAGATGTGAAAACAGGACTCTCTGAGGATGAGCTCTGCGGTATCATCGGCGACTACGACGGACTGATTATCAGAAGCGGTACAAAAGTCACCGCAAAAGTAATCGACGCAGGTAAAAACCTCAAAGTCGTCGGACGTGCGGGTGTCGGTGTCGACAACGTAGACGTTCCCGCAGCGACCGAGAAAGGAATTCTTGTAATGAACACACCTGCGGCCAACACACTTTCCGCCGCGGAACACACCTGCGCCATGATTATGGCATTGGCAAGAAACATCCCCCAGGCACACATGTCCATGCACAAGGGCGAGTGGAAGAGAAGCAAATTCACCGGAATCGAACTCAACGGAAAGACACTCGGTATTATCGGTGTCGGCCGTGTCGGAAGCGAGGTTGCAAGGCGTCTCAAACACTTCAACATGGAATTCCTCGGTTACGATCCCTACCTTCCCAAAGAAGTCGCAGAGGAAGTCGGTGTCAAGCTCACAACATTGGAAGATGTCATCGAGCACTCCGATATCATGACAATCCACACGCCTCTTCTCCCCGATACAAGGGGAATGATCAACCTCGATCAGTTCAGGAAGATGAAACCCAACGCGATGTTGGTCAACGTAGCGCGCGGAGGAATCGTTGTCGAAGACGACCTCTACACCGCACTCAAAGAGGGAATCATCAAAGGCGCTGCATTCGACGTATGGGAGCACGAACCTCTCAGCGAAGACGAAATGAAGCTTCTTGAGTTGGACAACCTTATCGTCACACCCCACCTCGGTGCATCTACCGTAGAAGCACAGGAGAGGGTTGCCGTGGAAGTCGCGGAAGCGGCAGTCAAATTCCTGAAAGACGGAATCATCACCAACGCAATCAACGCACCCCGCGGAAAGTTGGATCCTGAAATTGCATCCTTCCTTCCGTTGGCACGCGATTTGGGATGCATCGCACAGCAGCTCGTAGGCGGCCCCGTAAAGAACATGGAAGTAATCTACAGCGGACCCGTTTCCCGTAAGGATACCAAGAGAATCGGTATTTTCGCGGTAATCGGTGTACTCAACAGGATTATCGGCAGAGAAGCCAACATGATTAACGCAGTCTCCATCGCCAAGAGTAAAGGAATCACATTCAAAGAGTCCAAACTCGACGATTCCACGCCCTACGATGCTGTAGAAGTAAGGCTCGAGGACACCGAAGGCAAGATTACGGAAGTCAAAGGATGTGTCTTCGCGGACGTACCCCGTCTGATCAGACTGAACGGATACCCACTCGACATGCCTCTTCAGAGCGACATCTTCGTAGCGCGCTACAGGGATCAGCCCGGAGTCGTAGGTGCAGTCGGAAAGGCATTCGGAGACAACAACGTCAACATCGGTCAGATGGCCGTCGCAAGGAACGAGCCCAAGGGCACCGCAGTGATGGTTCTTACAGTGGATCACGATGTCAAAGACGATGTTGCCAAGAAAGTCACCGATGCCGCCGGTTTCGAGAAAGCGAAGTTCATCAAACTCTGAACGGTGATATAATGAGGAGCATCGTGACCGTTGAAGAACTGACACAGGCGATTAAGAACAGCCCCAACAACGAAGGAATTCCGGAAGAGGCTGCGTACGAATTGGCGCACCACGTCCTGAACTTCTTCGGTTACTCGGACAGGATCATCGACAACATCCTGGAGCCGGCCGACCGTGATGCATTCTATATGCTCGAGGATGCGACAATCCTCACGACCGAGAGAGAGGAGACAACACTCTACGACGGAAGGGAATGGAGAATCCATTACTGGCTGTTCAGAAGAGAGAAAATCCAGGATCTTATCGACGGACTCGTGAAGAAGAAGGCCGAAGAGGAGGAACGCGACACTACGTACGACGACCTCCCCGACGACATCTGGGAACGCGGAAACATTTCGTGAGTCGGAAAAGTCCCGGGAATAAACCCGGGACCGTTCGGCGACCCCCTTTTCTATACTTATATACTATCGATTTCTACTCCGTATCATGACGGACATGTCGCTTTTCCCCTACGTCCCCCGCGGAGAGCAGGAGGAGTTGGTCGGTTTCATCAGAGGTGCCGTAGCCGACAGGCGCAATGCCGTTATAGAATCCGGAACGGGTACTGGTAAGACCGTGTGTTCGCTGGTCGGCGTATTAAGCGATCAGATGTATCACAAGTCGAAGATTCTGTATCTTACGAGAACGAAATCACAGCAGAAACAGGTCATCGCGGAAGCCCGTAAAATCAACAGCATACGCAGCGTGTTCTGCATGGCGATCCAGGGAAGAGGTCCGACTACATGTCCGATGATGGGAAACGATCCCGAAATCGCTTCGGGTTCTCCCGATGAATTATCCAAATGGTGTTCGGAATTCAAGAAAAAGAAAGGAACGGACAAAGGCTGTCCGTTTTTCGATAAAATCGATACCGTGGACATCAACCGTTTCGTAGCCGGTCTGAGAAAAAGTATGCCGGAACCGGAAACATTCCGCAAAATGTGTCTCGAATCGGGCATCTGCCCGTATGAAATGAGTAAACTGGTTCTTCCGTTCGCGGATGTTGTCTGCGCACCGTATCCTTTTTTGGTCATACCTGCGGCAAGAATGGCATTTCTCGAGTGGATGGACGTTCTGATGTCCGATTTGGTGACAATAATCGACGAGGCACACAATATGCCTGATTATCTCCGCGACGCAGTCACATCGGAATACACAAGACACGCACTCGATCTCGTGGATAAAGAAGCGAACGAATGGAGCAATCCCGTTGTTTTTCAGGATTTACATGTTACGGACATCACCGAAGCGATGCGCGTATGTTTCTCCGAGGCAATGGATGAATATCTCAAAGAAGACGACGGACTGATTCCCCCGTATTTCCTTCAGGAGGAACTGATGTCACGCCTCGGCGTAACATCCCATTCACTGACCGTTATATGCAAATCACTGGTCGATTTGGGAGAGATTGTCGTTCAGACGAAGAAGGAGATGAGAAAACTTCCGAGATCGTACATGAGGTCGTTGGGAGCATTCTTACAAAGATGGATGGACTGCGAAGACGAATGCTTTGCGAAACTGATCAACGGCGGAGACAACCCTTCATTCGAAGCATACTGCATGGATCCGTACATAGCGGCGGAACCGTTCAGAGACTGCAGATCTTCGATTCACATGTCCGGTACGTTGGAACCGTTGGAAGAATATGTTGAAGAACTGGGCCTTGACGGTGCCGCCGTCCGCAGTTTCATGTCTCCTTTCGATCCCGCGAATCTGCTGACGATGTATGACGACACAGTGACAACAAAACACGACGATATGGTGAGAGATCCCGATATGCTGTCACGTTTGGAAGAAAACACGGTACGTATCGTCAAATCCGTAGTGAAGAACACTGCCGTGTTCTTTCCTTCCTATGATATGATGAATCATTTCCTCGTGGATGACGTACCCGAAAGGATGGGACGCGATCTGTATGTCGAGAGAAGAGGTATGTCGCAGGTCGATCTGATGGAAACCGTCGATAATTTCCGTACGTCCGAAGGAAGTGTTCTTTTTGCGGTGGCCGGAGGAAGGATAAGCGAAGGTCTTGATTTTCCCGATAAAGATTTGGAACTTGCAGTGATTATCGGCATTCCGTATCCCTATCCCACTGCGAAATTGGAAGCGCTGATACGTTACGCGGATGTAAGATTCGGTCACGGTTGGGATCATGCCGTGAAATCTCCCACAATAAGAAAAATGAGACAGGCCCGCGGAAGACTGATAAGATCGGAAACTGACTGCGGAGTATGTGTCGTATTGGATTCCAGAGCCGCATCCCTTGCGGGATTGGATACCGACGGTTCTTACGACATAATCGGAAGAATAAGAAGATTCTTCGACGAATACCGAATCCAGGACCCGAAAAAACGGACCCCGGATGAAAAGTTTCAGTGACAGCAACCGCAACTGCAGCCGCACTCGGATTCTTCTTCGCATGTCTCGGCGTGAATCAGTGTCGAGAATGCACCTTTTCCGAGTATACGGACGGAGTTAAGCACCAATATGACCGTCATTCCCACATCGGCAAACACCCCTGCCCACATCATTACGAGTCCCGACATTGCAAGAATCATGAACGAGAATTTCACGGCCAATGCCGCAATGACGTTGACCCAGACGGTCTTCATCACTCTCTTCGAGAGATTGATTGCAAAGGGAATCTTGGACGGTTCGTCGGACATGATGACAACATCCGCAGCTTCGATAGCCGCATCCGATCCGATACCGCCCATTCCCACTCCGACATCCGATCTTGCAAGCGAAGGCGCATCGTTGATTCCATCTCCGACGAACATCAGTTTCTTTTTGCCTTCGGGGTCGATGTAACCTTCTACTTTCTCGAGTTTGTCATCCGGAAGCATATCTGTGTGTACGTCGTCGATACCGATCCTTCCGGCAACGGCCTTTCCGACGTATTCTCTGTCGCCTGTAAGCATAACGGTTCTGATGCTTTCGTCCTTCAGCTGTGAAACCGCATCGACCGATGTATCTTTGATCTGATCTTCCATGACGATGTGTCCCGCATATACTCCGTCGATACACACATGAATCGGAACTCCGGCGGTTTTTTCCTCAATCAGTTCGATATTATAGAGTTCCATGAGCTTCATGTTACCGACACAGACTGTTTTACCGTCAATTTCTGTCTTCAGTCCCATTCCGGGGATTTCCTCGACGGATGTCACTTCGTGTTCCTTCACGGCTTTGTTTCTGAAAGGTTTCGCCATAGGGTGGTCTGAAAACTCCTCTGCCGCGGCGGTAATTTCCTTCAGTTCTTCTTCGGAAATGTCTGCAGGATATACTCCGGATATTGCGAATATCCCCTTGGTGAGTGTACCGGTCTTGTCCATAACAACAGTCTTTACATCTGCCATGGCTTCGATTGAATCGCTGCCTTTGATAAGCACACCCTCGGAAGATGCCTTTCCGATACCGCAGAAGAATGCGAGAGGTACCGAAATGACCAATGCACACGGGCATGATATGACAAGAATCGTCAGTGCACGGTAAGCCCATATCGTAAGATCTTCTCCGAGGAATACCGAAGGAATGACTGCGACAAGAACCGCTATGACGAACACCGTCGGAGTGTAATATCTTGAGAATGAGGTGATGAATTTCTCGCTCCTCGATTTCTTCTTCTCCGCATCTTCCATAAGCTCGATAATCCTCGACGCGGTGGATTGACCTGCTTCTCTGTCCACTCTGACTTTCACCGCACCGTTGAGGTTGATGCATCCGCTCAGGACCGCATCTCCGGGCGAAACATCCCTGGGGACGGATTCTCCGGTAAGACTTTTCGTATCAAGTGATGTGAAACCTTCGATGACCGTACCGTCTGCAGGTATTCTGTCGCCTGCTCTGATGAGCACAGTGTCGCCGATACCGAGTTCTTCGGAAGCGACTGTTATGATTTCATCGCCTCTGACGAGATTGGCCGTGTCGGGCTGAAGATCCATAAGAGATTTTACGGATCCTCTTGATTTTCCTACGGCTGCGTCTTCGATGAGTTCTCCGATTTTGAAGAATAACATAACGGCAACGGCTTCGGAATATGCGCCGACGAAGAATGCACCTACGGTTGCCGCAGTCATGAGAGTTTCTTCATCGAATATCCTTCCGCGGGTCATGTTTTCGCATGATTCCCAGATGACATCATATGCGATTACGGCATAACCGATGAGTGCGACAGTCAGCATGATTTTATCGTCTGTTTTTGTGATATATTCCATGACGATACATGCGATGAACACAATCGCACCGAAAACCAATTTCACATTTTCGAACTTCATGAGAATCATTCCATCTCGGAAATGTGTATCGATGCAATCGTAATCAGTTCGTTTACATGTTCGTCGTCAAGGGAATAGAATACCTCTTTTCCGTCGCGTCTCGACTTAATCAGCTTGGCGGCTTTCAGCGGTTTAAGCTGATGTGACACGGCGGACATAGACATACCCAGACACTCGGATATGTGACGTACGCACACCTCATGTCCTTCCTTCAGAACAAAGAGAATCTTCAGACGGCTGCTGTCGCTGAACAGTTTGAAAAAATCGGACAGGTCGAACAGATCGGATTCCGAGGGCAGCATTTCGAGCAGTTTCCTCATATTCACGCTGTCGTCGTATCCGTAGCATTCATCGTTTTTCATCATATCACTTGAATGATTGTTCAATTGAACATCTGTTCAAATGATATAAACGTTGCGCAGCACCGTTTAGTTATTATCTGAATGCCTGTATACGGAAACAATGACAGAAATCATGGATGTCCTGGCGGTCATGGCCGTCGGTCTTTGGCTGTTCCTGCCGGCATATGTTCCGAATTCCAATGCGGCACTCATCGGTAAGAGATGGGGTAAAGTCAAGATGGACTTCGGTAAAACATGGAGAGGCAAGAGGATATTCGGCGACGGTAAATCATGGGCGGGTTTCATCGGAGGAATTCTCACGGGTGTTTTGCTGGGATTGCTGCAGATTGCAATCGCATACCCGTTCGATCCCGACACATACTTCGGATTCGGACCGTTCTGGTCGAATGTGGGAATACTGTTCTGTCTGTCGACTGGAGCGTTGCTCGGAGACCTGTGCGGGGCATTCATTAAGAGGAGATTGGGAATGGAAAGAGGTCAGAAAGCCCCTATTCTCGATCAGTATGACTTCGTTATAGGTGCGTTTTTACTTACAACGCTGTTCTATCCGGACTTCATATACGCGAATTATTTCGAAGGAATACACATATGGGCATTCGTGTTTATACTCCTGATAACGTTCGTAATACACAGAGGCGTGAACATAATCGGTTACAAACTCGGTGTGAAAAAAGAACCGTGGTGATTTTATGAGTGAATTGGGCAAAGCATTGAGGGACTGCGGTGCACTGCAGTTCGGCGATTTCACACTCGCATCGGGTGCTAAATCGAAATATTACATTGATATCAAAAGAGCCAGCACAGACCCGAGGGTACTGAGGCTCATCTCCAAACTGATGGCGGACCGTATGAGAAACGAGGGAATAACCGCAGACAGAATCGCGGGAATCGTATTGGGTTCGATTCCTCTTGCCGCAGCATTGTCTCTGGAAACAGGCATTCCTTATGTTATGGTAAGGAAGGAAAAGAAGGACCACGGTACCGGAAAGATGATCGAAGGTGTCCTGAACGAAGGAGAGAAGGTACTTGTCATTGAAGATGTGATTACATCCGCAGGTTCTTCCGTCACATCCATAGGAATCTTAAGAGATGCAGGTGCGGAAGTCACCGATGTAATGTCCGTAATCGACAGGGAAGCGGGCGGAACCGAAGCACTCAAAGCAATCGGCGTAAAATTCACACCTCTCGTAAGGGCATCCGAGCTCCTGGAGAATCAATGATATCTCCCGAACCCGACTGCAGACTGTGTCCTCTGTGCGAACACAGAACTAACATCGTCCTTCCCGACGGGAATCTTTCATCGAAAATTGTCTTTGTCGGCGAAGCACCCGGTGAGAATGAGGATCTAACGGGAAAACCGTTCGTAGGAAGAGCCGGGAAGATATTGGATGATGCATTTGTGAAAGCGGGCATCGACAGAAAGAACGTAATGATAACAAACACCGTCAAATGCCGTCCTCCCGGAAACAGGGATCCGACTGCGGAAGAGATGCATGCATGCAGACCCTTCCTGGACAGTGAACTGTCGTCATGTTCCGTCGTCGTGGCACTCGGAAGAAGTGCGATATGCGATCTAATCGGTTACGACGGACCTATGGCAGATATTGTCAACAAAATGCAGAAGATGAACGTCAATGGTAAGGAAATAAATCTCCTTCCTACGTATCACCCGATGGCCTGTGTGTACAGGAAATCGGCAAGGGAAGGTCTTGCGGAGACGATGGAAACAGTCAGGAGGCTGCCGGAATGATCAGAGGATTGGCCATAGATATGGACGGAACCGTCTACAAAGGCATGAACGTGATCCCGGGTGCTAAGGAATTCATCAGGGAGATGAAAGAGAAAGGAATTCCCTTCATGTTTGTGACGAACAACTCATCCAAAGGAAGAAAACAGTATTTCGACAAACTTTCCCAAATGGGATTTGACGTGGATATGAAGAATGTCCTCACTTCCGGTACCGCAGCCCTCCGTTTCCTGAAGAACGAGCGTCCCGGAAAGACCGTGTATGTCGTAGGTACGGAATCGTACATGGAAGACGTCAGGGAATACGGCATACCTTTGGATGACGAAAATCCCGATATCGTTCTCTTATCTTTCGACAGAGAGCTCACCTACGGTAAAATAAACAAAGCATACGCTTTCATCAAAAGGGGCGCGGAATACATTGCGACACACCCCGACGACCTCTGTCCGACCGAAGACGATTACGATGTAGATATCGGCGCATTCATCGCGATGTACAGGTATCTTCTGAAGAAAGAACCGCTGATAATCGGAAAACCGAACCGTCTGCTTCTCGACATGGCGGCCGCGGAAATGGGTATCGATTCTTCGGAAATTGCAATGGTCGGAGACCGTCTGTACACCGACATCAGAATGGCTTACGACAACGGCCTTCCGTCTGTTCTCGTGCTTACGGGAGAGACGAAATTAGAGGATCTGGAACATAGCGATGTGAAGCCCACGTACGTTTTGGATTCCGTTGCGGACATCATCGAAAAAGTGTTTTGACGGATATTTTGAGACAATATCTGCCGTATCCGGAAAATCTTTCTGTCTGAAATATATTTATATCCTTTATAAGGCATTACCTTATCGTGCGCGTGAGCGTACAAATGGGATGCATGCGGTCTTGCCGCAATCGCCCCCTGTGAGGGGTTGTTGGCTGTGTACTTGAAAAGAGTAGATATGGAGAATTTCAAATCCTTCGGAGGAAAGGTATCGGTACCTCTGATGGAAGGTTATATGGCGGTCACGGGACCGAACGGTTCCGGAAAATCGAATATCACGGATGCTATAATGTTCGTACTCGGACCCAAGAGTCCGAAGGTCGTCCGTGCGGGAAAACAGACCGATCTTATACACAGCGGAAACAAATCCTCCGGAAGGGCGGACTTCATGAAAGTCACCCTTGTCTTCGACAACACCGACCGTATGCTTGCATGGGATTCCGATGAGGTAAGATTCACACGTATCGTGAAGATGGCAGGCAACGGAGAGGATTACTACTCATCATTCTACATCAACGATCAGAAATCGAATCTTGCCGAATTCGATTCGTTATTCACGAGAGCGAGAATCTCCGCAGACGGATACAATCTCGTACAGCAGGGAGATGTCACCGACATCACCAAGATGGGCGCAGTGGAAAGGCGCCGTGTAATCGATAAGATTTCGGGTATCGAATCTTACGACAATGACATCAATGCAGCCGAAAGGGAAAAGTCCGAAGCCGAAGCCAATATGGCATCCACGAATATTGTCATCGGAGAACTCGAAACACAGCTCAGACAGCTTGAGAAAGAGAAAGAGGTTGCAAGGAAGCATATCGACCTGAAAGAAAAACTCGACATGGCCAATGCGCAGCTCGTACACAGGCATCTGATGAACGAGATCGAGAAGAAAAACACGACTCTCGAAGCCGTCGAGAGAACCAATGCCGAGATAGCAAAACTCAACGAAAGGAAAAGCACCCTCAGTCAGACCATACAGGAATGTACTCAATCCATCGCCGATACCGAGAAGGAAATCGAGGAACGTGTCGGTCCGGAGTACACAGAACTGAAGAAAAAAATCGGAGATGTCAGGATAGACAAGGCATTGGCCGACGATACCGCATCCAAAGACAGGGACAGCATTGCCGAAATCGAAACGGAACTCAGTGTCTGCAGGGAAGAGTACGCCGAGAACGAATCGCAGTTACAGGGCATCATCCAATCTATCAGCGAGCTTGAGATTGAAAAGAACGCCAAAGAAGACGAACTCAATGCCGCCAGGGAAGAGGAAAAGAGAATTTCCGAAGAAATGGAATCCCTTGGGGGTGAACACGCCGAATTGGACGCAAAACTCAAGGCACTTGAAGCGGACATCGAAAAGAAATCCGAAGAAGATGTCGCAGTACGTTCCGAAGTCGCCGCAGCGGAGACCAAAGAGGAAGAACTTTCACGTCAGATCAGTGAGGCGGAGACAGAATTATCCAACGTGGAATTCCAGGTCAAAGACGCGGAATTCAACTTATCGGAAGTAAAGAAAGAAGCCGGCCCTGTGGCCGATATCGATACCTTCAGGAACAGGATTCTTGCACTCAAATCGCAGGAGAACGAACTCGAGAAGCAGGAGATAGACATCAAATCCGCTCTCAGCAGACTCAATGAGAAGTACAATACCCTCATGATCGAGAAGCGTTCGTCTGAGAAAGCATCCCGCGGAAGCGAAACCGTTGCAGCCGTTCTTGCGATGAGGGACAAGGGACTGATCAGAGGAATCCACGGTACAGTCGCACAGTTGGCATCCGTCGATCCCGAATACGAAACCGCACTTGCGGTCGCCGCAGGCGGTAAGATGCAGCACATAGTCGTCGATGACGATCAGGTTGCGGCAGACATTATTGCGGAACTGAAGAAAAGCAATCTCGGAAGGGCGACATTACTCCCGCTGAACAAGATGACCGAAGGTAAGCCCCGTGCGAAAGCAATCATGGCCGTCAAAGATTCGCAGGGATATGCCATCGATTTACTGGATTTCAAGCCGGAATACCGTTCGGTGTTCTGGTATGTGTTTGCGGACACTATCGTTGTCGACAACATCAACACCGGAAGACGCCTGATGGGCGGAGTAAGAATCGTAACAAAATCCGGCGAACTGCTGGAAGCATCCGGTGCGATGACCGGCGGAAGCATGAAACAGAATGCGACGCTGAAATTCGGTGCGTCTTCGCAGACGGAATTGGATAAGGTTGCCGCAGAGATATCGTCTGCAAAGGCATCGCAGCAGAATATAGAATCAAGACTCGCCGACATCCGCAGACAGATTCGGGAAGCAGATGACGGAATGAGAAACGCAGGTGCCGGAAGTATCGAACTCAAAGGTAAGATTGCGGGACTCGAAGCACAGCTGAAGGAACTCAGGGAATCGAGAAAGCGCCTTTCGCAGACAGTTTCGGAGAAAAAGGAAGCATATGCGAAAATACAGGCCGAATTGGCGGAACTGAAAGCCAAGGCAGTCGCCGTTTCCGAAGAACTCAATGCAATGAAGGCCGAGCGTACGAAGGTCAAGAACCGTATCGAGGAGATAGCGCCTACGGAACTTCAGAAACGCCTTATCGATGCAAAGGAAACAATCAACAAAGCATCGACCGCCGTCGGCAAACTTATGGATACGCTCTCGGCACAGAGAGTGGAGAAGACCGGTTACGACAGCACGAAGGCTCACATTGACAGTGAAATCAAAAGGCATGAGAGCGATATTGCAAAGCTCACGGCCGAAGCCGGGGAAGCCGAGAAGAAGTCCGCGGAACTTCAGATAGAACTTACGGCTCTGAAGAAAATGGAAGAGGAGATGGAATCCGGCATCTCCGAACTCAGGGACAGGAAGCAGAAATTACTTGTAACCAAGACCAAAGCGGATTCCGAACTTTCATCCGCCGTATCTCAGATCGATGCAAAGGAAGGATATGTTCAGTCCATACAGGCCAGTGTCATCATCTGCGAACAGAATATCGCAGTGTTCAAAGCAGAGACCGAAACAATCAAATTCGAAGTTCAGCAGCCGATACCCTCCGAAGAGACTCTGAAACGCACGATAAGAGGATGCGAGAAAGATATCGAAGATCTCGGAAAGGTTAATATGAACTCCATCGAGGAGTACGACGAGAAGAAAGAAAGGTACGACCGTCTCGTCGGCGATGTGAACAGACTCACCGAACAGATTGCGGAACTCACGTCTCTGATGGAAAATCTCAATTCGAAGAAGAAAGGACTGTTCATGAACGTTTACAACGGTGTCAGCGAGAACTTCAAGATGATATTCACCGAAATTTCGGGCGGAGGAGAAGCATCGATGACCCTCGAAGATGAAGACGATCCTTTCAAAGGAGGATTGTTCATCAATGCCAAGCCCAGGAACGGTAAGATGCTGAAACTCGAAGCATTGTCGGGAGGAGAAAAATCACTTACGGCATTGGCTTTTATCTTTGCAATACAGGAACACCAGCCCTCGCCGTTCTACGTACTTGATGAGGTGGACATGTTCCTTGATTCCGTCAACGCGGAGATAGTTGCGGAGCGCATTAAGAAGAGTTCCGCCAAGACACAGTTCATACAGGTTTCGTTGAGAAACGTCGCACTGAAGAAGGCAGACCACCTCATAGGGGTGACAAGGCCGCCGAACGGTGTAAGTAAAATCATAATTCAGCCGGATCTGCTGGAAGTCTCCAAATACGAGGAAGAGGCCCAGCGTAAGATTGCGGAACAACAGGCAAAAGAAGGGATAGAATGAACGGGGATGCAACAACAACGGAGATGGAGCAGCATTTGCTGTTCCACAAAGCGATGATAAGCGACTCGGTAAGTGCCGAGAAGATCGACAGGTATCTTGAGGTCCTGGGTGAGGAGAAGGGTCACGAGAGGCTTCAGGACGATACAGACGAATCGATCAGGACGGTATTCCGTCTGGTGCTGGAAGGAGATTTCGATCCCTGGGCCATCGATCTGAAAGAATTCGTAAAACTGTACAGCAGAAAAGTCTCGGTAAGTAAGTTCGATATTATCGTTGCAGGCAAACTGATACTCATGGCATGGAAAGTCCTGAAACTTCAGTCGGATGAAACCAAAAAAGAATCCGAAAGAGGGGACGAAATATTCGATTACGGCGAAGTCGGAGATTGGGAATTCGATATGGGCTATGACACGGAAATGCTGAGTGTACCGAACGTTCAGCTGAAGGGACTCTACACCCGTACGCCTACGAGACCTGTTTCCATGATTGAGCTTCTCGACGCATTCGACGAAGCACGTAAGCAGATCGAAGTTGCGGAAGCAAGAGAAATCACACGTCAGAAGCTCAAAGCTGCGGAACCGAAGAAGTTCGACAACAAGGCACACAGAGAAATCGACGACAGCGATGTGAAGACCGTGTGGGAAAGAATAAAGAAAATCGGTACCGGTGCTTTCCCGCTCACCGATCTGTACACAGCGGATATGGACAACAACATCACCGTATTCTGGTCTGCATTACAGTTGGTCAGGGACGGTAAACTCGCCATCTGGCAGGACGAACTTCCCTACGGTGAAATCATGATCGATATCAAGGTCGATTGGTCGTCTGGTAAACTCGAGGATACCGAAGAGAAGATCAAGGTTGCCGAAGCGGTGATTTGATGATATTCAACAAGGGACTCGTGGAGGCCGCGTTATTCTCGGCCTCCGGCCCCCTTCACATAAGGGATCTCGCCGAGAAGACAGGATTGACCGAAGACGAGGTCTACGAAGCGGGAGAATCGTTGATTGACGATTACCGCAGAAGAGAGGGCGCAATACAGGTCATCAGAACCGGCAAGGAATATCTGATGCAGCTTCGTGAAGATTATACGCACGTTGCCGGCAAAACATCGGATGGAGAGATAAGCAAGGGCATGATGAAAACTCTTGTTACAATTGCATACAACCAGCCTCTGATGCAGTCCGAACTGTTCAGAAACCTCGGTGCGAGGGTGTATGACGATGTACGTGCATTGGTTGATATGGGGTTGGTTTCCAAGAAACGTGTCGGACAGTCCGCGGAATTGACTACAACGAAGAAGTTCTCAGAGTATTTCGGAATCGGAAGTACGAAGAAAGAGGACATCCGTGCGTGGATTGATAAGAAGCAGAGATAATCCCGTAAACTTTCTTTTGCCTTTTTTCGGCAGACGGATCTTTCGGAGATCCTCTGCCGTTTTTCCGTAATTATATGATAATAAGTGACTGCAGGTCTGCCGGTATCGATATCGGCAGACCCGAGGTCGGTGTAAAGTTTAGGCTTCCTTTTCATCATCAAGTGAGAAGTGGTAGGTAAGACGTCCGTCTTCAAAGAACTGAACGGTCAATGTACGCTCGTTGCAGTTGACAATGGTCTGATAAGCGGCAAGCCACGTAGTGCCATCAGCCCTCAGCTCGTCGACAGACATAGTCTTAATCTTTTGTGCCTTTTCTCTCATCAGTTCAGCCAGTATTTCTCTGTTTATCGGATCGAACATATCTTTGATGTAGTATGTCTTGCCGTCGATGACTGCGCCTGTGTGTTCCGTTATGGGGTCGAATGCACATGTATCGGGATCGTTGGACTGGAGGTACCTGACTTTGTTGATGAGGCTGCGCATATCATCTTCATTTTCAACAGCGTCGATTCCGGCCATAACGGTGTCGTAACGTCCGAATCCCATTCCGAGTGTTGCTTTGTCTTTGTACTCGGGACTGAGGTAGAAGTTTGCCTGTGCCTGTTGCATATCGTTCCATACAAGCTTATTGTCCACAAGTTCCAGAACACCGTAGTGGCCTGTTGCGTCTGCCAAAAAGAGGCCTCCACACCAGCTGATTTTATCTGTTTTGAATCCGTATACATCGATCGAATTTGCGATTTCAAGTGCTTCGTTGACTGTAGCGGCATTTTCGCCGAGGTATCTGACGAGTGTTGCGAAACTCATCCTGAGATCTGCACCGGGATTTGTACCGTTGGACTCTTTGATTCCCGTATCTGCCGGCTGAGCGTTTCTCATGTTGGCTTCAACATAGAATCCTTTTTCATTGAGAACGTCTCCGGACATACAGTATACTGTGTACAGGTCTTTTTCACTCAGTCCGCTCTTCTTTGCTTTTTCGAAAGTTACTGCGCCGTTGAATCCGTTGTAGCAGATGCCGATAGTCTTGTAGTGTCCAGGGATTGCGGTGTGTACCACGAATGCAGGCGAGTAACTGTAGTAAAGATCGTACGAACGTCCGACGAGTGTATCGCCGTCCTTTGTGACTTTACCGACGGTTGTACATCCTGCTTCGAAATTGTAGCGACCGTAGTTTTCTTCAAAGAATTTAAGTGCTTTGTCAAAATCGATTTCCGTAATTTCGGGGAGCTCTATTATATAGTCACCGATAACAGTTCCCATAAGGCCCTGTTCCTTGTTGTCGTTTGTTGTGTTGGTGTTTACACATACAACAATGATTCCGACAACGACAATAACGGCGCAGAGCCCGATAATCAATCTTTTGTCCATATCAATCCTCCATCGATATATTACGGAACTGTGACTGCGGTTCGGATATAAAGTGATAGCCGTATAAACCGTAAATATACAGATACAGCTCAGACGGAGGATTTAACGGATTTTCGGGCGTTTCCGATTATGTAATATGCGATCTCAGGTCTGCCGGCACCGATGCCGACAGACCCAAGGTCGGTGTAAAGTTTAGGCCTCCTCTTCTTCATTAAGTGAGAAGTGGTAGGTGAGACGTGTGTCCTCGAAGAACTGAACCGTCATCTCCTGTGTGTTACAGTTGGTGACAATCTGATAACCGGAAATCCAGTTGACATTTTCGGATTTCAGTTCATCCAAAGTCATGCTTCTGACCTTCTCTCCGTTCAGTCTGAGAACATTCGTCAGGAGCTCGTGGATTTCAGGATTCTCAAGATCTTTGATTGTGTACTTCTTTCCGTTAATATCTACGCCTGTCAGATCCGATGTGGCATCAAACTGACATGTGTCGGGGTCGTACATCTGCTGGTATCTGACCTTGTTGATGAGGTTGAGCATGTCTTTCTCGCTTGTGACTGACTCTATTCCGGCCATAAGTGTGTTGTAACGTCCGATTCCGGGGCCGTATACCGCCTTGTCCTTATATTCGGGACTGAGGTAGAAGTTTGCCTGTCCTTGCTGTTTCTCGTTCCAAACGAGTTTGTTATCGACAACTTCAAGAACACCGTAATGACCTGTCGAGTCTGCCATGAAGATTCCTCCGCCCCAGTTGAATTTATCATTCTTCAGACCGTAAACGTCGCATTTGTAGATCAGTTCAAGTGCTTCTTCTACAGTTGCGGCTCTTTCGCTGAGGTATCTGCAGACATTTGCGTAACTGAGTCTGACATCCGCTCCGGGATTGGTACCGCTGCATACCGCCATCCCTGTTTCCTCGGGCTGCCCTTCTCTCATGTTCGCTTCGAGGTAGAGACCTTTCTCGTTGAGGACATCGCTTGATGCTGCATATGTCATATACAGCTCCGTCTGGCTCAGTCCGTTTTTCTTTACATCTTCGAAGCTCTGTCCGCCGATTCCGTTGTATGCAATACCGATGGTCTTGTAGAATCCGTCGATATCGGTACGGATGACGTATGCAGGGGAATAACTGTACGGAAGATCGTCCGAACGGCCGATAACCATGTCGCCGTTCTCAAGGACTTTACCGACCGTGGTACAGCCGTATTTGATGTCATATTTTCCGTAGTTTTCATCGAAATATTTGAATGCTTTAGCCGAGTCAATCTCGGTAATTACGGGAAGCTCGATGACATTCTCACCGAGAACCTCTCCCATCATTCTCTGCTCTTTGCTGTCTTTCGTTATGTCGGTGTTTGCACATACAACAATGATTCCGACAACGACAATGACGGCGCAGAGTCCGACAATTAATCTTTTATCCATTGTGGATTCCTCCATTTCAGGTTATAATTATATGAGTGCTGGTGCCCCTATAAAATATTGACTATACAATTCACTGAACAATGTTTTAAAAAGTCCGTTTATTCGGATATTATTCCGAAACAGAAATGCGGAGCCGCAGACGGTTCTGCGGCTCCGTTGGGTTTATTTTTTTCAGAATGTGCCGTCGAACGTAATCAGATAGCTGAGGCGGTTGGTCTCGAAGAATCTTACGCGCATTGTCAGTTTGTTACAGTTGGTAACCAACTGGTAGGCGGAGAACCACACATGTCCGTTGTTTCTGATATCGTCGATCGACAGATTTCTCAGAGGTTTGAAAGACTCTCTGAGTCCAGCAATCAGGATTTCTTTGTTGTTCGGATCGAGGACGTCTTTGATGAAGTATTTCTTTCCGTCGACTTCGGCGCCTGTAATCTCCGACACAGGGTTGAACTCGCATGTGTCAGGGTCGAGAATCTGAAGATATCTTACTTTCTTCATGAGGCGCGACATGTCGTTTTCGCTGTCGACTGCATCCCATCCGTTCATGACCGTGTCGTAGCGTCCGAAACCGGAACCGAGTGTTGCTCTGTCCCTGTACTCGGGACTGAGGTAGAAGTTTGCCTGTACTTTCTGCATATCGTTCCATACAAGCTTATTATCCACAAGTTCCAGAACACCGTAGTGTCCGGAAGCATCCGCCATGTAGAAACCGCCGCCCCAGTTCATTCCGTCTCTCTTGATTCCGTAGACGTCGCATGTTTTAATCAGTTCAAGTGCCTCATCGACATTTGCCGCTCTCTCGCCGAGATATCTTGCGACACATGCGTAACTGAGCCTGACTTTTGCACCGGGATTGGTACCGCTGCATTCTTTGATTCCCGTATCTTCAGGCTGGTTGTCTCTCATGTTGGCTTCGATGTAGAATCCTTTCTCGTTGAGGACATCCCCGGTTATGGCGTAGACTGTGAGGTAGTCGATTTCTTTCATTCCCTCGTCTCTTATTTTCTCGTACGGTTCGCCGTTTACTCCGTTGTATGCGAGACCGATCGTTTTGTAACGTCCGGGAATTGCAGTGCGGAGGATGCACGCAGGCGATGTATTCCACATAAGATCGTAGGAACGGCCCGCAATTGTATCTCCGTTTGAGATTTTCTTGGCGACGGCAGTACATCCGTACTGTCCGAAGTTGGCTTCGATATATTCAAGAGCTTTTTCGTAATCGATTTCCGTAATTACGGGGAACTCGATGATGTAGTCTCCGACAACTTTACCTTTGATTCTGGAAGATTTATCCTCTGTCATTTTGGATTCTCCTTTCTTCGGTTGATGGCTGTTAACACATACCGATTATAAAACTATGAACTCTACGAAACTGAGAATATGCGGAAGGAATTGTATTTACGGAAATGAATCTGCGGACATGCATTCGGCATGTCCGCAGTCTGTCTGTGTTTCAGGCAACGTCGTCTACCGAAAGATAGTAAACAAGGCGGCTGTCTTCGAAGAACTGCACACGGATTGTGCGTTCATTACAGTCGATAACGGTCTGATATGCAGAGAGCCAGATATCATTCATTTCTCTCATTTCTTCAAGTGAGAGGCATCTTACTGTCTCGATATGTTTCTTCTGATATTCCATCAGCAGATCTCTGTTCTTTCCGTCAAGGACGTCCTTGATGTAGTATGTCCTGCCGTCGATAACGCTACCGGCGAGTTCTCCGACGGTATCGAACTGACATGTTTCGGGGTCGAGTGTCTGAAGGTATCTGACCTTCTTTATGAGATTGAGCATATCCTGCTTGCTGTCGACCGCATCCCATCCGCTCATGACTGTGTCGTAACGGCCCATTCCTGCCCCGATTGTCGCCCTGTCTCTGTACTCGGGACTGAGGTAGAAGTTTGCCTGTACTTTCTGCATATCGTTCCATACAAGCTTATTATCCACAAGTTCCAGAACACCGTAGTGGCCTGTTGCGTCGGCCATGAAGAGACCTCCGCTCCAGCTGAGTTTTTCTGTTTTAAATCCGTAAACGTCGAGTGTTTTTGCGATTTCGAGTGCTTCGTCTACGGTAGATGCTCTCTCACCGAGATATCTGATGAGTGTTGCGAATGAAAGCCTGAGTTTCGCACTGGGATTGGTGCCGCTGCATTCTTTGATTCCCGTATCCGCGGGCTGTGTATCTCTCATGTTGGCTTCGATGTAGAATCCTTTCTCGTTGAGGACATCTCCCGACATGCAGTACACCGTAAGCAATTCCGTTTCGCTCAGTCCGTTTTTCTTGACATCTTCAAAAGGAGCTCCTTTGAATCCGTTGTATGCGACACCCACGGTCTTAAGGTGACCGGGAATCGCCGTGCGCACAATGTACGCAGGAGCGAAACTGTATGAAAGATCGTACGAACGGCCTACGACCGTGTGACCGTTTGAGAGTTTTTTCGCAGTCGTTGTACATCCGAATTTCGGTGAAAATTTACCGTAATTTTCCTCGAAATACCTGAGAGCCTTTTCAAAATCCACTACTCTGATGACGGGAAGTTCGATGACGTAGTCACCGACAACCTTTCCCATAGTTGCCGAACCGTTTTTGCTTTCAGACATTATAAAATTCCTCAAGTTGTTATAAGCGACGTTAGGGAATACTGTCTATAAAAACATAAACTCTTTAAAAGTATGAATTGTCAATCGGTTCTTTTCGTCAATGTATTCCATACAGGCGATTATATTCCAGTTAATCGGAAAACACCGTTTTGCCGGAACGCAAACATATATATCCGCTGTTCCGTTCGGTTCTTCTGATAGACATGGTCATGCCCCTCGCTTTATTGGAAAAGACAGTGGATAAACGCATATCCCTCCTCCTCAAGGACGGAAGGGTTCTCGAAGGAAAACTCACGGGATATGACGAGTACATGAACATGGTTCTTGACGAAACCGTCGAGAGAACGGCAGCCGCAGAGGAAAGGAGACTCGGCACCGTTGTTCTCCGCGGAAACAATGTCGTAAGCATTTCACCTATGTGATTGTCTTAACACAGCCGGGATTATCATGGTCGGACTGTTCGATGCCAAAGGAATACGCGGAAGCGTCAGGGACGAACTGACCGTTGACGCCGCAGTACAATTGGGTAAAGCCGTCGGCAGGTACTTCGACGGTACGTTGGCATTGGTTACGGACGGCCGCGTCATATCGGACATGATCAAAGAATCCGTTACGGCAGGCCTTACGGCGAGCGGATGCGACGTATTGGATATGGGCATAATGCCTCTGTCCGTGATGCAGATGTTTGTAAGAGACAACGACTATGTCATCGGAGGAATTTCCATCATTTCTTTCGACGGAAGTGAGGACATAGTAAGTGTCAAATGTATTTTCAGCGACGGTGTCGCACTTTCCGAAGGCGGAAGGTCGAAGATAGAATCATTTTACAACGAACCGATGAAGGCCAAAGAGGCTTCGGAGATAGGCAGTGTCCGCGATATGAGGGATATTGCATACAGGCCTTACATTGAGACTCTTCTGAAAAATACGGATGTGCAGTCAATCAAAAGGGCGGGACTGTCCGCGGTGTTGGATTGTGCAAACGGTCCGTCCGCATACGTTCTACCTGAGATTCTGAGAATGCTCAATGTGAAGACTGTGACGCTGAATTCGGATTTGTATGCCGACCGTCCGGGAAGAACAGATTGGATGGTACAGGGCACTGTCAACGATCTTGTGGAACTTATAAAAATCAACGGTGCGGACATAGGAATAGCTATGGATGTCAACGGAGATCATGTCAGATTTGTTACCGATGAAGGCGAGTGCCTAAGTGCGGAACAGGCCGTTACGATTCTGTCTGCGTATATTCAGTCGGTACGTCCGGGTTCTGTTATTGTCACCACATCGGATATGTCTGAGAAGATTGACGGTATCATTGAAAAACAAGGCGGAAAGTCGGCAAAATCGAAACCGAATACGCTGAACGTAATCGACAAAATCAAAGAAACTTCGGCGGCGTTCGGTGCAGACCCTATGGGCGGACACATATTCGCAGACCATCAGCTCTGTTCCGATTCATGTATCGCAGTTGTAAGGATGCTTAATGCAATTGCGAAGAACGGATCGCTCAGCGTACAGGTTTCCGAACTTCCGAAATATATTGTCGAGAGGAGAGACGTAGACTGTCCCGACGGTATGAAATCGGCGGCAATCGAGATGATCTCCGAACTGCATTCATTGACCGTCAGCGATTGGATGGACGGTGTCCGCATTACGACGGCCGACGGTATTGTGTCGATAAGACCTTCCGGTACGGAAGAGAAGCTCAGAATAATCGCGGAATCCGACGATTCCGATGCGGCGGTATCGCTTGCGGAAGAATTCGCAGAGGAAATAGAGAATTACCTCAGCACCTGAGCGATTTTGCGTGAACGGCGATAACTTCTTTGATATATCTCGCCGCGAGCATAGATGTTATTCCCGCAGGATCGTACGGGGGCGAAACTTCCACAACATCAAACCCGACCAAGCGGTCGCCTGTCATGTCGATGAGTTTCTTCACATCCATCGGATGCAGACCGAAAGGTTCCGGTGTACCGGTACCGGGTGCGAATGCGGGGTCGATGCCGTCGATATCCAATGTGATGTAGACCTTCTCGTTTTTGACTGTGTCAAGGGCCTGTTTCACAGCCCATTCGATACCCTTTTCGTAAATCTGATAGGCATCGATGTAGGGAATCACTGTTTCCGAATCAAGTTCATCGTCGGATACGGAACGGATTCCGAGAACAAACACATTGTCTGTCCCGAGATGCTCGGATGCTCTCCTGGTGATGCACGCATGGTTGTTTTTAATCCCCATGTATTCGTCCCTGTAGTCGAGGTGCGCATCGACCGAAATCAATGCAATGTCTTTTTTCTCAAAGCACTGAATAATCGGAATGTTTACGGTGTGATCTCCGCCCATTGCAATCGTGAATTTTCCGTCGTCGATTGCGGGTTTCATCATAAATTTCACGTCATCGAACACATCCTCGGGGAGGAAGAAGTCATCGGAATTTCCTCCGTCGTAAATGTTCGGGAGGTCCTGGTGCATTCCGTGTTCGAAGTGTGTCTGTTCGAAATTATAAGAAGCGCGCCTGATCGCACCGGGTGCCTCTCTGGCACCCGATTTGAAACAGGCGGTTTTGTCATACGGGATTCCGTAGATGCAGATGTCCGCATCATTGTAATCGGATTCGGCATCGGCAAACGTCATTCCGTACGGCATCCGAATCCCCTCACAGGAGTTTCATTCTGTCCATTGCGACAATGTACAGGATTTCCGCACCGGGGTCGAGAGAGCACTCGTGGTCTGCGTTGATCTCGATGACGACTTCCTGGTTTGTCTCTGCGTCAAGGACGGAAACTTCGGAACCGTTGGTGTAGAGGATTGTTGCTTTCCTCTTGTCGATAAGAGGGACCTGGCATTTTGTGCTGACGGGGCCGACCAAGGATTTCTTGGCACCGGTGAAAATGCTGGTTGCGACGATGTTCGCTTTTGCGGATCCGTGCTTTCCGGGCTTGGATGTATCAATCGAAACGATTTTACAGGGCTCGTCATCGATGTTGACGTACCTTCCGACTTTCAATTCTCTGATTTCTTTGGTCTCCCAATCTGCCATATTAATACCTCATTTACAGCATGCAGGCTGAGAAATACCTTTTGTTCACCCCAGAGGGCAGGTAGATTTCACATTGTGCACACATGATTATCTGGCGCACCCATATCCCTATTTGTTTATAAGGGTTGTCAACGTTCAATCGGTTAACATATCCAGATATCCGAAGCGTAAAATGAAGTATAATTCCGCCGTTTGAACGTGCGGAATCATACGTTTGACTGTCTGGCACCTGCAGAATTATTCCTTTTCGTACATGAATTTCTGACAGAACGGAATAATGATTCCTCCGACTGCGTTGCCGAGTATCACTACAATCAGGAAGATTATTCCGTCGCCGAATGCGAATGCGGTACTGTTTCCGAAGTACCCGGCCCAGAAGTAGAACATGTCTGCAATGCTGTGTTCAAAACCGGCTAAAATGAAAGTGGGAACACAGATCAGAGCTGCAAGGTATTTCTTCTCTTTTTTGTAGTAATCGGCTGCGATAAACATCAGAATGCCGCACAGAATACCTTTGAAGAATACTCTGAGGTAATCTACATCGACCAGTTTGCCTGCGAAGAGTGCCGATGAATACTCCGCAATATTGACAGGCGCTATGAATCCTAAAATCAAAGCACCGATGAAGTTTCCTACAATGACTACCAAAAGATACGGAATATAATCGATTTTGTTGTTAACCGAATATCCTACTTTTCCGGTGTAAAGATCGAATCCGAAGAAGAAAATCGTACACAGACCCACAGCGAACAATATCGCTCCGACCCAAGGTACACCGTATTTAGGCAGACTGCATCCGATGAAGACGCAGCCTCCGATACCGATCATCATTCCCGCGAGAATCGATCTCACGAGAGATCTTCCGTAATAACTTCCCGATTCCGTCGAAACACCTCCGTACCCTGCGGTACAGAATAACCACGTGCAGGGAGTAGATAAAGCATATTGTGTCTGCGGGCGGGTTGCTTTGATTCCCGGTGATTTCATACGGTACTGTCTTTCGCGACAGTACCGAAACTCCCCGAAAGGGGAGTTCCCGTGGAATTCTTTTTAATCAGAATATCGTTTCGGCGCAGTTCTTACGGTAACAGGATACGATGATAATGATGCTGAGACTGCAGAATCGACACAGCCTCTGTTTCTTAAGTAGACTTTAAAAGTAGACTTTAAGTAGACTTTAAGTATACTGTTCCTTATGAATCTGGGCGCCGAATCCGAAACACAGGAATTCAAACTCAGTATGTCACAGATGGACAAAGGGATCAGATCGCTCACGGCTATGTTAAACCGTCACAACTACGGAACAGTCTATTTCGGTGTGGATGATGACGGCAACGTTGTCGGATTGGATCTGGGCAGAGATTCACTGATGGAACTTCGCAATCACATAAAGAACATGGTAGAGCCCGGGATTGTGTGTGACATCAGCGAATGTGTTTCCGATGACGGAAAGACATATGTCAAAATTTCGGCCAAAGGTAGCGATATACCGTATTCCTGTGACGGGAGATTCTATCTCCGTAACGTATCGGCGGATGAAAGCGTATCTGTGATGACGCTCAGAAAAATGCTTGCCAGCGGCAGTTCCGATCTCATAGTTGAAATGCGTTCGCCCCGTCAGGATCTGACTTTCAGCGGCCTTACGGTTATACTGTCTTCACGCGGTCTGCATATTGCGGATGACGAACGTTTCCATAAGAATTACAATTTACTGAACGAATCCGGAGAATTCAACATCATGGCTGAGATCCTCTCAGATCAGAACCCCCATGCCCTGAAAGTAGTGTGTTTCGCCGGAACTGACAAATCATCAATGTCCGAACGCAGAGAGTACTCCGGAAAAAGTATGCTCATTTGTATGTCCGAGGTACTCGATTATATGGATTCTCTCAATCAGATGAAAGTCGAGCTCGGGGGCGGACAGAGGAAAGAAACATCATTATTCCCATTTGATGCGTTCAGAGAAGCATGGGTCAACGCATGTCTTCACAATTCCTGGAGGGAAGGATATCCGCCTGCAGTCTACCTGTTCGACGATCGTATCACCATCACATCATACGGCGGGCTTCCTTTCGAACTGTCTGAGGAAGATTTCTTTAAGGGTCACAGCGCACCGGTCAACAAAGGTCTTCTCACTGTATTCTTTGCCGCAGGTTATGCCGAACAGACCGGCCACGGAGTAATTACCATTTTGGATAAATGCGGCAGAGATGCCTTTAAAATCAGTCCGAATTTCCTTGATGTAAACATCCCGTTTGCATTCGAACCCGGGTATGTACAGTCCAGAAAAGCAATGGAGCGTTCGGTAATGACATTGACGCCGAATCAGAGGTCGGTGCTTGATTATCTTGAAGAACACCCGTATGCAACTTTGCAGGAAACCTCTGACAGTACGACAGTTTCGTTGGGCGGGGTTAAGAAAATTGTGTCTGTATTGAAAGAACGCGGTCTTTTAGAAAAAGAAGGTTCAAAGAAAAACGGCAGATGGGTTGTCACCTTCTCACTGAATTAAAGTCTACCTGTAACATAAGTTTCCGGATTGCGGTACCATACACAGTCAGTTCCGAACCTTTGCCGCTT
>CAVIAJ010000017.1:0-34043 GCA_963640855.1 Candidatus Methanomethylophilaceae archaeon
GTCGCATACAAACGCCCGTGAGCGGATATTCTCCGACCGAAGGCCGGAGAATATCCCTCTTTTTTCTTTAATCACGTCACAGTTTCTTCCGGTGAGATTCGCCTGAAGTTAACAAAAACCGATTTCCTGTTGTACTTTTCAATCTGTATGTATCCGCCGGAATATATCCTGCCGACGCGTCCGTCTGAATTTGTATTCGGTATAAGCATCGGTTTTAAGATTTACAGGGACGGTTATGCGGATGTAATTCGGGTAAGATTTTAATGTGGAAAAAATCTTTAAACAGTAAAATGACAATCGACACTAAAGCCGAGAGCGGATGCAGTCGGCAGACATCCCGCTCCGGAATCAAACACAGACGGGAGGGGCATGAAAAGCACTGCCTTTTCCGTTCGCATAATCTGCTGACGGTTACGTTGTTTCTTGCATTGCTGATCGTCGGATGTTCTCTGCTGATTGTAGCGGCGGATGATGCAGATGCCGAAACAGAAGGCGATTACACTTACACTGTTACCGACGGCAACGCAACAATAACCAAATACAAAGGCAGCGGAGGCGACATAACTATCCCTGATAAACTCGGCGGGAAGACAGTTACTGCAATCGGAAATAAAGCATTCAATATTTGCGACTCACTCACATCTGTAACCATTCCCGATTCTGTCACATCAATCGGATATCGTGCATTCGAAGGATGCTCTGAACTCAAATCTGTGAATATACCGGGTTCTGTCAAAACCATCGGAGGATTTGCATTTGGAATCACTGAAAGCTACTATAGTTGTAAAAGTCTCGAAACAGTAACTATCGGGGACGGTGTCGAAACCATCGGAGAATATGCATTCGTAGGATGCGTCGCACTCAAGTCCGTGAATATACCGGGTTCTGTCAAAACCATCGGAGAACATGCATTCGGACGCTATTGGAATCGGAGTTGTGAAAGTCTCGAAACAGTAACTATCGGGGACGGTGTCGAAACCATTGGAAAATATGCATTTGCAAATTGCACTGCACTCAAATCTGTGAATATACCGGGTTCTGTCAAAACCATCGGAGAATATGCATTCGGCGCATGCAGCGGCCTCACATCGGTGACCTTCGGAAACGGAATTAACAGCATCAGCAGCGATGCATTCGGAGGCATTACATTCTATGACGGCGACCGCATAACTGTATTCACTGTCAATGTCGACAATCTGAAAGGAAATGCATTTGAAGGCTTCGATAACGGAAAACTTGCGAAGGTCGTTACCGATTTCATTAAAGACGGGATTAAGTACACCGTAATATCAGATACAGATAAGGTCTCCGTATCCGGATACACCGGCGACTCAACTGATTTGACAATTCCGTCAACCGTTGAATACGGCATCAAATACACTGTTACATCTATCGGAGATAATGCATTCTGTGATTCCAGCAGTCTTACGTCTGTAAAAATTCCGGATACTGTTGCCGGTATCGGAAGTAAAGCATTCAGGGGCTGCAGTAATCTCACATCGGTGACCTTCGGAAACGGAATTAACAGCATCGGCAGCGATGCATTCGGAGGCATTACATTCTATGACACCGGCGGTACAACCCCATTTGATGTCAACCCCGAAAATCTGAAAGGAAATACATTCAAAGATTTAGGTGACGGAAAACTCGTGAAGGTCGGATTCACTGCAGACGGAATCGAGTACACCATAACGGGCGGGAATGAAGTCGCTGTATCCGGATACAGTGGCGGACCGATCGATTTGACAATTCCGTCGGCTGTCGGTACCTACAAAGTCACATCCATAGGAGACAAAGCATTTTACGGTCTCGAAAAGAACGGCCCCAAATCTGTAAAAATTCCGGACACTGTCACAACAATCGGAAATGAGGCGTTTTATCATTGTGATTGCATTGAGTCTGTAAATATTCCCGAATCTGTAATAACAATCGGAAATGGAGCATTCCAACTCTGTTCGCTCCTCACATCCGTAACTATTCCGAAATCTGTTACATCCGTCGGAGAAGGCGCATTCCGTGAATGCACACACCTTGCATCTGTAAGTATCCCGAATTCTGTCACATCAATCGGGAAAGAAACATTCAGAGATTGCACATCTCTTGGATCTGTAACCATCCCCGATTCTGTTACATCAATCGGAGATGGTGCATTCCGGGGATGCGTTTTAACATCTGTAATCATTCCTGATTCTGTCAAAAACATCGGGTCTGAAGCATTTTTCAATTGCCCCTATCTCGCATCTGTAATCATCCCCGATTCTGTTACATCAATCGGAAGCGGAGCATTCGTTCAATGTATATCGCTCACATCTGTAACCATTCCGAATTCCGTCACATCAATCGAAACAGGCGTATTTACGAATTGCAAATCACTTACATCTGTAACCATCCCTGATTCTGTCACGAGTATCGGAAACTCCGCATTCCTCTATTGTGAAAAACTTTCATCCGTAAATGTGCCGGATTCAGTCACATCCATCGGTGCAAATGCATTCGGAGGTTGTACAAGCCTCAAAGACATAACATTCGGAAGTAAATTAACAAAGGTCGAAAGCAATGCATTCACAGACCTTAATCCAGAACATGTACCGATCAAATTTTACGGCACTGACGGTACGACCGAACTTACTGTCAATAACGAAAATCTGAAAGGCAGTACATTTACAGGTACCGACGGGAAACTGACAAAAGTCGCATTCACTAAAGACGGAATTAAGTACACCGCCGTAACAGGTACAGGTGAAGTTGTTGTATCCGGATACGACGGTTCGATCGATAAGTTGGAAATCCCGTCGACTGTTGAAAACGGCGGCATTATACACAAAGTTACGTCCGTCGGAGAGAATGCATTCAAAGACTGTAATTCACTCAAATCCGTAATTATTTCCGATTCTGTCAAAAACATCGGATCTAAAGCATTTAACGGATGTACCGATCTGAAAGATGTTACAATAGGTAAAGGTGTAACAGAAATCGGCAGTGATGCATTCGGCAATTGCAGCGGAATTACCCTGACGGTTAAATGCCCCGCAGGAAAAATGTTCCAAAACAAGGACTACTTCACCAACGTAGTTATCGGGGAAGGTGTCACGAGTATCGGAGAGAATGCATTCAGCGGCTGTACCAATCTGACTTCCGTAACAGGAACGGATTCCGTCGTATCCGTCGAAGACAGGGCATTCAGCGGCTGTACCAATCTGACTTCTGTGACAGATATAAATTCAGTTAAAACCATCGGAAAACATGCATTCGACGGCTGTGCATCGCTCTGTATGGCTCTTCCTGATACTCTCACAGGTATCGGAGAGGACACATTCAAAGACTGCAAATCATTCAGTTCCGTAATTATTCCGGATTCAGTCACATCCGTCGGATCTGAAGCATTTAACGGATGTACCGATCTGAAAGATGTTACAATAGGTAAAGGTGTCACAGAGATCGGCAGTAATGCATTCGGCAATTGCAGCGGAATCACTCTGACGGTTAAATGCAACGTAGGTAGCTGTATGTTCAAAGATATGGACTGTTTCACCGATGTTATTATCGGAGAAGGTGTCACAGAAATCGGAAATTCTGCATTCCAAAGCTGTGTAAATCTCAAATCCGTATCTGCTCCCGGCATCACGAGTATCGGAGAGAGCGCATTCTGCAACTGCAGTAAATTGACTTCGGCAAATGTGAATTCTCTCACTTCCATCGGAAAGGATGCATTCAAACAGTGTGCAAATCTCATCATCACTCTCCCAGATACTCTCACAAATATCGGAGAGGATGCATTCGACGGCTGTAAGAGTCTCGAAACAGTTACTGTACCGGGTACTGTAACAACCATCAGACAGCAGGAATTTAACGATTGTACATCGCTCAAAACCGTAATAATAAGTGAAGGTGTCAAATCCATTGAAAACGGAGCATTCGGCAATTGCAAGCTTACAAAACTGATTGTTCCGAGTACTGTCGCCGACGTCGGAGATAACGCATTCGGTTCCGTTAAATTCTATGACGTTGACGGTACGACCGAACTTACTGTCAATGCCGAAAATCTGAAAGGCAGTACATTCACCGGTACCGACGGTCTGAAACTGACAAAATTCGGATACACGGTGACATTCAGAAACTGGGACGGAACGGTTCTTTCTTCGGAAAAATACGTTCCCGGTACGCCTGCATCGGATATAGTCAAACCGACCGCAACCAGAACCGACGGTTCGGGACATGAGTACGCCTTCGTAGCATGGACTCCGAGAGTTTCGGATGTGAATGGAGATGCAGTTTACACTGCGATGTTTATCGAAACAGCAAACACTCACGGATCCGTGAACATTGTCGATTCCGGATCGTCTCAGAAAGTAATGGGTGAAGAAGGACAGCTCCTCATCATGATTTTCTGTCTTGTTGCATCTCTGATGGTTCTTGCATTAGTCATCGCCAGGAAACGCCCATGAGCGGATATTCTCCGGCCGAAGGCCGGAGAATATCTCTCTTTTTTTTATTCATTTACGACACGGATTTTACCGGAAGCAGACAGAAAACCGATTTCGGTCATCTCTGTTTATTACCTCTGTTTCAGATGAACAGTTTGTGTATTCATCCGAAATCAGGAATCAATTCTCTGCTGTATCGGTTATCCGCAGAATAAATCAAAAGATGTTACCTGTCGGAATGCAGTATGTCTAAAGCATTATCTTTAAATGTCTGACATCATTGTAGCCATCAGAAGCCGCTGTGGCTAAGCCCGGTACAGCGTCTGATTCGTAATCAGAAGTGTCGCGAGTTCAAATCTCGTCAGCGGCTCCAATTTTTGCATTGTAACTCAGATCAGTGTACGCCGTCTCCGTTAAGGAAATGTCATCACAAAGAATCGGAGTCGGATGATGGAAAATAATGAATAATAAGGCAGGCACCCCTCCCCGAAGGG
The DNA here is from genome assembly GCA_963640855.1 of Candidatus Methanomethylophilaceae archaeon. Taxonomy (GTDB): domain Archaea; phylum Thermoplasmatota; class Thermoplasmata; order Methanomassiliicoccales; family Methanomethylophilaceae; genus Methanarcanum. The sequence goes on from CAVIAJ010000017.1 coordinate 4,919, forward strand.
GAGGGGATGTCACCTTTCTTTCCGAAGATGTTTTCAGTCTTACATTCCCATGCCGCTCTTGACTTCGGGGTCGAGGAGAAGAGCAATCATGAATCCGTAGATGAGGATACCGCAGATTCCCGAGAGTATTGTGGGAATAGTGGGTATAAGTATCGAGATAATCGACATAATAATCGAGAGGACGAACAGAACCATCAGAACAATCCAGATGACTTTGTCGGCCGTTGTAGCCTGACCGTCTGCGATCTTGGTGTAGCACCAGAAGATGACTGCACCGATGATGATTCCGACAACAAGGTCCGCCCAGTAGGGGATGCTGAAGACTGCCTGAACGATTGTAACGATTGCGATAACTTTGACGAATGCTGCAAGCAGTGCAATACCGTTGCCTGCTTCGCCGTTACGTACTTTCGAACCGAATCCGAAGTAGATTACAGCGCAGATGACACCGCCGATAGCCGAACAGATGCCTGCCAGCTTAACGTCGTCTTCCACGTCATCGCCGAAAGCTGCGATGATGCTGAATACCGCTGCGATGATGAGAGCGACAGCCAGGACCATCAGGGTGGTACCCATCACTTTTGTGTCTTTGAAAAGCGACATAATCCATTCATCTTAAACGGTGGTATTTAAACGTAATTATATAAACGCCTATAAAACCGGGAAAAACAGTACATTTTTTCGTTTGACATACTTTTTTCATTCCGATTTTACTTCATTCCCTCTGCGACAGTTTGAATATATGTGTTCCATTCTGACGGATATGGCAGAGCAGACGGACAGATTCCTGGAAGATACCGAATACGTTGATTGGAAAGACATGCTTATCACCAGAGAAACTTCTCAGACTATCATCGGATGTAAAACCGACGAAGAGAAGGTGAAAGCGGTGTTCGGATTTGTCCGCGATAACATTACGAATGCAATGAACATCGATTCCATTGCACTTCCGTGGACTGCATCCACGACCGTGAGAGCAATGGTCGGTACTGACGATGCCAAAGCAATGGTTTTTGCAGCTATGGTACGTGCATTGGGAATTCCCGCGGGATTCTGCTATCAGCGCCTTACCGTCGTCGACGACGACAGCGAAGGATATTATCTCCACTGTTACAACGCAGTATACCTTGACGGAAAATGGGTCAAGGTCGATGCAAGCGGACGTCTCGGTGCGAGAGACACTGCATTCTGTAAAATCGAACCCGATTTGGCGTTCATTCCCCGTGAAGTATACGGAGAAAGCAACATCCCCGGAATATTCGCAAGACCGTATGACAAATCCCTCGAAGTCCTGAAATCGGCTGAAAGTATCTCCGATGTCATCTTCGGATTGCCGGATACGATCGATACCGAACCCGACGTAAAGGAATGAATTACTTCAGATACTGATTCACGATCTTGATGGCACAGACGTCTCCGCACATGGAACAGCCGTCCTCTTTCTTGGTGCAGCCGCGTTCCCTGTACGCTTTCGCTTTGACAGGATCGAGACATATGCCGAACATAGTGTCCCAATCGAGATTCTTTCTTGCTGCGGCCATCTTTGTATCGGCTTCGTGTCCCTTTCCGCGCATCATATCGCCGACGTGTGCCGCAATCTTCGATGCAATCAGACCTTCTTTGACATCGTTCACGTCAGGTAACGACAGGTGCTCCGCAGGTGTCAGATAACATAAGAAATCCGCCCCCGCTTTTGCAGCTACCGCACCTCCGATTGCTCCCACGATGTGATCGTAACCCGGTGCGATATCCGTTACCAACGGACCGAGTACGTAGAACGGCGCACCGTAACAGAGGTGTTTCTCGAGCATCATGTTACCTTCGATCTGATCCATGGGCATGTGTCCGGGACCTTCCACCATTGCCTGAACGCCCGCTTCGCGCGATCTCCTGACAAGATGTCCCAATGTTCTCAATTCGGATATCTGGGCGGCATCGGATGCATCGTCGATACATCCCGGTCTGAATCCGTCACCCAATGATAATGTAACTTCATACTTCTTCGCAATCTCAAGAAGATAGTCGAAATTTCTGTACAGCGGGTTTTCTTCTCCGTTGTGAAGAATCCACGCGGTAAGGAACGAACCTCCGCGTGAAACGACATCCATTTTCCTTCCGGATTTTTTCAGCCATTCCACGTTCTCTTTGGTTATTCCGCAGTGAACGGTCATAAAGTCCATTCCGTCTTTCGCGTGTCTTTCGATGCCGTTGAACATGTCGTCTTCGGTCATCTCCACCACTGCATTCTTCCTTGCCGCAGTAAGTCCGATCTGATAAATGGGAACGGATCCCGTCATCACGGGACATTCTTTCAGAATCGTTTCGCGGATACTGTCGATGTCTCCTCCGGTACTCAGATCCATTACCGCATCCGCACCGTAGTCCAATGCAATCCTGAGCTTTTTCAGTTCGTCGCCGACGCAGACCATATCCCTCGACGTACCGAGGTTTACGTTCACCTTGACGGACATTCCTTCGCCTATCGCCGCAGGAACAGGATTGTGCGCAGGATTACACGGAGCGACAATACGCCCCGAAGCGATTCCGTCCATAAGGAATCTCACTGTAACATTTTCCTTCTCGGATATGGCTTTGAACTGCTCGGTTACGACACCGTTTTGGGCGTCCTGCATTATGGTGGACATCGATACACTCCATCGGTTGTGTTCTTATTATTCTTATTGTGTAGGAAAAGAAAAGAAGGGTCGGACCGGATACCCGACGTTGAGAGTATCCGGCCCTGTTAAGGCGTTTGTTTCGTTGCTTCAATCTTTCTTATTCTCAGATTCGTTGACGAGTTTGAGAAGAGACTGTCCCGTGCATCCTGTACAACCGCCGGAGCAGTTGCAGCACGAACTTCCCTTCTTCTTACCGCGTATCAGGACATACATCGCCGCAATGACGGCGATGGAAATCCCGACTACAACGATGATGTCCCCTATGCTCATGCGGCTTCCTCCTTGTAGGGATCCTTCTTCAGCAGAAGTGCACCCATGACTGCAATCGCAATCAGCGCAACAATCCAACTGGAGATTCCTGTAGTCTCATTCATGCAGACTGCTGCGATAACATAAACGATTGACGCCACTGCATATGCGAATATACACTGATATGCGACTGCCGCACCGGTAGCCTTCCATGTGCCGAGTTCTCTGTGCATTGCACCCATTGCTGCGAAGCAGGGAGCGCAGAGGAGGTTGAACATCATGAATGACAGACCTGCTGCGGGTGTTGTTATAAGCTGAAGCATTGCATACAGCCCTTCTTCCTCGTCTCCTCCGGAAATCAACACGGCAAGTGTGCTGATGAGGTTCTCTTTGGCCATAAGGCCCGTAATCGAACCTACGGTGAACTGCCAGTTGTCGGCCCATCCGAGGGGCTGGAAGATGATACAGACTGCACGTCCGAACGACTCGAGAATCGAACCTGAGGTTGCACCGCTTTCGAGGTAGTGGAAACTGAGGTCGTAACTCGAGAGGATCCAGATGATGATTGACGAGAAGAGAATCAGTGTACCTGCCTTCTTCACGAATGCCCAGCCTCTGTCGAGTGTACCTTTGAGGACGTTGATCCAGCTGGGTACGTGGTAGGGCGGGAGTTCCATGATGAAGGGAGCGGGCTTTCCCGAAAGTTTCCTGAATTTCTTGAGGATGATACCTGAAATGAGCACTGCGACGATACCCATAACGTATGCGAACAGTGCGATGAGACCGTTGTTGTGGAACAGTGCACCTGCAATCATTGCGATGACAGGAACTTTTGCTCCGCAGGGCATGAATGTGACAGTCATGGCTGTGATCTTTCTGTCCCTTTCGCTCTCGATAGTCCTTGTGGACATAATTCCGGGAACACCGCATCCGATTCCGACGAGGAGAGGGATGAACGATTTACCGGAGAGACCGAAGAACCTGAAGACACGGTCCATGATGAATGCGGCCCTTGCCATGTATCCGATATCTTCGAGGATGCATAATGCAAGGAACAGTATGAGCATTTGGGGAAGGAAACCGATAACGGCACCTACTCCGCCTACGACACCGTCGACAAGCAACGATGTGAGCTCGTCGCTGACGTTCATGCTGGCACACCAATCGGCTACGCCGGGCTGAAGTGTTTCCTCAATCCATCCGTTGAGCAGATCCGTGAAATATGTACCGATACCGGGATAGTCGCCGAAACCGATAATTGCCATGAAGAGGGCACCGATAATTGCAATGAAAATCGGAAGACCCAGAATCCTGTTTGTGATAATTTTGTCGACACGCTCGGAAAGTGTTTCCGTACCTTCCGCGGTGTTCTTTTTGACGCATTTTGTGACGATGTTTTCAATCGCGCCGTATCTTGCGTCGCAGATGATTGCGGCCATATCGTCGTCGCGTTCCGTTTCCAGAGCTTTGACGTCGTTCTCAATGGCGGCTCTTTCTTCGTTAAGTCCGTCCAGGACAATTTCGTCGTTTTCGACTACTTTGATGGCGAACCATCTTGAATATTTCTCGGGAACCTTCGGAGCAATCTGCTTCTCCGCAAGAGAAACCAGTTTCTCGATGTTATCGTTCATTTTCATCGGAGCGGGGGCACTCTTTCCTCCGGCTTCGACAACCGCTGCGATAAGCTCTTCGAGACCTTCGCTCTTGAGAGCGGAAATCGGAATAACCGTACACCCCAGTGTGTCAGACAGTGCTTTCGCATCGATCTTTACACCGTTCTTCTCGACTGCATCCATCATGTTCAGTGCGACCACGACGGGTATGTTCAGATCGAGGAGCTGAAGTGTCAGGTAAAGATTTCTCTCGATGTTCGATGCATCGACGATGTCGATGATCACATCGGGCGAGTCTCCGATGATATGGTTCCTTGTTACAATCTCTTCCGGCGTATAAGGCGAGAGAGAATAGATACCGGGTGTATCGACCAATTCCGCGTCTGTTCCGCGGATGGTACCGGTTTTCCTCTCGATAGTGACACCGGGCCAGTTACCCACGTGCTGTTTTGCGCCCGTGAGTTTGTTAAAAAGTGTTGTTTTTCCGCTGTTCGGGTTACCCGCCAGCGCTACTCTTAGACCCATTATTTTCACCTTTCTTTCAAGCGACTTCCACCATCTCGGCTTCCGCCTTTCTCAGACTTAGTTCGTATCCTCTGAGGGAAATCTGAATAGGATCTCCCAGAGGAGCTACCTTTCTGACGTAGACGCTGCATCCCTTTGTGATGCCCATGTCCATAATGTGTCTCCTTACAGGGCCGCTGCCGTTCAGTCTCACGACTTTAACGGTTTCCCCGACTCTGATATCTTTGAGGGTGGTAGCTCCACTCCCGGAATTCTGATGAATACCTGTTACCATAGAATTTAGTGATGACTAAAACATATATAAATTAGGCGGTACTAAAAATTTAGGTGATAAGCTTTCCCCTGTCTTTCACCTTTTTTTCCGAACTATATTCACGCGCGTATACGTGCGCGCGCATTATTATATAATAATATAGTTATACAGTGGCAGTTAGGATGTCCTATCGACATCAGGATGATTCAAATGGATGGGAATGACAATGCATCCGCATACGGCGCGGACAGTATAGTAGTTCTCGAAGGTCTCGAAGCCGTGAGAAAGAGGCCGGGTATGTACATCGGAAGTACCGATACCCGCGGTCTTCACCACCTGGTTTACGAGGTCGTCGACAACAGTATCGATGAGGCAATGGCAGGTTACGCCGATCAGATTTACGTATGGATCAACGAGGACGGTTCCTGTACCGTACAGGATGACGGACGCGGTATTCCTACTGGAATGCACGAGAAAGGTAAATCCGCATTGGAATTGGCTCTCACCGAACTTCACGCCGGAGGAAAGTTCAACAAGAACAGCTACAAAGTATCCGGAGGTCTTCACGGAGTGGGAGTTTCCGTCGTAAACGGTCTTTCCGTCTGGCTGGTTGCCGAGGTCGAAAGAGAAGGCAAGAAGTGGAGGCAGTCATATCACAGAGGAATTCCCGACGGACCCGTCGAGATCGTCGGAGAATCGGAGAGAAGAGGAACAACCATCACATTCCTTCCCGATCCCGAAATATTCGAAACAGTTGAGTTTGATTACAACACACTTCAGAACAGGTTCCGCAACCAGGCTTTCCTGAACAAGGAAGTAACGATTAATTTCGAAGATAAGAGGTCCGGAAACAAAGAAACATTCCACTATGACGGGGGAGTTTCCGAGTTTGTCCAATACATCAACAGGACAAAGACACCTATCCACCCCACGCCCATCTATCTTCACGGAAAATACGAGTACAAAGACTCCTCCGGAGACAATCAGATCGATATCGACATTGCAATGCAGTGGACCGGAGATTATTCCGAAAGTATCACTTCGTTTGTCAACACAATCAGTACTCCCGAGGGAGGAACACATCTTGCGGGATTCAGAACCGCACTGACGAAATGTTTCAACGATTTCGCTAAGGACAAACCGTTTGCAAAAGGGATTTCATTCGAAGGTTCCGATATACGTGAGGGACTGACCGCAGTCGTGAGCATCAAGATCCCAGAACCTCAGTTCGAGGGACAGACTAAATCAAAACTCGGTAACAGTATCGCTCAGACCGCAGTCGCAAGCTTCATGACATCGAAACTCTCGGAATTTTTACTTGAAAACCCGAAAGTCGGAGATATCATCGTAAGAAGGAGCGTAGATGCCTACACCGCAAGGGAAGCCGCCCGTAAAGCCAAGGAAACGGCAAGGAGAAAGAGTGTCTTCGATTCCAACGCTCTCCCCGGTAAACTCGCCGACTGTTCCGATAAGGATCCGAGCAAATGCGAACTGTACATCGTGGAGGGAGACTCGGCAGGAGGTTCCGCCAAACAGGGACGCGACAGGACGTTCCAGGCCATTCTTCCGATCAGAGGTAAGATTCTGAACGTTGAGAAGGTAAGGCCTGACAAAATCCTCGAATCCATGGAAATCAAGAACCTCGTCACCGCCATCGGAGGCGGTGTCGGAAACGATTTCGATGTTTCAAAGATAAGATACAACAGAATCATCATCATGACCGATGCCGATGTGGACGGTGCCCACATCGCAACACTGCTGCTTACGCTGTTCTACAGGCAGATGAAACCTCTCATCGAAACAGGACACGTTTATCTCGCAATGCCCCCGCTTTACAGGGTCGCCAAGGGAAAGAAAGAAATCTACTGCTACAACGACGCGGAATTGGCAAAGGCCGCTGCGGAGATGGGACAGGGATGCAACGTCAGCAGGTACAAGGGTCTGGGAGAAATGAATCCCCATCAGCTGTGGGAGACAACAATGGATCCCTCAAGGAGACTGATGAAGAAGGTGGAGATAACGGATGCCCAGCTTGCAGATACTCTGTTTTCCACACTCATGGGCGATGCCGTAGAACCCAGGAGAGAATACATCATCGAACATGCCCACGAGGTAGTCAACCTGGATGTGTGATAACATGGCGGAAGAATTCGAAAACGACACACCCGTCAGGGATCAGATTATAACACAGCCTATCGAGAGGGAAATGTCCCGTTCGTACGTCGATTACTCAATGAGTGTCATTGTCGGACGTGCGCTTCCGGATGTAAGAGACGGACTGAAGCCCGTTCACAGAAGGATTCTCTACGCAATGAACGACCTGGGAATCCCGTACAACAGACCGCACAAGAAATCCGCAAGGATCGTCGGAGAAGTGTTAGGTAAGTATCACCCTCACGGAGATACAGCCGTTTACGACGCAATGGTGAGGATGGCACAGCCGTTCTCCCTGAGATACACATTGGTCGACGGTCAGGGTAACTTCGGTTCGGTGGACGGCGATTCCGCAGCTGCGATGCGTTACACCGAAGCACGTCTCACCAAGATGTCCGCGGATATGCTTGCGGATATCGAGAAAGACACCATAGACTTTGCAGACAACTTCGACGGTTCTCTGAAAGAACCCGTTGTGCTTCCTTCGAAAGTCCCGAACCTCCTTGTCAACGGTTCCGCAGGTATCGCCGTAGGTATGGCCACAAACATGCCTCCCCACAATCTGGGCGAAGTCGTAGATGCGATTAAATTTGCAATCGACAACCCCGATGCGGATGTTCCGGAGTTAATGCAGTACATCAAAGGTCCCGATTTCCCCACCGGAGGTACAATCCACGGAATCGGAGGAATCGTATCTGCATACAAGACAGGACGCGGAAAGATCAAAGTAAGATCGAAGACACACTTCGAGGAAAAATCCAACGGAAAGATGATGATTATCGTCGACGAGATTCCGTATCAGGTCAACAAAGAGAGACTCATCGAACAGATTGCGGACAGTGTCAGAAACAAAGAGATCGAAGGTATCACCAACGTCAACGATGAATCGGACAAAGACGGTATGCGTATTGTCATCGAACTTCACAAGGATGCAATGGAAACCGTTGTTCTCGAGAATCTGTTCAAACACACTCAGATGGAGATCACGTTCGGTATTATCAACCTGGCATTGGTGAACAACAAACCCATGCTTCTCACACTGAAAGAACTCATCGTCCAGTATATCAAGCACAGAAAAGAAGTCGTTACGAGAAGGACTTCATTCGATCTTGAGGTTGCAAAGAAGAGATATCACATCCTGGAAGGTCTTATGGCCGCCATCAACCGCATGGATGAGGTTATCGAGCTTATCCGTGCATCCAAGAACGCGGATGAGGCATCCGAGGGACTGCAGAATCTTCTTACGATCGATGCGGAACAGGCTAAGGCAATTCTCGACATGAAACTTCAGAAACTTACCGGTCTCGAGATCGACGGTGTCGTCGGCGAATACAACGATATCAAGAAGCTCATGATCGATTTGGAAGACATTCTGGCTCATGAGGGAAGAATCCTTCAGATCATCAAGGATGAACTCACCGAAATGAAAGAAGGCTACGGTGACGAACGCCGTACCGAAATCGATCCCAACGCCATCGACAGCGATGAAGAAGACCTCATTCCGAAAGAGGATGTTGTCATCACCATCACCAAAGACAACTACATCAAGCGTATCCCGCTCAGAACATACAAACAGCAGGGACGCGGAGGCGTAGGTCTTATTGGAATGCAGACCAAGGAAGAGGACGACGTTGCAAGCATGTTCGTCGCGTGTACACACGACTACATCATGTTCATAACCGACAGAGGACGCCTCCACTGGCTCAAAGGTTACAGAATACCCGAAGGCAGCAGACAGTCCAAGGGAAGGCCTATTGTGAACATGCTCCCCGACCTCGAAGAAGGAGAGAAAGTTGTCAACACCATAAGCGTAGCCGAATTCACCGAGGATAAGTCTCTCGTATTCTGCACTAAGGAAGGAATCATCAAGAAGACCGCCCTCAGCGCATACGGAAACATCAGGAACAAAGGAATCAAAGCGATTAAACTCGATGAAAACGACGAGTTGATCGGCACGGAGATTACCAACGGTTCGCACGAGATAATCATCGCTACAAAGGACGGACAGGCCGCAAGATTCGATGAATCCGAAGTAAGAGCAACCGGAAGGGACACAATGGGTGTCAAAGGTATCACACTCGCCGACGGCGACGAAGTTGTGGGAATGACCGTTGTCGAACCCCGGGACATGATTCTCTCCGTCTCCGAAAACGGATTCGGAAAGATTTCCGTTGTGGATGAATACCGTAAGACCCACCGCGGTTCGAAAGGTGTCATCACCATGAAGACCACGGAAAGAAACGGTTCCGTCGTCGCTATTGCGAAAGTATCTCTTGACGATGAGCTTATGGTCACCAGCAGACAGGGCAAGATGATCCGTATCAAAGTCTCGGATATCCGTGTCACCGGACGTAACGCCGCAGGCGTGAAGATCATGGATATGCGCAACGACGACAAGATCATCGCACTCCAGCCCATCTCGGCGGTGAACGGGGATGAAAACGAAGAGGGCGCTTGAGATTGCAGTGTCGGTACAGGCCGCCGCAGTTGCGGCGGTTCTTGTACTGATACTCCTCTCCGACGCCTCGGGAGCATTCAGATTATCCCTACTCTGCAGCTGCGCCGTATTGGCGGTCATTACGGCGGTACTGCTGTACTTCATCTTCGCCTCGTCATCTGAAACGGACGGATACATCAGATACATCCCCGGCGGAACAAGGAAGAAACACCTGTTTGGCGGACGCAGAAAATCATCTTAAACACACCGGATACGGATGTTTTTGCATATCCGTATCCCATTAAATTTTAATATGGATTCACCATTGGGAGGTTTACGCCGCGGTAACTCAGCAGGTACGAGTGCATGACTGAAGATCATGAAGTCGCTGGTTCGATCCCGGCTCGCGGCACCAATCTCCTTTTATCTTCTTGATATATTCACACAGATGTTACCATGGACGAGTTCCTGATGGATGTGAGCGACCCCGATCTGACATTATCGCAGATAATGCACATAATGGAGAAGTACCGCGAGGAACATCCCGGAATGGAAATCTACATAGACGGTGACGCAAGAGCCATTATGGCAAGACCGCTGACGGATGTACAGGAAGTGTAATCATGGGAAGAGGAAGAATCACATTGGGCCTTTACAACTCATACGACCCGCAGAAGTTCCGCGAGCCCCACAGAAGGGCCATAGCCCGGGCAGGAGGCCTCGCAATGGCTTTTGACATGAATCTTGCGCTCTTCGGTTTTCCGTTCCCTGAAGACATCAGACAGCCCAAAGAATTGGCCGAATGGGTTGCAGGTACCACAAGCATAGGTTCCCACGGAGATTATTTCATGGATCTTGCGGAAATGGGAAGATTCCTGAGTTTTCCGTATCCCGAGAAAGGATTCCCTCCGCAGTTGGGAGAGGTAATTCTCACTACAAGCAAACCCGATTCCAAGAAATCGATCACGTTACGTCAGACAGCCGATATGGTTTCTCACGGACAGAGTATTCTCCTGCTTTTCGGTCTCGGACCTCACGGTGTTCCGAAGGCTCCCGCTTCGATTCCGAAATACAACCTCGATATCACCGACGGAAGGTATTCGCTGGAAACATGTACTGCGGTTGGCGCCGTTACCGGCGCATTGCACGCAATCCTCGATCAGTAATGCTCGTAGAGGATGTTATCCGGCTGATACAGTACGCCTTTGCCTTCTTCGACACGCCCCACAACGTAAGCGTTATCGAATTCTTTCGCAATGGCTTCCGCTTCGTCCGCAGGTGCGACGATATCGAATCCCATGCTCATGTTGAGGGTCTGATAGATTTCCTCTGTGCTGACATTACCGAGTTCCTGAATCTTTTTGAAAATCGGTGCAGGTTCGAGAGGATCGTCAATCACATATCTGCATGAAGGGTTCATACGCAGAATGTTCCTCAGACCTCCTCCCGTAATGTCGATGAGACCGTGTACTTCGTGTTCTCTTATGATTTTGAGAACATCTTTAACGTAAATCTCAGTGGGTGTAAGCAGTTCCTCACCCACGGTTCCCTTAAGTCCGGATACTCTGTCTTTCATTGTGTATCCTACACTCTCGAAAACCTTTCTTGCAAGAGTAAGTCCGTTGGAGTGAATACCGGAAGATTTCAGTGTAACAATCAGATCTCCTTTCTTACAGTCCTGACCCGTAATCACTTTGTCTTTGGGTACGAAACCGAGACATGTTCCCGAAAGATCCACTCCGTTCACCATTTCGGGGAGAACCGCAATCTCTCCGCCGACAATTTCCATATTGGACATCTCGGCACCGTCGCGGAGACCTTTTCCTATCGCTTCCGTGATAACATCGTCGGGTTTGTTGATTGCAATATAATCGACAAACGACATGGGTTCCGCACCGACACAAATCGTATCGTTGACATTCATCGCGATACAGTCGATTCCGACCGTATCCCACTTGCCGAGTTCCTCGGCTATGAGTAACTTGGTTCCCACTCCGTCCGTAGCCAACGTGAGATAGTTGTCTCCGAAATCGATGAGGCTCGCGAAGAGTCCTTTCATACGGACCATCTGACCGATGCCTTCTCTTCTGTAGCTGAGTTCTTTGACTAATGATTCGATGGCACTCGATTTCGCGTCTATATTGACGCCCGCTTTGGCATAGGTCCAACTGTCCGCCATGGTATCCTTTTGAAAGGAATGTGGCCAATGCCTTTATAGGTTATGCTGTTGATGATATCCAAACCGAAGGAGGCCGATGTCCGTTGATAATATACTTCTCAGCAACAGGTAATTCCAAGCACGTGGCACACAGAATCGCAGAGGAGACCGACGATTGGGCACGTTCCATAGAGGAACTGAGGACGGACAGAACCGTCGAAGCCCGTTCCGGAGGAAGATTCGGAATTGTCTGCCCCACATACTTCTACGGAATACCGACGATTATGGATGATTTTCTCAAATCCGTAAAGATGTACATCGGAGAGAACACGTACTTCTATTACGTCGCAACCTACGGCGACAATGCGGGAATGTCTGCGGAAACGGTCGAGGACATCATGAAACAGCGCGGACTGAGAATCGATGCCAAATTCGGAGTCAGAATGCCCGATTCATGGGCTCCCGTCACGGATTACAGAGACAAAGCGAAGATTTCGGCAATCAACGCAGAGGCCGACAGAGCATTGGAAGATATCATCAGGCACATTACTGCGGGAGACAAAGGCAATTTCATCAAAAAGAAGAAATCTCCTTTCTTCGCGAAATTCACATACCGCGTATACGACAGAGCAAGAACCACAGACAAATTCACCGTATCCGACGCATGCATCGGATGTAAATTATGTGCGAAAAGATGCCCTCTGAAGATTATCAAAATGGTTGACGGCAAACCTCTGTGGGATGCGGAGCAGTGTACTCTCTGTCTCGGATGCTACCACCGCTGTCCGGTGAACGCAATCGACTACAACAAAAGCACGGAAGGCCGCGGTCAGTATATTCATCCCGAAGATACCGACGAAACCGATAAAGCACAGACAGGCGTAAGGTGAAATCATGTCCCTGCATGAGAGATGGCTCGACGAGAGGCACCATGAGCATTATTACAAGCTCGCAAAGAAACTCGATTACCGTTCGAGAGCATCCTTCAAGATTATGCAGATAGACGACCGTTTCAACATTTTCAAAGAAGGGGATTCCGTTGTCGATTTGGGAGCGGCACCCGGAGGATGGCTGCAGGTTGCAAAGGAACGTGTCGGAGAGACAGGAAAAGTCATCGGCGTGGATCTGAGACCGATCAAACCCATGGAAGGTGTCACGACAATCATCGGAGACATTACGGATGACAAAACCATGCTTGAACTCCTGGAAAAATTCGGAGGAAAAGCGGACGTTGTCCTTTCGGATATGGCACCCAACATAGCGGGAGCGTACGCAACGGATCACGCAAGATCCATTCACCTGTGTATGTTTGCTGTCGATGTCTGCGACAGAATTCTGAAAAAAGACGGAAAAATGGTTATGAAAGTGTTCATGGGCGATATGTTCCCCCAGCTGAAGAAAGAGCTGGAGAAACGTTTCAGAAGTGTGAAAGTACACTCACCCGACGCATCGAGACCTACATCCTCGGAAGTTTACGTAATATCAAGAGGATTTCTGGCAAAGACCGTCGTCGAATTAAGGCCTATAGAACCTCCCGAGAAGAAGAAGGAATTCACCAGGAAAGGAGATCTTCTGTAAAATCAATCCCAGAATCTCTTGTTCTTTGCGTAAAGAACTTCCGCACCGAGAATATCTCTGAGAAAATCATCTTCATCGATGTGCATTGTGCGTAAAATTCTGGAAGCGGAATCGGGACCGATACCCCTTCCCGCCAAAGTCATACACGCTTTGCTTCCGTTTTCGTTGACCAAATTGGCGATCCTCACAATACGTGCGGTATCTTTTTTCTCTTCGTCCGTAAGTTCTTCCTTGGCGAAGAGTTTGATTTTCTCTCTGTCGTATTCCTTCAGAACGGCAATCATATTCCCTCCGCATTTCGGACATACGAAGCGGCTGGGAGCGTCTGCGACTCTCACTCTCCACTGACATCTGCATCTGATACAGGATGCAAACATCAGTTCGCCCTCAAGTCTCTTTTTCAGTGCCATAAGAATCGAGTGATCCGCACGGAGAGGTTGCATCAGTTCCTTGGATCTCGTGATTCCTTCCATCCCTATCGGGGAAACTGAGGTGAGTTCCACGGAAATACGTCCGTCCGCCATCATCGACACCACTTTTTCGGTATTTTCAATATCCAAATCTTCCCACAGCACTTTGTTCAGCGCTTCGGTGTAGGCGGGAGTGTCTCTGTGCATATCGAACAGTCTTCCGAAGTTCATGAAACGGTGGTCGGCATCTTTCTCTATGATTCCGAATTTCTTCGCAACGTAAACGAATCTCCATTTCAAAAAGGTCGAATTGTCGATTGTAAGTCTGATCAATCCTTCAACCGTTCCGGGTTTGACTGATGTGACCGAACTCAGCAGTGTTTTCTTATCTACGTTTCTGGGAAGTTCTATCATTATACGGTACGGATCCGCGGACACTCCCACACTTTCTCCGAGACGTGCCGTGAGCAGTGCTGCGTAGATCTTTCCCAATGTTTCGTTCACACGTGTACCGAAACATGCATTCACTATGGCGAGGCGGTCTCCGATTTCAACGGTTACCGTTTTGTCTGTAGGTACGATGTGTCCTTTCTGTTCATCCAAAAACTCACGGACACGCTGTTTTGCACCTTCATCTCCGGGATAATCGTCGAGATTTCTCAGCCTTCTTAATTTTCCGACTTCCATGGCGACTTCGAACGGGACCGGAATATCGGAACCTGCCCAGGACGGAACGGAGCCGATTTCTCCCGTTTCTTCAACCAAAATCTCTTCTTCTCTCATCTCGACGATACGCCAGGTTCTACCCTTTGCAATGAACATCGCATAAGGTTCGGCGAAAGTAGCAACGAAACTTTCGTCCAATGTACCGATGACGGCTCTCGTTCCGATGTCCCTTATCATGTAGTTTCTCTCATCGGGAATCATCGAGATGTTGCTGTAGAAGTAATTCATTCCTTTCTTGGAACGTTTGAACCCGTCATCGTCTTCGAACACCATTTTGATCGATTTCAGCTGTTCGAGTACGGCATCCATCTGTTTTCTTTCCAAATCTCTGAAAACATATGATTTTCTGAACACGGAATATGCTGAATCGCGCGTAACACGTCCGCTCATAGTCATCGCAATGAGCTGATTCGCAACAACGGTGAGGGGACACGGCCTTCCTTTTTTGATTTCCAATTCTTTCGCATCGGTTTTTCTTGCCACGACCAACGCTTCGGAGACTTCGTCGGGAGATGTTGCGATAATCTTCGCACGAATCAGTCCGCCTACGCGGTGACCCGCACGTCCCGCACGCTGAATCATTCTCGAAATCTGTCTCGGTGAGTTGTACTGAATCACCAAATCCGTACTTCCGACATCGATACCCAATTCCAGAGAAGAAGTACAGATCAATGCTCTGATTTCCCCTCTTTTGAACCTGTCTTCCATATCCGTTCTGTTCTCTTTGGAAAGAGAACCGTGATGAACGTCGATTGACAGATTTACATCCCAAAGATGGTATCTCGCAGCCATCCATTCGGCTGTTTCCCTTGTGTTTACGAAGAACAATGTGGATCTTCCTTTTTCGACAAGTTCTTTCGCTCTTACCATGACTGCGAGCATATCGGGATCGCACTGCAGTCTGTCCAAAAGAACGGAATCTTCCGACGGAGACGGACATTCCACATCGATTTCATAACTTCTGAACGTATCGTGCTTGCAGACAGTTACTTTCCTTCCGATCCCGGAGAGGAATCCCGCAACTTCATTTACATCTCCGACGGTTGCGGACAATCCTATTCTCTGATATTCTCCCGCCAATGCGGTGAGTCTTTCCATGGCGACACTCATCTGCGCACCCCTTTCGGTGGTTGCGAGTTCGTGTATTTCGTCGACAACGAACCATTCTACGTGCTTCAGATGTTCGATCAGTCTTTTTCCCGTGAACAGTACCTGCAATGTTTCCGGAGTTGTGATCAGTATGTCGGGCGGATGTAATGATTGCCTGTTACGTTCGGCGGCGGGCGTGTCTCCGTGTCTTACTCCTACGGAAATTTCCAATGCTTCGCCGTAATCTTCCATCCTCTTCAGCATATCGCGGTTCAACGCTCTCAGAGGTGTGACGTAGATACACCTGATTCCTCCTTTTTTACCGTCATTGTGAATGGCATTGAGAATCGGGAGTATTGCAGCCTCGGTTTTACCGATTCCTGTGGGCGCTACGAGTAAGATGTTCTCTCCTCTCGAGATTCTGGGAATGGCATCTTTCTGAGGTTCGGTGGGTTCGGTAATGCCGTGCTGCCGAAGAACTTCTGTGATATCGGGAGAAAGACCTTCGAACGGCATATAAAAAAACAGAATAGACCGGGCTTAAGCCCGGTCATAGGTTTCATTTCTTCTTCTTTGCCTTCTTTTTCTTCATGGCACGAAGGTTTTCTTTCACGGCGTTCTTGATGACAGTTGCCTGCTCAGCACCGTCCGTGATGTCAGCTTCGTCGAACCAGAGAACGATCCATCCTTCTTCTTCGAGTCTCTGCTGCGAACCGAGACAGACTTTCTCTTCGCCGACTCCGACAGCGACTTTGCTCTTGACGAAAGCGAAGGGGATGTTTTCGGGACCGTAGTGCCTTCTGCATCTGAGACCTTTGTTCCATGCCGCCCTTCTGATGATTCCTTCGGGTTTGACTTCGTATTCGCGTGCGAATTCTTCGTCGATTTCGATGTCCTCATCATCATCGTAGGCTGCCGCAGCGACTGCAGCCGCTCCGGCTACTGCACCTACGGCCGCAACATCTTCTGCGGAGATTTCATCATCAGCAGGTTCGTCCGCTGCTTCTTCATCGCTGTAAGCTGCCGCAGCGACTGCTGCGACACCGGCAACTGCACCTACGGCCGCAACATCTTCTGCGGAGATTTCATCATCTGCAGAATCTTTTGCGGGTACTTCGGTAATACGTTCTGTTGTGTGAGATTCCTCTCTGTATTCTTTTGTATGGGATTCTTCTCTGACGTATGTTTCCGCAGGAGTTTCTTTTGCCTCAGGCTCTTCAGCTTTGACTTCTTCTGCAGGTTTCTCCTCAGCCTTGGGCTCCTCAGCGGGTGCTTCTTCGGCTTTGGGTTCTTCCGCAGGAGTTTCTCCGTCATCACTGACTGCCGCTGCAACCGCACCGGCTGCCGCAACATCCTCTGCGGTGACTTCTTCCTCTGCAGGAACTTCGGCGGCGGGTTCTTCTGCGACATCTTCCGCGGCTTCTTCAGTCTTCGGCTCTTCAGCTTCCGCAACAGGTTCTGCTGCGATCTCTTCTGCAGGAGCTTCTGCGACAGGTTCCTCTGCTTTGACTTCCTCTGCAGGTGATTCCGCGGCTTCTTCAGTCTTCGGCTCTTCTGCGGAAACTTCCTCAGCGGATTCCTCTGCTTTGACTTCCTCTGCAGGTGCTTCCGCAACAGGTTCCTCTGCTTTCGGCTCTTCAGCTTTGACTTCTTCCGCGGGTTTCTCCTCGGCCTTGGGCTCCTCAGTGGGTGCTTCTTCGGCTTTGGGTTCTTCCGCCTTGACTTCTTCTGCAGGGGCTGCCTCGACGGGCTTCTCCTCTGCTTTCGGCTCATCCCTGGGAACTTCCGCTGCCTTCGGTTTCTCTTTGGATTCTTCTGTTTTAGGGGCATCCTGAGGGGCACCGACTGTTGCTTTCGGTTCCTCAGTTTTGGCTAAAGGGGCGGGGGCTCCCTCCTTGGGGGCCTCGGCTTTGACTTCTTCCTTAGGTGCCTCTACAGGTGCAGGAGGTGCACCGGAGGGGTAAATTACCTTGGGACCTTCGGGATCTGTGACCTGGACAAGGATTTCGGTGATATCCATTACCTTGACTTTGGATCCGATCTTCTTGGCTCCTGCTCTGAGGTTGAGAACACAGAACGGACATGCGGTTGCGATAATCTCGGCACCGACTGCCTCTGCATCTCTGATCCTCTCTGCGGCAATGTTCACTGCGAAGTCGTTGAATGCCGATTTGTATCCTCCGCCTGCACCGCAGCACCTGGAGTTCTCTCTGTTCCTTTCCATCTCGACGAACTCGACACCCTTGATTTTCTTCAGGATGTTACGGGGCTCTTCGAAGACTTTGGAGTGTCTTCCGAGGTGGCACGGGTCGTGGTAGGTAATCTTTGCTTTGAATTCGTTGGGAAGTGCGAGTTTCCTTGTGGAAATGAGCTTGTCTACGTACTGTGTGATGTGGTAGACGTTCTGTCCGGGTTTACCGTAGTACTCGACGAAGTTGCTTGAAACTGTCTTGTAACATCCGGAGCATGACATAACCATGTCTTTCGCACCGATTCCGTCGGCTTTGGTGACAGTCTCTTTTGCCGCTTCCAGTGTCTGGAGGTCGAGACCTGTCCTGAGAAGGGGTGAAGTACAGCAGATTTCACTCTCACCGAGGCAGTTCAGGGTAACGCCCGCTCTGTCGAGAACTTTGACGGCTGCCTTGGGGATCTGCTGCATCCTGTATGAACCGGTACATCCTGCGAAGAAGACCGCATCGGGAGGTGTAACTCTCTTGACTTCCTCGGGCCACCATGCGTCCCTCTTGGATTTGGGCTCGCCGTACGGGTTTCCGTTCTTGGCGATGCTTGCTTCGAGTTTCTTGTGGACGGGCAGGGGTGCGACACCGTACCTTGCCATCCATGTCCTGATCTTTTCCCACAGTGCGACGAGTTCGATTTTTGCGTGGCAGATTTCCTCGCAGTTTCCGCATCCTGTACATTTGTACATTGCGTCGACGAACTCGGGGCTGAGTGTGACCTTCCTTCCGAGGAGTTTGTCCATCTTTCCCGCGCCTGCTTTGTCGAGCTGGTTGAGGTAGTAGATTTTACCTCTCGCAGTGACCGATTCCCAGGGGGTCTGTCTGTGCGCTTCGCAAACATCAATGCAGTATCCGCACATCTGACATTGGGCAAGTTCCTTCTGGATGCGGGGCATCTTGATGAGAGTGGGTCCATCATTGCTCATTTGGATTTCACCTTCGATTGTGTTTTTGGACTTCCTACGGAGAGGTCCGACTAATGAGGCTCGGATAATTTGAGAGTATAAGTAGTTTCGTAGAAATTTCATATAGCCACACATCAAAACTTCGAATAGCGTAGAAACTCAACGGATTTCGTTTCACCTTCGTGATATTCTTTATCTCATACTACTGATATCAGGGAGAATATGGCTTCCAGGAGAATCTATCTGGACAACAGTGCGACTACGAGGATTGCCCCGGAGGTCCTCGAAGAAATGATGCCCTTCCTGACGGAGGAATACGGCAACCCCAGCAGTATTCATTTCATGGGCGATGCGGCGGCGAAAGGACTGCGCATTGCAAGAAAGAGGGTGGCGGATTCGTTATCATGTTTACCTTCGGAGATCACATTCACATCCGGAGGAACGGAATCGGACAATTTAGCATTGATAGGTGTGATGACCGCACCCGGCGATGAAAAGAGAAGAAGAATCGTTACCACGGTAATAGAACACGAAGCGGTTCTCGAAGCATGTCACGAGCTGGAAGCAAGAGGTTATGAACTCACGGTTCTCAAAGTCGATAAAGAAGGATACCTGGATCCTTCCGTTTTGGATGACGCCATGGGAGACGACGTACGTTTGGTATCCGTTATGGCCGCCAATAACGTAGTCGGTACAATTCAGGATATCAGAGAACTGGCGAAAGTTTCCCACGAACACGGCGCATACTTCCACACGGATGCCGTGCAGGGGTACACAAAGATGAAAATAGATACCAAAAAAGACGGTATCGATCTGTTATCTCTTTCCGGACATAAGGTTCACGCTCCGAAAGGTATCGGCGCAGTCTATATCAAAACAGGAATTCCCGTACATCCGATAGGATTCGGCGGAGGGCAGGAGAGAGGACTGAGATCTTCAACGGAAAACGTCCCCGGAATCGTAGGGTTGGGAAAGGCTGCGGAATCGGCTATGAGTACAATGGACGAAGACATCAGAATGATGACCAAACTCAGAGATGAAATCATTGACAATACGCTTTCAATCAAAGGCGCACATCTCAACGGTCCGACAGGTTCAAGGAGATTATGCAACAACGCCCACTTCAGATTCGACGACATCGAAAAAGGAACGGATACCGTTATTAAACTCAGTAAGAAAGGTATTGCAGTCTCTGCGGCATCTGCATGTTCCGCAGGTTCTTCGGAACCGTCGTATGTGCTGTCCGCATTGGGGCTGTCCCCTGCGGAATGTCTTTCCGCACTGAGAATATCGTTGTCGAGATACAACACCGAAGACGATGTGAAATATCTCAGAGAAGTTATGATGGAACTGTGATCGAATGATTTTCTACTTCTCGGCTACCGGTAATTCGGAATATCTCGCACGCAAACTCGCGGAAGCAACAGGTTACGAAATGTACGATATCGCAGCGGAGCTGAGAGGAAAATGCGGTTACAATCTGAAAGAAAACGAGGAAGTCTACCTTGTATCGCCGGCATATTTCTACGGAATGCCCCTGAACGTGAAAGAATTCATCGACAGAGTTACATTTAACAGAAAACCTGTTTTCAACGTAATGATCAACTTCGGAACATTCCCCGGAGATGCAATCAGAGGTTTCATCAAAGAAATCGAATCGAAAGGATTCGAAACAGGCGGCCGTTATGAAATCAGAATGCCCGAGAATTATGTTCTTCTTTTCGAACCTCCGACGGAAGACGATGCGCAGAAGATTCTGGACGAAGCAGACGTAAAAATGGAAAAGATCTGTAATGAAATCAAAAACGGAAAGAAAGAAGATATTCTTTCAAGACACAGTATCTTCAAGAGTGTTTTCGGACACATCGGAAGACCTTTGCATATTTACGGCAGAAAAACGAAAGGATTCCACGTAAACGGCAGCTGCACAGGGTGCGGAAAGTGCGTAAATCTCTGTCCTCCGGGTATTATAGAAATGTCCGAAGGAGTTCCCGTATGGACGGAAAAGAGGTGTCTCCGCTGCTGTTCCTGTATCAACAGATGTCCTTCCAAAGCAATCGAATTCGGACATCTCACCAAAGGGAGGAGAAGGTATCATAACCCGAGGTTATGATGCCGTCACGATATCATGGGAGCTATCGAAGGTAAGAACATAATCATCACCGGTGCGAACAGCGGCATCGGGAACCGTATGATGAAGATGCTCTTATCCAAAGGCAACAGGATATTCGCCGCGGATATTCGCACAGACAATTTAGTCAGTGAGGACGTCATAGCATTCGAATGCGACGTATCGACGGAAGAAAACGTCGACAGAATATTCGAAGAAGCTCTGAAGCATTTTGACAAAATCGATGTGTTCATCGCAAACGCAGGTTTTCCGTATTACGAATCGATGGATTACGCCGATTGGGACAGAATCGACAGAATATTCCGCACCAATGTGTACTCTCCGATCTACTCCTATCAGAAATTCGTGAAACATCTCAACGGAAGAAAAGGAATCTTTGCACTGACCGCATCCGCCATGGGACTCATGGGAATGCCCGGTTACACCTTATACAGCGCTACAAAATTCGCACTCGACGGTTTTCAGGATGCAGTACGTCTTGAAAAAGGAGACAATGTTCAGTTAACCGTTCTGTATCCCGTTGCAACCGATACAGGATTCTTCAAAGCCGTAAACGACAGAGATTTCGAGAAACCCTATCCCGTTCAGACTCCGGAACATGTTGCGGAAGCTATGATAAAAGGTATGGAGAAAGGGAAAAAGAGAGTGTTTCCCTGCAGACTGTTCCGTTTCGCTATGGTGTTGTTCACAATATTTCCGTTTGTGAAAAGGATGTATCTCTCATCGGAAAAGAAGAAATTCGAGAGATTCAGAGCGGAACACATATCCGGGAAACCGTGAGGCGGAGGATATGGAATATTATGATTCTCCGTTGGGAAGAATAATTCTCACTGCGGATGATGAAGGTCTCACGGGATTACGGTTCGAAGATCAGAAATGTTCTCCGAAAGTTTCCGATTCCGAAGGAAACGAAAAGTACATTTCTTCGGCCGTAAAATGGCTTGACGAATATTTTTCGGGAATAATTCCGCAGGAAGAAGTCTGTATTCACTTAATCGGAACGGATTTCCAAAAAGAAGTGTGGGAAATCCTCCGTACGATACCGTACGGAAGTACTGTCACATACGGAGAAATTTCATCGAAAATCTCCGAAAAGAGAGGTTCGCGCATGTCCGCACAGGCAGTCGGTCAGGCCGTAGGTCGCAATCCCGTTGCGGTTATCGTTCCGTGCCACCGCGTAATCGGGAAGGGCGGAAGTCTCACGGGATATGCGGGCGGAACGGAAAGGAAGCAAAGAATGCTTGAGATCGAAGGTCACAGTATTATGTGATAAAATCAGAACGGATTTTCCAGACTCTTATCGTTTTTCAGAAAATCTATGATTCCCATCGTTATTATTCCGTTGTCATCGACACGGGGGCGCATCGATCCGTCTACAATGGTGAACTTTCCGAACGAATCATTCACCTTCAGGAACGGTCTGATTTCCGTTTTTCTCTTACTGTCATCCATCATGTACGCCGATTGGATGTAGTATCTGATTTTCCCTTTATTGGCAACGAAATCGATCTCAGTACGTTTCATCACACGTTTTCCGTCCGATGTTTCGGTAAAATCAACCACTCCCACATCTACGGTGAATCCTCTCGATCTCAGTTCGTTGTAAATCACATTCTCCATCAGATGTGTTTCCCCGACCTGTCTGAAATTCAGCCTTACATTTCTTATTCCGACGTCTGTTGCGTAATATTTGGAAGGAGTGTCGAAGTAAGATCTTCCTTTTACGTCATATCTGCTGCTTTTCTCAAAAAGAAATGCATCTTCAAAGTATCCGATGTAATCATTGACGGTTGAATCGTCGATAGTGCTGAAACCTTTGGTTCTGAGAATATCTTTCACTCTTTTCGGATTGGTCAGGGATCCTACGGAAGATGACAGCACATCGAATATGCCGTCCAAAGCGGAAGGAATCCGGATACTGTACCTGTCTTTGATATCTTTCAGATAGGTTTTGTTCAGTACGCTCATAAGATATCCGCTCTTCTGTTCGTCACCGTCCAGCATTAAAATTTCAGGCAGACCGCCGTATTCGATGTATTGATCCCATGCTTCTTTGTCGGTGCCGTCGTATGCCGCGATAAATTCCGAAAAAGACAGAGGCATTACTCTGACTTCATCGGCTCTTCCTCTGAATTCGGCTATTATGTCGGAAGAAAGCATTTTGGAATTACTGCCTGTTACGTAGATGTCCACATTACTTATGCGCATCAGACTGTTGATGACTTTCTCGAACCTGTCTATGAGCTGTATCTCATCTAAGAGGACGTAGTACTGATCGCTGTCGGTTATCGAGTCTTTAATTGCGGAATAGAGCTTATTCGCATCCAACAGCGGTTCGTCTTCAAGACTGTCCAATGCTATGCATATTATGTGATCGTCCCTGACTCCATAACTCAAAAGGTGGTTTTTGAACAGATTGAACAGAAGATACGATTTACCGCATCTCCTCATACCCGTTACGACTTTGGTCATACCGTTCCTTTTTCTAGAGATTAATCTGTTGAGATACCTGTCTCTCTTTATTTCCATAGCAGTACCAGTCCGAATTCAGTCTACATGTAGATTAAAAACAGGATATAATTCTATGTTGAAACCGTCTTTTTGATGATTTCGGTGCAATTACGGTGAAACCGGCCATGTCCGACACATATTTCCCATTATTTTGCAGCAACATTAATCTGAATTCAGTCTACACGTAGACTGAAAACGGAATAGACAGACGTACACTGAAACATTATCTTTGAAATTATCAAAAAATTATCGAAATTTCAAAGAAGTTTTATCAAACCGCAGAGAAAACACAGGAAAAACCGACTGTCAAACAAAATTTCTTCACAGAAAACAACGGCAATAATCCGAATTCAGTCTACATATAGACTGAAAACGGAATAGAAATCAAAACGGTATATCGTTTCACGTAAGATACAAATCCGTTTTTCCGTCCAGGAAATCCACTATATTACAGTGAACGATCCCGTCTCTCGACATATTCAGCTTATCCAGGGACATAACGTATTTCGGATTCGCACTTCTGATCGGCGAGAACGCTCCGAATTCACGTTCGATTGTTTTCTCATCCGCCAAAAGATAAGCTACCTGAACGAAACATTTCTTTCCGTTTTTGATGACAACGAAATCGACTTCTGCCTTGTATGTCTCGCCGACATACACCTCATATCCTCTGGAAATCAGTTCGTCATAGGCCAATGTCTCCAGAAAGTATGTGTCCCTCATATCCGTTGAATTTGAATTTATGAAAGAAAGTCCGTTATCCAGGACGTAATTCTTCACGAAAGAATCCATAATTGCCTTTCCGGATATGCTGTACTTTCTCACACGTTTGATCAGGAATGCTTTTTCCATCCTTTCCAGATAGTTGTACACAGTCTGCAGCGAGATGTATTTCTCCGATCTGTGTATTTTATTGAGATAATCAGCAACAGTCTGTGCCGAAAACCTTGAACCGCTGTTGGAAAGGACGAATGATGCGACGTTTTTCAGTTTCTCTTTTTCGTCTTCATTGTTTCTTTTCAGGATGTCAGATGTGATAATCGATTCATACCGTTCTTCGAGATATTCTCTAACTGCCGTTTCGTCATCATACTGAAAACGCTGCGGATATCCCCCCATACGGAGATAATCCGTGAAGAAATCATCATTCGGTTCTTTTCCGAGGAATTTAATGTATTCCTTGGCTTCGGAGTAACTGAACGGCATTATCAGAAATCCTTTTGTTCTCCCTACGAGAAGACTTGCCAATTCGCCTGAAAGCAGAGTGCTGTTGCTGCCGGTCACGAATATCGAACAGTCGTATTTCACTCTGAATGATGCCAATGCTCTTTCGAAATCTTTCACATGTTGGATTTCGTCGAAGAAAAGATAGTATCTGCCGTCTTTAATTTTCTCTTTGATCAAATCATTCAGATTGGATGCATTTTTGATGTGAAAATAGTCCATGTCTTCAAAATTTATCATGATTTTATGATCGTTGTCGGCACCAATCTCATTCATAATCGCAGTGAGAATTGTCGTTTTGCCTGAACCTCTCGGCCCTGTCAGGACTTTGATCAAATCGGATTCATAATGCGGCCTGATTCTCTCCAGGTATTTTCCGCGGGTTATGATTTTCTCCGAAGGCATAAGTGCACATAACGTTGAAATTCTTATAAAAATTACCGAAATTTCAAAGAAGTTTTACCGGACCGCAGAGAAAACACGAAAGAATCGGCTGTTAAACATAACAAAATCACAAAAACGAGAAGTGGGCCTAGCCGGATTTGAACCGACGGCCATCCGGTTATGAGCCGGACGCTCCACCATACTAAGCTACAGGCCCGTGAGTTAGGGTTAAATTCAACACTGATATAAATATAACGTCGTTTCGATTTTTTACCCAGAATGTTGCAATTTTGAACTGAATTGACTGCATCCGACGGCTGACAGTAACATTGCAAACGGCATTATTCCGATTTAAAGGCCTTTATTAAATACGTTCTGCACGATAGTCAGAACGGTATGGAAGGCAGTACGGGCGCAATAACGAATCGCGATTCGTCTATGGGAAAAGCCATAGATTACGCATTTCCGAGGCGGAATCCGTGGATATTATCGTCTTCTTCCTGAAAGATCAGGCCTTTCGATTATATATGATTCTTTGATTTCGGCAATGAAACGCGGAGTCAAAGTACGTATTCTCACGGGAACATATCTCGGGATAACATCTCCTTTCGCATTGGAGGAAATGCTTACGCTCGGAGAGAATGCCGAAGTGCGTCTTTTCTCAGATGAAGGCATATCATTCCATCCCAAGGCGTACATTATTCATACGGCGGATCCCGACGGCGACCGCATATTGATCGGTTCTTCGAATCTTTCCCGTTCCGCTCTTACGGACGGTGTGGAATGGAATTACAATCTGAAACGCAGTATGGATCCCACATCGTTTTCATCATTCGAACGTGAATTCGAATATTTTTACGGAGAACATTCCGTTTTACTGACCCCGGAAATTGTCAGAGAGTACAGAGATTCATGGGTGAAACCTTCCGCCCGCATAGTTCCGAAACATTCTGAGACTATGGCTCCTGAAGGGCCTCAGATTCCCGCTCTGTTTGCATTGAAACATACCCGCGAAGAAGGTATGGACAAGGCACTTATTGTGGCTGCGACAGGCGTCGGGAAAACATTCATCGCCGCATACGATTCCCAATCATTCGAAAGAATTCTTTTTGTCGCACACCGCCGCGAAATACTTGAACAGGCGGAGAAGACATTCAGACAGTTCCATCCCGGAAAAACCACAGGTTTTCTGTACAGCGGTCACAGGGATACGGATGCGGATTTGCTGTTTGCGAGCGTGCAGTCACTCCGTCAGGAAAATATTCTCGATAAAATCGCATCCGACCGTTTTGATTACATTGTAATCGACGAATTCCATCATGCCGCCGCGGGCAGTTACAGCAGGATATTGGAGCATTTTAAGCCGAAATTCATGTTGGGACTCACGGCAACGCCCGAAAGGATGGATGCAAGAGATGTTTTCGTACTCTGCGACTACAATGTAGTGTATGAAATCGGGGTGTCCGATGCAATCCGCTTCGGACGTCTCGTTCCGTTTTATTACTACGGAATTGCCGATAATACAGATTACACAGAACTGAGGTATTCCAACGGACGTTACAATGACGACGATCTCGATGCCGCACTGATAAACGAGGCACGTGCCGAATTGATCTACAGACACTACATGAAACATCCTTCCGAGCGTGCCGTCGGTTTCTGTTCGGGAATCCGTCATGCCGAATTCATGAAATCTTTCTTCATGCGCAGGGGAATAGAATCACGTGCAGTTGTTTCCGGAGGCGATGACGACAGATCTCTCTCGGTTTCGGATTTCGAGGACGGAAAAGTGTCTGTATTGTTCACCGTGGATATGTTCAATGAAGGGGTCGATATTCCTTCCATAGACACAGTTATGTTCCTCCGTCCCACCGAATCGCGTACGGTTTTCATTCAGCAGTTGGGCAGGGGACTGAGAAAGTCCGAAGACAAAACACACCTTACGGTATTGGATTTCATCGGAAATTACCGCAGAGCGGATATGATTCCGTCTCTTCTCACAGGAGTGGAGAATATTTCCCTGGATTCCAGGGCAATATCCGCCTATGCTCCGTGCGGGTGTGTCATAGATTTTGATCTCGAATCCATCGACATTATGGAACGTGTCGCGGAGAGAAACAGAGCAATCAAAGATACGATTGATTCGGAATTCAAACGCATAACGGCCGAACTCGGACACGTGCCGACCAGGATGGAGTTTTTCACAAACCTCGATGAAGTTCTGTGCGGACGTATGAACACAGTAAGGGACAGAGTATTCAGAGATTATCTGGGATATCTGAGTAAGAATGAACTCGCTACACCGATAGAAATCGCGTTTGCATCGGGAATTGCAGGGAATTCATACATTTTGTAGAAACAACTGCGATGAACAGACTTTACAAGATGCCTCTGCTTCTGTCGTTTTTCAGAAACGGAGTAATGCATCCTGCGGCATCGGATGACGACATTATTCAGTCATTCAAAACATTCTATTCCAATCCTTCCAACCGTCCGGACATATCAGGACTGAAGGGATTGGGGCCGTATGATAAGATATCGGACACCAAATGGCTGAAACTCGCAAGAGACAATCCCATTCATTTTATCATGAAATCCGGCGGAGAAAAGTTCTTCAGCTACAGGGACGGAGAATTCTCATTTTCGGAAGAGATGAAACAGTTCATTCCGATGAAAGTTTTCTCAAATCATGTGCTTGACGCGGTAAACTACCGTGTGGCGGAATTCAGAAGATCCCGCTACATTTTGAAACAGTAAATTGTTTATCCGTTCTGTCCGTACGTTCGGAATATGGCAGAAAAACTCGTTCGCGACAGAATACCTGAGATTATCAAATCCAGCGGGAAAGAATGTAAATACAGAATTGCGGACGGTTCGGAGTACACGAAACTTCTCACTGACAAATTGGATGAAGAAGTTGCCGAATTCAAGGATGCACGTAACCTTGAGGAACTGGCGGATGTAATGGAAGTACTGTTTTCATTCGCAGAGTATCTCGGTTATACCAGAGACGATCTTCTGAAAGAAAATGCCCGCAAGAGAGAAGAAAGAGGTTCTTTCAAAACGGGAGCGGTTCTTGATATGGGAAATTAGGCGCAGATATCTCTTCGAAAGTATCAGCCCTATTCTTTCGATTTAACATCTGCAATCATCGTAACGAGGAGTTCTCTAAGCGGAGGGATGTCATCGGTGATTGTATTCCATTGGAATTCTTGCTGTACATTATGATATTGGTGTGCCATAATGTCGCGTGTTCCTTTGGATATTTTTCCAATATTTGTGGTCCATATACGCAGACGTAAGCTCAGGAGACAGCTCTTTGGCCATTTGTCCGATACGCTGAAGACAAAATGCTGCTGAGGCTTGATATACTCTGTCTTCAAGAAAAGCATCTTCATCACCACCAGTACGTTCAATGATGTCTGCAATAATGTCGCAGTTTTCCAGCATTATTGTTAGTTTTCTCAAATCTGTGGCGGCATTAGGATTCATAAACGACCCTCACATCCTTCGAAATTGTATCAGCAAAATCTTTGTGTAATCCGTTTTTGCAAACGACATCAATCTCTGAACCTAATGCCTCTTTAAGATCCGTAAAAAATCCGCCAAGTGTGAATAATGTGCAGTCACTCGGCGCTACTATCAAAAAATCATAATCACTATCCGGACGGTAATCTCCGCGGGCGCGAGAACCAAAAAGGAATACTTTCTTCATACCGTATTCTTCAGCGATTGGTTTAACTATGTGGCGAATTTCGTCAATTGTCAAATCCCTGTGTTCTGCCTCCATATGAATGCTATTAACTAACGATTTCCGAAATCGTTGCACTTTACTTTTTCCGATTCTTACTTCCTCTCGG
>CAVIAJ010000018.1:0-32298 GCA_963640855.1 Candidatus Methanomethylophilaceae archaeon
AATACCCGCAGAACAAATCAAAAGAAGTTACCTACCAGAATTGCCGAACACAGTAGCCAAACGTGTTCTTTTCGGCAGCCAGAAGTTTGGATGCCGATACAGACACATCATAAATACGAAGTACTGTTATCTGTTTACATACAAACGGTATAGTCAGCAGTGAATTACCGATACGGAAGATGAGACTTGAAAACGGGATACTGAATGAATCTGGCGGTTGCATTGATTGTAACGGCCTTGGCAGTGACTGCATTTGCATCTGTGAGTACGGACAATTCATCCGCAGAGAATAGTGTTGGAATACCGACGGCCGTATCGGACCTCGTATACGACGGAAACCTAAAAACAGGTGTTCCGGAAGGCACCGGATATACCGTAACAGGCAACACCGCCACGGATGCGGAATCATATAATGCAACACTTACCCGCGAAAGCGGTTACGTCTGGTCCGACGGTACCGAAGATGCGAAAGAAATCACATGGTCCATTGCGAAAGGCGAAATCCGTCTGAATATTACCGACTATAGCAGCATATCCTACGGAAGAAGAATATCCGATAATTTGGAAGTGGAATTTAATGACGGCAACCGCACCGAATTTAACGGAAAGTTCACAGTCGAACATAGTGCCGGATCAGGCGAATACAGTACTGAAGTACCGAAAAATGCAGGCGGCTATTATCTGAAAGTAACGGTTACGGATCCGAATATCGAAAGTCCTGTATTGAATTACAACTTTACTATCAGCAGAATAAAACTCTGTGACTGCGACGACTATAATTTTGATATGGATCCTTCGGGAAACATAACATACGACGGAAATGAACATCCTGTTGGTATCTGCATTTCAACGGATAGAGTATACGAACAAATCGATGATTCAGTCACCGTCAGTAATTCCAAAGACGGCTCATCCTATTCAGATGCAAAGCCTGTCGATGTCGGAACGTACAGCATAAAAATAACGGCAAAACCGGACACTAATTACGAAGAAGAAAAAATCCTCGAAAACGTACTCACAATCATATCGAAGACTGTTACCGTCACAATCAACGATGTCATCAATGCGATGAATAACAATAACACGTTCGATGATTCTTCGCTTAACAGCAGTCTGAACAATGACTATTGCCGTGTAGTTGTCAAAGAAGACGCAAATTATGTCATAACCCGTGACAGTAACTCAAATGTCATTCTGGAAAACAAAACAACTGCAGCCAAAGTTAACACGGCGGATGTAGTTGTCAGTCTCTGCTCGAAAGTAACGTTTGACATAAACAGCAGGGATGCGGAAGGTTCGATGGACGATACAATCGCTCTGAACAGTTACAATCTTCCCGAATGCGGTTACAAAGCGAAAGGAAAGCATTTCGTAGGATGGTCGCTCACGCCCGACGGAGAAACCATCGCAACAAAATCTGTACCCGTTACGGAAAGAACGTTACGCTCTACGCAATTTGGGAAGCTACCGAAGGTACGATTTCATCCGAAAGTACTTCATACAGATTCGCCGCAGACAACACAGCAACAGGCGATATCATAGTTGTACTGAAAGAAGGGGAATCCGAATACGCCCTTACGTTCGCCAAGGGAGAAAATGTAGGCGGAAAAACCGTTTCCGTTACAATCGATGCTTCAAAAACCGCCGATAACGTAACGGCATACGAGATCAAAACCGACGGAATCATGAACTTCGACGTAAAACTTCCCTGTCAGAAAGGATTCGGCACTGCATCGGTACTCTGCGACGGTTCGACGGAAGGTGTAAGTAACATCCGTTACAACTCGGAGGAAGGTTATGTGACGTTTACATCGAATCACAATTCTTTGTTTACGATTACACTCTCAGGTACATCTGCACCCGTACCGTCATCCGTTTCGGAGAGTTACGTCGTAACTTCTGCGCAGACAGAAGGAGAGGATTACAGTCTGATTATCGCAATCGGCGCACTCTTCCTTTCGCTTGCATTCCTCGCAGCCGTTCTGAGAAGGTAAAACAGTTTCATTACTGCAGGAGAGTTATCTCTCCTGCATACACCGTTTATTCAGCGAAGGAAAAAGACACATGATCAAAGCGATCCTCTTCGATATGGACGGAACACTCATCGATTCCGAAAGACCTAATCTTGATTTTATGATTGAAACATGCAGGGAATTCGGTTTCGATGTCGACCGCGAGGATGTTCTTTCGATGAGAAGTATTTCTCCCGAAGGCTGCAGTAAATTCTACCGCAGCAAATACGGCGAATCCTTTGATTTCTTCAAAATACGCGACAGGCGCAGAGAAAAAATGCGTAATTACGTTGAGAATGAAGGGCTGCAGGTAAAACCCGGTGTGTACGAGCTGATGGATTTCCTTGAGGATATTGATGTTAAAACCGCCGTGGTTACATCCAATCAGTACGACCGTGCGGTGAATTACATGAAAATGATCGATCTCGACGGAAGATTCGATTATGTTATTTCCGCGGCTATGGTGAAAAACGGAAAACCCGCACCCGATGTGTATCTCTACGCTTCCGAAAAGGTCGGGGAAATTCCCTGTAACTGTATTGCCGTCGAAGATTCTCCCAACGGTGTGCAGTCGGCATACTCCGCAGGGTGCAATGTAGCCGTGGTTCCCGACATCACACCCGCAGACGGAATGATGAAAAAGAACGGAAAATGGATTCTGAACGATCTTTCCGAACTCATTCCGATTATCGAATCCGAGATAAATCAGTAATTTCTGTTCCTGATTTTCTTCACATTACGATTCATCAGATGTCTTCCGATATGAGAGTAAACAAATGCTTTCAGCACAGACATTTCCTGATGATGTTCCTTCAGTAATTCATCGGGGCTGTCATACACTCCGAAATCATTGTTGATGCCTTCGCTCTGAATGTAGGTGTTGTTCCTGTCGAAATCTATGACGGGATTCCGAAAATCTTTTACGGCAACACCGTAACCGCAGAATTCTCCGGTACAGTGTGAGAACATCCTCTGAAGACTCTCAAGATACGGTTTATCCAAAATGAAAGCTTCCAATTCGTACCATTTACCTTCAAGGTAAACCTCAACCCAACTGTGAAAGATGTTCTCAGGTGCAAGAGCGTACACAATACCTGTCATAGCGCCCTTCTGAAGCTTCTTATCAATTGTAAATCCGTGAACACGGCACGGAATGCCGCAACCCCTCAGTAACGCCGTAAACAGCGTTCCTTTGGTGTTACACTGACCGAAACCGTCCGAGAGTACCTCGGAAGCGGGAATGCCGTCATCCCTGTTGTAACCGAAGAGAATCTCATCACGCACGAAATTGTAGATTTCTCCGATACGTTCGAATTCGGGAAGACTGCGCCATCCGCGCTGTTGAATCAAATCCCCGATAGAAGGATCTGAAAATCTAACATCTCCGTTTCAATAAGATATCTTTCCATATGATCTCCTCAGAATACAGTTACAATTGCAGCACATAATACGGCAACTGCGGCAAAGAGCGGGATGTTGCACATGCTGTTGTCAAAACACAGCTTCCGCAGCCTACATCCAATCCGATTCCGCCTTCCGGGAGTGTGATATTTTCCGCAGTACCTTCGATAATCTGTTTCGAAAGTTTACGTCCGCCGTCGTAAGAGAATGCTCTGTATGCGCCGATGCACCATGCGGTTGATTTGATACATATGATGAAAACAACGGCGAAGATGATACCCGATGTGATGCGGACTCCTCCGTCTGTGAACAGTCTGAATACGCCGAATATCGTCAGCAGTGCAAACGATAACACTGCCCCTGCAATCAGCGAATACAGCATCCCCTTCGGAATCCGATTTCTGCTGTCGGGTTTCATGAAGATTCTTTCCCTGATTTTTCATCGTTTCGGAAGATTGATGCCGTTCGGCGGAGTTATTTCCGAATGATAAATTTAGTTATGTCTAAAAGTATCATTCGGAATATATTACTTACGGCGGCTGTAACGAGCAAATCTTCATTCGATAATTCCTGAGTTCCCCTTATTTTTATAGTACAACCGACATCGGCGGAACAATGACTGTATTGATGGCGTATGACGGCAGAGAGCACACCCAAAAAGCATTGGATTATGCTTTGAAATATGCAAAATCATTCAACGAACGCCTTCATATCGTCTCTGTGTTCCCGTCCAAAGAACACTTCGCGGAAATGGATGCAATAGAAGAGAAATTCTCTCAGATTAAGAAAACAGCATCCGAACAGGGCGTTGATGTGGTAACTCAGGTTGAATCCGGTCACCCTTCCACAGTACTTTTGGAATGCGCCCAGAGATTGGAATGTTCTGCGGTTATTGTAGGAAGAGCTGCAAACAAAACAGGTCTCGACAGAGTGGTTCTCGGAAGCGTTTCCAACTACATCGTAAGCAATGCACAGTGTATTGTCATTGTTGTTCAGTGAGTCCGAACGCCTTCAGAATCGAACGGATAATTCTGTTCGGTGAAGGAGGACATCCGATTATGTACATATCGGGATGTAACACACTTTCGACACCGCCTTCTCTTACGTCGCCGTCTGCAAAGATTCCGTTGGATATTGCGCAGGTACCTGCTGCAATCACCGCTTTGGGAAACGGTGCGGCATCGTAGGTGCGTTTCGCAGCCTCTGCCATGTTCTCTGTCATCGGTCCCGTAACGATGAAAACGTCCGCGTGTCTCGGCGACGCTACAATCTTAATTCCGAAACGTCCCATGTCATAATACGGATTGGAACAGCAGTTGATTTCGGTTTCACACGCATTGCATGAGCCTGCATCTATTTCCCTGACGGAAATCGATCTTCCGAAAGATCTGATAAACTCCTGCGGTAATTTTTCGTAATGATAATCGGGTTTTTCCGATTCGGAATAAATCATTTCTTCACGCGTAAGAGCATAATCGGGTGCGGGAATCTTCGTAAGAGTGTGTTCAGGACATATTTCCGTACATTCAAGACAGAAAACACATCTTCCGAGATCGATTGTCCATTTATTATCGATGATATCGATTGCTTTCGAAGGACAGTTGTCTATGCACACACCGCAGTGCGTACAGCCGTCTGGGAAAGGCATCATCAGAGAATTCTCATTCAGCACGGGAATCGATTCTGCGACTTTCTTCGAAAATGCATTTTTAAGATTGAAACTCAGCATATCTTTTCACCTCACAGATCGTTTCCGCTGTAAGAAAGACTGAAACTCTTGTTGATCAGCGGGAAATCGGGTACGACGTTTCTGGGTACTGCATAAGACATCATCGGCCAATTCACCAGAGAAGGATCGCGGATACTGTATCTCCAAATCGCACCGTCGTGAATCTCCGCACAGTGTACCAACTCACCTCTTGCCGATTCCACAACGGATACTGCAAATCCGTCGTTCGGTTTCACTTCCGTTCTCAGCGGACCGTCATCCATCAAAGCAAGCGACTGCATTATGAGGTCGATCGATTCGTAAGCTTCCTTGATCCTTACCTTGGTCCTTGCAAGTACATCTCCCGAAGTTTCCGTATGAACGGTAATGCCTACTCTGTCGTAAGCGTCATACGGCATTTCTTTCCTTACATCGGAAAATACACCGCTTGCTCTTGCAATCGGACCTACCGCTCTGTGAATTACGGCTACTTCTTTCTTGAGAATTCCTGTAGTCTCAAGACGGTCAAGCAATGTGGACGAATTCATCATCATGTCCGATAATTCCATAATGTCCAATTTCAGCGTAAGAAGAGATTCAGTCAGGAATCTGCGGTTTTCTTTACCGATATCCTTCCTGACTCCTCCGGGAATGATGACGTTGCGCATGAACCTGTCTTTGAAAACTTTGAGATTGGTACGTAACACATCTTCATGAAGACGCGAACCCAATGCAGCGGGAACGGAGAATGCGGTATCAGTACACACTCCTCCGATTGCGGATACGTGCGATGCGAGCCTTTCCAATTCCGAAACGATAACACGGATAAACTGTGCGCGTTCGGGAACTTTTTCATTATTTTCCATTATATGACAGTACGCGAGTGAATTCGCAACCGTGGTATCTCCGGATGTACGTTCGATGAGATGGATCCTGTTTTTCGATACAGGACCTTCCATCATCTTTTCGATACCTCTGTGCGTATAGCCGAGATGTACATTCAGTTTGATTACGGATTCACCCGCAACGCTGAATCTGAAATGACCCGGTTCGATAACTCCGGCATGAACCGGTCCGACGGGAATTTCGAATATTCCGTCTCCGCGGATGTTGTTGTGAGGAATTGCAATTCTTGTTTCTCCGGCATCCGGACGTTCCTTTTTCAGAGGAGGATTACCTGTTCTCCAGTATGTAACGGGACATTCGTTTTTCAGGCCGACTGCATCGAATCCGCTGTATTCCCTGATTAAACGTTCGTAAATTTCCGCAGAAGGAATATTTTTCGAAACCGAATCGTATCTGTTATCCTTTACATCAGAAACAAGTCTTACGATATCGTCATTCTTTCTCAGAATAATATTGACATGCTCATTTTCACCGGGGTATCTTTCGGACGCGAACATATCGATTATTCCGTATCCTTCTCCGATGTATTCCTGAATTTTCATATCAACCATCAGATCAGTCCCCCTGCAATCGATGCTGCATCATGTAAGAATTCCGAAAAAGATTCCGGCATGAATAATCCGATAACCAATGTTGTGGTAAACATTACAACAAACGGTATTTTTCTTAAAATTCCGCTGTGTTCTCCGATATTCTGTTCGGTATGTCCGGAAAGCATTTCGAAAATGTGTTTTGTAAATCCTGCGAATACAAACACAAGTAAAAACAGAGTGAGAATTGCAATCCACAGAACATCCGACGATACCGCACCGTACACGATACAGAATTCTCCGACAAACACGGAGAACGGAGGAACACCTATGATAATCAGCGAACCGGCAGCCATCATAAACGCGGTGAAAGGCATCTTTTCTCTCACGCCGCGTATTGAATTCATGTCTCTTGTCTCATACTTCTGAATGATGTTACCTGCAGCGAAGAATAACAGCGGTTTTGTCACGGAATGTGCAATCAGCTGAATCAGCGCACCGAATATGCTTAATTCCGTACCGATACCGAATCCTATTGCAATCAATCCCATGTTCTCGATACTCGAGTACGCAAGCATTCTCTTCAGGTCTTTGGAGCCGATGATGAACATTGCGGCGATAAACAATGAAAACAATCCGAATATCAGCAGTATCGTATCTGCGAAATCAGGTACTGTAATGTTGGAAATCATCACGCATCTGAGCATTGCGTATAATGCACAGTTCAGCAGTACCGCCGACAGCATACCGCTGACGGGAGTGGGTGCCTGACTGTGTGCATCCGGAAGCCATGTGTGCATAGGGGCGAATCCTACTTTGGTTCCGTATCCGATGATAATCAGAACAATTGAAATTCTCATCAGATCGCTGTCCAATGCCCCGGCATTTTTCATAAGAACAGTCCAATCCAATGCAGAATCCAAATCAGTGATAACATCAAGCGTAGAAGCATACAGCAATGTGATTCCGAGCAATGCTACCGTAATTCCCACGGAACACAATGTCATGTATTTCCATGCGGCTTCGGTTGAATTTCCGTTTTTATAGAATCCGACAAGGAATGTGGAAACCAACGTGGTTGCACCGACACACAGCCAAATCAATGCCAATGAATTCACGATAAACGTGACATACATCACGGCAACGAAGAGATTCAGTGTGATGTAGTACTGTCTCAAATCTCTGTCGGAAACGATTCCTTCTTCTTTTTCGTAGAAGATGTATCCGTCGGAATACAGCATCGTCATCAGCGATACAAACGAAACAAGACACATGAATATCAGCGATATTCTGTCCATGTACAGCGGTCCGGCCTGATATACAAAACCGCTGTCGTACATACCGACTGCAGTAAGTACCATACAAACCGCAGAGATAAGAGATGCAGTTATCGAAAGATAAGAAAGAAACCTCATCTTTTTAACAAATCCGCAGGAAATCAAGAGTGCAATATACACTGCGAATATAACCGTCAGAGATTCCTGAATCATTCCTTCAGCCTCCTGAGATCGGCGACATCCGTGGAATGGAACGATCTGTTGATTCTCAGAATGAACACACCGATAATCACCAACGCGACAAGAACATCGAAGAAGGCCGCAATCTCAACGATCAACGGCATTCCGTGGGAAATGGACAGTGCACCTAAGAACAGTCCGTTCTCCATCATCAGTAACCCTATGACTTCCGTTACCGCTTTACGCCTGGAAGCCATCATCAGCAGCCCTATCAGCACAATTGACATCGACAGTACGAGACAGCTGTTCTCCATGGTGTCGAATTTCATTATGAACGGTTCCGTAATGTAATACGAAATGAAGATCAAAACCGCACATACAAGCAAAGATCCCGCAATACCGATCTTCAGCTTCGCTTCCTTATCAGTCTCGACTTTCAGAAGAACGTTATCAAGTACCCTCGGAATCACCAATCCTTTGATGATTACCGTCAGAGCGCACATGATGTAGATGTGCGGTTCGTTGTAGAAATACGCAACAACCGCGGCCATCGCACCCAAGAATAACGACTGCAGTGAGAACAGCTTCACCATCGGAGGCATGCGGAGCATTGCCATAGATAATATCGAACAGAGAAGCATCGATGAGGCGCATATGTTGATGAGATTCATTGCCACAGTTGCATCCGTATTTTTCACCTCACAGAATATACACCGAAACCATCGCAAGCAGCGATAAAATGAATGAGATTGTCAGAAGATTCGGCGTCTTGAACAATCTGTATTTTGCGGTTATACTTTCAACCGTTGCGATAACAAACGCAATAATAAGCATCTTCACGGCTGCGGCACCCAATCCGATAAGGATTGCAACAGGCGTAATTTCCGTGGCAATACCCCAGGGAAGGAACATAGACGAAATCATCGCCATGAACAGCGTCAGCCTTATTTCCGACGACAGCTCCATCATTCCGAGCTTCTTTCCGGAATATTCGAGTATCATAGCTTCATGAACCATCGTCAGTTCCAAATGCGTAGCGGGATTGTCGAAAGGTACTCTTGCATTTTCAGCCAATAATGTCATCATAAACGACGTAACGGCAAGAATCAGTGTTGCACCCAACGCATCGGGGCCCATTTCGCAGATAATCTGGGAAATATCCGACATATTCGTGCTTCCGCCCGTAAGAACGGACAATGCCATAATCGAAAGTAACAGTGCGGGTTCTATCAATACCGACATCATCATTTCCCTGCTGCTTCCCATTCCTCCGAATACGGAACCTCCTTCCAATCCTCCCAACACCATTGCGAATCTGAATAAAGTGAAGAGATACACCAATGTGATCAAATCACCGAAAGGAGAAAGAATTCCCGTATACACGAACGGAACCATCAGTGAGAGAATTATCATCGATGCCATGCACATGTACGGTATCGCTTTGAACAGCCATGTGTGATTTTTTCCCGTAAGTCTTCCTTTTCTGAAAAGTTTGGCAAGATCATAATAAGGTTGGAATATGCCTGATCCCACTTTTCCCTGATAAGATGCCTTAATCTTACGGATGATACCTGTCATCAACGGCGATATCGCAATCAGAAGGACTGCCTGAAGAATCATGACTGCATGCTCAATCATAGAATTCTCACCGCCAGAAGAGCAATAACGATAACAATCAGCATGTACAGGAGATAAGACTGAATGTTACCCGTCTGTATTCTCTCAACCTGTTTTGATATGAATAACACACCTTTTGCGACCGGGGTGTAAATGTATTTCTTGAACGGTTCAACGAATCTGACGTGATAGAATGTTTTCCTGTGATCGTCATCGTCGGTCATTGTGATGGTGTCACCGTAAATCGGATGGAACACACGGACCAACGGCTGGGAGAATCCCATTGACGAGTACTGCATATCCTCATCCAACGTACCTCCGCATGCCCAGGTATCCGCTTCGACACCGTCCTCTTTCCTCGAACGCATAAGGAATACAAGTATCGCAATAGCGCCGAGAATCATTATTCCGAGAATCAGCGGTTCGAAGTTTCCTGACATTGCATCCCTGTATTCTGTGGACGTACCCAAAAACGAGTTCATTCCAGTGTTGAGAACATCCGCGATGTTCAATGCAGACAGCCCCGTGACGATACAGGCAACCGCAAGAATCCACATAGAGAACATCGGTAATTTTCCCACGGATTTCGGTGATTCGGAACCTTTCGATCTCGGACGTCCGAGATATGTGAATCCGTATAATCTCATATACGAAGTTGCGCCCATCATTCCGCAGACACCCAATACGGCAACCGCCAAAGGCATAACCAACATAAGCAGAGATTCGGAAGTTTCACCGGAAATTATGGATTGAAGCATCAGCAGTTCGCTTGTAAATCCGTTCATCGGAGGAACGGCTGCAAGAGACGCAGTACCAATAACGGCAACGGCGGATAACGCAGGTAACACCCTTCCCAATCCTCCGAAACGGTTGATGTCTGTCTCGCCTGTGCAGTCTTCGACTGTGTGAACGGTCATCAGCATTAACGATTTGAAAAGAGAGTGGTTTACCGTATGCAGCAATCCCGCAATAAGAATCAGCTGCATAGCGGATTTTGAAACAGGCGCAAATGCAATCGCAACCGATATACACAGACACACCAACGCCATGTTCTCCATACTCGAGTATGCGAGAATTCTCTTCGGTTTGTTCTGAATCATGGATTCCATCGAACCCCACAATGCGGATACCGAAGACAGAACCATCAGAACCAATGCAATGCCATTCATATCGTCGGAAATTCCGATGTATCCGAATATGCTCTTGAAAAGGATCAGCACCGCAACATTGGAA
Source organism: Candidatus Methanomethylophilaceae archaeon (assembly GCA_963640855.1). Lineage (GTDB taxonomy): Archaea > Thermoplasmatota > Thermoplasmata > Methanomassiliicoccales > Methanomethylophilaceae > Methanarcanum. The sequence goes on from CAVIAJ010000018.1 coordinate 10,865, forward strand.
CATACTGTGGACAGTAAAATCACGGTGTGTGTGGGAGTTGTTCTGTACATTTCGGGCATCCATGCGTGGAACGGGACAATTCCGAGTTTCGAACCGAATCCCAGAAATAACAGTAAGATGAGAACCGACGAAACGGCCGTTCCCGATACCGAAGAAATTCCGGACCATTCGGAAAGTACGAATGTTCCCGTGACAGATGCCATGTACGCATACGTTCCGATAAGCATCAGACCGCCGATATGTGTAATCACGAAGAACATCCACCTGTGTTCTTCTTCCTCGGGTTTATCGTTCATTAAGAATGTCAGCAACGAAACGCATTCCCAGCCTATCAGAAGCACAGCAACGGTATCGGCGCACATACAGAGCATACACGCAACGTAAAGACCGTTCATCGAAGCGAGATATCTGTTGTTCATTACGTGTGACGAACCTGCCATATGGAGAATCACAAGAAGGAAAACTGCGGAGGATACTGTCATCATCAGCGATGAAATTCCGTCGACCAGTATTCCGTACGGACCTATCGCAGATTCCAATGAAATCATTATTGAAAAATCGGAACAGATGCAGTGAACGGGAAATGTAAAAATTCCGATACAGCACGAAATCCCGCACAGAATCATCTGCAGTTTACACACGGATTCCCTTGTCTTTGTCAGTCCGGACAGCATACCGATCAACGGCAGTATCAGCATGAAAGACACCAATACTGCGGCAACCGTCGGATAGCTATTACAAGTGACAGACAGGAAATCCATTGTAACGAAGCGACGGCTTAGATTATGATATTAATATACCTTTCTTTGAGACAGGCATTGTTTTGACTGAAATGATTCACGATACGGCAGATACCTTTCGGAAAGAATGTATATCCGCAGATTTGCTTCCGTGAAATAAGGAAAAGGAGCATGACGGAATGAACATCTCAGTCTACCTCGGAGCATACGAAGGAAACGATCCGTCTTTACGTAAAGCCGTCCGCGAACTCGGAACATGGATCGGTAAAAGCGGAAACACGTTGGTTTACGGCGGATCCAAGACGGGACTGATGGGTGAAATCGCCGACAGTGTTCTCAAAGCCGGCGGGAAAGCGATAGGTGTGGAACCTCAGATGTTTATCGACGAAGGTTTCCAACATGAGGGGCTGACCGAATTGATTGTTACAGAAGATATCTCAGAACGTAAGAAGAAAATGATCGAACTCGGAGATACGTTCATTGCTTTTCCGGGAGGTACGGGAACGTTGGAAGAAATATCGGAAGTGATGTCGAAAGTATCTCTGAAACATATTGTCGCCCCCTGTATTCTCTACAATCTGAACGGATATTACGAAGGACTGAAAACACTCCTGAATCATATGAGCGACATGGGACTGTCTTCGGAAGAAAGACAGAAGGGAATTTATTTTGCGGAGAGTCTTGAACAGATTAAAGAAATTCTGTCAAATTAACCAAAACATTTCAGAAAAACAAATCCCGACCGGGAAAACCCCGGTCGGAAAAAGATTCATTCTTTCTTTTCGGGTTTGATTCTTACATCCACTGAATTGCAGTGTGCGTGCAGTCCCTCGGATTTGGAGATCTTCCTGATAGTAGGCCTGATGATATCCAAACCTTCCTTCGTAAGCATCTGCACCGTGGAAGTCTTCCTGAAGTGCGCTACGTTGAGTCCCGAATATAACTTAGCACCGCACGCAGTCGGAAGAACGTGGTTTGTACCCGACGCATAATCTCCTGCGGCAATCGGAGTGTACGGTCCGACAAAGATAGAACCTGCGTTCCTCACTTTGGAAAGAACATCCATGACATCCTTTGTCTGTATGGAAAGGTGTTCAGGCGCAATGTCGTTCATCATCTCAATGGCAATATCCATGCTGTCCGCCACGATGTAACCGGAGTTCTTCATGGCAGCCGTGATGATTTCCTTTCTCGGTGCATCCTTGACCTGTTTTTCTATTTCTTTATCAACAGCGTCGATCACTTTCTTTGAATCGGTAATCAAAATGAATGCAGACATGGGATCGTGCTCGGCCTGTGCAACCAGATCCGATGCAACGAAAGCGGGATTGCACGAATCATCCGCAAGAATACCTGCTTCCGAAGGTCCTGCGGGGAAATCAATCTCAATCTTTCCTCTCAGAAGTGTCTTTGCCGCCGTAACGAAAACATTTCCAGGTCCGACGATCTTCTGAACAGGTTCGATAGACTCGGTACCCAACGCCATCGCGGCAATTGCCTGAATTCCGCCGATTGTGTAAATTTCATCAACGCCTGCGATATCCAATGCAACAAGAGTCACGGGATTGACAGGTGCGGGTGTGCAGCAGATAACCTCATCAACGCCTGCGACACGTGCGGGAATAACACACATCAACGCCGTAGAAGGATACGATGCCCTTCCTCCGGGAATGTAGCATCCGACTCTCTCCAAAGGTGTGCTCTTGACACCCAATGTGATTCCCGGCTCCACTTCGGATAACCATAAATCCTGCGGGAGCTGCATCTTGTGAAATCTCTCGATATTATATGCAGCGTTCTCAAGCTCCTCGACGAGTTCGGGATCCACTTCCTCATACGCTTTTTCAATCTCTTCACGTGAAACCTGAAGTTTCCTGAGTTTGATCTTGTCGAATTTTTCAGTATAGGCTTTGACTGCCTTATCTCCGTCCTTCTGAACATCCGCAATGATATTCCTCGCGGTCTCAAGGACGTCATCGACCTTCGATGAACGATTCGTCTGCCAGAATCCCTCTTCGAGTTGCTGCAACATAATTTCTCTCTATATTATCGTTAAATATAAACAATGCGGACCATACAGACCATTGATTATATATCGAAATACGAATTCCGAGTATATCGGCTGAGGTCATCCAATGAACATAATCGTAGTCGGCATCGGCAATGTGGGATACATCGTGACCGAGGTACTTTCCCAGTACCATGACGTCATGATCATCGACAATGACAAAGCGACCGTCGAGAAGGCAAAGAGTCTTCTGAATGTTTCCGTTCTTTACGAAGACGGTTCCAACCCGAAGGTACTGAGAAGCGCAATCGAACGTCACAATGTCGACATTGTCATCAGTACAACCGGAAGAGACGACGACAATCTCCTGATTTCGATGCTCTCCAAGATGATCAAACCCGGCATCAAGACCATCGTAAGGGTAAGAGATCCCGATTTCGCAATAGAACCTTCTCCCGAAAATGTGGATCAGATCATCTCGCCGGAAATTATGATTGCAAACAAGATGGCCGAATTGGCCCTTCTTGAGAATGCAGTAGATTACGAAAGCATCGAAACAATGAACCTCGGTCTCGCACTGTTTGAAGTTACGGACGATCACAAAAATATCATCGGAAAAATGAGTATCGACGTCAAAAAACCGAAGGACTGCACAATCGTTGCGATTTACCGTGATGATGAAATAATCATGGAACACGACATGACTCCCATTCACGTCGGAGATCTGATACGTGTTCTCGGTTCTCCCGAAAGTATCCACGAATTCAACGATATGATGGGCGTAAGCCGTCCCGCGAATGAATTCGTTATCATAGGGGGAGGAGTTGCAGGCGCTCAGACCGCGAAACTCCTCGAATCAAGAAAGAGATACGTCAAACTGATCGAATCCGACCGCAAGAAATGTACCGATCTTGCCAAAGAATTATCTTCAACGGTTATTGTCAACGGAAGCGGTGTCGATCCATATCTTCTTAAGTCTGAAAATGCGGGAAGAGCCGACGTAATCATTGCAAGTACCGACATTGACGAAACCAACCTTCTTTCCGGACTGATGGGAAAGAAACTCGGTGCATACAAGATTGTCAGCAGATATTCGATGGTTGAGTATGAAGATATTTTCGAGTATACAGGAATCAAAACCATCGTCGGAAGCCACCGTGTAATCGCGAACGGTGTTACGAAGACTCTCATTTCAAGCGACAAAGCGATTCTCAAGATGAGAAATCCCGACGAGATGTTCTTCACCGTAAATGTAAATCCGAGATCCGATGTGTGCAACGAACACACCGGAGACATCAAATTACCGAAAGGATGCCGTCTTACATGCATCATACGCAATGATGAGAAGGTATATCCCGACATGTACACCAAATTCCAGGCCAACGACCGTGCCATTCTCTATACGCATAACGTAAACAAAACAAAACTCGAGAGGATGTTCGGCACCTGTATCGATATCGACGTGTGAATAAGATGAAGTTCAAGCTTAAACTGAGGAAAAGAGAAAGTCTCTCGCTCAAAACGATCGGCCTCACATTGGTGACATTTGCAGTCGTAATGATTCCGTCACTGCTGTATCAGATAGCCGACGGATGCAATGTTTCGATTTTCCTCATTCCGATGATCATTCTGCTGATTATCGGTATTCCTCTTGTCCTAATGACGAGAATACCCACGGCAATGGATCCGATTTTCATGCTGGCGGACATGATGTTCATGTGGGCTATCGCCGTTGTATGCGGATCGCTGCCGTTTTTCCTATGCGGAATGAGTCCTATCGACAGTATTTTCGAATCGACATCCGGCATAATGACCGCGGGTTCGTCCATTGTGGCGCATGTTCATGAATTGGATCGCGGAATAATTCTCTGGAGGTCCGTTCTGCAGTGGATCGGAGGTATTGCGATCATCGTTATGTTCATTCTCGTTCTGCCTACAATCGGTTTCGGTAACAGGGCATTGCTGGTGAATGAAACATCCGGTTCCAATTCCGGAGCCGTATCCATAAAACTGAAAGATACGGGGAAACAGTTCTTCACCGTTTATTCGATTGCTACAGTGGTGATATTGGTTCTGCTGATGATTTGCGGACTGTCGTTTTTCGATTCGTTCTGTCTTTCGCTGTCTACGATTTCTCTGGGAGGTTTCTCACCTACGGACAACAGCATTTCGGAATACAGCGATATCATCAAGATTGTGATTCTTGTCGCATTGCTGTTCGGAAGCACGAACTTCTATCTTCACTATAAATCGGTCATTTCCAGAAAATTGGTGTACTTCGGAAGCGAAGAATTCAGGGCAATGCTTGTAATCACCGGATTGGTTTTGCTGATCTGCGTGCCGTATCTTCTTACAAACACAGACGATTCCGTTGTTAACGTTATTTTCAACACGGTTTCGGCAACAACTACGGCAGCTTTTGCCGCATCCGATTTCACGTTGTATCCGATTGCGATAATCGGCGTGTTCTTTGCGGTAACGGTTATCGGAGGTTCGGCAGGTTCGACCGCAGGAGGTCTGAAAGTCAACAGACTTTTGATTTCCGTGAAGAACGTTTACAATGAAATCCAAAAACTCCTGCACCCCAGCGCTGTTTACGACGTAAAGATAGACGGTGCGAGTGTCGACAGATCGTATGTTTCGTCGACAATGGTCATCATTGTTATCTTCCTCGTCACCGCATTCATCTCTACATTGGCTTTCCTTTTCATCGGACTGCCGTTTGATGTGTCCTTACTGACAACAATCAGCAGTCTTACATGTTACGGTGCATCCATAGGTCCTTACGGACCGTTCGGTTCCTTCGAAGCCTTCCCGGAAGCCGCAAAAGCATTCATGTGCGTCCTGATGTGGATCGGTCGTGTTGAAATTATTTCCGCACTGATCGTATTCACTCCCGGATACTGGAGAGAATTCAGGTTATCAGTGAAGAATATCAGGAGGAGGCCTTCCCAGTCGAAGAGGTAATCCTGCACGCATCGAGAATACGCATGGCGGCGGGATTGAGGGGATCCGTGTTGTTGATTACACCTGCGAATAACTTCGCTTTCTTGGTTTCCCCTTTCTCGATGAGACACATAGCCATAATTTCCAATGCCGTAATGTTGGAGTAATCGATATGCAGTGCACGGTTCGCATAATTAGCCGCCGCAGGTATCTTTCCCGTCATGTACATCACATACGCCTGCAATGCAAGCGAATCCGCATTCTTCTTGTCGGTATGTTCTTTGGCGACTTTTACGGCACCTTTCACATCCCCTTTCCTGAGAAGAACGGATGCAAGATTGCGGAGGGTATCGTATGTTTCGTCCTCTTTTACAAGAGATTCCGCTTCCGAAAGTGCTTTTGTGTATTCTCCTACGGAACACAGAATATCGCACAGAAGAATACTTTCTCCGACGGTATCGCACCCGCGTTCGGTCATGAGTTCCAATGCATCTTCGGATTCGCCGATCATCATCAGTGTTCTGGCGATTTCGGGTACCTTCGGACGGTCGTCGCGGTAATCTTTCATCAGTTCATATGCATCTTCGGCTCTGCCGAGTGCTCTGACAGACAATCCGATATCGAAACGTAAGACATTGTCTTCGGTAACGGAATCCAAAACGGAATCCACAATATCCTGACATTCATCCTCATCTTCAGTGACTTTCAGTAACGACGCGCATTTCAATTTGACATTGATGTCATCAACGGAAGACGATAATTCAACGGTCTTCTTACATGCATCATCGTATTTTTCGTTCCTGATGTCCTCGGCGATGTCATTGAATGCCTTTTCGATATCCATCCCGGAGCGTATCTCCGACTCGGTTTTAAAACCCACGTAAGGTTTCATTCGTCGATGAGTTCGAAAATAACTCTCCAGAAACCAGTAGGTTTGAAAAGACCTATGCTGAATAAGAACAGCCATACAAGACCCAATATCACAACAATCGGTTCCCACAGCTCAAACTCAAACCTCACTACCGCAAACAAACCGAGACAGAGCATGACAAACGTCATCGCAGACTGAACTCCGCGGCCTTTGTTCATATCTCTCATTGTGTAGAGAATAACTCCCATAACCGCGAGAACACCGAATGCTGTCGCGAAGAAGTAATGAAACGCCCCTGTGTTGAGATTGAAGACTCCGACAAACGACAGAAATATTCCCGACGCAGATGCGATATACGCACCGGCAACACCTCCTCCCGTATCCTCTTCCGCAAGAAGGTAGAAGAAAATCAGGATTGAAATTCCCGTAACAATGCAGGCAGCGTTGAATAATACGGCGGTGACAGGTTCCGCGGATATCCCCATATCGGACAGAGACATCGTACCGAATTTCCAATTCGGATCGCAGTTTGCGGCAATTGCCCACATTCCCGAGAAGAACAGAGATATAACCAATCCGAAACGACCCAAAGTTTTGGTATCCATGCCGCATCACCGTTGATAAATCAATCTGTTGTTGCATATACTCTTTATCCCCGTTTCCTACATCATAACGGAATATATCCTTCCGAAAGATACTTTGTTACAATCTTTTTATCTACTCAGCACCCGATGTACGGTACATGAGGCTGAGATACGTTGCCGTCTACGGACTGTTCGGAAGTTATGACAACGTCATCGAACTGAACGGTGACGGTCTGACATTCATCCATTCGTTAAACGGAATGGGTAAGAGCATGACTCTGAAGCTCATCTGCATGTTATTCGACGGTGACGAAGAAGGCCTTCTTTCCGTACCTTTCCAGAAAATGGATTTGGAATTCGACGACGGAACCATAATCTTTGTAGACAGAAGGAACGGACTTCAGGTACGTATTTCCAAGAACGAAGTGGATACCGACACAACAATCGCCAAAGTCGGAGAGATGTACGATGTTCTGTATCTCTCTGCGGAAAGGATTGTCACTTACGGAAAAGACGGTTCGGTGAAAAGTACGGTAGATGTTCTGCAGGATGACATCGACAGACGTCTTTCGGCATCTGCGGACAGTGCGGAAATTACGACTGGAGAAAAAATGTGCGAAGATCTCAGCGAAGGCGATTTTATCAACAGATGCAGAGATCTTAAAGCAAAAACGGAATTCATCGCGGATGCGGGAATCAACGTAAAACTTCCTTCAGGCATAAGATTCCCTCCTAACAGAATGGAATATTCCTCCGACAGAGAAAAATACAGAAAACTCCTGGCTTCGCTGAGCGATTGGATCGATGAAAACTACATCTTTGCGGAATCTCTGGTTACGTATTTGGATATCGTCAACAGCATGTTCACCAACAAGAAACTGGCAGTCAGTGACCGCGGAAAATTGATTGCAGTACTGAACAGCGGAAATACGATTTCTCTCGACAGACTTTCCGCCGGCGAAAAACACCTGCTGATTATTTTCTACAATCTCCTTTTCATTACACATCCCGATATGACAGTAATAATCGACGAACCTGAAATATCGCTGCATGTGGGATGGCAGCAGAGATTATGCAGTCTTTTCCTCGACATAAGCAGAATAAGACACATCGATCTGCTTGTGGCCACCCACTCCCCTCAGATTATTCATGACAGATGGGATCTGGCGCATGAACTGGGGGCCGATCATGCGTGACCGCATAAATTCCGACGACATCGCCAATACGGTATCGATGCTGAGATCTTCCTTCAAAGGAACGATATTGGTAGTCGAAGGTTCCACGGACAGCAGACTTTACGGTAAATTTCTAGATAAAGAGAATACCGAAACCGTGATAGCGCACAGCAGACAGAATGTAAACGGAGCCGTAAGAGAATCCGTGAAAAGGAACGATAAGAACACAATCGGAATAATCGATTCCGATTTAGACCGTATTAACAACGTGAAAAGAGATCCTCCGATATTCCAAACGGATGCACGTGACAGCGAAAGCATGATGTTCATGAGCGATGCGTTCAACGACGTAATCGCGGAATATTCCGATCTTGACAGTCTCGACGCATTCGTAAAAAGATACGGCGATCCGAGGAAAGCAATATACAATGCGTGTTATCCCCTCGGAATACTGATGAATATCTCCAACAGAGAAGGTTACAACCTGTCGTTCAAGAATCCTCCGTTCGAATATTTCATCGACCGCCGTTCGCTGAAATGTGACATCAGAAGAATGTGCGAACACATCGCGGACAGAAGCGAAGGTTCCTGGGTTTCTCCTGCAAAATTAACCAACAAAGTATTCGACGAAAGAAAATACGATCCGATGATTGTATGCAGAGGGCACGATATTGCGGATGTATTCGCCTTCGCTCTGAGAGAGATTTTCGGAGGATATAACGCGAAAAATATCACGGGAAATCAGGTATCCGGAGCGCTGAGACTTGCGTACGGAAGAGAAGATTTCCGCAGAACGGATCTTTTTACATCATCCGACAAATGGACGAATGAAAGAAAAATTCCGTTATGGGATTTGGTCAGACCCTGAATTCTTCTTTCTTAAGACCTTCTGCGCTGTTCATGAGCTTCTGAACTTTTCTTTCGCTTTCATCGAGAATCTTTCTGCATCTGTCTCTGAGTTCCACCGCTTCCGCGTAGATTTTAAGACTCTCATCAAGGCTCAGATTTCCGCCCTCGAGTTTCTTAACGAGTTCTTCCAGCTTGTTCATTGATTCTTCGAAGGACATTTCATTGGTATCTGCCATCATCTCACTTCCGTAATATCCGCTGCGACTTCTCCGTCTTTCATTTTAACCGTAATCTTTTCACCGACCGACAGTGATTTCACGGACGTAATCACTTCGCCGTCGGCGTTTCTTATCATTGTGTATCCTCTGTCCAACACCCTGTTGGGATCGAGACCGCCGAGGATACCGTCTGCAGCCTCCAATGCCATGGATTTTTCTTTGATCTGCGATATGATCGATCTGTCCGATCTTCCCGTAAGATCGTCGAGATGCATCAGATTCTGATTCACTCTGTCCGTAAGACGTCTCGGATCCAATTTCATATCGGCTGTGTGGAATCTTAATTTATCACTGCTGAGTCTGTTTCCGAGACCCACATCCATGCGGAGACACAGATGATCGAAATTACTTCTTAACGATGAAACTGTAACCTGAGCGTTCTTCGGAGAAATTCTTCCTTCCGCACTCTCGAATCTCGCTCTCATTGCGGAAACAACGCCTTCCAATGACATTCCCGCTCTTCTCATAAGATTGCCGATGTTACGTAATTCGTCGGCTCTGTCGGGAGTTGCAATCATTGCCGCAGCGGTCGGTGTCTCCGCATACTTATCCGCGGCCAAATCCGCAAGGGATTTGTCGGTCGCATGACCCACGGCGGAAATTACCGGGACTTTCGAAGCGACAACAGCTCTTACAACGATCTCAGAATTGAATGCGGAAAGATCTTCTTTCGAACCTCCGCCTCTTCCTACAATGATAGCATCGACTCCGACATTATTGAGCATTTCAATTCCTGAAACAATCGATTCCGGTGCACCGTCACCCTGTACGGTTGCGGGTGCAAGTAAAATATCAACAGGGAATCTTCTCGCCGTTGTGTCGATGATATCTTTAATCACCGCGCCTGTGGGAGACGTAACAACTCCGATTACTTTCGGGAATCTCGGGGGCTCTCTTTTTCTTTCGGCTTCGAATAAACCTTCCCTGAGAAGTTTCGCGGTAAGTTCTTCCAATTTCTTCTGTAATTCTCCTTTTCCGTACTGGAAAAGAGATTCCACTTTGAAACTGAATGATCCGTTTTTGGTGTAATACGAAGCGGAACCGAAAGCACAGATCATCATCCCGTCTTTGATTTCGAATCCGACTCTCGATGCGGAATATCTGAACAAAGCACAGCGTACAACTGAGTCTTTATCCTTCAGATCAAAATAAATATGCCCGGAAGAAGCCCTTTTCGCACCGCTTACCTCTCCGATGACGGATATGTTACGTAAGGAATCGGTGTACGTGACAACGGAATTCACGCGCTCGTTGAACTGTGTAACTGTGAGTTCCTCTGCCATAATTCCGTGAATGCGGACGGATGTTATTATTGTGTCGGATTCACAGCCATTTACCGACAGACCCGAGCCGTCGCCGACGGACATAATTATCTATGATATTGCACTAATCCGTTTATGGCCTGCGAATGTGCTGAAATGACCGTTGAAAAGATTTCCGAACATGTTTCCGATGACTGCAAACAGTTTTCGGAAAAGATTCTTGAAGTTTACAACGCGCCGTTCATCAGAGAAGTGGGCATAGAAATCGAAAAAATTTCATCGGAAGAAGTTTCCCTTTATCTAGACATTCAGCCGAAACACATCAACAGCCGCGGTTTCGTACACGGAGGCGTAATCTACACACTCATGGATCACAGCCTCGCATTCGCGTCGAATCTCTGCGGCGAAGCCGTAGGGCAGAGTTCCAACGTAATCTACCACAGGCCCGTTAAAGAAGGAAGACTTTATTCAAAACTCACGATCATCAACAAATCGAAGAATCTTTTGATTTTCGACGTAAAGGTCACATGCAACGGGAAACTGATTGCATCGTCGACAATGACCGCATTCAGACTTCCGGGTGATGGAAAATGAGAAGATCCTGTCCCTACTGCGGTGAAGAAGTTCCCTCTTTCAGCGTAACATGCCCAAAGTGTTACCGCGAAATACCCAGAGAAGAAAAAAAGGAAGAAAAACGCAGAGGTCCTTCGATATCCGACGACAGAGCGCCTGCCACTCAGACCTACAGCAAAACAATAATCCTGTTACTTGCAATCCTTCCCGCACTCTTCGGAATTATGGGTATGGCGCAGATTTATCAGAAGAAGACGGAAAGAGGTCTCAAATTCCTTGCAGTCGGATTGATTTCATTCCTGATTATGGCCCTCTGTATGTATCAGATGATTACGTCCGGAGGCTGGGCATTCCTTCTGTTCGGTCTTGCGGTAATTTCCCTTTTGGTGTATCTGGGAACATTCATCGCACAGCTGTTCGATGCATATGCCAGAACGTTGTTTAACTTCAGATAAATAACTGAAATAACAATAATAACAGCAATGAGTTTATAAGTTATTTCAGACAATGGGGAATCCATGATTAGTGCAGCGAAGAATATCGATGAACTGCACGACGAAGTAAAGGATTATGACATCGTTCTCTGCAACGATGCCCCTCTGGCGCTGGCATTGAACAACAGGTTGGACATTACAAGGATTGGTACATTCGCCGTCACCCCCAGACAGTTGGCGGGCGATATGGCATTGGATATCCTCGGTTGCGGCCTCTGTGACGATGTCGAAGTCGTATGGAAGGTATCGGAAATCACCGGTTACAGACTGAGATATGTTCACGGTGAAATCGAAAACATCAAAATGATGATGAAGTACACCGACGACGTCAGAAGCAAATTGGGAAAGATGTCGCAGAGAGTGTATGACGAATTCATCGAAATGCCTACACTCGAGAAAGCGATGAAAGCATTCGACGTGAATTCTTCCGATATTTACAACGGAAAAAAAATCGCCGTTATAGGATTGGACCTGTTCGACAATCTCGACAAACATTTCACACCTCCTCCGGACAAATACGAGGAAATCAGCCTCTTCAAAAGAGGAACATATGAGATTGACGAAATCAGAGAACTCAGCAACGACCGTCAGATTGCGGAGAACGTTGTCAGCCTGATTAACAGAGATAACGCAAAAGATTTCGCGATTGTACTCGACGTCGGCGGAAACATCGCCAATGCAGTCCGTTCGGCACTTTACAGAAAAAGACTCCCTTTCATCAATTCACTTTATCTCAAAGATCTGAACCATGTCAGGGATTTCCTTGAATTCATTTCTTTATCGCTGACATTTGAAACCGTGAAAGTATCGCAGATCAGAGAATTGCTTTCGACCTACGGAGGATATATCAATTCCAAGTATGACGAATATCTCGCCGTCAATTTCTCATCGTTCTGCGATAACGAAAGAACATGCGAGTTGCTGCAGGTTATGAAAGATATCTGCAGTATGACGTACCTGCAGGTCTGCGAAAAGATTGCAAAAGGCAAGAGTGCATCGCAGATCAAAGTACTCCTCGGAGATCTCGATCTGAAGGAAACGGAAGTAAACAGGGCCGACACATCGGATATGATCTATGCAGTCAACAACATCAACGACCTCAAACACAACGAGGAAATTCCCGACAACGAGAAAGAAGGAGTTCTTCTCGTCGACTGTAAAAACTCAGTCTACATCGACCGTCCCGTTGTAATTTATGTGGGAATCGGACAGGAATGGGAAAGAGATCTCAGTTTCCTGAATCTCGTAGATTACAGACTCAAAGACGAAGAGAATGACAGAAACCTCGAAAAATTCCAGGTACTGCTGCAGCAGGGAAGCAGAAGAATCTACGTCGTGAACACGATCAAAGACGGAAACGATGCAAAACCCTGCGGTTATTTCGATATACTTTCCAGAAAAACCGCGTCGAAGTTCAGCGAAGTTTGTGAAAACACAATCCGCGGACCCTGGGTTGCAACACCTGAACCGATTGTAATGGAATACGGCGAAGTCGGCCCCGAAGATGAAAAAGGAAAACCGTTTTCCAAGACATCGTACGACAATTTCGCATCCTGCCCCAGGGAATTCATGTACGGAATCATCCTCGGAAGCCCCGATAAAAACAGCACCGTTGTCGGAAATATGCTCCATGAATATGCCGAATTCAGGATAACATATCCGGAACTCGCCGCAAAGCACACAACCGATTATTTCTCAGACATAATCACTGAAAAATGCTGCGGACTCTTTTCTCCGGAAGCACGTGCGGTCGAATCTTCGAAAATAAGAAACTCGATTTCCAACATCGACAGATTCGTCGAGAAGATGGGATTCGATAAAATCGCAAAAATCGACACATCCATCGTCAAAAACAATGTCGATGACAAAAAGAAAGGATTCAACACCTTCATCGTCGCCGAAGGACAGACTTACGGCAGCGATATAACCGAGATCGAATGCATTTCCGAAGACAAGAGAATGGGCGGAATCTTCGATGTCATCGTCAACGACCGCATCTATGATTTTAAAACGGGAAACCCGCATAAAATCGAAGAAATAAGAGACGACATGGACAGGGAAAAGAAGCACGATTTCAACCTGGAATTCCAGTGCATGTTCTATCTTTCCATGTTGGAAGAGAAGGTGAAAAGCGACAGATACAGATTCTCACTCTTCTACACCAACGACAACATCAACAAAACCGCAACAGGTACCGAATTCGATATTGAGTCCAACATGAGGCATGTCGAACTTATCGAGAACAAAGAATACTATATCAAGAACTACCTCGCAAAAGAGAAAGTTCTGAAAAAGACCTACCAACCCGTTGAAAACTGTACCGACGGATTGGTCGATGTCATTCTTTCCGCAGGTGAAAGCGAACTCAGGAGGGTTTTCGATTTACTGAATGAGAACTCGAAATACGATGTTGCGGGAGACCCTGTCTGTGCACCTGCGATTGATTACGTAATCAGGGAAACGGGTGCCACCAAGAGTGTCGCCAAAAAGATTGCGGAAGGGTTCGTAAAAGACATCGCGAAGAAAAATGTCGATACCGAAGTATTCTGCTCCGGCAACAGCATGTTCGTAACAAAGAATGCTCTCGCAGACTTCAGGGAACAGATTGCCAAGGATTACGACAGTGCGAAGAGCATGTACGGCAAAGGTCATCCCGCCGTACCGATCATAAACTGCAAGAGATGCTACTTTAACGATATCTGTACCGCAATACCCACAGAAGGAGGTGAGACCGATGCCTGAACTCAACGAACAGCAGAAAGAACTTGCAAACACAATCGACGGAATGGTAGTGGTGGATGCAGGTCCCGGAACGGGAAAGACTACGACCATCGTAAACAGATACATCAATCTGATAAAGAACAACAAGGACCCGATGGACATCCTGATGCTGACGTTTACCAACAACGCGGCAAAAGACATGAAAGCGAAGATAACGAAAGAGCTCATCGCATTGGACTCAGAGGGAAGCGATGTCTACAGAAAACTCGCCAAAAACGTGAGAACAACGACATTCGATTCACAGTGTCTCAGCATCGTTCTCGATTCGCCGGAATGTGTAAACGAATTCTTCGGCGTGAAGGAATCGCTTTCGAGAAACGCACGTCTTGTTGAGAATGAAACTCTCAACCGTGAATATTTCCGCAGTTACTATGCGAGATTCATCAACGACCACTCCGGAAGATACCGCAAAAACGGCAATGATCCCGCTGCACTGATGAGCGGCAGAGTAAATGACGTGTACACAATCATCAACAAACTGATGTCACGCGGCATAATGCCTCTGGAATACGAATGGTTCGGCAAAGGCCAGAAAATGGTTGAAGGAAGAACGGAAGAAGTATTCCGCAGCCTCTGCGAAAAGAAAGACAAAATTGCCGATGCAATAGCGGATATGAAGAAAACTCCGGAAGATTACACTCTGCCTGAAATCGACGAAACAAAAGAGATTTCCGAGGACTTCATTCGTTCGGTTTCCGACGAAGACCGCACGATGCTTCTTGAGTTCATCCGCGACGTCTACTACGGATACATCAAAACATCTATTGCAGACAACAGACTCACCTTCGGATTGGTTGAACTGTTTGCATTCGCAATCTTGTTCTCCGACAGACGTTCGCGCGAAATGCATTCCGTGAGCTACATGACAATCGATGAATTCCAGGATACAAACGAACTTCAGCTGAAAATCTGTCTTCTTCTGCTGAAAGAACCGAACCTGTGTGCAGTCGGCGATTGGAAACAGGGAATCTATGGATTCAGATTCGTTTCCATTGACAACATTACGGATTTCGACGACAGGGTGGATCTCTTTATCACGGAACTGAACAGAGAAGACGGACTTGTTCCTTTCAGAATACCTTCGGTGAAGCACATCAACTTCACGGAAAACCACAGGAGCACCCCTCTTGTTCTTGAAAAGACGTTCAAATCACTCGAACTCAGAGGAACAAAAACCGAAGAGGTCAGGAACGGAGAGATCGTCTACCTCAATTCCGCCAGAGCGGAATCGTTCGGAAATCACACCGCATTCGATATGATTGAATCCGATTCGCGTGACGAAGAAATCGAAGATGTTGTAAAGAGAATTCTCGAATACATCTCGAATCCGAGATGCGTTGTCGTAGACAGAGACGGCGAGAGAAAGATGAAATTCAGCGATATCGCCGTCCTCTGCCGCAACGGAAAAATGTGCAGAGACATCCTTGAAAGATGCACTCAGTATCATATTCCTGCCTTTTTCCAGGGCGAACTCGAAGTAATGTCCACGAGAGAAGGTAAGTTGGCACTCGCATGGATGAGATATGTCAACAACTCAAAGGACAAGAAGGGCATGATGGCAATCCTCTCCGACAGAGGCTATCCGCTGTCAAAGATCGATCCGATTCTCGGCAAAGGTGGTTCATTCGAAATGCCCGATGAATTCGCGGAACTCAGAGGACGTCTTATGGGAAAGAGGAGAAGACCCAACGACCTCCTTACGTCGATATTCGCGTTCTACGAACTGGACAATGAGATCACACAGTCGATAATCAACATCGTTTCATCGGCTTACAGCAACTCACTGATGACAATCTCCGATCTCATCAGGCTGATAGAGGACGACATTGCAAACGGTACGAAATACGATGTTGAACCGTCACTCGATGCCGAAGCAGTTACGATTCAGACGATGCACAAATCCAAAGGATTGGAGTATCCCGCCGTAATCATCGCAGGAATCAACAAAAAGTCTATGCCCAACACCACCGGCGAGAAGACGACAGTGAGATATTCGGACAGATTCGGAATCAGATGTACCAAAGAGTACAGAGTTACTGAAGTCGACGGCACCGTGTATGAAGGAATTGTCGATTCATGGAAACACAAAATCCTGAAGACCATCGATGAGAAGGATTACTCCGAAGACAGAAGGCTGATGTTCGTTGCGGTTTCAAGAGCGAAACAGTACGTGACAGTAACATCAAGCGATCCTTCGGAATTCTTCACCGGACTCGGCATCGGAATGGATTCTGAAGACGAAAAGGCAACTGTCCTCACGGATGCAGCATCGACTCTCACGGAAGCACCCGTTATCGGAGAATATGCCGTAAGGCGCAGAAGTCTGTCTCCGCACGATCTGATGGGGCTGTTCAAAGACCGTGTCGAATTCGCCGAAGGCGAGGGAACGAAATACGGAACAAAAGTCCACGAAGCGGCATATTCGATGTGGAGAGGCAACAGATACGACAAATCTCTGAAAGAATGCGACAGAATCAGAGAAATCCTCGATTCCGTAAAAGATGCAAAAACTTCGGCGGAAGTAAGATTTGTACTCCCCGTAGACGATGTTTCGATCAAAGGAGCAATCGATCTGATGGCGGAGTTCGACGATCACATCGAAATCCATGACTACAAGACCGACGGAACGAAAGAAAACATCAGACTGTACGAACTGCAGCTGAGTATCTACGCCGCAGCGGTTGCTTCGACAACAGACAAGCCGATCGAGTGCTACATCGACTACCTCAATATAGGTTCCGAAAAAGTTGAGAAAATCACGGACATCGACGGAATAAAATCGATGGTGAGGAAATACTACGAGGCATTAGACGTGCCTGATTTCCTTTAACGATAAATAATCCGTCCACGATGGGGGTTTATGGTCCTCACAGGTTTGACATCGAAGGAGGTCGAAGAGCGCATCTCCAAAGGCGAAGTCAACTCAGTGGAACAGGTAGTAAGCCGTACGTATACGGACATCATCGTGAAGAACGTCTTCACAACGTTTAACGTTATCCTGTTCGCATTGGGTGCAATCCTCATCTGTTTCGAAGAGTACATCAATGCTCTCGCAGCGACATTCGTGATATGTCTGAGCGTAACAGTAGCCACAGTTCAGGAAGTGAGGGCGAAACGCAGACTGGATAAAATCGCACTGCTGATGAGACCTAAGGTCACCGTTGTGAGGGATTCTGCGGAATGTGAGGTAGACCAATCTGAAATCGTCAAAGACGATATCATCAAACTCTCTTCCGGGGACCAGGCTCTCGTGGACGGATGTCTTGTCGAATCCGATTATCTGGAAATGGATGAATCGCTGCTGACAGGCGAATCGCACACCGTGAGGAAAAAAGAGAACGACAGGATTTACTCCGGATCATACTGCGTAACGGGAACTGGATATTACTGCGTCGATGCCTTCGGAGACTCTACATTCGCGTCGAAGATGCTCTCATCCGCGAGACAGTTCAAAAAGAAAAAAACGCCTCTGCAGATTGAAACTACCGCGGTAACTGAATTGCTGATTATCGTATCGATCATCTTTATGGTGCTGATGATCATAATCAACCTGATCAAGCACTTTGATTCCTCGGTACTTGTCACGACAATTGTCAACAACGCCGTGATTGTTCTCGACATCGTTCCGATCGCTCTGTTATTGCTGATAGTCATCGCATATATGGTGTCGGCAGTCAGAATGGCCGATACGGGGGTGCTTCTTCAGAACTCAAATTCCATCGAAGCGCTGAGTCATGTCAACGTCGTCTGTATGGATAAGACTGGTACAATCACCACAAACAAGCTGAATTTCCGTGAAGAAATCACTTATGCCGAAGAAGCCGATGATTTGACCAAATTATTCGCAAACTCCACAGGCAGCAGAAACCGCACGATTGACGCACTCATTAAGAAATTCGGAGAAGCGGATGTCAAACCTATCGATGAAATCCGTTTCTCATCCGAGAGGAAATACAGTGCGGTCAAAGTGATGTATAACGGAAGCCTGGTAACAATCTATTCCGGTGCATATTCCGTTCTTGCACCTTATCTCGACAGATCGGATGTCAAAGAAGTCATCGAATCCTACGCAAAGATGGGTTACAGAGCGTTACTCATAACCGCAGGTCCCGACTTCGATATGTATTCAGACAACGAGCCTCGGATTCCCGAGAAACTCAGAGTGATGTCTGTCATCGCCATAGAGGATGAAGTCCGCAGCGACTGCAGGGAAACGATGAACGTATTCCTTGAAAACGGAATGGATATCAAAGTCATCTCGGGAGACGATCCCGCAACCGTCGATGCACTGTTCACCATCGCAGGTATTCCCGGAGAAAGGAAAATTATCTCCGGTGACGAACTCGATGCTCTCAAAGGCGAAGAAAGAGAGAAAGCAATCGTCGAGTACAACATATTCGGAAGGATGAGGCCCGACCACAAGGAAGAGATTGTTGAAACTCTCAAACAGAAAGGAAAATACGTCGCAATGATCGGTGACGGTGTAAACGACGTAAAATCACTCAAATCCGCTCAGGTCGGAGTTGCTTTGGAAAGCGGTGCGGGTGCGGCAAGAGGAGTCGCCGACATGGTTCTCATGGGAGACAGTTTCTCGGCGCTTCCCCGTGCACTCGTCGAAGGTAAGAGGACCGTAAGCGGAATGAGAGACATTCTCAAACAGTACGTGTCAAGAAATTTCGTTTTCGCTTTCCTTGTTCTGTTCATTATGCTCATTATAGGTTCTGTTCTCAGAACTACACTTTTCCTTCCGACACAGGCAACATTCTATGCTTTCGCTTCTGTCGCAATACCTTCGTTCCTTATGACACTCTGGGCCAAACCGTCCGACGTAAAAGGTGCGATTCTGCCTGCAGTGTTAAGTTACAGTGTACCGATGGCGCTTTCGATAGCATTATTCGCAGTGGGAATCTACCTGTTCTTCTATATCGGAACACTGAACGGCCTCCTCGGTTACTACTACATCGATTTCGATACACTGTACAGGTTCGGCTATCCGCAGTTCGAATCCACAGAAGCAATGCTCTATTATTACGAAAGCAACGGAATAGATATCTTAGAAAGATATGCGGAAACAGCGGCAAGAAATGCATTGTTACTGTTTGTAATTCTTGCGCAGATTTCACAGCTGTTTTTCATCAACCCAATCCACAAATTCTTCGCACTCGACGGCAAGGTTACGGGAAACTACAATGTATTCTTCCTTACGTTCATACTCTACGGAGTGGTCGCATTGGCTTACTATGCCGTAAACACAACGGACTTTGCCTGGCAGTTCCTTCAGATTGTCGCATTCCCGCTGAAACATACACTCGCAATCATCGGTTTACTGCTGATTTGGTTCTTCGGTGTAAGAATATTCATGCACCACAACATATTCAACTTCATCACGAACCTCACGGAGAAATGGTTCCAGAGAGCACTCTACAAAGTATCCGTGAAATCGGACAAGGAGGACAATCAGGATGTACACACTGTCCATAGACACATGCGTGAATGAATTCGATATTTCAATCGAGAAAGCGGTTCTGTCGATGGGGAAGAATCCCGATTCGTACATCTACCTCATCGGCAGCAATCCCGTTCCTATGGATTCTGTTCCTTCCGACTGCAAAGTAAGGGCTGTAAGGGTGGCTTCCGGAGGATGAAATGGATAATTTCGGACCTGTCGATGAGGAATGGCTTCAGAAAGCCAAGAAAAGATATGCGTCCGCAGTAATTGGGGCACCCGGTGCGGACAGAATTCCCGTCGATCCGATGATGCTGTCGCATTCCGCGGTACTGTACGGACATACAATCAGAGAATTCTATGAAAACCCGAAACTCGCCGCGGTGTGTCTCGCACACGCACAGCAGCATTATGATTTGCTTCCGGTAACAAAATACTACTTCGCACACCCGTGGCTGCCCGAATTGGGAATCAATCTGAAATTCATGGATCTCACCGCACCCGTTCCGACAAATACCGTTGTCGAATCGCCGGAAGATGCCGAAAAATTGGAAATACCGGGTTCCGAAGAAATCCGTTCGGGATACACGTTCAACAGATTGATCTCTGCAATGGATTACATCAAAGAAACTCTTCCGAAAATGTTCGTTCCCCTCGCATACGTTCCCGAACCCGTAGGAGCAGGAGGAGAATTATGCGGATTGGAACAGTTCTTCATGTGGTGTCAGACCGAGATGGATCTTGCGAAGAAATTGGTCGATGTTTATGTTGAAACTGCAACAACGGGTGCCGAAGCCATCGCAAAAAGATACGGAATGGCATTACTGAACACATCCGCCGTTTTGGAAAACAGCGATTCCATGTCACCGGAAATGATTAAGGAAATCTCACCTCCCGCACTGAACAAACTTGTCAGAGGATGTCTTTCCAAAGGTGCCGGACCTCAGATATTCTATCACTTCTGCGGCAATCATAAGGACGATTACATGCTGTATCCGGGAAAGATTGTATTCACACCTCTCACCATCGTGCAGATCGGTTACTGGGAACGTAACGAATTCCCCGCACAGGTGATGAAAGATACATTCGGAAAACTCTGCGCAATCATGCCTTCGGTGGATACTAAATTATTCGTAATCGAAGACAATCAGAAAACAATCTACGAACACGCAAGAATGCAGATTGAAAACGGTATCGACACAAAATGCGGAATGATATTGGGAACCACCTGCGAAGTACCTCCGATATCATACGAATACAACATCAAATCACTCGTAAAAGCTGCGGAAGATTTCGGAAGATACGATAAAACCGACGAAAGAATCGCAGACCCTTCCGTTAACAGCTAATGTCATATTTCCCGCGTATAAGCTACTGTGTTCGGCAATTCTGGTAGGTAACTTCTTTTGATTTGTTCTGCGGGTATT
>CAVIAJ010000019.1:0-31885 GCA_963640855.1 Candidatus Methanomethylophilaceae archaeon
AAGCATCCAACATGCTGAGATTCAGAGACTTTCCGAAACGACGGGGCCTGGTGTAGAGAAAGACTCCGTCTTCTGGGAACTGATCCAAAATCTGCCCTATCAGCATACTCTTATCCACAAAATAATAACCCTTATTACGAACGGTTATAAAATTCTGGATGCCGACAGGGAGTGGTTTCATAAATCAGGAGATGTGATGACACCTTATATAATTCACCCGAAAGTGTGTCAGATACAGCAAAATCAAGGATAATATGCACGGACGGTCCGAAGACCGTCCGTAAAAATGTTAAAGGGTCAGAGGAAGAAATCACTCTTCCTTGTTCTCCTCTGAAGAGTGCTTCTTCTCTTCGATTGCCTTCAGTTTTCCGAGAGCACGTGCGATGAGCATTGTTGCCGCAACTGCGATAACAGTCACAATGAGTGCGTAGATCAGGTTACCCCAGACTGTACTGTCCGATGAGAAGTAGATTGCGATGACCGATTTGATGGTCTCGTTCCATGCCAATGCCGCGACAAGACCGAATGCTGCGGTAATCAGTGCGGCGGTGGTTTCCAGGAGTTGGATTTTGAATGTGTTGTTCATTCGAGACACCTTATGAGGGGACTGAATCAATAGACAGATATGAAATTTTAGAATATGTATTCCGTATATCCGTTGAATTCGGCAGGGAATACCGACGATTTACGTCGTTTCATGAAACGGGATATGGTGCGAGAGAAGGGATTCGAACCCTCGAACTACTAAAGACGGGATCTTAAGTCCCGCGCCTTTGTCCACCTCGGCTACTCTCGCTTCCGACCGCCGATTGCACTTCCGATTAAAAAGACATACGGTCGTTTTTTTCGGAGATGAACATAATATATCGATACCCAGCGTAAGTTACCGTGAAAATGACGATTGAAAAATATATCCGTACGGGTATCCGGTAACGATGACCTACAGTATACCGGGCGACGGAAAGGTCGCTGAGGCCGTATTCTCGGTCATGTACAGACACCCCCAGGTGAGGTCCCAGCGTGAGATGACGGAACTTGTTGTATCCGAGCTGAACAAGAACGGCGGAAACTACCGCATAAGCGGTACGAGGATCAGAAGAATCGCATTGAAAAAGAACCTGCTGGAACTGTCGATTTCCTATAATTCGTCGGAAGGAAATCCTCCGTCGGAATGTCCTGTATGCGGAACGGAACTGAAATCGGTGCTGAACAGAACTCTCGACGGCGGAGAAATCGAAGTTTACAGAAAATGCACGAAATGTCCTTACACCGTCGGTACCGTCAACCGTATGCCCGGAAGATACACGTTCGGAAGGAAGAAGAGATGACGCCCGAAGAAAGACTCAATTCACTGAAGGAAGCGGAAGCGAAATTACGCGAAGCATCCGTTCTCATTGAAAATGCACTGCACATGTCGGGATTGGAAAGAAGATTCTCCGGAATTCCGGGTAAAATCAACGAAACGATTGACTCCGACGACGGTCTCGCCAATCTTATCAGAGAAGTCGAATACGCAGATGAGGAACACCCTCCCTGGACACGTCCCTTCGCCTCACCAAAGAATGTCACGCGAAAAGATATATGAGGTGACGTGTTGCCATCTCATATTACCGGGAGATGGTCCTCATGAAGAACTGGGAATTTTCAAAAGTCGACGGAACCAAGATCATACTCGACGACAGAATGTCGGACATGATGGGAATCGTGGAAGGCGGATTCGTCTACAGCACACTCTTCGAATACGTAGACAAAGGTCCGAAGAAGTACGAGCTTCTGCTTTCGATGTTCCCGCAGGAGAACTACCGTACGCTTACCAACATAACGGTTTACATGAAGGATGTACCCGGAGCAAGCGCTCAGAGCGCAAGATTCCTTGCGGACAGGAGCATAAACATTCTCAACTCCATCTCATTGGACGGAATCTCGGATACCACAATCGTATGGAAAGTACTTGCGGACCTCAGTTTCGTAGGTGAAATGGACATTCTTTCCGAAACATTCGACGAACTCAAAGCGAAGAATGATCCTTCGGTTTCGCTGATCGATCATATCGAGGTCATTCCCGCAGACATCGGACGTGTTTTCCGTACGGAACCTTCGAAACAGAAAAACGAAGTGAAACGCGCACCCCCGGTTGTCTTTGAAGGAGGAGCATACGACCTCGCACCCGAGTACGGAGATATCCTGAAGGATATCGACGGAAAGCATGTGCTGATCGTTGCGGATATTTCGTCATGGATTGTTTCGGTTACGTTCTTCAAAGATGAGACAAAACTTGTGAAAATGGTCATTGAAATTCCGGACTGTCCCGGTGCGACCACACAGGTACTGAATTGGATTGCCGGTACGAATGTCAATCTTATCTCGGTTTTCAGCAGGATTAAGATATGTTATCACACCACAATTCTCGAATTGGTTGCGGATTTCGGCTGCAGCGACTATACCGCAGAGAGAATGAAGAAAGAACTCCCGGCTGCATTGGACAGAATGAACGGAATATTCAAACTCACCGAGTTCACCGAATTCTGAGGTTTTTTACATGGATCGCAACGAAATCAAATCGATATACGGCATCGGGAACGATGAATTACTCGACCGCGCGCTCAGTACGTACCACGAGATCGACGTACCCCGTCTGCTCTCGATGGCCGCAGAAGGTTCGGACGCTGCGGTGAAAATTGCAGATGAATTACTTGAAAACGCAATATCCGCACACGGTGCGGATACGGAACTTGTGTTTCCCGAGACAGGATACGGCTTACCTGCGATATTCGCATGGAAAGGTATCGAGTCACTTACATTGGGAACCGCGAAAGAACTGATCGATTCCTTACCTGCTGCGGGATCTTCCTCAATCGAAGACGGAATGACTGCGGGAGAGAATGTAATGTACGCCGCGGATATCATCGAAGCATTGGCGTATCTCAACGGAAAGGGAAGAGGATTCATTCCCGACCGTGTACTGAGAGGATTGGGGCTGCCTTTTGTCGACGAAACAATTCCCGGGGCGGTTGTCTTCCTCGGAGGACATGTGAGCGGAGAAGATGTCACCGCAATGGTGAGAGGAGTTCAGGCCAAAGGAATGGTTGCAATAGCATCCGGAGACTATCCCGCACTGATTGAAAGACAGGGTATCGAAATGGGATTGGACAGAATGCTCTATCCCGTCGGATCGTTTACGGGAACGGTACACGCACTTAACTTCGCGGTAAGGGCGGCACTCACATTCGGTAACGTTGCCGGAGGAGATTCTTCCAAACTTTCCGATTATCTCAAAAAACGTCCGAAAGTCTTCGTTATACAGACCGGACCGTTATGTTCGCTTGATGCCGCATTCGCATTTGCGGCACTGAAACACAGCGCGTGCATCGTTACGGATCAGAATCTTCCGGAAATTCCCGGTGCGGTAAAAGTCTGCAAAGATCATAACAATGCGGTGCAGACGGGTATCGAGGAAAGAGGTATCGTAATCAACGTAGAGCCTATCGAACTCGCGGTACCTTACGGTCCTTCCTTCGAAGGAGAACTTATCAGAAAACCCGACACCTATGTAGAAGCCGGAGGTACCAGGAGCAAAGCATTCGAAGTACTTCTTTCAAAGAACGAAGACGAAATCGAAGACAGTTCCGTGAAGATAATCGGTAAAGAAATCGATGAATTCGAACAGGGTTCCATGATTCCGCTTGCAATGATCGTCGAAGTCTACGGAAAGGATATGCACGACGACCTCGAACCCGTAATCGAAAGAAGATTCCACAGTTCCATCAACTTCGCAAGCGGAGTATGGCACGCAGGACAGAGAGATTCCAATTGGGTCAGAATCAGCAACAAAGCGAAAGAAGCGGGATTCAGGTTAATCGATTTGGGAAGAATTCTCGTTCACAAGATCAAAGAAGAATTCGGCGGCATCGCAACAAGGGTTCAGGCTACAGTCATTACCGACGGAAACGAAATCGACAGACGTATATCCGAAGCAAAAGCGGCATACGACAGAAGAGACGAGAGGATGAAAGGTCTGAAGGACGATTTGGTCGATGTTTTCTATACATGCACCATGTGTCAGTCTTTCGCTCCCGCACACATATGCATCGTATCTCCCGAAAGAATCGGACTGTGCGGTGCAATCAATTGGCTTGACGCGAAAGCGGGACATGAAATCTCACCCAACGGACCCAACCAGCCTCTGAAGAAAGAAGATGCAATCGATATCGACAAAGGCGAATTCAAAGGAATCAACGATATGATTTCATCCGCATCCAACGGAAACATCGAAAGAATCTGTATGTACAGTCTGATGGATTCTCCCATGACCTCATGCGGCTGTTTCGAAGTAATCGCGGCAATGACCGTGGATATGCAGGCAGTCGTTCTTGTTGACAGGGACTTCCCGGGCATGACACCCGTCGGTATGAAATTCTCCACCCTTGCGGGAAGCATCGGAGGAGGACGTCAGACACCGGGATTCATGGGTATCGGAAGAAAATACATTACAAGCGACAAATTCATTTCCGCCGAAGGCGGAATAGCAAGGATTGCATGGATGCCCAAGCATCTGAAAGAAGCAATCGGAGAACAGTTCCGCAGAAAGTGCGAGGAAATCGGTATGCCCAACCTCATGGACAAGATTGCCGACGAAACGATAACAGACGATGCGGAAGGCCTCATGGCATGGATGGCTCAGGTCGACCATCCCGCACTGACCATGGCGCCGTTACTTTGAGGTGAACAGACAATGACAGACATTCCGGATGTTGCGGAGAAATACAAAGGGGAGACACTGCAGGTAGCCCTCGGCAAAGGGGATTACATTGCGGGAGGCTCCAAAGGGATGCCTTTCCTCTCCTTCGAAAATTCCAATAAATTGAGGCCGATGATTGCGGGTGAAGTGTGGGATGATATCACTGATTTCCCCGAAACGGCGAAAGAAATGTTCTCGGGAAGATGCGAAGATCCCGAAGAATGGGCGGTTATGTGGAAAGAATTGGGTACGGATATGATCTGTCTGCGCCTTGTGAGTATCGATCCGTTCAAAAAGAACACTTCGGCGGAAGATGCCGCATCGTTGGTTCAGAGAATCGCAGACAGGACCAACCTTCCCGTGATGGTAAGCGGATGCGGAAATACCGAAAGAGATGTCGAAGTTCTTTCCGTTGTATGCGAAAAAGTCAAAGGAACAAGACTTCTGATAAACAAAGTCGAGGAATCGGAATACAAGAAACTCTCCACCGCCGCAATGGCAAACGGCCATGTTATCGTGGGATTCTCCAACCTCGATGTCAATCTTGCGAAACAGATGAATATTCTTCTGACGGACTTCGGAATGGATTCGAAAGATATTGTTATGGATCCTCTGATGGCTGCATTGGGAATGGGATTGGATTATTCCTATTCCGTTAATGAAAGAATCAAATTGGCCGCATATTCCGGAGATAAAATGCTTCAGATTCCGATGATCTGCGACTGTACATCGTCATGGGACGTGGGAGACGCTTCCGACGAAGACGACGGAACCATGGGGCCTGTTTCCTACAGAGCAATCTGGTGGGAAGCGATTACGGGAATGGCCGCAATGATTTCCGGTGCGGATATTCTCATCGTACGCGGACCCGGTGCGGCGGATATGCTGAAAGTATACGCATGCGAACTCACGGAGGTGATGTGAGATGCCTACGGCAATCGAATTCTTCAAACTGCTGCCTAAGACCAACTGCAAAGACTGCGGACAGCCTACGTGTCTTGCGTTTGCGATGCAGCTCGCCAACCAGAAAGCGAAGATTGAGGACTGTCCCCACGTAAGCGGTAAGGCGAAGACAACTCTCAACGAAGCGACTGCTCCGCCTGTCGCTACCGTTACCATGGGAGTGAAAAACAAGATCAGCATGGGCGGTGAGACGGTTCTGTACCGTCACGAACGCCGTTTCAACAATCCGACTGCATATGCACTTACGGTATCCGATTCACTGAATGATGAGGATGTACTGAAGAGAGTGGAATACATTGAAAATCTGAAATTCAACCGTATCGGAATGGTATTCAGAGTCGATATGATTTCGGTAAGAAACGACTCCGGAAATGCCGAAAGATTTGCGGAAGTGTGTTCCCTTATTTCCGAGAACTGGGAACATCCGATTGTTCTCGAATCAACGGATGTAAAAGCAATTGAAGCTGCGGTATCCGCAATAGGAAGTCAGAAACCTCTGATTTACGGTGCGGATAAAAATAATTTCGATGCGATGACTGCCGCAGCGAAAAAATCCGGATGCCCTATGGGAATCAAAGCAACATCTTTGGAAGAAGCTGCGGAACTCTCCGAGAAAGCAACAAAAGCCGGATTCAAAGACATTGTTCTCGACATCGGAGCGGAACACGTGAAGGATTTGCTGGAGGGTCAGACAATCGTAAGACGTGCCGCCCTTAAGAAGAAATTCAAACCCTTCGGATTCCCGATGATGAACAGAGTGGGTTCCGGAGAAGGTGCCGTAATGGCGGCCGTTATTTCAACACTGAAATACGGAAGTCTCGTAATCTTCGACGATCTCCGCAACTACGAAGCGTTACCGTTATTCACACTGAGGCAGAACATCTACACCGATCCTCAGGTTCCGATTCAGGTCAAACAGGATCTGTATCCGATCAACAACCCTAATGAACATTCGCCGATTATGTTCACTACGAACTTCTCGCTCACGTACTTCACCGTACGTGCGGATATCGAGAAATCGAAAGTTCCCGTATGGCTGCAGATTGTGAACACCGAAGGAATGTCCGTTCTTACGGCATACGCCGCAGGTAAATTCGATCCCGAACGTGTCGCAGACGCATTCACGGAATCCGGTGTTTTGGATAAAACCGACGGTGTCGTAATCGTTCCCGGTCTTGCTTCGAGGATGTCCGGAAAACTTCAGGAAATCATCGGAAGGGATGTAACCGTGGGAACGAACGAGTCCAAGAACATTCCCAAACACCTGAGAGGATTGGCGGAAACAAACAACTGAGAATAAACCTCAGAAACAGCGGGACAGACTGAAAGTAACCGATTGTTTTCATTCTGCCCCGCCGAAACCTGAGCCGACTTAAATGCTCAGATTCGGCTGAAATTTGTGTTATTGCACATATGTATCTTCAGCGAAAACCGAGGTCGCTGAAGATACATACTGAACGTTGAAACAGATTATCGGGAGGATTAAAAGACCTCCCTCGGATTGTCTCATCAGAATCCAAAGAGCCACCTGAGGCCCGATCCGATCCTATTGAAGAGCCATATTATATCGTCGAAAATGAAATTCACCTCCGCAATCTGTACTGAATGTCAGATGTCGGCTTCAGTATATATGGTTGCTTTTTGAGCAGTCAACTGGCACAGAGTGCAATTCATCTTCACAAAATACGGCAAAACTTTATCATCGGCCTCACAATTGCGGAATTTATGCAACTCTCAGACCTCGTTCGTTATATTTGGATGGTTTTCGGCGAAGAGAAGATAACAAGTAAAGAGGTCGAGACCAGGTTGGCCGAACTTTTTAACTACCATTGTCCCGACGCGTTCATCAAAACAATGACCAAACTGAAACTGGTCGGTCTTGTGAAGGGCGAATTCAGCGAAGAAAAGGGAACATGGCTTTGGTGGGTGGATGCCGAATGCAAGGCATTGGACCCCAAAGAAGTACTCAGTGCCGATGCCGTACACAGCGATGCATGTAAGAGATGAACGGTAACGCTCATATTCTGATGTTCCTATGGCGTATGCATGGCAGACAACTCCTACTTCATAGAGACAGAGTTCAGCGACTACGAATCCGAGGTCTACACTGAGGAACAGATCAAAGACAACTTCATCTCCGTTCTCAGGACAGTCGACGACGAAGACGAGGGAATCCTTATGGTCATGGGCGCAGACGAGCCTGTCGGCGGATACATGTGCATCTCGACAGTCATCTACGGCGACCACTGCAAAGTCGAACTGTACAAAGACTTCAACAAGAGATTCGCAGACGTTTCGAGAGATCTCGCAATCGACGATGCCATCGCAGCATTCAAAGAGTTCTTCGCAGGAAAAGTTCCCGACCTTGCGAAAATGAAAGAATGCAAAGGAGCATTCACTCTTGAAACCGAATACACAGACTTCCCGATTCCCGTACGTGACGTCAGGCAGATTGAGGACTGCATCCTTGCAATGTCCAACTGCTGCATCGGAACATCCGAAGAAGGATATGAGGATGTCGAGGAATGCGAAGACGAATGCAAGTGCGGTTGCCACCGCGGCGAAGAGTGTAACGACGAAGAGTGCGAATGCAGCTGTCACAACGACTGCTGCTGCGATGACAGCTGCGACTGCGGATGCGAAGATGAAATGTCATTCATCGTCCTTCAGGCACCCGAACCCATCGACGGCGCAGACTTCGTTCAGGCAACACCCACAGACTTCGGATGGTACGTCGAGATCAGTTTCATCGACGGACGCAGACACCAGAACTTCGGAACATTCTTCGAGTTCGACGAGGATGTCATGGGAGTCTTCGAAGACTTCATGGCCGGAAAGATCCCCGACACCGACAAATGGATCAAAGTCAGAATCTGAAAACAAAAACAATGAAGGAAAACGGCGGTTATCCGCCGGATTCCTTCGGTTTAATTCATTTTTCTATTGTTTCAATCAACGAAACCATAGCTTTTCCGAACGGAGAATCTTCGGGAACATCCACGACGTCACCGTTCATCACGGCTTCGCTGATATTCTCGTCATGAGGCATTGTCATAACACCGTCGAAACCGCAGGAACGTGCTTCGTCTTCCAGCTGCCGGGATATTTTTCCCATGACGTTGTTGATAACAAGAATTCTCTTTCCGGATTCGATACGGACTTCATCGGCAAGATCGGAGAGACGTTTTGCGGTTCTTACACCGACTTTCGTAGGATCCGAAACGAAAATCATGACATCCGTTTTCGGAAGTACGCGTCTCGATAAATGTTCCATTCCCGCTTCGTTGTCGATAACCGCATATCTGTATCTCGGAATAAGGTCGTTAAAACAGTTTTTAAGAACATCGTTCGTAAAACAGTAACAGCCCTCTCCTTCCGGTCTTCCCATTACGAGAAGATCGATTTTATCCGTTTCAGTCATAATCTGACGGATATGCGTTGAGATGTAATCCTGCTTGCTGACACCTGCAGGAACGATCTCAGGATTGGCGACGATCTCATTTCTGAGACCTCCGATCGTTCCCGTTACGGTCAGCCCCAACTTATCGCACAGATTTGAATTGGGATCGGCATCGACGGCAAGAGTTACGTCTCTTTTTGACAACGCTCTCACCAACTGCGAGGAAATCGTACTCTTTCCGACTCCTCCCTTACCGACAAGTGCGATTATCATCAGAATCCGTATCTCCTCTTCATCTCTTTGGAAACTCCGTCGAGAAGATCGAACACCTTGTTCGCATTCTCCGGCGTTAAACCGCTGAGACCGCACTGAGGCGTAATGACAGACTGATGCGCAGCCTTCTTCCTGTTGATTCCTTTCTCTTCGAGTTTATCGAACAAAGATTCCAATTTTGCGACAATTGTCTCAACGGTTTCTTTCTCAACCGCATCGTCGCTGTTCGGAATGATTCCCCATGCGATGCACTTGCCTTTGCTGAGGAATTCGGTCAGTTCGTTGGGATACATCAGGAGGTTGTCTCCGTAGTTGTACGCATCGAAACTCAGAATATCGATGTCGGTTGACAGAATCATAGCCCAATTCGTGTTTCCGCAGCAGTGTATTCCCCTGAATGCGTCAACACCGTCCATTGCCTCGTTGATCCATGTTTTAGCCTGTTCGTCCGATACTGATGCGAAAGGCGTTCCCAGGATCGATAACGAAGGTTCATCGAAGAATATAATCACATTGGAGTTGGCCATAGCCAATCTTCTTGCCTGCCATTTCGCAGTCATATTCACTGTTTTTCTTACGATTTCACAGTATGATTCGTCGTAGATCACGGGACGTGATTCTTTATCGAGAATCTGAAGTCCTTCGCTGATAGGTCCCGTAACCTG
This sequence comes from Candidatus Methanomethylophilaceae archaeon, assembly GCA_963640855.1. Lineage (GTDB taxonomy): Archaea > Thermoplasmatota > Thermoplasmata > Methanomassiliicoccales > Methanomethylophilaceae > Methanarcanum. The sequence continues at coordinate 10,040 of CAVIAJ010000019.1, forward strand.
TCCTTTCACCGCTTCGAATTTGGATAGATCGCGGTTCAGGAACTCGTACATTCCCTCATACAGTTCGGGAGGGTGAATGAAATAGTCGATATCCTCGGAAATGATGGCTGTGTATATCTCCGTAGGGTCGTAACCGTTCAAATCCACGGAAATCTTATCCCCGTCTACAGTCAGTCCGGGTAGATGCGTGCCCGTCTGTAAGTACATACTTTCGTTGATTCCTCTGGTCGGCAGCTGCGGCCATGAGGGGCAGGTGACACGCCCGTCCAATGTTATGTCGACACTTTCGACCGAGTTCACATAAGGCTGCGAACCGATGAGTGTCGTAGCAAAATTCCAATCCATTGAATCCCGCTATGAACTCCGTATTTAATTATGTGTGGTTGTCTTCTTAGGATTACGCGTTATACTTACACATAGTAAAAGGAACAATCTCGTTTCATATCGCAGGCGTAAACAAATCCCTTATATCCGATTCGTACAATCATTTGCCGACCCGTCTTTAATACAAACAGGGGATGATTGAAAATGAAAGCCAATATCAACGGAAAAGTAACAGATATCCGCGCAGTCTGGTTTGAAAAAGATAAAGTCGTGATGATAGACCAACGCGAACTCCCCCGCAGTGTGGTCACGGTATCATTCACGGATTACAGGGATGTCGCAAAGGCAATCAGAAACATGACCACAAGAGGAGCGCCTTCCATAGGTGCCGCCGCAGCATACGGAATGTGCCTTGCGGCGTTGAACAAAGAAGATATTGATGAAGCCGCAGAGACCGTCAAAGCGGCGAGACCCACTGCAAACGATCTGTTCTATGCAGTGGATTACATGGTAAAATGTCTCTCCGAAGAAAAAGATCCGATCGAATCCGCGGATGCTTACGCACAGTCCATGGTCGACAGGTGTACAAAGATCGGAGAATACGGCGGAGCATTGATCAAAGACGGGTACAGACTGATGACTCACTGCAACGCAGGTGCACTTGCAACCGTCGATGTGGGAACTGCGTTGGCCCCTATGCGTAACGCACACAACAACGGAAAGAAGTTCTTCGTGTACGTTTCCGAAACAAGACCCAGACTCCAGGGAATGCAATTAACCGCATGGGAACTGTTACAGGAAGGAATCGATCATGCAATCATTCCCGACGGTTCTTCGGGACACTACATAAGGAAAGGAGTGGACATGATCATCACCGGTGCGGACAGGATTGCCGCGAACGGAGATTTTGCGAATAAGATCGGAACGTTTGAGAAAGCGGTATTGGCGAAAGAATTCGGAGTTCCTTTCTATGTCGCCGCACCCGTTTCCACGTTTGATTTCAACACAAAAACAGGCGAAGATATTGTCATAGAGGATCGTTCCGAAGAAGAAGTGACGATGATCGGAGGAATCCGTATCGCTCCGGAAGGATGCAGAGCGCTGAATCCTTCATTCGATATGACTCCCGCGAAATACGTTACGGGATTCATCACCGAAAAGGGAATACTTAAGCCTTCGGAGATTCTAAGGTGAAAGAATGAACGAGTCCTACGCAAGAGAATTGCTTACGGATGTCTGCAGGATGCTGTACAACAGAAATCTCACCGTATCCGCAGGCGGAAACATGAGTATGAGGGTTGACGGTTACATCATAATCACTCCGTCCGGAAGAAATAAGGGATTGCTGTCTCCGGATGACATGGTTGCCGTGTCGATGAACGGAGAGGTTCTTTCCGAAGGTAAACCTTCGATCGAACACAAATTCCATCTTGCGTTATACAGAAAGAATCCCGAAATTAACGCGGTGATTCACTGTCATCCTCTTTACTGTACGACTTTGGCAACGATAGGAAAGAAAATCAATACCTGCCTTACACCCGAGGGAATCATGCTTTTGGGAGAAGTTCCCACCGTTCCGTATTACACCCCGGGATCCGATGAGTTGGTAAAGGGCGTTGAAGAATATTCCGACAGCATGGCTATGCTTCTCGCGAAACACGGTGCAATCACTCAGGGAAAGACTCTTGAGGAAGCGTACAACCGCATGGAGGAACTGGAATTCCAGGCCCATATGCAGTTACTGGCGAAACGTGCCAGAAATCTTCCTAAATCCGAGATTGAAAAAATCAGAGGGATGTTATGATACTTATCACGAAATGGTTCGGATGTTTCCTCTGCGACGGAGACAGAATCGTTGACAGGAGATTATTTCCGAAGGATGCTTCCGTAATTTCCGAAAAACTTGCTTTGATGCAGAGAGGAGGAACTCTTCCCGAAGAACATGAGTTGACTGAAGGTAAAAGCAAAATGTATGTTGCGGACAGACGTCAGGCGGAATTGGGAAAACCGACGCTGTTTGATTCTTCCTTCATCAGAGCGGAGAACTTCGGCTATGACGATACGTTAATGCATGAGGCTATGCTGGGACTCGGAAGACTGAGGACTTCCGAACCTATTCCCAGAGACAGAAGTCTTGTGCAGGCGATAAGAAATCTTGACGATTTGATAGAAACGTCAAATCTTCTGAACGAAAGACTGCATGAATGGTACGGTCTGCATTTTCCGGAATTGGCGGATTACGCTAAAGACAGAAAATACGCGGAATTGATTGCTTCCTACGGAAACAGAGACGGTATCGAAGAGGAATTGGATATCGATATAGAATCGATCGGTGCCGAATTGGATGATGAGGATATGAGAGCGGTTCAGGATTTGGCCGACACTCTCTGCAGGATTTACGACGACAGGGAAAGAACCGAAGATTATATCTCGGGAATTGTGAAAGAATCCTGTCCGAATCTCTGTGCGATTGCGGGAGGCCCGTTATCGGCGAGACTGATTTCTCTTGCGGGAGGATTGGAAAGGTTGGCTTCGCTGCCGTCCTCGACCGTGCAGATGTTAGGTGCGGAAAAGGCTATGTTCAGACACCTCAGATCGGGAAAAAGACCGCCGAAGCACGGTGTAATCTATCAGCATCCTGAAATTCACAGAGCTCCGAAGTGGCAGAGAGGTAAGATTTCAAGAGCCTTGGCGGGAAAGATTACGATTGCCGCAAAGTTGGATCAGTACGGTTCGGAGTTCAGAGGAGATGTTCTCAACGGAGAATTCCTGAAACGTGTTCAGGACATCAGGCGCAGATATCCCGATCCGCCTAAGAAACCCGTTAATCCGAAAGGAAAGAAAAGGCCGAAAAGAAGGCACTGATGTCTTCGGTCCCGGCGTGTCTGCACAGGGCATGCCGGGGGACTCTTTTCTGTGCTGTTTTTACTGTTTTTGTGCTGTTTTGATATCGAATGTAATGTTTCCGCGGGTTTGCCAACGCATATGTTTAAAAACTTACATTCTTTGAATAAAGTCTATGGTCAAAAGAGTATTGGTAGTAATATTGATTGTATTATCCTTATCTTTATTGCTGTCAATTGAACCGTATGATACTAACAGCAATGGAGAAGATGGCAGCGGGAATGTTGAAGAAAAAACGGTTGATGACTATGAAATTAAACTTACGTACAATGAAGAAGAGATTGAAGTTAGAATAAATAACATCATATTTTCCAATGGAAAATATATCTCTGGCACTAAATTGCAATTGCAACAAACAATCATTACTGCTACGAGTAAAATAATTGGACATGATGCTTACAGAGAGTATTATGGCAAGATGGTTTCCTGTAGCTCAGGCTTCGTCCCCCAAGATTGGGAAATAAAAAAGGGGGAAATCATTTTTTCCATTGGGATTGGCAGTTACGATTTTACATTTGACGGCAGCAATACGAAGACGTGTAAATTCAATGAAAGCATAACAATGCCAGAAAAAAATTCAACGACCAAAGGATACACAATTAATAACTGGAAATACAACAACTCTACATATCCTGTAGGGTATGAGCTATATGTCGATGAATCATTTTTGAAAGCAAATAGTATCTACAAAAATGAAAAACTGAAATTTAAATCTGTAATGACGCCAATTGACTATAAGACTGCATACGATCTAAACGGAGATCTTGCATCGTATGTGAATGACGAAATGACGATTAATTTAGAAACTCCCATTACAATGCCAGATGCGCCACCAGTAAAAGATGGTTTTTCCTTCAAATGCTGGAAAATTGGTGACACAAATTTACAGTGCGGAGACAAATATAATCTCATTTATTCAGCCATTGATGGAAATGGTGTACTAACAATCACTGCTCAGTGGACTACTACTGTCATAGAAAATCTTACACACTGTACCCTTATTACAACGAACAGTTGTGTGAATTATGGAGAAAACTGGTCAGGCACTCTCAAACCAGAGGCTCATTATATGATGCCTCCATACATTTCATCTGACTGCGTATACACGCAGAATCCAGATGGCACAGCATCCATTGCGGTCAATAATGTCATCGCACCCATAAACATAATCGCCAGTGCCATACCGATTGAACACACTGTTAAATTAGATCCAAATGAAGGAAATCTTAATGCACCTTCTGTATTCATTGTGAATGAAGTTATTGAGAAAGAACTTCCCACACCCACAAAGGAAGAATACATATTCGACGGGTGGTACAACGATACAACACTAATTACAAACACAAAGAACATTACTTCCGACTGTACACTGAAAGCGTTATGGAAAAAAGCGATATCTTCATTAGACGAAAGCAGTAGCTCTTCAGGCTCTTCTTCAGGCGGAAGTCCCGCGTATTCCGGTAATTCGTCAGGCAGCGGTTCAGGCAACACCGGCGGAAGCGGTTCCTCATCCTCCGGTACTTCATCCGGCGGCACCGTCACTCCCGTAACGCCTGTCACCCCTGTATCTCCGGACGGAAACACAACAACCCCCGTAACCGACCCCGCCGAGGAAATCGGAGACACCGAAATAACTGATGATGAATCGGAAGATCCCGCCGAAGAAAAAGAAATCCCGAAAACCTACGAACACAGATTCTACATCGACGAATCCGGAAAAATATGGCGTATCGGAGATCCTTCGGGAATAACGGATACACCGTCGAAAGAAGGATACACCTTCGGAGGATGGTTCATCATAATCGACGGCGAATGGATACCTTACACCGACGGACTGAACATCGACACGAACGTCTTCGCAAAATGGATTCCAATAAAAACCGACGGGGACGGGAATCCGATGATTCCCGCGGCCGCTATCGCGTCCGTCCTCGCCGTCGTGTTAATTGTTTTGGTTACGGGAAGAAAGATTGACTGAGGCCTTCCTTCATTCTGCGGAGGGCCTCTTTTATCCTCGGAACCGGCTGTGTGACGGTCATTCTCACATAACCTTCCGCCGACTCGCCGAATCCGGAACCGGGTGTGACCACGATACCGAGATCGAGCATCTTCTCCGTAAATTCCAAAGATGTTTTGCATTTGGAGTCAAACCAAATATAGAACGTACCCTTGGGCATCTTTACGTCGAATCCCAATTCCCTCAGACCGTTGACGAGTACTTCCCTTCTTTCGCAGTATTCGGCCATGTTCTTTCTGACGTCTTCGGGTGCCTCGCCGTGTTCGCCGTACATACTCAGTGCTTTTACCGCTGCTTTCTGAATGAAGATAGGTGCTCCGGAATCGATCTGTCCTTTGCATTTCTTCAGTCCTGCGATCAAATCGGGATGTCCTACCGCATATCCGAGTCTGAATCCGGTCATGTTGAATGTCTTTGAGAACGAACCGAACTCGATTGCATTTTCTCCTACTTCGAGAATAGAAGGTGCCTGATATCCGTCGTATGTCATCTCGCAGTATGCATCATCGACACAGAGAATCGTGTTGTTTTCCTGACACCAATCGTAAACTTTCTTCAGGTATGCCTTGTCGCATGTCGCACCTGTAGGATTGTTCGGGTAATTGATGTACAGCATCTTTGCGCCTTTGGGGCATTCGTTTACGTCAAGCAGCCAATCTTTTTCGGCTCTCAGAGGGATTTTCACGCATTTCGCTTCGTTGAAAATGGTGGATGCTCCCGAATATACAGGATAACCGGGGCTGGGTGCGATGATTGTCTCTCCCGGATTTACAAAGGACTGTGCGATGTTGAAGATCGCTTCTTTCGATCCTATTGTTATACAAACCTGTGTATCGGGATTTACCGTTACGTTGTATCTCTTTCTGTACCAATCTGCAACGGCTATTCTCAGTTCCCTTTCGCCTGCGGACGAGGAATATTTCTGATTCGCATTGATGTGTGCTTCTTTACACATCTCATCTACGATTGCTCCCGGAGTGGGGAGATCGGGATCCCCTATTCCGAAATCGATGATATCGATACCTTCCGCCCTTTTCTTGGCGGTCATTTCCTCCAATCTCACGAAGAGATACGGAGGGAGTCTCTGCAGTCTCTCTGCAAATTCATAGTTCATATTCACACCTCGTAATCCCCTGCATAAACGAACGTTGCAGGGCCTTCCATCATGACATATTTCAGATCTTTATCGACGGTTATCCTCAGCCATCCTCCGGGGAGTTCGACGTCGATCGGTTCGTTAAATGAAACCAAACCGTTCAGTGCGGCTGCGGTTGTTACGGCACATGCGCCTGTTCCGCAGGCTAAGGTCCATGCCGCTCCGCGTTCGTAGACGCGGATGTGGATTTTGTTATCTTTTACTTTCACGAATTCCACGTTTGTTTTCATGGGAAATACTTTGTGACATTCCAATATCGGACCGAGAACGTCTGTTTTTTCTTCGGATAATTCATCGAATGTGACAAAATGGGGATTTCCCATCGATACACAGTATCCCGTTACGCCGCCTTCTTTTGTTTCGACGGTTAACTTTCCGGATGAACCCATGCCGGGTGAACCCGGCATGGGTTCGCCCATGTTGACCGTGACAGTCTTCACTTTGCTGTTTTCCGTGTCGACTTTTACCTTCAGATTGCCTCTGAGTGTGTGTATAACAAATTCCTTTCCGGAAACAATTCCGTAATCGTATGCGTATTTCGCGACGCATCTGATTCCGTTACCGCACATCTCCGCCTCGCTTCCGTCGGCGTTGATTATTCTCATTGTGATGTCGGAACCGTCTTCTCCCGGCATAACATAAAGAACACCGTCGGCTCCGATGCCGTAGTGTCTGTCACACATCTTTTTACATAATCCGGCATCGATCGGTAATTTGCCGTCGGTTCCGTCGAGAACGACGAAATCGTTTCCTATGCCCTGGTACTTGAAGAATCTCATCTGAGTCTCTCCGGAATGATCTGATGTTTCCACAGATCTTCGACGGTTTCCGCACTTCTGATAAGTTCCGCATTACCGTCTTTTATCAATACTTCGGCACATAACGGCCTTGAATTGTATCTCGAAGACATTGAGAATCCGTACGCACCCGCATTGTATACGCAGAGAATATCCCCTTCTTTGGGGTCGGGAAGTATTCTGTCGTGTGCGATGTAGTCTCCGGATTCACAGATCGGGCCGACTACGTCGTATTTCGCGACACATGCTTTGTTGAACTTGTTGGCAAGTGCAACATGATGATATGAATCGTAGAATGCGGGACGGATCAGTGTGTTGAATCCTGCGTCTGTACCGACATACTTCTTGGTACCTGCGTCCTTGACATCGTTTACGGTTGCAAGAAGAATTGTCGAATCGCATATGACGTACCTTCCGGGTTCGAGACAGATCTTCTTTACATCTGTTTCTTCGAGAATCATATCTGTGATCTCCGCACCCAACTCGTCTACGTCGCATTCCTCTTCCTGAGGTTTGTACGGTACGCCGTATCCTCCGCCGATGTCGATGAATTCCAAATGAATATCCATCTCATCTCTCAGCCTGTTTGCGAATTCAGCGAGAACTTCCGTTACATCAAGGAACGGATCCACTGTGTTTCCTCCGGATCCCGTGTGGGCGTGAATTCCTTTGATATCGAAACCCAATTCCTTTGCTCTGGCATATGTGTCCATGACTCTGTCGTAGGGGATACCGAATTTGGCTCCTTTACCTCCGGTCATGACCTTTGCACCGTGTCCCGACGCTACGCCGGGAGTGATACGGAATGATAACGGGAATCCTCTGCATCTGTCTCCGAGGATTTTCGCCAATCTTTCCAATTCGCTTTCGGAGTCGATGTTAATCTTACATCCGGTGCCGACTACTTCCTTCAGTTCTTTATCGGAAACGTTTACACCAGTGTACATTATCCTGTCCGGTGAGAATCCGGCTTTGATACAGGTGAGAACTTCTCCTATGGATACGGCATCGATGTGACTGCCTTCCTGTTCGAGAATCCTCAGGATTGCGAGATTAGTGTTCGCTTTGCATGCGTAGTGAATCTCCGTTTCCATGAAACGGGAGAATGCACCGTAGATTCTGCGGTAGTTTTCTCTGAGTATTGTTTCATCGGTAACGTATACGGGAGTGCCGAATTTTTCCGCAATCTCCGCTGCGGGCATACCGCCGAAGATCATTACTCCGTCTTTACCCTCGAAATCTCTCATCATGCTTTGTCACCGTCGATGAAGTTCTTGTGTAAGGTCTTCACGACATTCGCTGCCATGTCTGTGGAAACTACGAAATTGAGACATACTTCGGATGCTCCTTCGGAAATCATCTCAACACTCGCTCCGACTTCTTTGACTGCTTTGAAGACATCTCCGCAGAATCCCACCCTGTGAAGCAGACCGTCTCCGACAGCGCAGATTAATGAGAAATTGCTTCTGACGTCTATTCTTTCGATATCGTTGTCGTCCAATTCGTTGAGATATTTCAGTGCCTTGTTGACATCGAGACTGTGAATGAGGAATGCAATCGAAGACAGCGAAGTGGCTATTGCGTATATGACAATCTCCGCTTCCGCAAATTTTTCCATAATTCTTGCGACGGTTGCCTGTTTGTAGGATATTTCTCCGGAAATGACTGTGAGTCTTGAAAGATCCATTTTCATGGCTACGCTCTTCAGTGCCGTGTCTCCGGGAGTCTTGATCTGATGGATCTGCGTACCGGGTTCGTCGGGTTTGTATGAATTTTTAACCCAAACTGGAATGTGTTTCATCCTTGCCGGTTCGATGGTTCTCGGGTGAAGGACTTTGGCACCGAAATGAGCCAGTTCCGCAGCTTCGTTGAAGTTCATTTCTCTGATGACGACTGCCGTGGGAACCAGCCTGGGGTCTGCGGACATGAATCCGTCGACATCGGTCCATGTTTCGATGGAGCCTGCGTCCAATGCGTTACCGATTGCCGCTGCTGCATAATCCGAACCTCCTCTTCCGAATGTGAGAGGCCTTCCTTCTTCGCTTACGCCGTAGAATCCCGTGATTACGGGAATGAAGCCTTCATCCAATAACGGCCTGACATTCATATTCATCCTTGCGGCTGTTTTCTTCAAATCGCATGAACCGGAAAGCGGTTTTCCCACTGCGAAAACACCTGCGGTTTCCGATGTAAGTGCAACGGATTTGTAACCGAGTGTGCGTATTGCGTATGATAACAGCAGCGAAGAGAATCTCTCTCCCTGCGATGTGACGTCGTCCGTGAAGTATCTGTCATCCTTCATTTTCGGATCCGTCAGTAATTTTCTGAATGCCGCGAAGCGTACTTCGAATTCTTCCAGGAATTCGTCCATTAATTCTTCGGAAAGAATTTCCTTTGCCGTGTCGATGTGTTTCTCCCTGAATTGGGCGAATACGGATTCCATGTCCGCTGTCGGATCTTCCACCGCATGTACAAGGAAGTTCGTGATACCCGACATAGCGGAAACCACGACAACTTTCTTTCCTTTCTCACGCGTGATGATTCCCGCGGATCTCATAATCGCTTCCGCGGAACCTACGCTTGTTCCTCCGAACTTAAGAACCGTAATCATAAGCCGAACACCTCATCCATAGAATGCATCTTGCCATCCCTTCTGTCGGCGATCCATCTCACAGTGTCGATACATCCGACCGCGAACACCTCACGGGAGACTGCTCTGTGCTTAAGTTCCAGTGTTTCCATTCCGCCGCCGAACATGACGGCATGGTCACCGTAGACATCACCTGCTCTGACCGAGTGAATGCATATTTCATTACCTCTTTCACCCGTTACGCCGTGTCTGCCGTATTCTAAATCGTCTATTCCCGTCACAGACTGCATCCTGCGTACCGCCTCCGCGGCGGTACCCGAGGGCGCGTCTTTCTTGTGACGGTGGTGTGTTTCGATAACTTCGATATCGTATCCTTTCAGTGCGTCTGCCATTATGCCGCAAATTTTCCAGAACACGTTGACTCCTCTCGAGAAGTTTGCCGAAACTATTCCGGAAACACCGTTTTCCGCGACTGCGTCGGATAATTTTTGAATTACATCTTTGCCGATGCCTGTGGTACCTAAGATTACGTTCGTACCCGTTGCAGGTACATCCGCTATGATTTCCGATGCGGCGGAAGGTGTTGTCAAATCGACATACACATCCGCGTTATCGAGTAATTTCATTAAATCACATGGTGCGGATGCTTTGATTCCGAACATTTCCTTCCCGACGTTTCCGCCTCCGGCGGAAACGGTCGCTCCGACCAGATCGATATCTTCGGACTCCGCCGCGAGACCGCATACGAGACGGCCCAACCTTCCTGTCGCTCCTCCGACGACCAGATTGATCATATCAATCCCAGTTTGGCGATGTCCATATCGAGTATGGGGCGGTACTTTGCCGATAATTCGGTCAGCGGCAGCCTGAGCTTACCGTTTCCGTATCCGAGTCTCTTCATTACGTACTTGATCGGTATCGGATTGGATTCTACGAACAGATCGCTGAACAGAGGCATCAGCTTGAAGTGGATTTCCCTTGCTTCGAGATACCTCTCCTGCTTGCAGAGACCGATCATCTGGCTCATCGAACGGGGGCAGCAGTTTGCAGCCACTGAAATAACACCGTCGCATCCCATTCCCATGAGTGCGAATGTGAGACCGTCGTCTCCCGAAAGTACCTCGAATCCCTTGGGCCTCCTGCAGAGAACCTCCTGAATCTGATTCACGTTTCCGCTTGCTTCCTTGATTGCGGCAATGTTGGGTAATTCCGCAAGCCTGAGTGTGGTTTCCGCACTGACGTTGCTTCCGGTCCTTCCCGGCACATTGTAAACGATTAACGGAATATCGATAGCTTCGCTTACGGTTTTGTAGTGCTGATAGATGCCTTCCTGAGTCGGCTTGATGTAGTACGGCGAAATCGAAAGAATTCCGTCACATCCGAGATCTGCGGATGCCTTACTGAGATATACCGCCTCGGCGGTGGAGTTACTTCCGGCACCTGCGATGATTTTCGCACGTTTTGCCTGGTCTCTTACGATTTCCACAACGTGAATGTGTTCTTCGTGACTCAGCGTAGCGGATTCTCCGGTAGAACCGCAGGGAATGAGAACATTCGCTCCGTTCTCTTCCTGAAAGTCCACCAATCTCCTCAATCCGTCTTCGTCGACGGAACCGTCGTCTCTGAAAGGTGTAATCAATGCCGTTGCCATTCCGCCGAACATCAGATCGCCCCCACGTGTTCCTTGAGGATCAGACGCGTACGTGTACTGATGATACTGTCGTAGTGTCTTACTTTCTCAATAATTTCATTCAGTTGGTGTGAAGATTCCACATCTACGATGGCGATGATGTCCTGATCGCCTGTAACTTCATACACCTCCGATACTCCGGAGTATTCCGCCAGTTCTCTTGCGATATCTTCCGTGTCGGTGTTGACGTCGATACGGATTTCGACCAACGCCTTAACGTTCTTCGAACTTGTCTTGATAGTGAATCCTCTGATGATTCCGCTCTCGGTAAGTCTGCGAACTCTGCTCCTGATTGTACCTTCGGACACGTTTAGTTTCGCGGCTATATCGACGAACGGACACCTGGAGTCCTTCTTGAGTATCTCCAATATGCGGTTGTCAAGGTTGTCTGTCATATTACCGATGCTCCTTTGATTCCGTATTTAAGATACGCATCGGATATATTAATCTATTATCAAATGTGACATTATTTCTACGATATGCAGTTACATTTTCTGAATTTTTGCGAATCAATTCATCATCATTACGGATATCGTCATGTTTATGACGGATATCAAAATAAGAACGAGAGCAACCGCAACCCACTGTTTTTCCTTCTTTTTGATAAGACATCCCGTTGTTACGATTACACCGAATAAGGGACATACAATCAGCAATGCGATTCCCGCATAAAGTACGGTTTCCGTTACTCCCGTAAGATCCAATGTGAGTCCTATTACTATGAATATAATACTTACAATAACGGAGATCTTCATCACTTTGGCTGTGAGCTGTTCCATATTCACAGGACACCACCTGCCTGAAGCAACATGACTGCAGCTATTATTATCACAAGAATTGAGAAATATCTCTTCAGCGAAGACGTATCGAATCTTCTCGAAAGACGGCTTCCGAACATCGCACCGAGGAATGTACCTATTGCGACGAATCCCGCAATCTGAAGATCGACATGACCGCTCAGGAAATAGAGAATGGAACCGGAGAAAGCGGTTATGCCTATCATATAGTTGCTTGTGGCGGTTGCCGCTTTCATCGGGACTTTCATGACCATGTTCATAACGGGAACTTTGATCAGTCCGCCTCCGACGCCGGTCATGGACGAAATTATTCCCGCTACGATACATGTTGAAAATCCGAGTTTTTTGTGTTCTATGTCGTAATGAACAACCTTATCGTTTTTCAGATCGTTGTACGTGAACTCTCCTTCTCCTTTATCCTCGATATCCGCGGAAGGATTGATGAGCATCTTCACCGCAGTGAGAATCAATACCGCGGAGAAAACAAGCATAATCGCCCAGCTTTCCATTGCAAGAGCTAAAAATACACCTATAACAGAACCTATTACGGTTGTTATTTCAAGCAATAGGCCCAAACGGATGTTGGTTACGCCTTTTTCCATGTAATATACGGTGCCGCCTACGGAAGTTGCGACTATTCCCACAAGACTTACCGCCGCGGCATCCGCCGCGGACAGACCGTAACATACGGTCAGCAGCGGTACGATAATTATGCCTCCCCCTATGCCGAACAAAGCTCCAAGGAGGCCTGCGGTCAGACCTACGATTATCAGTGATAGCAACAGGATGAGTTCCATGAAATCATGTGAATGATTCGGATGATATTATTGTTATGAAGAAACAGAGAAGAATTTTTGCCGGAAAAACATTTGATTTTACTTCGGGAGGACGGCGGCACTACGGAGGCGGTGCCGCCGTCATATCCGAAGACCTGAGTAAATTCTGTTTGTCTGGGAAGAATCGTTGCTTCTGTACGTCACTGGTACGGAGGAGATCTTCGATTTCAGACAGATGCTGAGACACCGTCAGTCCGACGGGGGTCAGTTCTACCATGGTCGGCGGGCCCTTCCTCATAACGATAAGACCGTTGTCCTGCAAGATGTCGAGTTTCTCTACCATTCTCGGACTCTTGGACACGTTCTCATACACATCCATTTTCCTGGATGAACCGTTCTTAAGGAGAAAGAGTAAGATCGACATCATGGACCTCTCTTCTATCACACGCAGATTGTATCCGTTCATAAACGACTACCTGTTCCGTTCTCCCTGTGTATTTCAATTGCCTGTCTGCACCCGAATCACAGACAGAAAAACTGCGGCGAACACGGAAGCCGCAGTTTCTCTGCCGTAATCCCGGAGATGTTATGCATCCGCTCCGCGGCCCAGCATAGGCGGGCCCACCTGATCGGAGAGTGCGATAACGGAGTGGCCCTGAAACACTCCGTCACCTCCGGCTGCATTCATTGTGAATCCGACGACGGGGTCGCATTCGACAGTCTCTGTAAGAGCATCCTCGATTGCACCTAAGTGCTCCGAAACCCTCTCCCCGAGTCCTGTGAGTGCTACCTGCGTAGGCAGACTGTTAGATATTGTGATGAGGCCGCTGTCCTGAAGAACATTCGGTTTGAGTCTCATTCTCTGGTTGCCGGAGATCCTTTTGTAGATCGTCATCTTGGTCGATGCTCCGTTCCGTGAAGGAAGCGGAGAATCGAGAGCATAAACTTCTCCTCAAGGACTCTGACTGCACAGGTATTCATTTGATACACCTCTCTTTCGTTTTTTCACGATCGGGGGGGGGGGAGGGGGAGGTCGATTCATCACGCTTCGGCTTCGGGTTCCTGATTCCCTTCCTGTCGTCGAAACGCCTCGTCCTCCGATAGTGGTTATGACCGACAAACTCAGACTGCCCTGCTTTTTTGACGCAGGTTCGGATTCCGGAGCCGTCATATGGTACACCGTGTCCGAATGAAGTCCACCGTGTTCATCACTGTCGGCTCTTCACTTCTAAGCTCGTTAATTTACTAATGTTAATTCATATATATAAATCTGTCATAAATATTCATCAACGTATATTTTTCGTAAATTTCTATAATTTTTCGTAGGTTTTTTACGAATATTGTTTTTAACACTACTTAATTTTCCCCATTTTGACCCTTTTTATCGGATTTTTTGATGTTTTTCACCAAAAAATATGATGTTTTGTCACTAACCATAACGTCCGAAATAGGACAGAGTGTTGACTCACTAAACTATTGATGATATGGTGTAACCCGTTTTTCCGCGGATTACTTCGGATTATCGAAAGAGCCGTCAATGTTATACCTCTCTCACATAATAGGGTGGAATGTGACCGTAGTCCTCGTAAGATACTGTGAGATCGGACTCAAGAGCACTCCCGTAAGGAGAAGGTTCGAGAGCATTCTGAAAGAGAATATGCTCACAATGCTCGCAGCCGACGGTATCGAGGCACTGATTACATTTGCGGATGCACGTTATTACATCGAAACGGATAATATCGAAGGATGCGTAAAATCCGTAAAGAAAGTATTCGGTATCGGTTCGTTATCCATTGCGGAAGAGTGTTCTTCGGATATGGAAGACATCTGCAGCAAAGCCGCGGATTATTCCGTTGGACGTATCGATGAAGGAGAATCCTTTGCGGTAAAAGCAAGAAGGGAAGGCTCTCAGCCGTATACAAGTATGGATGTGGGAAGGGAAGCGGGTTCGGCTATCTTCATACGTAATGAAGATAAGAATGTGAAAGTAGATCTCAACACACCGGATAAGACATTCTTCATAGAAGTAAGGAATAACAAAGCATACATCTTCGACAGGTACATCCAATGCCACGGAGGACTTCCGCTCGGAAGTCAGGGACGTGTCGTTGCGGAATCGTATGATATGAGAGGTGCCGTTTCCGCATGGATGATGATGAAACGCGGGTGCCGCGTAGCGGTTACCGGAGATTACAATATAGATTTACTGAGAAAATACGATCCGAATCTGAGAACGGTAAAGAATGCGGATGAGGTAAGGGATGTACTCGGAGCGGTGAAAGGTACTTCCCTGAAGGATTTGGATTCCGTCGGTGTTTCCGATTATAATGTTCCTGTTTATTTCCCCACAATCGGAATGAGCGATGACGATGTTATTGCATTACATAACATAATCTCTGATACGGAATCGTTCTGATATTGTTCTGTGCTTCTTTTCATTATAATATGCTAATAGGACCTGAAAACAGGCATATTGCCGTTATAAGAAATTTAGACTGCATTCAAATAGATATTATACGGCAGACCCCGTGGCAAATACGTCGTTTACCCGCTTAATGCCGTCAATATCCGTACGGAGAATGCCCGTCACAGTCACAAGGCACACTACGGGCAGTTTACGAACAGACCCGGCAGAGAACCGACAGGAAACTGTTATCATGCAGAAGAAGACAACAGTCGCGGTTTTGCTGTTTGCGGTATTTGCCGCGGCGATGATTATGACAGTATCGCATGTTCAGGCCGACCCCTACGGAGAAGACGGTTCTGACGGCGAAGCAAAAATACAGACGGATGCGTCTGCGACCAAGGAATACACGCTGAGATATCTGCTGTATCCCGGAGACAATGTCGGGAAAACGATGAAACTTACGGCAGGTTCTGCGATTAATCTTGACGATCCTGTATGTACGGGATTCAGGTTTGAAAATTGGGTTGAAACAAACACATACAGAGAAGTCACTATGCCTATGGAAATGCCTGCAAACAATCTCACTCTGAGATCGATGTGGGCTTTCTCAAAAGCCGATTTCACAGGAGAGAATCCTGCCGCCGTCATCAACCACGACGGAACACTCCGTTTGCCGAACCTTCAGCGCACATATGACGGAGATTCGGTTTTCGCTCTGAAAAGCGAATTTACCATCAAAACTCCCGAGAGAGAATACAACCTCAGAAATCTCCGGACGGTTGAAGGTCTTGAGTACAAGTGGTATAAGGTCGAAGGCGGAAACAGGAGTCTGATTATCACATACAATGAGACTGCGGCTACAGCCGAACAAATCAACGAACACCGCAACAGAGACATCGCGATGGAAACCAGGTATCACATGTGAGGTCCGACAACTGTAGGAACCTATGAGTTTGAGATTATATTCGAAGGTCAGCCCATAGATATTTGGCACAGGGATCCTGCCGGCAATGATTACACAAAACTCTCCCACATTGATGCGGGCATAAGCAAACGTGATTTTGCCTGTGTAAAAGAAAGCGACGGCATAGAGAACGGTGCTTACACAGTGTATTACTACACATTGGTCGGATATGATCCGTCCGCGGAGAAATACTATGTAATGAACATGCCGGGTACAGAAGCCGGGGAGACGGCAAAGGTCGGTGCAACTCCTGTAACACCTGACTCTAACGGAAAGATATCGCTCGGAGATACCCATTCGTATGTATTCATGATGCATCATGCGTGGAATGTAAACAAATCACACGAAGGCAGCACTCTTTGGGACTTCGGTACGGGTTACTTTGCGGTCGAGGATAACGGAGTTACAAGACTGAATGCAGCGGACGGCAGCATTTACCGCGGTAATCTTTCTTACATATGGAAAGAATATGAAAGATACTAACCCGGAATGAGGGTTGTATTCGATAACAGTGATAACAGTGTGCATATAGACGCTCCCCGCGGCGGAGTGTACTTCAACTTCGTTAAAGATACAGACGGCAGTTATTACTTCAAAGCAGGCAGCAGCGCCAATGACAGTTCGCTGAAGATATTCCTTTACGGAGTGTACAGAGAGCCTGCTGCTGTAACGCCCAATGAATGCAGTTACAGCGGAGATTCATTAAGCAAAGAATATGACAGAGAACCTGTTGCATTCAATTTCAGCTATGAGGATTTCAAACTGTACATCGGAAACGACGACGTCCGCCTCATCATGTCCGGCATCGATTATGCCGTCAAATATGAAGCGATAAGGTTCGTTTACAAAGAAAAAGAAGCCAGCAGTGAGATTAAAATGTTCACTTACGACGGGGGAGCATATATCGGCACAGATTTCAACACCGGCAAATATTGCACATACGGCCCGTCAGAAGTCGGAAAATACATTCTTTCTGCAGAAATAAAATACGGAACAGATAATCCGGAATGGAAGAATGTCGGATTACTGCTTGATACAGAGAATCCTGTGGATTTCTACACAATCACTGAATTTGAAATATACGGGGATAAAACGAAAGTAATACTGAATCCCGGAGACAGTGCGGATATGGGTGCCAACGATATGTCAGCATGGACAAAAGTCGGTAACTCATATGTGAAATCATTCGGTTTCGGTGAAAAAATCCAGGCGATCGAAGATCCGACAACGGAAGGAAACAAATTCGTTTCCTGGCTCCTGAACGGCATCGGTGTGTGTTATCTTGATGATGGGTACACGGTTAACTCTTCGGATGATCTGATATTTACGGCATCATGGAAATCCGACAGCGGAATCATTGAGATGGTATCGAATAAACCTACAGCATCCGCGAACATACCGTCTGCAGATCTCATAACCGATAACACGGAAATGAATATACAGGTCGGCGATGACACGACAGGACAGATTTCGATTAACCTCCCGTCAAACACTCTCAGCAACATTGCCGGCAACACACTCAGTGTCACTGTCAACAACAATACTCCCGATGAGTTTGAGATTGATATGGCAGTTACAGACAGGTACGGTACAAGCGGCGATTACGATGCAGGTCTGATGGCAGTCACCGTTCCGTATGATGCGTCCAAAGGAACGCCTGCGGAGATTGTTTGGGTCGAAGGAGACGAATCGATGGATGTCATCAGCACGGATGACGGTACAATCACATTCGAAACCTACCACAACTCGACATACAGGATAGTGTACGGCGGTTCCACGCCTGTGACACCCGTCACACCTGTAATCCCAGGCGGAAGCGACGATACTTCATACGTAATAAAGAAGAACAGCGGCTCGAAAGGACTCTCCGAAGATGAGATGTTTGTCATCTCCGCGGCATGTCTTACGGTTTCACTGTTCGTTCTTGCGTACGTAATCAGGAGAAAGTAAGAACAATTACGGTTCGGTGTATCCGCACCGAACCGTTTTCTTTAACCAGTGAACGCACCCTCCGCTCCGCGGAGGATGCGTTCTTTTTATCATAACGGACATACATCACGGGAATACATGTGCCGTGTCAGATTCCTTCCCGATGACGTTTACGCAGAAGTACCCGAAGGTACTTTAATCTCCGACGCAGCCCGCGCCGCAGGCGTCGGTATCGACCTCCCCTGCGGAGGCAGAGGAAGATGCGGGAAATGTATGGTAATCGCAGACGGGGAAAGAGTTCTGTCCTGTCAGACGGAAATACACAGCGATATGACTGTCACGATTCCCGAGAAGAATGTAAACAACGTCATTGCCGCAACGGACAGAAAGAAGTCCGTTGACAGTCTGTCTCCTCTCTCCGACGGATACGGACTTGCCGTAGACATAGGGACTACGACGGTTGCGATATCGGTTTTGGATTTATCCGACGGCAATGAAATCTACAGTGCCAGCGCAATGAACGGACAGCGTTCGAAAGGAGAAGATGTTCTTGCGAGAATACAGTATTCCGAAGAAAACGGGCCTGAAGAACTGAGGACTTTGGTTATAGATACAATCAATAATCTTCTCTCTGAATTTGATAAAAGGAATGAAATCAAATCCGCTTACATCGCGGGAAATACCGCGATGATACATCTGTTCCTGGGAATCGATCCGTCTCCGATAAGACTGCCTCCTTTCGAACCTGTTGTTAAAGATGCAAGGAGAACAGGAAAAGAGAGTCTTTTGGATATTTCTCCGAATGCCGTCGTGATATGTATGCCGTCTGTTTCCTCGTATGTCGGAGGAGATATAACAAGCGATATCGTCGATTCGGAAATGGACAGAAGCAAAGGAATGTCCTTACTGATTGATGTCGGTACCAACGGAGAAGTTGCATTGGGAAACGATGAGATGCTTCTCTGCTGCTCATCATCCGCAGGACCCGCCTTCGAGGGTTCCCAGATGGCCTCGGGAATGATTGCGTCCGAAGGTGCGGTTGACAGTGTCAGAATCGAAAACGGAAAGGTAAGTTACACAGTAATAGGAAACATCAGACCGAAGGGAATCTGCGGTTCCGGCGTTATCGATATTGTGTCTCAGTTGTTTTTATCGGGATATGTAGACAAGAGAGGCAATCTCACCGAGGAATCGGGTGCAGTTGACGGCGTGTTTACGGTTGCGGAGAATGTCGTGATTACCCAGAAAGAGATTCACGATGTAATCATGACCAAAGCCGCAGTATATTCTGCGGCGAGAACGATGGTACGCAGTCTGGGCCTTTTCTTTGACGACTTGGATAATATCTATATTGCGGGAGGATTCGGCAATTTCATCGATATGGATTCTGCGGTGTCGATAGGGCTGTTTCCCGATGTAGACAGGAAGAAGTACCGCTATCTGGGCAATTCGTCTTTATCGGGCGCGAAACAGGCCCTCCTGTCGAAGGAATTCAGAGAGCGCATTGATATCGTATTCCCGAAGATGACCTATGTAGATTTGTCTTCAGATCCTGTGTTCTTCGACGAGTACATGTCGGCGCAGTTCCTTCCGCATACGGATGCTTCGCTGTTTCCGAGTGTGAAAAGGTAAGTCTTAACAATTGTTAAGACTTTCAGACCGATTCAGTCTTCTCCAGATAATCAATATCCAAATCTGCGATACTTCCGTCCGCTTTGAGTATGTGTTTAAACGAATTTGCGTAAAGCAGACGTCTGCACCACGCAACCGTGTGTCCCACACCTTTCTCGGAGTCTTCGATTGTATCTCTGGGATTTCCCGCATATTCCGCATACGCCTTGTTTCCTCCGCTGGAGAAACCGAACTTCCATCTGTTCAGAGGAGAATCGGAATGATACCACGTCGATAACAATGACAGAACCGAAGAAATCTGTTTCATACGTGTTACGGACAGAATAGGCATATTGCCCATGGGTGTCCCGGGAACCGGGACACGTAAAGATGTCCCTCCGTTGAGACATCCTGCGTTGATTCCCTCCATGTAATTGGAAACAATCTCTTCGTTTGTATGTTCATGCCCTATAGGTTCCGTACCGCATGAAACGGATATCCCTGCGTCCATGAAATTACGCCAGGTTTTCTTACGTGTCTCCGGATTCAGAAGATTATCCTTACCTTCGCCCATGCGTAACGCATGATACGCTCCGGTGACACCCGCTTTCCTGAGTTCTTTGCATTCATCAGGGGATAAATCTCCGGTGTTGATTGTAATTCTGATATTATCGGGAACGGAATTCCTAACAGTGTGAACATACTCCAGAAGATCGTCGATATTCACGTTGTGTACTGTCATCAATGCAATGTTATTCACATCACCGAATTTTACGGCATCTCCGACATAGGATTTCAGAACATCGTGATCGATTTTACGGTAAGATGCGGTTGTTGTTTTTCTGTTGAAATTGCAGAATCCGCACTCTCCGGGGCACGGACCGGTTATCACACCTATCTGTATGCCTATTTCTCCCGTGTCGTTGCAGCAGGAGCGCATGAATCTGTCCCAGGAGGATATTGTAAGCTTGGATTCGATTGAATTTTCATCGAAGGATAACGCATAAAGCATATCGTCTGCGGTTGTCCGCTCTCTGTTCAGTCCTTTGTGTATTAACGACAGCAGACGTGCGTCTGCATGTGTGTTGCTCATGTGTATATGATTATAAAACTTAAAGATAAATTATTTCACTTTGCTCAAAATGAATCGTTGCGCACCAGTATGTTTTGTTCGTTATGTGAATCACGCCAAATTAGGACTTAATCACACCAATAATCGCGCCAATCAAGCCAAGTGCCTGTCCTGATTAAAATATATATTGACAATTGTTAAATTACTGTGACCGCAATAAGCCCCGGGAAATCAACCGAATCCTGCATCAAAGAAAAAACTCCGAACTGAACCGACATCATATCGATTTCCGGGCATATGACAGCATCACATTCATGTCGTTTGATGACCTGAGAAATACAGTTTTGATGTTGTGCACAGAATAATCGGTTACTGTCACGGGAAAGGGGAGTATGTGTTCTACGGTCCGTTCGATTCGAAACATGACGATAAGGACATGAGAGTGATGAGGGAATACAAATCGATGAATCCGGATGCAATGTCGCTGAATGACGGATTCACGCTTGACGATATGTATTCTCTTGACGGTGGGTGCAATGCGTATTTCTTCGGTGTGGATCCGATCGATACAATCCATATGGGTTCGGAAGAAACAATAAGGAAAGATACTGCCGACTGTCTGAAATCTATGGATGGGCGCTGTGTGTTTACGTACGGCGCAGACAGAGATATTCCTGTTTCGAAGATTGACTGTATTTCACAGACTGTTAAGAATTTCAATAACAGATTGTGACTGCTTTGATATAGAATAATAAAAAATAAGGGGAGAGAGCCCGAAGGCTCTCTCGTTTATTGTTTTCACTGCTGTCTCT
>CAVIAJ010000020.1:0-30407 GCA_963640855.1 Candidatus Methanomethylophilaceae archaeon
AATACCCGCAGAACAAATCAAAAGAAGTTACCTACCAGAATTGCCGAACACAGTAGGTCGGCAAACATTCATTTTCTGTGTGATTTGTACATTTCAGTCTTAAAACTGTATTTCATGAGACATGTGCAGGCCCTTGCGGCAATGCATATGTCGGCTGTGTATGAATATGGTTTTTATCGGCGGATATGTATGGGGAAAACATCATGATAGTAATGCCCGAAACAGTGGATGAGACCGTCGTCAGACTCCTCCGCCTTGCGAACACGAGGCTGTCTCACGACATAGGCTGGGCGCTCGAAGCGGCCGCAGGTTGGGAAACGAAAGAGACAGCTTACTCGCAGCTCGGATGTATTATGGATAACGTGAAAAAAGCCGAGTTCCTGGGCAGGCCGATGTGTCAGGACACGGGGATACCTGTGTTCTATGTATCCGGTAAGTTCGATTCTTCGGTAGGCGGAAAGATTGCCGAAGGAGTGAGGAGAGCTACGAAAGAGATACCTCTGAGACCGAATGCAGTCGATCCTCTCACGAGAGAAAACAGCGGAGACAACCTCGGAGAAGGAATGCCGATAATCCACTACCGCCCTACGGACAATGATTATCTTGAGATTACCGTACTGCCGAAGGGAGCGGGATCCGAGAACATGACGAAACTCGCGATGCTCAATCCGTCCGAAGGAATAGAGGGTGTAAAGAAATTCATCATCGATACCGTTCTCAACGCAGGAGGACGTCCGTGTCCCCCGTCGATTGTAGGTGTGGGAATAGGCGGTATGTCGGATACATGCATGGAAATGGCCAAAGAGGCGCTTCTGATGCCCGTAGGAAAGAGAAACCCCGATCCCGCATTGGAAGCGTTGGAAGATGAGTTATTCATTGCTTTGAATTCAAGCGGTCTCGGGCCTATGGGATTGGGCGGAAATTCAACTGCACTTTCTGTAAGAATCAGGAAAGCATACTGTCACACCGCAAGTCTGCCCGTAGCCGTAAATATCGGATGCTGGGCCACCAGGAGGGCAACCGCAAGAATCATGCCCGACGGTACCGTCGAATATTATCAGGAGGGAGAATGATGGAGTTTCTTATTTCACCGGTAAAAGAATCCGACGCACGTTCGCTGAAGGTCGGAGATATCGTTTACGTAACAGGAAAAATCATCACCGGAAGGGATGAGATGCACCTCCGTGTGATTGAATATCTCAATGAAGGCAAAGAAATTCCCGAAAATCTCCGCGGATGCACTCTGTATCACTGCGGACCTATTCTCGCAAAAACAGAAAACGGATACGAACCCGTTGCCGCAGGACCTACGACCAGCGCACGTATGAACAGTACGGAATCGAGAGTAATCAAAGAACTCGGCATTCATGCAGTCATCGGAAAAGGCGGAATGTCAGATGACGTGGTTGAAACGATGAAAGAATGCGGATGTGTATATCTTGCCGCCACAGGCGGCGCGGGAGTAACACTCGCGGAAGGTCTTTCACGCGTAAGCGGAGTCGAATGGGAAGATCTCGGAATGGCGGAAGCCGCATGGATTTTCGATGCGGTACGTTTCGGACCGCTGATCGTTGCAATCGACAGTAACGGTAACAATCTGTACAAAGACGTCAGAGATTCCCTGAAGAGATGATTCATTTCTTTTTCTTGGGTTTCGAACGCACCATGCAGTACGCAGTGAACGCAACGATACCTACGGTGATGACGACTGCAAGTACTGTCAGAATATGGTTCAGATCCATATTCAGAGGCCCGTGGTCTCTGACCATACGGGCATCCTCAAGATATGTGGTTTCGGCCCGATTGACAACAACCGTTCCGTCGACTGTGACATAACCGTTCATGCTCATGGATATTTTGTATTCCCCTGTAGGGCATTTGCCAATCTGGAAGTAACCGCCGTTGGATGTGGCGGTACTTGCAATAACCTTACCGTCTGCGTTCTTGATAACGACGGATGCACCGTTGAGACCGGCTACCGCGGATGTGTCCGCAACAACCCTTCCCGAAACGGAACCGAAGGAAGTGAACATTGCAAACGAGTGAAGATCGCTGTCACCCAATGTGTACGTTACTTTCTCTCTGAGCTGACCTATCGAAGATGACAGGTGATAACAGATGTGTTTGTCTTTGTATTCATAGTTACTTTCGACCTGCGACGGAAGATTGCACATAGAATAACCTTCCAGACTGAACGATATCAGACAGTCTCCCGAATTGGTGCCCCCGGGAATTCCGGATACTGCGAAATGTCCTTCGGAATCGATTCCCTTTGTACTTTTCCATCCGAATTCCGACGAACCCGAGAGAGGATAGTATACCGTGATAACCACAGAATCGTTTGACGACAGTACACCGTTGATTTTCAGATATCCTTCCACCGTTGCGGACGAATCGTCCGCCGAAACCGTATCAATCAGCGGTATGCTGATAACAACAAGCGCTGCAGCGAACAACGATAGCAGGATTTTACTGTTCATCGTTATGATATTAAATTCGTTGTTTATATTACCTGTCGCTCAGGGGCAGCGGAAAATTCCGGGAAAGACCGTTTCGGTACATTGTGTTCTTCTCAATACCCAGTCGGAATGTCTGCGAAGAATTATTAGGATGCGGCACCTATGTTTCCTTCGGACAGGGATCACATGTCGGGACGGTTAATATCATTCGCGGAAAAGACGGGACATCCCCTGCTTGCGGTAATCGTTCTCGGCGTGATTATAAGAATAATTCTGGCGCCGACACTGACATTCAACATAGATGTTGCATACTGGGCCGAGGTTATCGACGTTTTTCAGAACGGTTTCGGTCTGTACGGTACCGCAGGATATTACTACACCCCGATTTGGGGATACTGCCTCGGTTTTATCGCATTCATAATGCAGATCCTGGGAATCACCGATTTCGGAACATTTGCTCCGGAGCTGTACCATCTTGTCAATGAGAGTTTCAAGATTTCCGCATACGTAACATCCGTCGAATTCAACACAGTTCTGAAATTATTCCTGATTGCGGTGGATGTTGCCGTTGCAGTGATTATTTACAGATTTACGATGAAATTTGCCGATGATGAAAGAAAAGGATGTTTCGCATCTCTGCTGTGGATGCTATCTCCGCTGATTATAACGCAGTCATCCGTGCACGGAATGTTCGACAACATCTCCGCACTGCTGATTCTTCTTACGGTAATGGCTGCAATCGACAGAAAATACCTGATTGCAGGTTCATTGTTCTCATTGGCGGTACTGACCAAATTCTTTCCGTTGTTCTTTGCGTTCTTCCTCATAGCGTGTGTTCTGAAGAAAGAAGGCGTGAATGCCGACGGAGCGAAGTGTCTTCTGAAGGCGTTGGCCGGATTCTTTGTCACTGCGGCAATCGTATACATTCCGAACATTGCGAACGGGGATTTCTGGAGTTCCTTCTATTTCCTTGCGTACAGGCTGGGAATAGACAGAGGAATGCTGTCATCGATAGGGCCGATCGAAACAGCCGTTGTGTTCACGGCAATCGCGGTACTGATTGTGGCGGTACTTCTGATTGCGGCGGCATACGGGGAGAGGATTATGGCATATGCCCACAGTATAGATCCCAAGGTAAGGGATCACAAGGTTGCCGTATTCCTTGCAGTCATCGCACTTCTGCTGATTGTTGCATTACTCGTCAGGACATTTCTGTCGGCTGACGGTCTTTTATCCTTGGGTTTCGGAGGTGTCGCCGCAGTCTGCATATTCTCGATATTCCTGGAGGTTTACCTGGGATACAGGCTGCTGATGTCTGAGAGAGATGACGGTACATTCAGAATGACGTTGCTTTTCCTCACGGCGACGGCGGTTATTCTCTGGCCGTGCGCTCCGTCGTATGTGCTTGTGATGGTACCGTTCATAATAATTTACGCAGTAACAGTCGATACCGGCTACGTGAAACCGTACATCGTAATGTCCGTTGCATTGACGCTGATGGAGATTACCGCATACATGACATCTCCTACATCGTTAATTATGGCACTGACGGGAGACGTATCCGTCATGGTCCCGGTTTATGAATTCCTGGCATATCCTGTATTTATGGATATTACCGGAACGACGGTACTCACGGCAGTATTCGGTTCGATTGCGTACTTCTCCGTCATTTACATTCCGTTCAGATGGTACCGCGCATACTACAGGGAGGGAAAATCATGAAGGACCGCGCAGTCGCCGTCATCATCATACTGTTCGTTATTTCTCTGATAATCGGAGAGGCATATGTCTATCTCAACGGTCACAACGGTCATGAAGTCTCCGCGGAGATTACATCCGACGGACATATTGCGTATGAAATCACAGGCTCCGCATCGGAATACAGGTATGCCGTGTTCACGGAAACGAAGAATATCGACGTGCTTTACCTTTATTTCGACGAGAATCACAAATACGATCCCGTAGAAACCGGTGCTCAGAAGGAATTTTTCTCTGTAATTTCACAGATGCTGGAGAAACGCGGTGTCAGAACCGAATATACAGATTCGGAAAAACTCCGCGATGTTATGTCCGATCCGAAATCTTCGGTATTTGTTATAAGCGGTGCGTTACCGGATACAGTATACGGTAAATCATCCGTATTCGAGGAATGGATGACTGCCGGAGGTACGCTTTATTGGTCGGGACCGGAGGTCGGAAGATATGTTTCATCATCCGACGGAATCCAAGATTCGGGAAAAGGATACTTCGGAGGAGATGTTTGCGATGTTCCCGAAACTTACGGCCACAGGGCATCGAAAATGCAGGAATACACCAGAACACTCTATTACGGCTGTTTATACGGTCTGAAGGCAGACCGTTCCGATTCGAAACCTCTGTCTTTCATTTCAAAGGATGGTTATTCGTCGGTGAGTGTATCGAAGTTACTGGGAGGAAACATCACCGTTTTCGGAGGAGATATTACGAAGACGGTAACGGTGTCTCAGGATGTTACCGACCGTACGTGCTGCGCAGATCTGATTGTATGCGGCCTTACGTACAAATCGGAAGGATTGGAAACAGGACACGGAACATCTCCCGGAATGGCATACGGCGTAACCGATGCCGTCGTGACGGGAAAGAACGATGTTGCTTTCTTCATAAGCACGGGTTCTCCCGCATCCGATTGGTCGAAATGCATTCATTTCTGATTACAGACGTGCCGTACCGTGATAATCCGCACAGCGACCGTATTCAGGGAAGTATCCGCCGAGATAGATGTATACGGAACGGTATCCCGCAGACGGCGGAATCCCGGATGTTTCCGTAACAGTTGTTCTTGTCACCGTACCGGATTCATGTACGGCAATCTTCGATTCCGAGCAGAGATGTGCCGCGATAATCTGCGCCAAATCCGCACGCTGTGCGTTGGAGTAATTTCCGGCCACAATACACACAGTACCCTTTCCGTTTTCGACAAAAGCGATACTCGAGTATTCTTTTTCACAGAATCCCACGGCAAGATATCCTGTACTCAATGCGGAAACATTCACGCCGTATTTCACGCTGTTACCGGACAGCGACAGGGCGTTTTTGTAATCATTGGATGTGATTTCGCTGTACGCCTTATCCGTATCTTCGGTATTGAGACAGTCCGATGACAGAAGGAACATCTTCTGATAATCCGCACTGACATCGACCAGACCGTCGGCCGTGGAGTAACATGAACCGATCAATCCTCCTGCCCAGTAAAGACATCCGCCGGTTTTGATCCATGTGAGTATCGAATCCGAATCATTTCCTCTGTAAACTGTGTCGGGAAGTGCGCCCGAAACGCAGATAAGTCCTTTTCTGCATGTATTGTCCGAAATATCATCGTTCAGAGCTTTGCCGAGTTCTTCGGCGTTTACTTTCGTTACGCTCACACTGCGGTTCGACAGCTGATGTATGAGCTGACTTACGTAGTAACTCTGATCGAGTTTCGTAGACCCTATCGGCTGATCCACTTCCTTCAGATTCGAAGGATATGTTTCGTCATAATACAGGTAATATTCCGACAGAGGTGCGGAGCTTCCGTTATCGGAGAGAATCACATCGTAACAGTTGGAAATTCCGGAGTGTACAGTATACGTGAATGAATCCGATGTAATTTCGGAATCGACGGAATATGTGTTTTCGGCGTTGAACGTGTACACATACACTTCGCCGATCAATATTACTGCCAATACGAGTACGGCGATGATTACGATGCCTCTGTCACGCATTCTGCCCACCCTTCTTCCAACGGGATGTAATTTTATCTACCGCTCTGCCGATTTTCGGCCATTTCTCTGAGATGTCCTCTCTGAACATCAGCAAAACAACGGATGCGACACCGATATATTCCAGGAATGTGAAGAGATTGTTGAAATAGAACATCAGCGGGGTTCCCAGGATTTTTGTCTCGAATGCGTACATCATATCCACAATCCATTCCGGAGACGGCCATCCCCAGAACGTTGATACCGACGACAATATGCTGAAGTTGTCCTGTATGAATGCCGAGAGCATTGCCGCACATCCCACAATCCACCAGCACAGGGTGTATCTGCGGTCGGATGTGCAGATGTTGATTGCAAGGAACGGCATGATGACAATCACATACTGGGGATTCAGGCCCATGATGAACGATATCACCATTACACAGGGAACATATTTCAGGAGCATTGTGTCTGGATCTCCCTCTTCTCTGCGGAAACGGTATGCAATCAGCAATTCCAGAACTACGGTGAGACTTGTCGTTATGATACTGAAGAGTGTGTTTCTGCTTCCTCTGTCTGTGATTAACGTAAGCGTCGATTCGATGTTGCCTTCGATGATATTTGGAAGCATGATTACAACTGCGGCACTCATGAAACCGAGAACGGCGAGAACCAATCTGCGGATAATCTCGTTCTTTTCGGCGTATTTTTTAATGATATACAGCACAAGAATCAATGCGCATACGGCAGGGAACAGTTTGAGCAATGTCGCCAGCGAAAGAAATACTCCTGCAATGAAATAATGATCCTTACGTACGAATATGATGCACAGAAGAAGGAACAGTGCGGAAATATTGTCAAACATCGCCTGAGAACCGCTCATGTATGCGACTATCGGACACAGATACCACAATGCGAATGCAAAAACGGCTTTTCTGTGGCTGTCCGTAATTTCAAAGACTGTTTTGTGAACAAGATACCCTACAATCAAATCCACAATGATAAGCGGAATTTTTATCGCTGTGTTGAATTCGGGAGATGTTATCGTAGACAGGTGCCATACATGCTCCAAATCGCACATCGGGAATAATTCCGTCACCGATACGCCGAACACGTCTACGGACAGGAACGCATTCCATATCATGTCTATGAATCCCATAATATATCCCCACACTGGGAGGTAGAAGTATCCTGTTAGTTCGTACAGACCGTTTCCCGAGTTGATGTTCTGCATTATCACTCCCCAGTGATATGCATCATACTCATACGTCAGCATGGGTGCCAAAATAAGACGGACAGCCGTACCTACGATAAGGACCAATAACAACGGTTTTCCTATCCCGGAAATTATTCCGGTATGCTGTACGGGTTCGTCTCCCATGACCCGTCATAACTCCTTTGCTGTATAATATGCCATTGACCCGATGCCGAAAACCATGTCACGACCTTCCGGCAACACGTTTAATCGAATCGCGGATCGATGCGAACGCACCCCGGCTGTTTTCGGAGGGTTTTGCGGATGTTTCGCAAATGCAGAGGTGTATCAGTTCCCATGTGAGCATAATCGTGAGTACATTCTTGAGTACCACCAGAATTACGGCGGCTGCGTTGAATGATTTGATATCGAAGAGAACATATCCTCTGTAGCTGAGGAACGTAAATATTCCGAAGAATATGAGCAGTTTCAGAATTTCGTCTCTGTGGGCTCTGTCGAAACATTTCATCTGCGAGAATATCAACATGCACACAATCCAAATGTAGTACTGTGCGGAGTAAACCTTACTGAACACAATGAAGAGCATAATCATCGTAAGAGACATCAGAGTCGCAAGCGGCACAGCTTTCTTTCTGGCTTCTTCCGATTTTATGATTCTGATGAACATAGTGCCTGCGAATACGATGATCGAGCAGGCAAGAAGAATATTCATCCACGGGGCCAGCATGTTCGGTATTGTACCTACAATGTTATCGGAACCGTAACTGAAAACCCATGTGACATCAGTCGGGATGATGAGTTCGGAGAGCATAATAAATCCGCTTGCGACGGATTCTATCTGTATGCCTCTGTCGGAGTGATACGAAAGATATGCGAATGCCGTGGAAGGATCCGTTATGAGGAACGGCAGTTCCACAATCAGACATACAAGCAGGGATGTAACCGTGACCGTAAACGCAAGTTTCCATTTCCTTTCTATCAGGAACGGGATTACCATTGCAACGAGGAATATCGCAGGGTACAGTTTCGTCATTGCCGCCAAAGATACGAAAATGAATGCCGGGATGTATTTCTGTTTGAGATACAGCCACATTCCGATGAGTGCTATAACAGCGGGATAGATATCGTTTCTCGCGATGAGAAAATATGTTCCGAAAATAAGCAGACACAGAAGAATCAATCCTCCGCGTCCGCGCTCTCCGATGAATTCATCGGAAATTCTGTAGATGACGGCTGCACCGATCAGAATGAATATCAGTGCCTGTGCGGTGAACATATAATGAAATGAGGTGACGTCCCAGGAAAGGAGACGCGGAATCATCATAAAAATCAACGACAGCGGAGGGTATTCGAATACCGCTTCGCTGTAAGG
Source organism: Candidatus Methanomethylophilaceae archaeon (assembly GCA_963640855.1). Lineage (GTDB taxonomy): Archaea > Thermoplasmatota > Thermoplasmata > Methanomassiliicoccales > Methanomethylophilaceae > Methanarcanum. The sequence continues at coordinate 8,767 of CAVIAJ010000020.1, forward strand.
CATTTTGCCGCTTAGGATTTCTTCCGTGTTTCTGTAATAGTTGGCAAGATCTCCCCAGTTGTTCATTATCTCTACATACGCCGTGATGGCCGTAAAAATGACCAGCATGAGCATTATCACTGTGTTTCTGTCGTTCAGTATGCTCCATTTCTCGGGGTAGGTCTCGTTCGCCATTTGTTATTGTGTACGGTTTCGAGGTAATAATAGTATCGGCGGTCTGAGGGTGTCTGGATATACCATCCTGTCTGGGTTGAATACGGCATATTTCATTTCCCGGCCGTACTGTCTGCGGAAAAACATCTGCGGATTGCATTCCGCAGACAAAAGAAACGGTATTGCGGACACAGATTCCGAAAGATAAATATCCCGTCACGTTTAGGGGTTCGCATTATCGAGTGATGGTATGCAGCGCGTGGACAAAACCTACACAAAAGATGAGGTGATGGGGCTCATGGAACCTCTCGTCTCCACATGGTTCAACGGAAGGTTCGATTCTCTTACAGAGCCTCAGGCACGCGCGATTCCCGTGATTCACGCGAGAAAAGACGTTCTCGTTTCGTCTCCTACGGGATCCGGTAAGACACTTACTGCCTTTATGAGTATCATCAACGAACTCACACGCTACGCTTCCGAAGGAAGACTCGAAGAACGTGTCTACTGCATTTACATTTCACCGCTCAAAGCATTGGCGAACGATGTCAACAGAAACCTCAACACTCCTCTTGCGGAGATGAGAGAAGTCGCCAAAGCCAACGGAATGAACGTTCCCGACATACGTGTGGCGGTGAGATCGGGAGACACATCCCAATACGACAGGCAGAAGATGGTGAAACATCCTCCGCACATTCTCATCACAACTCCCGAATCGTTGGCACTGATCCTGGAAGCACCCAAGTTCAGGGAAAGTTTCAGGAATATCGAGTGGGTGATTTTAGACGAAATCCACGATATCTGCGATTCCAAGAGAGGGGCGTTCCTTTCGCTTACGATGGAACGTCTGAAGGATTACTGCGTCACCGATTTCACAAGAATCGGTTTATCGGCGACAATGGCTCCGATGGAGGCTATCGCGGGATATCTTGTAGGATGCGACGAAAACGGAGACGTCAGGGATGTTACGTTCATAGAATCGAGCATGAAGAAAGTGCTCGATCTGAAGGTCATATGTCCTACGGATGATATGACCGCACATTCATCGGATATCGTCAACTCGATGATGTACGATACTCTGAAAGAACTCGTGGATCAGCATGATACCACACTTGTTTTCACAAATACAAGATCCGGAGCGGAATCCGTTGTTTACAAACTGAAAGAACGCGGACTGGAAAGTGTGGAAGTTCACCACAGCTCTCTTTCCAAAGAAGCGAGGTTGGATGTCGAAGAAAGACTGAAACACGGAGAAATCAGATGTGTTGTTTCATCGACTTCCCTTGAATTGGGCATCGATATCGGTTCCGTGGACCTTGTGTGTCAGATCGGTTCTCCGAAATCGGTTGCAAAAGGATTGCAGAGAATCGGACGTTCCGGACACAGTTTCGGAAAGATTGCGAAAGGAAGATTACTCGTATTCGATCCCGACGATCTCGTGGAATGTGCGGTTATGTGCCGTGCGGCACACCGCAGCAATATCGACCGTGTGGGAATACCCGAAAACTGTCTGGATGTTTTATCTCAGGCTGTCGTCGGAATGAGTCTCAGCGAGCGTTGGAATGTCGACGATGCATACAGACTCATCAAAGGATCCTACTGCTACCGCAGCCTTCCCAAAGAGAAATTCATCGGCGTACTGAGATATCTCGGAAGCAAAGACGAGTATGAAGGAGTGTACTCGAAGATATGGTACGACGAAGAGGAAAACACCTTCGGAAGGAAGAAGGGTGCGAGGATGATTTACTTCATGAACCTCGGTACCATTCCGGAAGAAGCGAACTACCGCGTAATAACCAACCACGGTTCCATGGTAGGGGAATTATCCGAAAAATTCGTAGAAAGACTGTCCGCAAGAGATATCTTCGTACTCGGCGGACGTTCCTTCGAATTCGTAAGATCGAAAGGAATGACCGCTTATGTGAAAGAAGCCACAGGAAGAAAACCCACCGTTCCCTCATGGGCGGGAGAAATGCTCCCGAGAAGTTTCGATCTTTCGATGGATGTCGCTCATTTCAGAGGCGAAATGTCGGAAAATCTCGAAAGGGATGCGGACGACCTGAAAGAAGAGCTGATCCGCGATTTCGATATCGACGACGGCTGTGCGAGATCGATAATATCATACTTCAACGAACAGAAAGCGGTTGCCGGTTCCGTTCCCGACGATAAAAATCTGACAATCGAGGAATACATCGATCCCTCCGACAATCAGAGGCTGATTTTCCACTTCCCGTTCGGAAGAAGAGTCAACGATGCTCTCTCAAGAGGATATGCTTACAGAATTTCCAACATAATCGGTGTGAACGTATCGGTGACGATGTCAGACGATAATTTCATGATCGGTATGCCGAGAAAGATCGACATTTCCAAAGTTCCGTCGCTGCTGTCATCGAAAGACATCGAAACCATACTGAGAAAAGCAATCAAAGATTCCGAGATTTTTAAGCTCAGGTTCAGGCATACCGCATCGAGAAGCTTCATGATTCTCAGGAACTATATGGGAAAACCCATCTCCGTGAACAGGCAGCAGACCCGTTCTTCCTACCTGCTTGACGCTCTTGCGGATATGGACAATATGCCCGTAATCGAAGAAACATACAGAGAAGTCCTCGAAGACGACATGGATATCAAGAATGCACAGGAAGTTCTCAGAATGATTGAGAACGGCGGGATGCACGTATCCGTTTCATCCTATACGGGAACTCCCTCTCCCTTCGCACATTCCGTTATTCTTTCGGGATTCTCAGATATTGTTTTAATGGAAGACCGTTCCGCACTGCTCAGGGAACTGCACAGAAAAGTTCTCTACCGTGCGATGGGCGACAGCATAAAGGAATTCGAGTTTGAAGAATCACAGGTAGTCCCGTACTTCAGAGAAAAAATCGGACGTATAGTCGACAAAGAAGACATTGTTTCCGTGCTTTCGCGCACGGGTCCGCTGCAGGCTTTGAGGGAGAGAGGAAGAAACATCTATTCCTACTCAGACGCAGACAAGAAAACCGTCGACGGTTGGGTAAAGGAACTCTTTGCGGAAGGAAGAATAGGTTCCGTATTCCTCGACGATCCGCACATAATGCTGAGCGAGGAAATCCCGTATTATGCTGCGGCCACAGCCAAGGAGAAGGAACTGACACAGGACGACGAAGCCGTTCTGAAGGCAGTGGGTGACGAAGTACTTCCTCTGAACGAAATAGCCGAGAAATCGGAATTGGATGAAGATGTCACGTTCAGGTGCATAAGAAAACTCGAATCTATGTATCTTATGGCGAGGGTGGGCATCACAGGCAGCAACAGGTGGCTTTTTGCGAAATATGCGGACGGTACGGCAGATCCCGAAAATTCAACCGACCGTATAATATCGAAATTCCTGAACTGTTTTGCTCCCGCCACCGTACAGGAGATTGCATATGCCCTTTCGATCCCGGAATCAAAGGCGAAAATGTCTCTCGAAGCTATGACAGCCGACGGAGAATTGGTATGCGGACGTTTCCTGATTTCCGAAAACGATCAGTACATGAGAAAAATCGACCACATGAGACTGAAAGCGGGAAAAGACAACGTCTATGATTTCGAAACCGTGGAAAGATACAGATTCTACAAATGTCCGAAATTTAAGACTATTTCCGAATTCTTCGATTATTACGGTACCGCAGGCAGCGAAATCGATGTATACAACAGAGTCGAAAACTTCGATCTGAAAGAATGGTACAGAATGCGTAACGACGGAGAAATCCTTCTGGGAAGGTTCATGAGAGGCAAAGTAAGATTTGTCAAAGCCTCCGACGGTGAAAAACTTGCAAGTCTCAACACCGAACAGATTCTTCCCGAAGACGCACGTCTTCTGGAAGTGATATTCGGCATGGGTTCCGCCACCATGCGTCAGCTTGTTGCGCAGACAGGTGCGGACAAGGAAGATATCAAAGGTTCCGTCCTGCGTCTCGACAAGGCACTGAAAGTTGTCCGTGCATTCAACGAGAAGGAGGACTGGGGTACCGAGAACGATTACGAAGTGTACCGTCCCGCCGAAGTCGCCGAAGATCCGATTCCGGAACTGCTGGTACAGGCGATACGCGCATACGGCCCGATACCGCCTGCGGCACTGAGATACATCGTAGGCATATCTCCCGACGATGCCGTAAGAACGGCAAAATCCCTCGGTGCGCAGGTCATCACCGTAGGCGACGGACAGACTCCGATGCTGGTTATGGCCGACGAGATTCCCAAAATAGGGGAACAGGTGCAGATTGACGAAAGCATACGCGTGTATTCCCTCTTCGATCCGGATCTCGCATCGAAATGGGCGGAAATTTCATCGCGCTACGGCGACAAATATGTGTTCCCCCTGGTCAGAGACAGCTGTGTTGTCGGTGCATTGGAAATCTGGGAGATGTCCGGATGTATCGAAGTAAGGTCTGTGGATATGGACGATCCTTCAATGCTTCCCGAAGTTCTGAAGGGATTGGATTATTTCATGGGATTCTTCAGGATGAAAGGTACGGAAATCGTCCGTATCAGAGAAATACTTTCCAAAGATGCAGCGGATTTGGATGAAGAGACAGTCGGAATACTTACCGGGAACGGCTATCACTTTGTGAACGGATTCTACGCAAAAGGACGTTTCTCCGAGAAAACATTCAGCGAAGCGCAGATTCTGAGTTATGTTTTCAGAAAACAGCACGTATACGCCGGAGAAAAATACGCCACTGTATCTCAGGCAATTGCCGCCCGCGGCTATATCAGAACGGATGCGGAAGTACTCACGAGAGTTAAGGACAGAACAACTCTGAAGAAACAGGCGGAATACGGCAACATCATCAGAACTTTCATCATCCCTTCGTACAACGGATACACCGTACCGAAATTCGCCGCACTGTACCGTTCCGCAAAGGACGCACCCGTCGACGAAACCATGAGGACAATCCTTGCACTCATAGAGGAACGTCAGCCCGTTTCAAGGAAAGAAATTATCAGAAATTCACCGTTCTCCGAAGAGAAAACGGTGGATGCGGTGAATGCACTGTTCCACGCAACCGTAATCTATCAGGATTCGTCATCCGCATACAACGTTCTGAAAGAACCGAAAATCGACAAAGCAACCGCACTGAAAGAAATAGTGAAACTTCTGTTCGCAGACTTCGGCATATTCAGCGCGGAGATGCTGGCATATCCCGTCGGAGTTAGGATGCAGGTTATGAGAAAGATGCTTGCGGAACTCGAAGACGAAGGATATCTCGTGAAAGGATTCTTCATGCGCGACAGCCCCACCGTTTACTGGATGCTGAAGGAAGATGCCGACAGTCACATAAACGTCGAGCGCGAGAAAATGTTCCTTCTCAACACTCAGGACAATCTCCACGTATATCTCAGAGACATAATGAAGAATGAAGTGACAGCATCCGTCAATGTAATCTTCAAAGGAACGAAGATTATCGGTACGTTCAAAGGAAAGATGACCGCTTCCGGCGCAAACGTAGAGGAGTTCGAAGGTTCTCCCGAAGCGAAGCGCTACCTCAAGGAAGTGGCGGTGTCGCTGGGCGTAAGAATGGACAAGAATCAGAGGGTACAGGAAGACAACGATTGGGATGTATCGGAATTCTTCGTACGTACGAATCCCGGTGCCATCTGATGCGGGCCGACAATTATTATAATCGCGCCCACGTACACTCACACGATGGCCAAAATCGAAATCAGAATCGAATTGAAGAAAGGGGTCGCAGACCCTGAGGGAAAGAACACGATGAAGACCCTGGAATCGCTCGGATTCGGGGGTGTAACTTCGGTAAAGACCGTCAAGGTCTTCGATGTGGAGATTGACGCGACTCCGGAGAAGGCCGTGGAAGCGGGAGAGGAAATGTGCAGAAAACTCCTCGCAAACCCCGTGATTCAGAATTACAAAGTCATCCTGAGATGATTGGATGTCAGCAGAGAAATACATGATCAAACGCGATGTTCCGTTTTCGCTGTATGACGTGGACATCCTCAGTGCCGATGACGACGGACTGCGCGAAATATCGTCGACGATGGGATTGGCCCTTTCCGTCGATGAGATGAAAACCGTCGCCGATTATTTCAGAAAAGAAGGCAGAAATCCCACCGACATCGAATTACAGTCGTTGGGACAGGCATGGAGCGAGCACTGCTGTTACAAGAGCTCCAAACCCATTCTCAAAGAATTCATTTTCTCAATCGACCGCCCGGATATTCTTTCAAGAGGAGATGCGGGTGTGATGGTATTCGACGACGATTACGGATACGCTCTCAGGATTGAGAGTCACAACCATCCCTCGGCCATCGAACCTTACGGAGGAGCCGCAACAGGAATCGGCGGTATTCTCAGGGATGTCGTCTGTATGGGCGCACAGCCCATAGGACTTGTGGATCCGCTGTGTTTCGGGCCCATCGACACAAAGAAAGAAATCCCCAAGGGGATGAAACACCCCCATTACCTCGTAAACGGTGTTGTTTCGGGAATCAGAGATTACGGAAACCGTGTCGGAATTCCCACAATTTCGGGAGGATTCTTCTTCGACGAGAGATACACCGGAAACTGCCTCGTCAACGTGGCATGTCTCGGTATCGTCAGAAGGGATGAATTGGGTGTCAACTACGCTTCCGGACCCGGAGATGTCATGATTCTTCTCGGAGGACTTACCGGAAGGGACGGAATTCACGGAGTGACATTCGCTTCCGCGGATCTTACATCCACATCGGATGAAGATTCGAGAGGAGCCGTACAGCTCGGAGACCCCATCACCAAAGAACCTACGGTTCACGCATGTCTCGAAGTGAATAAGAGGGGATTGATCACAGGAATGAAAGATCTCGGAGGAGGAGGCCTCAGCTGTGTCGTCGGAGAAATGTCATTGGACGCCGGCGGATGCGGTGCGGATGTCGATTTGGATAAAGTTCCGCTGAAAGAAGACGGACTTGCACCCTGGGAAATCTGGGTATCCGAATCGCAGGAGCGTATGATGGTTACATGCAAACCCGAGAACGTCGGAAAAGTTCTGGAAATTTTCGACATGTGGGGTGTTCCCGCAACACCTGTTGCAAGGACCACTGACACCAAGCACACGCGTCTCTTCTGGAACGGTCAGCTGATTTTCGATATGGATCTCGAGTTCCTTACCGGAGGGCCCGTCTACAACAGACCCTACGTTCTCCCCAAGGTATCGACGAAAGCGGACGAAGTATTCCCTGACGCAAAAGCAGACAGCGAAACGATGATTTCACTGCTTTCCGATCTCAACATAGCATCGAAAGAATGGGCCATCCGTCAGTACGATCACGAAGTCAGAGCATCCACAGTCATCCACCCGATGGTGGGAAAACTCAACAGAACAGGTCCCGGAGATGCATCCGTGCTTATGCCTGTGACCGGAAGATACAAAGGACTTGCAGCCGCCGTCGGATGCAATCCGTGGTTTACCGCAGAGAATCCCTACAACGGAGGAATGTCTTCCGTAGACGAAGCATGCCGTAACATCATTGCAGTCGGAGCAAGACCCAATGCACTTACGGACTGTCTTAACTTCGGCAACCCCGAGAAGCCTGAAAGACTCGGAGAGTTCAGGGAAGCCGTCAGAGGTCTCGGAGAGTTATGCAGAGATCTCAACATTCCGATACCCTCAGGTAACGTGAGTCTTTACAACGAAGCTCCGGGAGGAGTAGGCATTCTTCCCACTCCGATGATCCTCGGATGCGGACTTATCGACGACGTCAGGAAAGCAGTCACTGCGGATATGAAATCGGAAGGCAGCAGACTGTACATCATGGGAAAGACAAAGGACGAGATGGGAGCATCGCTCTTCTTCCGTAAATTCGGAGGAAAAGGAGGAGACGTTCCCGCAGTCGATGCAAAATATCTCATGACAATGACAGACAAAGTTCTCGGTGCGATGGATAAATCGCTGATCAAAGCGTGTCACGACTGTTCCGACGGAGGATTGGCCGTGGCAGCCGCGGAAATGTGTATTTCCGGAGGAATCGGTCTGAAGTTAGATCTTTCGCCGATGGGAGACATGTGCGCAGAGAGAAAACTGTTCTCGGAAAGCAACACACGTTGGCTTGCGGAAGTATCCGAATCCGATGCAGGAGAATTCGAGAAGATCATGGGCGGAGATGCCGTATGTATCGGAGTCACCGGAGGGGACAGATTTACCGTAAAGGGAACGGAAATCGACCTTTCCGTAGACGAAATCACAAAGGCATGGAACGAACCCATGTGGAATCTTATGGGAGGCGGTCAGTGATGAAGCCTGAAGATGTCAGAGTATGTGTGCTCAGAATGGAAGGTACGAACTGCGAGGATGAGATGTACGAAGCCTTCAGGCTTGTAGGCGCATCGCCGGAAAAGGTGCACATCAAGCAGCTGACGGGACAGACTTCTCAGGAACTGAAGAGAAGTCTGGAAGATTACGACATTCTGGCGTTCCCGGGAGGATTCTCCGCAGGAGATTACATCAGAGCGGGTGCAATCTTCGCCGCAAGACTCAAATCCGCAGTAGGTCCCGAACTGAGAAAATTCGTCGAATCGGAGAAACCTGTGTTGGGTATATGCAACGGTTTCCAGATTCTGGTGGAATTGGGACTTCTTCCTGCAACGGACGATGCAATGTCTCCGGAGCCTACCGCAGCACTTTACAGGAACGATTCGGCAAGATTCGAATGCCGCCCCACACTTCTGAGGAATGACAACCGCGGAAAATGTATTTTCACTTCCGAAATTCCGAAGAAGAAAGTTCTGATGATTCCTTCAGCACACGCCGAAGGCAAACTTCTGAGTGACGATCCCAAATTCTTGGAGAAACTCGAAGAAAACGATCAGATTGTGTTCAGATATGTCGCACCCGAAGGAGAAACGGAATATCCGTGGAACCCGAACGGTTCGCCGTCGGATATTGCAGGTATATGCAACCCCGCCGGTAACGTACTCGGTATAATGCCGCACCCCGAACGTGTACTTACAAGGTTCACACATCCGGATTGGACCAGAGGATACGATTCCGAAGAAGGCGACGGACTCGGTGTGTTCAAATCCGTTATGAAAAGATTCGTGTGAATCGGATGAATGCGGGCAGTCACACCCGCATTCATCAAAATTTATTTACAATTCCACTCTGAGATCGATACGGTCGTTGTCGACAAGACTGAGTGTTCTTCTCAGATGATACTGACAGACAATCTCGATGACTTCTTTGTAATGGGATCTCTCGGGAACTACGACTGCGCAGTCGATGTTTTTGATTTTCGCTTTGTATGCGATTACATCGCCGAATGTCCTGTCCGCATCGGTGAATCCGTGTATCAGGATGCCTGCGGTACTGCGGATGAGATCGAGTTTTCCCACATCTTCCTTGTCGATGGTGAGGTTGAGTGTGCCCTCATACGGTCTGAAATCCAACTGTTTCTCGAACTGCGTCATGTATCCTTCCTGGCAGATGTAGTATCCGCCCTCCCCCATACCGGAAGTGACGGCACCGTGGATTACTATATGATCATCCAATTCGAAGATGCGGCGGTACTCGTTGTATTCGTCTCTGAGTACATCGACTCCCTTTTCCGTAATTTTGATACGCTGTTTCCTCGCACCGAGATCGCGTACTATGAGTTTTTCATCCAGCAGCTCGAGAATCCATTTCGATGCGGACTGCTGACTCATATCCAATGTATCTCCGAGTTCGCGTGAGGATATCGCGATGAAATCGTCTATTCCTCCCATCAGGGCGATTTTCCTTAACGCGAGTGCGTATTTCTCATCCATCGTACTGGCGATATTCACCGCCGATAAAAAAGTGTCTGTCCTCCGGACAGATGTGAGTGTAATCGCGAAACAATCCGATAATAACCATATAAAAGTAAACGACCCCCGCATTGAACGGTACGGGGGTCAGAAGTTTGTTTCAGACCCTGTCCAAAGTCATCCACTTCTCGGTTGTCTTACCGGAACCGAGTGCGGCGACGACGATGGCCAGGATAAGAAGAGCGACACCGAACGGGAGGTTGATTGCGTTGAAATAAATCGCAGCAATGATTACAACTGCGTTCGCAAAGCTCATGAAAAGGAACGAGTTGTGGTTACCCTTGCCGTCTGAGTACAGGAAACCTGCTGCGCCGAAGAAGAGGACCGTTATGAGAAGTCCCAATCCCATGCTTCCGAACAGGTTGTCGGTATGATCGTAGTAACCGCATGCCAGAGATGCGATGGCGACGATACCGCCCAGTATGGCAAGTGCCGATGTCAGAATGACAATACTTGGTCTGCCCTCCATTTATATTACCTTGCATCGGGATTGGACTTTCTTTTTATAATAGTTTGCAAGAAATAATGCGCTGGTATGCATCTTTGTGAGTTACTCACTGCGTAAATCGGGGAGGATGTGTTTTTTCATAACAATCGACTGCGGAGAGAACCCGCAGCCTCCGTAGAGTTTTTTCGCAATTGTATTGGGCATACCCACATTGAGTGATAATTCGGTGAGGCCTTTTTCTCTGCACCACGTTTCGGCCGATTGAATCAGTGCTTTGCCCAATCCTCTGCCTCTGTATTCCTTATCGACGTATATTCCGAGAATGTATCCTGTGAATTCACATGTGAACTGATCGTTCAGTTTTCCGACCCAAAGCAAACCGATCTTTTTACCGTCTTTACGGAGAAGAAACGCTTCGTTTCTTTCATCATCCATATTGAATGAAACAATTCTCATCGTATTTCCGATCCAGAGGTCGTACATTTCTTTCTCGACGCCGTCTACGGATGCCAATACGGCTTCTTCCATACAACCGAGAACGTATTCCCTGTCATCGGTTTTTTCAAGGACGAATCCTTCTTTCGGAAACGGTATCGAGTCCATACACTGTGTATCTGCTGTTACCGTTATAATGGCAGTGCAGGGAGATTCGTTCTCCTTTCTTATAAGGTAATAAGATAATCTCTGTATCCTGTTCAGTTTCCGCGCTGCACCATCACTCCGCCGTACATTCCCAGGCACATCTGATATACCTGTTCCAAATTTCTGTTCATTTCTTTCTGGTTTTCCAGCATCTCTCTCTGAATTTTCAGCATTTCCAAGAGAATTTTTTCCGTTGATTCCTGAGTCATGAATGAAATTCTCTCTGTGTGTTTATCTATATTCGCATAAATCCGGAAGACGCCGACAAAGTTCCGGATGAGGTGTCATATTCCTGCGTACGGCGTTATCTGCATTTTTCTTTCTGAAAGTAAAAATCGGCAGTCTTTCCGGATTCTATGACGACATATGTTTGTTTGATAAGTAATCCTTATATAGAAGAACAAACTTTAAGCGTATTAGTTAATCCGGAATACGGAGGTAATTGAACATGGGTATGGGTAATACACCTATCGTGATTCTCAAAGAAGGAACAAAAAGAGAAAAAGGAAAGGACGCACAGTTCAACAACATCGCAGCCGCAAGGACAATCTCCGACGCAGTAAGGAGCAGTCTCGGCCCCAGGGGAATGGACAAGATGCTTGTCGACTCCATGGGAGATGTCGTCATCACCAACGACGGTGTGACCATCCTCAAAGAGATCGATGTACAGCACCCCGCAGCAAAGATGCTCGTCGAGGTTGCAAAGACACAGGACCAGGAAGTCGGAGACGGTACGACAACATCCGTCATCCTCGCCGGCGAACTCCTCAAGAAAGCAGTCGACATGGTCGACGCCAACGTCCACCCCACAATCATCGCAAGCGGATACAGGCTCGCAAACGCAGAGGCACAGAAGATTCTCATTGACATCTCGAAGAAAGTCTCCTACGACGACAACAAGCTCCTCAAACAGATCGCAGAGGTCTCGATGAACAGCAAACAGGTCAACGCCTCGAAAGACTTCTTCTCCGATCTTGTCGTCGACGCAGTCAAGACAATCGCCGAGAAGACAGACGACGGATACAAAGTGGATCTCAACAACATCCAGACCGTCAAGAAGACAGGATCCTCAATGGATGAGACAGAACTCGTAAAGGGACTCATCATCGACAAAGAACCCGTCCACAGCGCAATGCCCAAGTCCATCAAGAACGCAAAGATTGCACTCATCGACGCACCGTTCGAAGTCAAGAAGACAGAGATCGACGCAAAGATTCAGATCACAGACCCCTCCAAGCTCAACGATTTCCTCCTCGAGGAAGAGAACATGCTCAGGAGAATGGTCGAGAAAGTCAAGGAAGTCGGAGCAAACGTCGTCTTCTGCCAGAAAGGTATCGACGACCTCGCACAGCACTTCCTCTCCAAAGAGGGAATCTACGCAGCAAGGCGTGTCAAGAAATCCGATATGGAGAAACTCGCAGCATCCACCGGTGCAAACATCATCAACAAGATTTCCGAACTTGACAAATCCGATCTCGGAGCGGCAGGTCTCGTAGAAGTCAAGAAGATCGGTGACGGCGAGATGACATACATCAGCGACCTCAAAGATGCAAAATCGGTTACAGTCCTCATCAGGGGAGGTACCAAACACGTCGTTGACGAGATTGAGAGATCACTCATCGATGCATGGTCTGTCGTGAAGGTTGCAATCGAGGACGGAATGATGGTCACAGGCGGAGGTTCGACTGCAGTCGAAATCGCAATGCAGCTCAGGAGCTACGCACAGTCTGTCGGCGGAAGAGAGCAGATCGCAATCGATTCGTTCGCATCCGCAATGGAGTCCATCCCGACAACACTCGCAGAGAACGCAGGTCTCGACCCCATCGACATCCTCATCGAAATGAGGAAACAGCACAAGGCAGGCAAGAAGTACGCCGGACTCAACCCCTTCAGCGGAAAGGTGGAGGATATGTTCGAGCTCAACGTCATCGAACCCTACAGGATCGGCAAACAGGCCATCAACTCCGCAACCGATGCGGCAGTTATGATCCTCAGGATCGACGATGTCATCGCGTCACGCAGCATGCCCGCACCTGCAGGTCCCCCGGGAGCGGCAGGTTCGATGCCCAACATGGAAGACGACTAAACACATTCCTGCAGGGGGCATCAGGCCCCCTGATCCATTATCTCGACATAGAAAAAGGTGAACGGATGACTGTGAAGGAGGACAAAAAAACCGGAAAGGACAAATCTGCCGATGAGACGGAGGATCTGAAGAAACAGCTGGAAGATGCGAATGCAAAAGCAGGCGAATACCTACAGCTGGCTCAGAGGCTTCAGGCAGACTACGACAACTTCCGTAAGAGGACTCAGCGTGAGAACGAAGAGTTCAAAACCTTCGCCACGGCGGGTCTGATCACGGACATGCTGACTATCGTAGACGATATGGACCGTGCGCTGGAACATGCGGACGGAGAAAACGATTTCGTAATAGGCGTGAGGGGCATCCGTCAGAATCTGATGAAAGCCCTCGAGTCCAAAGGACTCACGGAAATACCGACCGACGGTAAATTCGATCCGAACTGCCACGAGGCACTCTGTGTCATCGAAGCAGACGAAGACGGAGATATCGCAGAGGTATTCCAGAAAGGATACCGCCTTGGAAACAAGGTACTGAGATATTCCAAGGTCAAAGTGACCAAGAAAAAAGAAGAAGAAAAAATAGAAGGTGAGTAAGATGTCAAGAATAATCGGAATCGATTTGGGAACAAGCAACTCTGCCGCCTCTGTTATGGAAGGCGGAAGGCCGAGCATGATCCCGAGCGCAGAAGGAACAAGCGTGGGCGGGAAAGCTTTCCCCTCGTATGTAGCATTTACAAAGGACAGTCAGCTCCTCGTCGGAGAGCCTGCAAGGAGACAGGCCGTTACCAACCCCGACGGAACAATCAAGAACGTCAAGAGGAAGATGGGAACATCCGAGAAGGTTACCGCACTCGGCAAAGAGTACACACCTCAGCAGATTTCCGCATTCATCCTCCAGAAGATGAAGAGGGATGCAGAGGCATACCTCGGAGAGACAATCGACAAAGCCGTCATCACCGTTCCCGCATACTTTGACGACAACCAGAGACAGGCAACCAAAGATGCAGGAGCAATCGCAGGACTCGATGTAGTCCGTATCATCAACGAACCTACGGCCGCAGCACTCGCATACGGTCTCGACAAGGGAAACGTTGCACAGAAGATCCTCGTGTTCGACCTCGGAGGAGGTACACTCGATGTCACAATCATGGACTTCAGCGACGGAGTCTTCGAAGTCATGTCTACATCCGGAGATACCAAACTCGGAGGATCCGATATGGATGAGGCACTCACGAAATACGTGCTCGGAGAATTCCAGAAAGAATCCGGTATCGACCTTTCCAAGGACAACACCGCATTCTGGAGAGTACGTGAGGCATGTGAGAAAGCCAAGATCGAACTGTCCACAACAATGCAGACAGAGGTCAACCTTCCGTTCATCGCATCCGATGCAAGCGGACCGAAGCACCTGGTACAGACAATCACACGTGCAAAGCTCGAGGAAATCGTCACACCTATCGTATCCCGCTGTAAGGGACCGATTATGCAGGCACTTAGCGATGCTTCGCTCACAGTCGACGGTATCGACAAGATCATCATGGTCGGCGGACCGACAAGGATGCCTATCGTGCAGAACTTCGTCGAGAACATCGTCGGACCGAAGATTCAGCGCGGTATCGACCCGATGGAATGTGTCAGTATGGGCGCCGCAATCCAGGGAGCAGTCCTCTCCGGAGATGTGAAGGATGTTCTCCTTCTCGATGTTACGCCGCTGTCACTCGGTATCGAGACCCTCGGAGGAATCTCGACCAAACTCATCGACAGGAACACCACAATCCCCACCAAGAAATCACAGGTGTTCTCCACAGCACAGGACAACCAGCCTGCAGTAGAGATTCATGTGGTTCAGGGAGAGAGGGAGATGGCATGCGACAACACCTCGCTCGGAAGATTCACACTCGACGGAATACCTCCCGCACCCCGCGGAGTACCTCAGATTGAGGTTACTTTCGATATCGATGCGAACGGTATCATCAACGTATCCGCAAAGGACAAGGGAACCGGCAAAGAGCAGAAGATCACGATTGCTTCATCGAACAAACTTTCGAAAGAAGAAATCGATCAGATGGTCAAACAGGCCGAACAGTTCGCAGACGCCGACAAGAAGAAGCGCGAGGAAATCGAAGTCAAGAACCAGGCTGAGACTGCAGTTTACTCTGTCAAGAAATCACTCGACGAACTCGGAGACAAAGTTTCCAACGACGAGAGAGCGAAAGTGGAGGCTGCAATCGGCGATCTCGAGAACGCCAACAAATCCGGCAACACCGAAGACATCAAGAAAAAACTCGACGCCCTCTACAAAGCTATGGAACCTATCTCACAGAAGGTGTACCAGCAGGCTCAGCAGCAGGGCGGATGCGGATGCGGCGGTGCGGAACAGCAGCAACAGCAACAGCAGAGCCGTGAAGGCGAAGCCAAGAAGGCCGACGGAGACTTCGTCGACGCCGACTACAAAATCGTAGACGACCAGTGAACAATATGCCCAGAGACTACTACGAAGTATTGGGTGTCGAGAAGACCGCGACGCCTGACGAGATAAAGAGTGCGTACCGCAAGCTTGCGCGTCAGTACCATCCGGACGTATCCAAGGAACCCAAAGAGGTTGCCGAGGAGAAGTTCAAGGAGATATCGGAGGCGTACGAGGTCCTGATGGACTCCGAGAAGCGTAAGATGTATGATCAGTACGGTCATGCAGGAGTCAACGGGCAGTTCGGACAGGGCGGATTCAACTGGAACGACTTCACCCACCAGGAGGATATCAACGATATTTTCGGAGATATCTTCGGTTCGATCTTCGGCGGGGGCTTCGGCAGGCAGCAGTCCCGTAACGGCCCCCGCACCGGAGATTCCCTCAGATACGATATTGAGATTACACTCGAGGACGCATTCAAAGGGAAAGAAGTGGAGATCAGCGTACCGCATTCCGTCAACTGTACGGACTGTAACGGTACAGGTGCGAAAGGCGGAGAGACGGAGACATGTAAGCAGTGCGGAGGAAGAGGACAGGTACAGTCTGTCAGAAGAACTCCGTTCGGTCAGATGTCATCCATTTCCGAGTGTCCCAACTGTAACGGTACGGGAAGGTCTGCGAAAGAGAAGTGTACGACATGTCGCGGACAGGGACGTGTGAACAAGAAATCCAAGATTTCTGTCAAGATTCCCGCAGGAATCGACGACGATCAGAGAATCCGCGTTCCCGGTGCCGGAGATGCAGGTTATCAGGGCGGAAGACCCGGGGATCTGTATGTTGTGGTACATATCAAAGAAAACAGCATATTCGAGCGTGACGGCCCAAACCTCTGGACAGGTGTTACGGTCACCTATCCGAAACTCGTACTCGGAGGAGAGACTCAGATCACGACGATAAACGGCGATTCCGTAATGCTGAAGATCCCTGCGGGAACGCAGGTGAACTCCGTACTGAGGATGGCTGGGCTGGGTATGCCCAAGCTGAACGGTTCGACGCGCGGAGACATGTTCGTCCGTGTGAGAATCGAAGTCCCGAAGAAAGTTTCAGAAATGGAGAAGGAACTTCTGAAGAAACTCGACGAAACCGCGGGAACAACCGAGAAGAAGACGAAGAAGAAAGGTTTCTTCAAATGAACGGCTGCCGTGCCCCTTACGGGGCACACCCGTTCCCTTTTAACATTCTGGCACTGAGATGTTCAGTGTGTTTTCCGAAACTGTAATTTTACACAAAATCCCGGCATAAATCCGAAAACCCAACGGATGTCACGCCGTTTCTATGTGATAGTTATTAATCCAGCCCCAGACATTCGGAATCTGATGAGTGAAGAACAGGCGGTATTTACCTGTCCCAAATGCGGACGGGACGCCGAACTGAGGTCCGGCTACGAGACATCCGTCATCTGCAAAGATTGCGGTGAGACCAAGATTGTCATGAGATTCCTGTCCAACGGCGATATCGAGACAGTGACCGAAGACACGGGAAAATACTACGAATTGGAACCCTCCGTGAGAGAGGCACTGAATGCCGTGGAGTCCGCGAAAACGGATGCGGAGAAAGTAATTGCACTTTCACTGCTGTCCGACAGATACAGTGAAACAGGCAGGGAAGTCAAAGCCGAGAATCTCGCAAACGAAGTGCTTGCCGAGATGTACAGATTGGCCGAAAAGGGTGACAGTGAGATGCTTTCACGCTACTTCAATCAGATTCCGATCTGCGCGGCGTTCGCAATCGCACGCGGCGACAACAAGACTGCCATGAATATCTACGCGGACGGTCTCGCACATGTAGGCGACAGCAGAACAATCGAAGTTGCCTCGATGAAGGTCAACTACGGATTTATCTGTACCATGAGGAAAGAACTTACCAATGCGGAAAAAATCTTCAAAGAAGCGTTGGAACTTACCGAAGAATGCTTCGCAAAGGGAGAGAAAGGCGACGATCCGTACCTTTTGGCAACCATTTACGATTCACTCAGACTCATCTCATCGAAGAACGGCCGTGCCGAAGAAGCGGAAGGTTACATGGAATCCGCACTCCGCGAGAGGAGAGAATTACTGAAAACCGCGCCTGTCATCTCCGCAAGACTGATTGAATTGGCAGATTCGATAGGATTCAAAGCGGAATCCGAAGAAAGAAAAGGAAACTCGGAGAATGCCGAAGCACTCATGAACGAAGCCGTGGAAATTCTTAAAGGATATCCGGACAACAAAGATGCATATGCAAATGCACTCATGAACCGTGCGAAATACCGTCAGATGAAGAATCCCGAGATGACGGAAGAATTCGGCGAAGAGATGAACGAAGTCATTCCCGCATTGGAAGCCGTCAGACTCAAGGACAAGAGAACATACGAGAATCTGGCACAGGCATATATGTTCAGGTCGATGATTCGCAGTCCCGACGATTTGGACGGTCTTTTGGAAGATCTTACCGGAGCATACGACAATCTTCACGTCCTGGCCGAAACAGGCGACGTGAACGAGATGTTCTTCATGTCCACGGCACACTCGTATCTTGTTCTCCTGAATATGAAAGATCAGGAAAAGGCAAAGGAAGTACGCAGCGAACTCATGGAACTGGGTATTTCGCAGAGCGATCTTGACAGAGCTTCGAGGAGTACCGTAGGAAGCATCAATTCCAAGAGTACGAGAATCGATTCGTCGGCTGTCCCGACCAAACCCATGCCGGGCAGAAGACTCAGAAGACAGATCAAACACAAGGAGTGAGATTTTTGAAATTCATATTCTTCGTGGGAACGGCGGGAAGCGGCAAGAGCACTCTCGTCAGAGCATTCAGGGATTGGCTGGGGAACAACGCAGTCGACTGTATGACGGTAAACCTCGATCCCGGAGTGGATATGCTTCCTTACGATGCCGATATCGACATCAGGGAATGGGTTGCGTTGGATGAAGTAATGTCGGAATACAATCTCGGACCGAACGGTGCGCAGATTGTTGCGGCGGATCTTATGGCCGTGAACATCAGGAAAATCACAGACATTCTCGACGGCGAAAAGACGGAATACGTTCTTGTCGACACACCCGGACAGTTGGAACTGTTCGCATTCAGGGAGTCTTCCAATGTTATCATAGAAGCATTCGGAAAGGACAGATCCATGGTAATTTACCTCTCCGATCCTATGCTCTGCAAGACATCGAACGGTTTTGTATCCAACATGGTTCTTTCGTCATTGGTCGAATTCAGGCTTCAGTTGCCTACAGTCAACATTCTCACCAAAGCCGATCTTATCAAAGAAGAAGACAAAGAAAAAATGATTTCGTGGTTCGAGAACTCCGATTCATTATACGACGATCTTCTCGACAATGATTCGAATCCTCAGACCGTCGTCGGTACCGAGTTGTTCAAAGCCGTGGAAAGTATCGGTATCTTCGGTCAGATGCGTGCGGTATCCGCCACCGAGAACACGGGATTGGAAGACATCTACGCCGCGGCGCAGTTGGAATTTTTCGGCGGCGAAGACGCAGATCCCGAAGACAACGAATGAGATGACTCCGCAGGATACCGTCAAAAGTATCCTGCCGTCATCCGAACATGTATGCCGGAACCTGTTTGACTTTGTTCCTTCCGACTTCGAGCACTTTTTCTTTCGCTCTGAGGAAATCGTTCATGGTGACGCAGTCGCGTCCGTCCCTTATCGTAAGCATACCTGCTTCCGTACAGATTGATTTGATTTCCGCACCGGAGACGCCGTCTGTCGCTTCCGCGAGTTTCTTTGCGGAAATATCCTCGTCGACGTTCATGTGCGCAATGTGAATCCTGAAAATCTGTTCTCTTCCGTCGATGTCCGGAAGACCGATTTCAACGATACGGTCGAATCTTCCGGGCCTGAGCAGTGCATCGTCGAGTATATCGGGACGGTTGGTTGCACCTATAATCTTGATATTGCTCATGGGTGTGAATCCGTCGAGTTCGGAGAGGAGCTGCATAAGTGTCCTCTGGACTTCTCTGTCTCCCGATGTGCTTGCATCCAATCTTTTCGCACCGACAGAATCCAATTCGTCGATGAAAACGATACTCGGAGCCTTCTCTTTGGCGAGTTCGAAGAGTTCGCGTACCAATCTCGCTCCTTCTCCGATGTATTTCTGCACCAATTCCGAACCTACGAGCCTGATGAACGTAGCCTGTGTTGCGTTTGCGATAGCTTTTGCCATCAGTGTTTTTCCGGTTCCGGGAGGACCTACGAGCAATACTCCTTTCGGAGGTTCGATACCGACTTTCGCATAGAGTTCGGGTCTGAGGAGAGGGTCTTCGACAGCTTCACGCAACTCGACGAGCTGTTTCTCGAGACCTCCGATGTCTTCGTAGCTGACATTCGGTTTGTCGATGATTTCCGCACCCGTAACAACAGGATCCAATGACTGCGGAAGTACGTCCATAACTGCTAAGGACTGTTTGTTGAGCGATACTCTGGCACCTACTTCCAAAACATCCATGGGGCAGTATGTGGATATTCCCACAACAAAATCTGGTCCCGTCGAACTTTTCACGGCGACACGGTTGTTGGGAAGAATATCTTTGACGGTACCGATGATGAGCGGAGGAGTTTTCATTCTCTCCAATTCGGCTCTCACCTTGGCAAGATCCTTCTGCACTCTGAACAATTCACTCTCGGCGTAACGTTTCTCTCCCTCCATGTTCTGGAGGTCTTCCATGAGTCTGACATTCTTCTCTTCGAGGGATATGATCTTCGCCTTCAGCTCAGATGTCAAATCGTCATTCCGGGAGTCGCTCATAATATCATCCTTGTGATGACGGTCTATCTGTGAGCTGTTATAATACCGTTACTGAATATGAAACGCGTAATAACCGCAGTCTTAAATTATTAGTTGGCACATAGGCGGATACATGATCTGCGAAATGTGCGGCAAAGAGGTGCCGGCGACAAGACCGGTTTTCATCGAAGGTACAAAGCTTGACGTCTGCCCCAACTGTTCGAAGTTCGGGGATGAGCACAGGGGATCCTCTGCAAAAGGATCCGCTCCCGCACCGAGCGCACAGGTGATCGAGCAGAGGCTTCAGAGACGCGAACAGCGTATGCAGGTAAAAGATGTGTACCGCGGCTCCGAGACTGTGGAACTTATCGCCGACTACGGCGGAGAGATAAGAAAGGCCCGTATGAGCAAAGGTATGGATCTGGAACAGTTTGCAGCCTCCATTCTCGAGAAGAAAGGAACAATCGCGAAAATCGAATCCAACGACCTCGTTCCCAACGACAAACTTATCAAAAAGCTCGAGAAAGCGCTGGACATCAAGCTCACGGAGTCTGTCGCATCCGGCGGTAAAATCGGCGGAAGTCAGAGCACAAAGATGACTCTTAACGACTTCATCAAGAAGAAGTGAAACTCATTTTTTCGCAATTGCTTCGTACACACGGGCGGCGAGATGGTCTATTTCCACTCCCGCATCCCTGAGTACAATCAGTCCCGCGACGAGAATGTCCACGTTCAGTGCCTTCTGCAGGGCATTGGCCGCGGACATGAAATCTCTTTTTTCCATATCTGCATTCATAGATTCGGAAATCAGCAGGGGAAGAAGATTTTCCGGTGCCTGCGGCGTTTCTTTTTTGGGTTCCGCTTTTACCGCAACACCCTTTCTGACAGTTTCAATTAATGATTCAGACGGCCTGTATGCTACGGGAACGTCGACATCCGATATGCTGAAGCATGCTTCGAGGTATTCCCCGTCCTTTTTGAAGATCTTCGAACCTGTGAGTGCGGCAAGGAGTCTTTTCGCATCGCTGTACGGCATCCAATGGTAATCCATCGACACTCCCATGAGGAATTCGTTCTCGGTGACTACGGTTTTGCCTTTATTCCTCAGAAATGCCGCTGCGCATACGGTGAGTTCGTCGGTCATCGGTAAGTACAGATACTCATGGGATAATAACCCGTCGGAACATGCCGCCGGCGGTTGCAGAAGAGTGCTCCTACCTTCTTTATAGAATAATGAATGCGGAAGGCCGTCGACAGACTACTGTGTTCGGCAATTCTGGTAGGTAACTTCTTTTGATTTGTTCTGCGGGTATT
>CAVIAJ010000021.1:0-19146 GCA_963640855.1 Candidatus Methanomethylophilaceae archaeon
AAGCGGCAAAGGTTCGGAACTGACTGTGTATGGTACCGCAATCCGGAAACTTATGATTAAGGTCGCCTATTTTTTCATTTGGGGGATTACTGTTGTCATTTCTGTCGAATATGAACAGCGGGTCTTCATAAAATCCTGAGTAATCATCGCCATTTGAAAGCATTTCTGATTTTTTTCCTTCGAGTGGCCACAATCTCACAAACAGGTGGAAAAACATCGCGGACAGGCTGTACAAATCGGTTTTTATCGAATGTTTGTCTTTTTTCGTTATTATTTCAGGCGCTACAAGCCATTGTTTTCCTTTAACCAATGGTTTATAGTCTACATTAAAGGAAGTGTTGTCGCAGTCACAGATTTTCAAATCAATGAAACCATTTTTTTCTCTGACAAAAATATCATCTTCATTAATGTCACAGAAATATCCTCCCATTTCATGTAACTTTCCGAAAGCCGATGATATTGAAATGGCAATTTTTGCTAATAATTGACTGGAAGATCCTTCAGAAACGTAATGTGCAAGGCTGGTATATTCATTGTTATCGAAGTAATCCATTATGAGTCCTGTTTTTTCATCTAGGCCACTGCCAAAATAATCAATCGGCCAAATGAATGACTGGTCAGGAGGCTGTCTGTTGCACAAATCTTTCAAATTGTCAAGGAATGCGTCAATGCCCTTGACGTTGAGAAAACTTTCGCGATATATTTTGGCGACCTTTTTCGATCCATCTTCACCATACGCAATATATACGTCACCTTGTCCCCCCCCCCAATCGGCGGAGTGTTAATGGCGTATTTGATGCCAGAATGGGTTGTAATTACCATTTCATCAGGATTGTCAGGTCTGCCTGCCACGATTTGGCTATACATCTTTTGATACTTAACTATATATCCTGTTCGGTAATTTGCAGGCACGATACTACAGTTATCCAGGGATAGTAATTGATCGATTCTTGAAAGATCAGTTCAACCCACATTCAGATCGAAGAAATCTAAGTTAAAAACCTATTCCCCAACCCTCTTCATCACACTCTCCAACTCCCTCTTCGTCGCCTTCCTGTACTCCCCTACAGGCAGATCTCCCAATTCAATGTCAATGATCCTCACCCGTTTAAGCTTGGTAACTCTGCATCCTGCTTTCTCGCACATCCTTCTGATCTGTCTGTTCAGTCCCTGTGTGATAATCATCCTGAACTTGTTACGTGCGGTCTTTTCGGCAAAACACGGCTTCGCACATTCATCTTCGGATAACTGCATCCCGTTCGTAAGTTTCCTCAGTAAATCCTCGGTAACAACCCTGTCTACGGTTACGATATATTCTTTCTCGTGACCGTACCTCGACCTCATAATCCCGTTGACCAATTCACCCTTATTGGTCATCAGCAGCAGACCTTCGGAATATTTATCCAGCCTCCCTATCGGATAAATCCGCTTGGGATAGTTCAGATATTTTATCACGTTGGTTTCGTCGTCTTCGGCAGTTGTACATGTAATGCCCGGAGGCTTGTTGAAAATCAGGAGAATCGTTTCATTGTTACGTACGATTCTTTCGCCGTCGACTTTTACGATATCTTCGGAAGTTACTCTTTCTCCTGTTTCCGCGATGCGTCCGTTGACGGTTACTCTTCCTTCTTCGATGAGACGGTCCGCTTCACGGCGCGAACACTTTCCGGAATCGGCGATGAACTTGTTCAGACGGACCTCTTCTTCCATGTCTGCGTATTATCGGTAAGATATAAATGGGTTTTATTACGGGGGATTATGATGGGTCAGACGGCGGAGCCGTCTGACCCTTACTGTTTGCCGGGGAAGGGTTACGGCTTATGTGTTACGTAAGTCGTAATTCATCCGATTGAATAGTAAAAGCGTTCACTCGCTGTCGCTCGATCACTTTATTATCCTCGTCACTCACTGCGTTCGCGACTGCGGAAGAAGATTGTTTCTGTATGTATACATGCGACATCGTTTTCCTTTAATAGTATCTCACTCATCCGTCGCATAGGTATCAAAATGGTCGACGAGAAAGCCATCAAAGCGGCCCAGGAGAAATTCGGAGAACTCCTCAGGAAACAGCTCGAAAGAGTCGAAGTCCTCAAAGGCGAAGGAGATTGGATCGATTACTCCAAGTTGGACAAGCTCATAATCGGTGTATGCGGCGGAGACGGAATCGGTCCGTACATCTGCGCATCTGCACAGAGAGTCATGGAATTCCTCCTTGCTGACAAGATCAAAGCGGGAAAAGTGGAAATCAGACAGATTGACGGACTCACAATCGAGAGGCGTGTCGAAGTGATGAAAGCAATTCCCGATGACACACTCGAGGAACTGAAGAAATGTCACGTTATCCTCAAAGGTCCCACAACAACACCCAAGAAAGGAGACCCCTGGCCTAACATCGAATCGGCAAACGTTGCAATGAGAAAACAGCTCGATCTGTTCGCAAACGTCAGGCCCGTATCCGTTCCGGAACTGGGAATCGACTGGATTTTCTACAGGGAAAACACGGAAGGAAGTTACGCACTCGGTTCCGACGGTGTGAATGTTACGGACGATCTCGCAATGGACTTCTGTGTTGCAACAACACAGGGTACCGAGAGGATCATCAGAGCGGGATTCGAACACGCCAAAAAGACAGGAAAGAACTACGTTTCACTTGTCACCAAAGCCAACATCATTAAGACAACCGACGGTAAATTCCTTTCAATTGCGGAAAAGGTTGCAAAAGATTATCCCGAAGTCAAATGGGATGACTGGTTTATCGACATTACAACCGCAAAACTCATCGACCCCGCAAGAAGGAGCAACTTCAAAGTGTTCGTTCTTCCCAACCTGTACGGAGACATCATCACAGATGAAGCCGCACAGATTCAGGGCGGTGTGGGAACAGCCGGTTCCGCAAACCTCGGAAAGAGGTATGCAATGTTCGAGGCAATCCACGGATCCGCTCCCAGGATGGTTACCGAAGGCCGTGCTCAGTACGCCGACCCGTGCTCGATGATTAAAGCCGTTGCAATGATGATGGAGCACATCGGAGAAATCGAGAAAGCAAACAAACTCAACAAAGCTCTCGACATCTGTACGCAGTTTGAGAAGAAACTCGTCATGACCGGAAGGGACACCGGTGCTACAGGCAACCAGTTCGCCGACTACGTCATGGAGACGATGCAGAGGCCCGACCTCGAAGAGGTATGGCAGAAATACGTCGATGCATCCGTCGCAGCTGCGAAGAAAGAATGAAATCTTTTTCGGAAAGGAATCTTTCCGACACCGATACGCCGTCGGAGACGGCGTATCGGTCTTCTTATCCACATAACATTTATCACAGAACCGGTATGCCGAGGTATGCTTCTCAGGGCCGAAGCCATCTCAAAATCATTCGGAGAACACAGAATTCTCGACTGTGCCGACCTTCAGCTGAACGAAGGAGATGCCGTAGGTCTTATCGGAATAAACGGTGCCGGAAAGAGTACCTTCATGAAGATTCTCTTAGGTTTGGAAAGATTCGACACCGGAGAAATCATCCGCAACACCCATCGCATAGGATATCTCGAACAGTTTGCGGATTCTTCTTCCGCAACCGTCCGCGAAGTCTTAGGCCGTCCGTACGGTCACGTAGAACATCTGCGCAGAAGGATGCAGGAGATAGATGATCTTATGGCATCCGGCGGAGATATCGACTGGAATTCTCTCACAACCGAATACGCCGAATTAGAACAGGAATTGTCGAGAGCGGATTTGGAAAACGAAGAAAACCAAAGAAAATCTTTGAGAAAGGTAGGTTTATCGTGGGATATCGCTGACCGTCAGATGTCTTCTCTCTCCGGAGGAGAGAGAACAAAAGTCATGCTTTCCCGCATTTACATTCAGGCAGAAGGCTGTGACATAATCTTCATGGACGAACCTACATCCCATTTAGACATAGAAACCGTAGAATCTTTGGAAGATTTCATTCTCGATTCCCACTGCTCCGTATTGGTCGTAAGCCACGACAGATACTTTTTGGACAAAGTCGTGACAAGAGTCACCGAAATATCCAACCGTAAAACCAGGGAATACAAAGGAAATTACTCCGATTTTATCATGAAAAAACAGTTGGACATGGAACGTATGGAAAAAGAGTACAGAAACTACACCATACAGAAGAAAGTCCAGCAGAAAATTGCCGACGAATTACACAAAGACCAATGGTTTATGGCTCTGCATAAAACAAGGCAGAAGATGATTGATAGAATCGAAGAAAAAGAGAAACCCGAGGAAACAAGAGAAATTACGGTAAGAATCCAAACCGCCCACAAATCCGGGAAGAATGTAATTACCGCCAAAGGATTGTCTGTGGAATTAGGCGGAAAAACGATTCTTGAAAATATCGACTTGGATATTCAGAAAGGCGAAAGAATCGGTATCTTCGGATCAAACGGTCAAGGTAAAAGTACACTTATCAAGGCATTACTTGAAAAAATTCCGTATAGGGGAGAATTATGGGTTGCACCCGGTGCGAAAATCGGTTATTACGCACAGAATCACGAAGCTTTGGATTTGGAATTAACCGCAGAGGAACAGATTCTGAAAGTTATAGGTAAAGAAAGACGCGGCGAAGCAAGATCTATTCTCGGAAGAATGTTACTTGTCGGAGACCGCGTAGACAGGCCTATGAAAACACTTTCCGGCGGAGAACGTGCAAGAGTTGCGTTATCTCTGATATTGTTGCAGGAAACCAATCTTCTTATTCTCGACGAACCCACAAATTATCTTGACATTCCCGCAAGACACGCCGTGGAAGCCGCATTAAACGAGTACACAGGAACGTTAATTACAGTCACCCACGACAGATATTTCTTAGATACAGTCTGTACCAAAGTAATCGAAGTCAAAGATCATCATATCAAAGTATTCGCCGGAACGTATTCCGAGATGAAAGGACGTCCGAATGTAAGGGAAATCGTCATGGATGCAGATGAATACCGCGTATTATCTTCATTTACAAACTGGTCTACAGGAAGAAAATATTCCAAAGGCGACCGTGTTTTGATTTCCCCTCCGGAAATGCCCAACTACGAATGGGCAATCGGTCAGGGAAAACTGAAGAAGACCGGAGGACGTCAGAGAAAGAAAGTCGACGTCTCGGTCGAAAAGAAATGATTTCTTCAGTGTTTTCCGCATGAGCATTCGTGAACGCCTTCATGCGATTTGCATGTACATTCCGCGGATGCGCACATCTTTCCGTTGATGTAGTTTTGAATAACAGTATCGACAGGACCCGATGCGCCCGGGAACACTTTGATACCTTCGGAACCGAGCATGTTGATCGCACCGCTTCCGATTCCTCCGCAGATGAGTACGGATACGTTGTTGTTTTTGAGGTATCCGGCAAGGGAACCGTGGCCGAATCCCCCGTTGTCGATGATTTCTTCGGCAACGATTTTACTGTCGACAATTTCGAATAATTTGAATTCGGAAGTCTTTCCGAAGTGTTGGAACACTTCTCCGTTCTCATAAGTTACAGCGACTACGGTCATGTTATCTTTACCTGAATCTTGTGTGTCGGATATACCGATTGCGATGTCCGCTGTAAGAATAATATCGTCATTCGCATATCTGCAGAATAATGCAGACGGGAATATCCTTCATCCTCATGCTTCAGGACATCCGTCTCGGAGCGCCCGATGCGGTGAATTCGTTCTTTGAGATTGTCTCAATGCCTCAGGTGTATCTCTCAGTGATATTGATTGCAATATTCGCAGTACTGTGGTTTTCCGACAGGGATAAAGGAGAATTCATGCTGTTTACGTTTCTTTCCGCAATCTGTATTTCCAATATCATGAAAGTAACAATAAAACAGCCGAGACCGTGGATTTCGGATCCTTCCGTGGAACCCGACGGAGGTGCGATGAAGCACACAAACGGTTATTCTCTTCCGAGCGGACATACCGTTGCGTCGGTTGCGGGATACGGGTCGCTGTTTCGTTATGTTAACATTTTCTTGAGAATTGCAATAATCGTTTTTGTATTCCTTGTGATATTTTCAAGAATGTATCTCGGAGTCCATACTCCGTTGGATATTATTGCGGGAATAATCACGGGAATTGTGATGATTGCAGTCGGTATTTTTCTGATGAAAGTTTCCGCAAAAGACGAATATCATTTCACAGCTGTACGTCTGATATATGCCGCATCTGCCGTTGCGGCGTTAGTTGTTATTTCTGTTACAGATACACTGACCGTAAACCAATCCGTCGTAATCGGTTCGCTTATCGGAGCATCCTTCGGTTCTTTATCGGAACGTAAATTTGTGAATTATGCAGTAAGAGAATTCACTTTCAGAAAACTGTGTATCTGTCTTCTTTCTCTTATCCCGATTGCCGTAATATTCGCCGCAGGTTATTCCTTCGGAACTGTGCCTGTATTGTTCTCTTCGGCAATCGCTATGATGATTGCGGTGTCCGGTGTGCCGTATCTTCTGAAGATTTTCGGTAATCAATAGAAATTCATGCGTCTTCTCTTCCCGTTAACCAATCGAGAAGGTTGACAACCCTTATTCCGCTGTCGTTACCCAATCCGATTCTGTCCAAAGTCAGAATTGTTTTCATGTAACTGTCATTCACGGCTTTCAGCGGACGTATTTCTCTGGAATATGTTTCTTCTGCCGTTACCGTCTGAGATACCTGATAGTACCTGACATCATCCACTCTGATTGCAGTGAAATCTATTTCCTGGTCACGAAAACTTCCGACGAATACTTTGTATCCTCTCCGGAGTAATTCGAAATAAACAACATTTTCCAATACGGCGCTTATATCGCGGAGTTCGTTTGCATTAACAAGAAGATTTCTCATTCCTGTGTCTGTTGCATAATATTTGCCTTTGGATCTGAACACATTCTTCCCGACGATATCGTATCTTTCGGCGTGAGAGAACAGATGTGCTTCCAGCAGAGCATCGAGATATTTTCTTACCGTATCGTCGGAAAGTTTCAGTTCCGAGGAAATTCTCTCTGCGTTTGTGATTTTTCCTATGTTCGAGAACAGGAAGCGGCATACCGCTTTCAGTTTGTCGGCTTTACCGGATACATGTGCGATGACATCTTTCATCATCACCGTGTTGTAAACGCCCTCGGTCTGCGCACGGCAGACGTTATCGCCTCTTTCAGGTTCAATCGAAGGCATCGGACCGTAACGGATGTACTGTCCGAATCTTTCTTCTTCGTCTCCTCCGTTTAATTCCATATACTCTCTGAAAGAAAGCGGAAGAATTCTGACTTCCATATATCTGCCCGAAAGTTTGGTGGAGAGTTCGGATGAAAGCATTCTTGAGTTGGAGCCTGTGATATATACGTCGCAGTCTCTGCGGGCTACCAGCATAGCGACGGTACGTTCCCATTCTTTTACATCCTGAATTTCGTCGATGAATATGTAATGGAGGCCTTCATAATTAAGACAGGGTTGGATCTTTGCTTTCAGTTCATCTCTGCTGATTTCTTCTCCGAAAATATCAATGTCGATGTAACAGAGAGATTCCTCAGGAACTCCTGACGAACGGAGATATTCGAGATGTTGGAGCATTACTGTCGTTTTACCTGTTCTGCGCATACCCGTCAGTACTTTTACGAGATCTGTTTTCCCGGTCGAATCTTTCAGAAGTTGCAGATAGTCCTGTCTCTTTATCTCCATATTGTCCGATATCATGTGGCGGGATTTAATATTTCCCTATTTTATTAGGGAAAATCGACTGAAACTAAGAAAATCCCTAACAAATTAGGGAAAATACTTCAAATAAGGAAAAATCCCTATTTTGTTAGGGATTTTTTCTGTGAGATTACAACACACAAAAACAAAACAACCGTCACGTTGATACCGAAATTCTGTATTCCGTAATCGAAGGCTTTCCGATGATTGATGAAAATACATTCAAATCAATCGAACGCTCAGTCACCGATCTTTTCAAAGACGACAGCAGCGGACACGACATATTCCACACAAAGAGAGTGCGTGACATGTCCGTAACTCTTCAGAAGAAGGAAGGCGGAGATATCGACGTAATCAGATTGTCCGCACTTCTTCACGATGCCGATGACAGGAAGCTTTTCAATTCCGTAAATTACCAAAATGCAAGAAAAATCATGTCCGAACATGGCATAGATTCAGAAACACAGGAAAAAGTAATCAGGATAATCTCTCAGATTTCATTCAAAGGAAAGGATTCCGTCATTCCCGACACATCGGAAGGAAAAATCGTTCAGGATGCGGACAGATTGGATGCAATCGGAGCCGTAGGCATCGGGAGAGCATTTGCTTACGGCGGAAAAGCGGGAAGGAAGATGTACGACCCTTCCGAGAATTACAAAGACGGTATGTCCGAAGACGAATATTTCTCAAACGAAGGAACAACAATCAATCACTTCTACGAAAAACTGCTCCTTCTGAAGGATATGATGAACACTTCCGAAGGAAGACGCATCGCGGAACACCGTCATACATTTATGGAAAATTTCCTGAAAGAATTCTACAGTGAGTGGAACGGTCAGGACAGTTTGTAACGGAGTATCGCCGCAAAACCGCCCAGTGAATTCAGTTCTTTTCCGGCATCATGCTGTTCGGAAACAACGATAACATTTCCTTTCTGAGATTCCGTGGATCTTATCATATCATCGTAATCTCCGTCACGTAACTTGGAATCCACAATCAGCAATGTTTCCACCGCACCAGCCAAAGCGGCATTTCTCACTTCTTCTGTACCGTACGTAGCCAAACCGTCTTTTGCGATCTGTTCCATAAGTCTCTCGACGGCTTCCATCTCGATACCCATTCTGGAGTTTCTGAGTAAATCGGAACCCAATCCTTTCTTCATTAACTCGTTAATCCCCTGCATTCCGGACTGTCCCGTATGATAAACGAACACTTTCGGGAATGCGGCGGAATACTTCTGTTTGATATCTTCCGCAAGCGATTCTTTCTCAAATCCCGTTCCGAGAAGCACCAAAGGCATATCTTTCTCAACTATCTGTTTCAGTTTGGAAACAATTTCACCGTGATAGTCTCCGGTATCTTTCGTATCGTACTGTTTTCCGCTTCTTGAAGAACGTACGGTTGCAATCTCTTTCAGACCGTACTGTCTCATTACCGCTATCGTAGCTTCATCCTGATCCAGGGAAACAAAGACGATTTTCGGTTTCGTCGTGTCTTCGACGGCACGGTGCATTCTTTCGATCTGAGATTCTTTCCATTTATTCTTGGCAACGGTAAGATTGTCTCCCACCTCAATCAGCAGAGTGTGATGCTGTCCGATATCCTGAGGCCCTTTCTCAATCACACCCAACAGCTTGATTCTTAAATCGTCTTCGGAGAATTCAATCTTCTCGACACGTACGCCGAGCGTCATTCTCTTCTTTTCCATGCGCTCGTTGTTGATCTTATCGGCAGATTTTTCTTCTCTTCTCGTAGTCGAAGCGGTAACCAAATCCCCTACTTCCACCATGTTGTAAAGATGCCAACTGTCGTCATCCGTCTCAAGACGGATGCTCATGCTGTTGTCTGTCGGATTCTGTCCGAGTATGCGCATATTCAACCTCAATATCTCCTTCGTTATTGTATTTTATGCAGACGCAATCCGAAACCCGAAAAAGTTCTATTGTCGTAATTTGTGTTTCATTCACATAAATAAAATCGAAATAATGTTTTAAATTTACATAAAATGTCCTGTAAAACACACAAATGCTGAGTTGTTATTATATACCCATCACCCATCATATCCTGTGATGGCAACCAGTTACTTGCTTCTCGAGGACGGAACCGTAATGGAAGGAGAATCGTTCGGATACGATTCATCCGGATACGGCGAAGTTGTTTTTACCACAGGTATGTGCGGTTATCAGGAAGGATTGACAGACCCTTCATTCCGCGGACAGATTCTCATCTTTACCTATCCCCTGATAGGTAATTACGGAATAAAGAAGGAATTCGAACAGTCCGATTCCGTCCATGTACGCGGAGTCGTAGTATCTGAATACTGCGAATATCCTTCCGACGTATACGGCGGAGAACCCCTTGCGGATTATCTCAAAGCTCACAAGATTCCTGCAATATCAGGTATTGATACAAGAGCATTGGTTGTCAAAATCCGTCAGCAGGGTGCGTTCAAAGGAGCCATCATAAACGATGCGTCGAAGATCGAAGAAACACTCAAAGAACTCAGGACTATGAAATCCCCTATGGTTGATAATCTGGTTGCCGAAGTGTGTACGAAAACAGTGAAACACATAGACAACGGAATGGGCGTAACCATCGGAATCATAGACTGCGGTACGAAGAAGAAGATTTTGGATCAGCTGTCGAGAAGGTTCGATCTTGAAATTTTCCCGTACGATACACCCGCTCAGGTTATTGTCGATTCGGGTGTGAAAGGTGTAATGATTACAAACGGTCCCGGAGACCCTGCACATCCCGCACTGAAGGATACTACGGTAAAGACAATCAAAGATCTTTCATCCGTAATGCCGATGGCCGGAATCTGCTTCGGAAGTCAGCTTATCGGACTTGCAATGGGCGGTAACACCTACAAGATGAAATTCGGTCACAGAGGTTCCAACCAGCCCGTGAAATACAACGGAAGGGTTTACATCACATCCCAGAACCACGGATATGCCGTTGACGACGAAAGTCTCGACGGAACGGGGTTGGTTGTCGATCAGGTCAATGTAAACGACGGATCGGTGGAAGGTGTAAGTCACAGAGACCTTCCTATTTTCACATGTCAGTATCACCCCGAGGCTGCGCCCGGACCGGATGATACCACAACATTATTCGATAAATTCAAGAAAATGGTCCTGGAGGCGAGAATGTGAAGAAAGATTACAAGAAAATCATGATTATCGGTTCCGGACCTATCGTAATCGGACAGGCAGCGGAATTCGATTTCTCAGGTTCGCAGGCCTGTAAATCCGTCAGGGAAGAGGGTTACAAGACGGTTCTCGTAAACTCCAACCCCGCAACAATTCAGACCGATGTGGAAATGGCGGACAGTGTTTACGTTGAACCGCTTCAGGCAGATATTATCGAAAAAATCATTGCGAAAGAAGGTGTCGACGGTATCCTCGCAGGAATGGGAGGACAGACCGCACTGAACATCTGTTCGGAATTGGCCGAAAAAGGTATTCTCGACAAATACGGCGTAACCCTTCTCGGAACACAGCCCGACGCAATCGCAAGATCCGAAGACCGTGAACTCTTCAAGGAAGCGATGCAGCGCATCGGAGAACCCGTTCCGAAGAGTATGAGTGTAAATTCAATAGAAGAAGCACTCAAAGCCGTGGAATACATCGGAAGTTATCCTGTTCTTATCCGTCCCGCATTCACACTCGGAGGTACCGGAGGAGGTATCGCCTACGACGAGAAAGAACTCAGGGAAATCTGCGCACGCGGTCTTTCCTATTCACGTATCCACCAGGTTCTGATTGAAGAATCCGTTCTCGGATGGAAAGAGTACGAATACGAAGTGATGAGAGACAGCAAAGACAACTGTATCATCATCTGTACAATGGAAAACCTCGATGCAATGGGTATTCACACAGGTGAGAGTATCGTCTGCGCACCGATTCTTACAATTTCGGATAAAGACCACCAGATGCTGAGGAATTCCGCACTGAAAGTCATCCGTGAATTGGGAATCGAGGGAGGATGTAACGTTCAGTTCGCATTCAACCCCAAGAACAGCGAATACCGTTTGATTGAGGTTAACCCCCGTGTTTCGAGATCGTCTGCATTGGCATCCAAAGCAACAGGATATCCTATCGCACGTGTTTCCGCAAAGATTGCATTGGGATACACATTGGATGAAATTCCTAACAAGGTCACGGGAACAACTTATGCAGCATTCGAACCTTCTATCGATTATGTTGTCGTAAAAATCCCCAGATGGCCTTTCGATAAATTCCGTACAGTCGACAGACACCTCGGAACTCAGATGAAATCCACCGGAGAGACAATGGCTATCGGAAGGAACTTCGAGGAAGCCCTTCTGAAAGGAATAAGATCTCTTGAGATCGGTTCAACCTATCTCAACTCACCGGATATGACGGATGCGGAGATTGAAAACGAACTGAAACACGCAACCGATATGCGTATCTTCGCAATCGCGGAAGCACTCAGAAGAGGACACGACCCGCAGGAAATCTCCGACATGTGTCAGTGGGACAACTTCTTCACACTCAAAGTAAAGAACATCATCGACATGGAAAACAGGATTAAAACAGAGAAACTCACACCTGCACTTCTCAAGAAAGCAAAGGTTATGGGATTCCCCGATTCCGTTATTGCATCGTTCTCCAATATGAGTGAATTCGATGTCCGTGAGATGAGAAAGAAGGAAGGAATCGTTCCCGTTTACAAGATGGTCGATACCTGTGCCGCAGAGTTTGAAGCGAAGACTCCGTACTTCTACTCAACATACGGAAGCACCTGCGAATCCGTTCACGATGAGAACAAGAAACGTGTCGTAATCATCGGAGGCGGTCCGATACGCATCGGACAGGGAATCGAGTTCGATTACTGCTGCGTACACAGCGTTATGGCACTGCAGGAAGCAGGTGTTGACGCTGTTATTGTCAACAACAATCCCGAGACTGTTTCAACAGATTTCGATATCTCAGACCGTCTGTATTTCGAGCCTCTCACATTGGAAGATGTTCTCAATGTCGTAGAGAAAGAAAATGCAGACGGTGTAATCGTACAGTTCGGAGGTCAGACAAGTGTCAATCTTGCCATGGACCTCGAGAAAGCACTTGCCGGTACACGCACCAAAGTGTTGGGAACAACACCCGACATGATGGATGTCGCCGAGGACAGGAGAAGATTCTCCAAACTCATGAACGATCTCGGCATAAGGCAGCCTGAATCTGGTACGGGATATTCATTCGAGGAAGCCAAAGAAATCGCAGAGAGAATCGGATATCCTGTTCTGATAAGACCTTCATATGTTCTCGGAGGACGCGGAATGGAAATTCTCTATTCCACTGAAGAACTCAAGGTATACATCGACACCGCAGTGCGTGTATCAAGAAACCACCCTGTGCTGATTGACAAATACCTCACGGAAGCAATCGAGTTGGATGTCGATACAGTATCCGACGGAACCGATGTTTACGTCGGAGGAATCATGGAACACATCGAATACGCCGGTGTTCACTCCGGAGATGCGACGATGGTTCTTCCGCCGATTACACTTTCAAAGAAAGTCGTCAACGATGTCGTGGATATTTCAAAGAAAGTCGCTCTGGCACTTAACGTCAAAGGAATGATGAACCTTCAGCTTGCCGTAAAAGACGAACAGGTTTGGATGATCGAGGTCAACCCGAGAGCATCCCGTACCGTTCCGTTCATTTCCAAAGCAACAGGTGTCCCCCTTGCAAAGATCGGAACGCAGATTATGCTCGGAAAGACACTGAAGGAATTGGGTGTCTCCGCCGAATACAGAACAATCGATCACTTTGCAATCAAAGAGTCAGTGTTCCCGTTCCTGAAGTTGCCGGGAGTGGATTCGATTCTCACACCTGAGATGAAATCCACCGGTGAAGTCATGGGTATCGACGAGAATCTCGATGTCGCATGTTACAAAGCGGAGATTGCAGCGGGTACGAACCTCCCTATGGAGGGCGGAGTCTATGTCACGGTAAACGACGGCGACAAGCCGAAGGTGTTGGACTGTGTCAGAGATCTCTACGAAATGGGATTCAACATCTACGCAACAAAGGGAACCTCAACATTCCTCAGGAAGAACGGAATTCAGACTACGACTGTTTTCACTCTTTCGGAGAAATACAAGCCTCAGGCCACGGAGTACATGAGAGGCGGAATGATCAACATGATCATCAACACCCCGTCGAACAAATCCGGTGCTATAAGGGACGGATATCAGCTCAGACGCCTCGCGGTTGAGTTGGAGATGCCTTTCCTTACTACTGCGAACGGTGCGAAGACGGCCGTTGCCGCGATCAAAGTGATGAGAGGCAAGGACATCAGCGTCAAGGCTATGTCCGAGTACCACACATTTAAGAAAGCCTGACAGGGGGAAATCCCCCTGC
This sequence comes from Candidatus Methanomethylophilaceae archaeon, assembly GCA_963640855.1. Taxonomy (GTDB): domain Archaea; phylum Thermoplasmatota; class Thermoplasmata; order Methanomassiliicoccales; family Methanomethylophilaceae; genus Methanarcanum. The sequence goes on from CAVIAJ010000021.1 coordinate 14,069, forward strand.
CTGGAACATTTGTTTTTTGATATAGACTAAAGTTTCACAGATTCGTTACGCCGATAAACGACTGTGATATCTTGTTAAATTATCGCCTTATTAGGATTGTTATTGAACCCATCTTGAAAACATCGCCGGGCGCAAGATTGCCCTCGGATATTTCTTTATCATTCAACGTGAAGTGTGTTTTTCCTTCGGAGTAAAAGAATACATCTGATGTACGTACCTCGAGAATGATGCTGCCTTTTCCAATGTTCTCAAATTCCTCTACAGCGTTAATATTTCTCCCATCAACATTCAGAGTTAAATCCATGGGACATTTGTCAGCTAGAGTTGTTCTTTTACGATAAACAGCGTTAATTATTATTTTCTTCACAGCAGAGAATGTGCGACTGTAATCACCTTTACGAACTTCTATCGATAGTTTTTCCGTATCGTCCTCTGCATCTGTGGCTAATAATGAGTCTGTATCGCAGAATGAACAATGCCAAGTATTGCCCAATTTATGTTGAAGGGTACCTCCGCAACAGGGGCATTTTATATTGATGAATTTAGACATAGTATTTGATTACGGTTTGTTGTAATGAGGCCATTCTGTGAAATAATTGCAATTTCTAAGCCTTTCCAAAGTTAGCCTTGATGCGGTAATGAATCCGTAGCGAAGGTACGCAATACGAGAATATTCAGAGCAACTTGGAACGAAATTACACACATGTGGCTTATTAACTGTAATTTTTTGATATAATTCAATTAACAACACCGGCAATATGCAGAATAATCCGACAGGCACAAATTCTCCATACTCATGTTTAGGCTTTAGATTTTTTATTTTGGTAGGTGAGAGAGAAATACCATCCAGAGGCGGTATTTCTCTCATCATTTGACTCACTCAGAAACGTCAAGAAATGATCTTACGAATGCATCTGCGGTAGTGCGATTTTGTCCAACATAAATGTTGTAGATTCCGCCTTGTACATTGAGGATGAGTGTATACACAGTACTTTTTCCGCCACATCCGCCTTTGATAGTTTCCGAAGAAACAGACATTGAAGATACTTTTGAGATTGGCACGTTAGTTGTTACCTGTGAGTAATTGAATTTAACGACGTCACCGTACGTGGTACGGGTAACGGTGGTCGCTTTTACAATCAGGCGTTGCTCAGTAATCGCGATAAAGCCACCTGGACTTGATTTTTCACCCATGAATCCTTCCGATCTCAAAACAAGTGGAAGGTATGAGATAATATTATCATCTGGTTTCATCTGATTCAATAAGTCGCTCGGATAATCCATGTAAGACGTCAGGGGGGGGGAATTTATAGTTTTGGATTGGTGTGTTAAGTGCGGAATTCAAAACAGCTGTTTGATTTTAAGATTCTCTAGTCAACACGGTGTGTTATTCATTACATCTTGTTTCAATCAATGATAATCGGATTGTCTGTTGCCATAGTTTTCTTGCCAATTGTAATAAACTCATAATTTCAAAGAAAACTGTTAGAAAATCAAACACAACTTATTTTTTCGAATTGATAGACAAATGTCTAATCGAACAGTTTATCTACTATTGATTTGTTGTACAAATCCCGTTGATTACATGAAATTGATTTTCGTCAGCGGCGGAGTAATATCGGGCCTCGGAAAAGGAATCACGGCATCGTCTGTCGGACGTATGCTCAAGTCACGCAGTCTCAAAGTATCGATGATAAAGATCGATCCGTATCTGAATATAGATGCAGGAACGATGAATCCTTACGAACACGGAGAAGTTTTCGTACTTGATGACGGCGGGGAAGTAGATCTTGACTTAGGAAACTATGAGAGATTCTTGGATATCGATCTCACCAGCGACCACAACATCACCACAGGTAAAGTCTACAAATCGGTAATCGAAAACGAAAGACACGGAAACTATCTCGGAAAGACCGTGCAGATTATTCCTCACATTACTGATGAAATCAAAAGAAGAATCACAACCGTAGCAAGGGAAAGCGGTGCGGATGTCACCATAGTGGAATTGGGAGGAACGGTCGGAGACATGGAATCCATGCCTTTCCTCGAAGCCGCAAGACAGCTCGGAAGGGATTTGGGAAGAGAAGAGAATGTGCTTTTCGTTCATACTACGCTTGTCCCGATTATGGGTTCCGTCGGCGAAGAGAAGACAAAACCCACACAGCATTCGGTCAAAGAACTGATGGCGATAGGTATACATCCCGATATCATTGTCGGAAGATGTTCTCAGCCTATCTGCGACGCGGCACGTGCCAAAATCGCAATGTTCTGCGATGTCGACAGTAACGCCGTAATTTCCACCCCGGATGCTCGTTCGATTTACGAAGTTCCGCTGAATCTCGAGAAACAGGGCGTAGCCGATCTGATAATCAGCAAGATGAAACTTTTACCGATGACAGGTAAGAGGGATATGAAGAAATGGGAGTCGTTTCTCTCCAATGTTCTCAATCCCGTCAGGGACGTAACCATCGCCGTCGTAGGAAAATACACTTCACTGGCGGATTCCTATCTTTCGCATCTCGAAGCACTGACACATGCCGGTGCCGAGAGGAAATGCAAAGTGAACGTGAAGTTCGTCGATTCCGATACACTGATCAATGACTCTCCCGAAGCCATACTTTCGGGAGTGCACGGAATACTCATACCCGGAGGATTCGGAAACAGAGGTGTCGAAGGAAAGATTGAAGCGGCACGTTACGCACGTGAAAATAAGATTCCATTCCTGGGAGTATGTCTCGGTTTCCAGATTGCGACAATCGAGATTGCAAGAAACGTTCTCGGTCTGAAGGATGCGAACAGCACTGAATTCGATAAAAACACAAAGAATCCTGTTATTTTTCTCATGCACGAACAGGAAGGTGTGCAGGATATGGGTGCAACGATGAGATTGGGCGCTCAGACAGCTGTTTTGGATGAGGATTCCAAAGCATACGGACTCTACGGAAAGAAGAATATTTCCGAGAGACACAGACACAGATTCGAGGTGAATCCGTCATACATATCAAGATTCGAGGATGCGGGATGGAAATTCGTCGGACGTTCGGAAAACGGAGAAACGATGGAAGTGGGACAGTTGGAAAACCATCCTTATTTCATGGCTTCCCAATTCCATCCGGAATTCAAATCCCGCCCCTGTAAACCGTCGCCGCTTCACTTGGGATTGGTCGATGCTGCGATAGAATACAAAGAAGATGAGTGAGGGTGTTTCACCCTCACTCTGTTACAACTCTTTTCACAAGGCTGTTGTCTTCCAGGTCGTAAAGATAGACGTCGTCCCAGTTACGGCGTAACGCAACATGTGCCGTAAGATCTGTATTATTGTAGACGATGGACCACTGTGTGTTGCTTGTGGAGTCTTTCGGATTCGGATCCTGTGCCACAGCCTTCAGGGTATCCCATGCGAGTTCTTCATTATAATCGGGTGTTTCCGTACTGTTGAGGCCGAGTACATCTTTGGCTGCGTCGTAACGTTCCTTTCCGTGGCCGTATTTGTTCTTCTTGTACGGTTCCACCTGGTCTTCGTACATTACGTAGAAGTTTGTGGCGACATCCGTTTTCGTTGCAGTCAGTTTCCTCTCCGGGTCATTGAGATCATACTCGAAAATACGTCCGTCTCCGGAAGCATCAGGACGTAGAAGTGATAATCACGTCCGCTTGAGGCGTACATATCGTATTTCTGCAGAAGCTCGTATGCTTCCTGTGTGGTCGCACAGCGGTCGAGTACCAATCTTATTGCCAATGATGTGAAGATTCTCTGTTTTCCAGTGTGCTGATCGGTATGTTCGCTGTCAAGTGTGAGAACCGCTATCGAAACACCTTTCTCGTTCATTCCGTCGAGGCAGATGAACGGTGCGGTAAGTGCGGCGAACTTGGATTCCGTTGAATCCATATTGTTTGCCGAAACATTATCCAAAGCGGCGAAGGCAATCGATTCGTAACCGTTCTTCGGTTTGCAGTGTACTATCATCGCCGAGGTGTCCAATGCGAAATCGTAACTGCGCCCCATCATCGTTCCGTTACCAGTATCGTGCATTGTGAATGCCGTACACCCGAATTTCGGTGCCTTAATATGCACGGGAATCAGAGGAATGCATTCTTTGGTGATTGCATCGACCATCGACTGATCGTCCGTTATTCCGTAATTGATGATGTTGTCGATGCTGTAGTCGTACTTCACATCCATTTTGTAGATGTTGTATCCGTCATCGTATGACGTAATCTTCTGAATTGAGTTCATTGTCTCTATGCGCGTATAATACACCCCCACGAATACGACGATAACTGTCAGCAGTACTACTACGACAGCTATGATTCGTACTTGACCGCTTTCTTCACGTATGTGATATGTTTACGGACGGCATATTTACCTTGGTTACGGAAGAACGGTTTTTCATCGGATGAAAATTCATCTTATGAGAATACTTTCCACGCCGCGGCATGATTTGAGCATCGGAATGTATCTCGGAGGAAGATGTCCGTTCAATACCGCGATTAAACGTGCTTCGCTTCCCACCCCTCTGTCGTCGACAACGGCCTGTCTTATGGAGATTCCCGCATCGAAGATTACCTGTGTGATATCCGAAAGAATTCCTGGTTCTGAAGCATCTTTGGGAACTATCTCGATAACACTGCACCCGATCTCGGGAGCTACGTCGGATAACAATGCCATGCATCTGAGCTTGGAAAATACGGAAAGTAACTTCGGGGTTGTCATAATCTTATCGACGGTGGCTTTCACCGCCCTTCTGTCCACTCCCGCAGCACGTCCGATGGCTGAATCGCTCATTTCGATATCTCCGCAGAAAATCTTGTTATCCTTCACACACAGTCCGTTTGAAAGCATCAACGATGCCACGGCTTTCTGGGAAGGGAATCTGTCGAATTCGCTCAGTGAGATATCCATGAAACATGATTACGATGTACATATTTGTACATTGCTGTAAGGGACTCAAACGGAACATCAGTGTCCCGTGAGAGACAGGTATTAAGTGCCAGCATTCTAAATCCCTTATATAGCTCAAAGTACTGTGTTCGGCAATTCTGGTAGGTAACTTCTTTTGATTTGTTCTGCGGGTATT
>CAVIAJ010000022.1:0-13867 GCA_963640855.1 Candidatus Methanomethylophilaceae archaeon
AAGCGGCAAAGGTTCGGAACTGACTGTGTATGGTACCGCAATCCGGAAACTTATGTTCAATCGTTATGTAACAAACTGACATATCTCCCTCTGCACAGGGAGGGGTACAGTTAATTAGACGTTTGACATACAGATATGCTGATAAGGTGTACATATGGCGGATACCGGCGAATTCGATGAGTTGGACAGACGTATCATAGACATGCTCTGTGCGTCGAGCGAGGGTTCATACAGGCAGATCGCCAAAGAGCTGGGTATTCACCCCACGACACTTATCCAGAGAGTAAAATCTCTCGAAAACAGAGGCGTCGTAAACGGCTACCGTGCAAAAGTCGACTACATGAAAATGGGATTCGATTTCATGGGTATCATTCAGATTTACGTCGACAAGGATACATTGGGAGTACAGGAAAGAATCACCGCGATACCGCAGGTCATCGCGGTGTTCGACGTCACAGGAGAATGCGATTCCATCGCATGGATTGCATGCAGGAACAGAGAGGAATTCTCCGAGATTGTAAAATCCATCCTCATGATTGAAGGTGTCAAGAAAACAAACACTTCCGTTATTCTCAACATGATGAAGGACCCCATGGATTTTGTCCCTCCGATCGTGTCCGACTGATACAATACGGCAACAATTTACCGTAAAGATGTACGCACGCGACCAAATCCTTTTATCGCCCCTGTAGGATGGGGTCGCATATAAACCTCAAAAGAGGGTAACCGAAAATGAGAAGAACGCACACCTGTGGAGAACTCAGATCATCGGATCTGGGAAAAGAAGTATGCCTGCAGGGATGGGTGAGATTCTCCAGGGATCACGGGGGGGTCGCATTTATCGATCTCGCCGACAGATACGGGATCACCCAAGTTGTGTTCGACCCGGAGGATCTTCCCGCCGGGACGGATGCGCAGGCACTCGCCGACACCATGAAGACATTCACCCGCGAATCCGCCGTTTCGATAAACGGTATCGTCAGGAAAAGAGTCGAGGGTACGGAAGACAGCCGTAATGCCACAGGTGACGTGGAAGTTCTCATCACATCCGCGGAATTACTCAGTAAATCCGAAGTTCCTCCGTTTGAAATCGGAGATCAGAAAGAAGGAGTTCTTCCGTCCGAAGATGTACGTCTTGAGTACAGATATCTGGATCTGAGAAGAACGGAAATGATCAGAGCGATGGAGTTCAGGAGCAAATTCGTACACCTCGCAAGGCAGTACCTCGAATCCCAGGGATTCCTGGAGATTGAAACTCCCATGCTCGCAAAATCCACGCCCGAAGGTGCAAGGGATTACGTCGTTCCGTCAAGGGTTCACCCCGGTACGTTCTACGCTCTTCCACAGTCCCCTCAGCTCTACAAACAGATGCTGATGGTTGCGGGTATGGACCGTTACTACCAGGTTGCAAGATGCTTCCGTGACGAAGATTCAAGGAAAGACAGGCAGCCCGAGTTCACACAGCTCGATATGGAAATGTCGTTTGTGGATGAAAAAGACATCCAGGACAATATGGAAAAGATGTTTGCGTTCATCTGGAAAGGTCTCTACGGAGAAGAACTCCAGATTCCGTTCCCCAGAATTTCCTACATGGAAGCAATGGAGAGATACGGTTCCGATAAGCCCGATCTCAGGTACGGACTTCCCCTGGAGAAACTTACCGAAGTGTTCAGGGAGACCGACTACGGAATTATGAAGAGAATCGTCTCCGAAGGAGGTATCATTGTAGGTATCAACCTCAAGAAGGATATCGCCGGCGAGAAGATCGGAAGGAACGATGTAGACAGATACATCGCATCGGCGAAGAAGTTCGGTCTCGGCGGGCTCACATGGATGAGAGTCGTCAACGGAGAGTTGGACAGCAACATCGTCAAGTACTTCACGGAAGAGAACAAGAAAGGCATCAAAGAGATTATGAAAGCCGAAGAGGGCGATCTTATCTTCCTGATGGCGGGTCCGTGGAAGAGAACATTGGAAGGAGCCGGTTTTATGAGAAGACAGCTCGCAGCCGATCTGGGTCTCGTGCCTGAAGGTACGTTCCAGTTCCACTGGCTTGTGGACTGTCCTATGTTCGAAGTAGATCCCGTTTCCGGAAAGAAAGATGCGTTCCACCACCCGTTTGTTCTTCCCTATGACAACTATAAGAAAGGAGCGTGTTTCGATATCCTTCTCAACGGAAACGAACTCGGTTCCGGTTCTTTAAGGATCAACAGGCCCGAGGTTCAGATTGAAGTTCTGCACCAGCTGGGTCTTTCCGACGAAAGGATTGAAGCCAACTTCGGTTGGTTCATCAAAGCACTCGGTTACGGCGCACCTCCGCATGGAGGTATCGCAATCGGTGTCGACCGTGTTATTGCAATCCTTCTCGGAAAGGAAACAATCCGTGACACGATCGCATTCCCGAAGAACAAGAAAGCGGAATCGCTTATCGACGGTTCCCCAGATAAGATTGATAACGAAAAACTCGAAGAACTCCAGCTGATGTCGCTTGCGATGGATGATATCGACATAGACATCGCTGAAGACACGGAGTGAGCGGGACTTCGATCCCGCAAATTTGTGGTATTATGTTGCAGACGGACATCATACGGGCTCATCCCAAGTTCGCTATCTTCTTCGCAATGTGCCTGTTCGGTCTGAAAGGTGTATTGGCCGCAGGCGTGGCTCTGCCCTCATCGGTGATTGTTCTCGGAAGAGCATCCATCGGAGCATTGTTTATTCTGTTAGTGGTAGTTCTTACAGGCAACAGAATCTCGAAAGAGAATGTCCGTTCGAACATCAAACCGCTGGTTTTATCGGGAATATTCCTCGGACTCAATTGGCTGGCACTGTTCGAAGCCTTCAAACAGATATCTGTTTCTACGGCATCTGTTCTCAACAGTATGGCCCCGGCATTCATCATCCTTGTATCGCCGGTTATTCTCAAAGAAAGATTCACTCTGATGAAATTGGTGTGTGTCATTATTTCGATAATAGGATTGGCTTTTACATCGGGATTCATTCAGAACGGACTGAACGGAAGCGTCAACACTTTCGGCATACTTCTGGGTCTTTCTGGTGCTTTGCTGTACTGCGGAATGGTCATGTGCAACAAGAAATTGGGAGAAATCGGATCGTACGACAGGACGGTGATAGAGTTGGCTGTGTCTGCGGTTATAGTATTGATTTACTGTTTATTCACAGTGGATTTCCCGTCGCTTACATTTACAGCCGAAGATATTGTCCGTATTATCATATTGGGTGTAATATCGACCGGATGTGCCTGCCTACTGTATTTCGGATCGTTAGCATATCTGCCCGCACAGACTGCTGCGATATACGGCTACGTGGAACCTGTAATGATACTGTTCCTTTCTGCGGTGATACTCGGAGAACAGCTCGGAGTATACGGATGGATCGGGGCACTGCTGATTTTGGGCTCTACGCTGGTGGGAAGTCTTCCGGAGAAAGAAGATAAACCCCATCAGGTGTGTAAAACTCATTAAATCATCTTCATTTCCATTTTTTCATTATTTTTTCTTAATTTGAAGTTAAATTCAGTCTAATTGCGCATTATTCTCCGATGAAATGCTTCTTTTTTACACTTATTTTTTACATTACAGTTTACGAAAATTTGTTGTAAAATGTAAACTACACCAAAAGATTAATATAGTGTAAAATTAATGAACATACATGAACAGCACTACGAACACCAAGATTGCAGACTGGGTGAAGGTGAATTCAAATGTCTCCAAGGTTGCAGCCGAATTAGGGGTATCGCGCCCTACAGTTTACAAGTACATGGAATTGTACGACGACGGCATGCGTGACCAATTGGATGAGGAAGTCGTCGCTTATTTCGATAAGTGTCTTGCCGACGATGATTCATCAACAGTCTTGATGATGAGAGCTAAATTGACTGACGAGTTGAAGATTATCAGAGTGGAGATGATGAAACTCGAGAATAGAATTCCATACTATTTGGACCGCAAGGCGATGTTGTCAAATAAAATTATGTTTCTGAGAAAAAAAATCGAAACAATTAAATCTGAATCTGACAAGGTTGACAGATTGAATGAGGTCGAGTTAAAAAGCAATCTTGAAATGCTTGTCAAAGAATATGGCAGCCTTGAGGACGAGTTGGCAGATTACAGCCGTCGTCGCGCTGAACTGGAACGTAAATTAAAGTGTTGTGCGGATAAATTATCCAGATATGATAAAACAGCACCGATGTTTGCCGAAAGCAGAAAGGAAGTCTACCCAATCAAAACTGCCTGCACAATCGAAGGCAACAGGTGTATGATCATTCACAACGGGAAGACTGACAATCCCGACTATGTCTTTGTGCTTCAGCTGTTCGGTAAAATCGGAAACGAATACGTGTTTCTGAGAGAATACCGTCCTGAATGCGATTCAGTGGATGCCAACGGAAAAACTGTCGGTCACAAAGGGAGGAACTATATCATCATCGACGATGTGCTGTTAACAGCCCCTCTTTTCTACAAAATCATCGGCTGCGATGAAAGTGTTGCGGAGGGTTCCGATGACGGAGCCATATCTGAAGCATATGATGAAAAGAACACTTCCGGTATGTGCGAACTGAAGCAATCACGTTAAGTTTCCGGTAAACCCAAACAATTTCCCTTTTGCATCATCCGAGAACAGCGGATGCTATGCAAATCAATCCTGTAAAAACATCTGTTCAACGAGAAAGGAGGAAGAAACATGTCAACCGTTGCCAAGAAAGAAACCGCATGTACATGCATAGATATCAGAAACATAAGCACTCATCTCAAAAATACGACAGATGTTTCCGATAACGACTACGAAGCAATGATACAGTATCTGAACAGAAATTACGAGAACAAGGGCGTGTTCGGATACGACGCAAGAATAACAGTAAACGGAAAGGATTGGGACGCTCAGTTTCATAAGAAACTTGAAAATTCCGGAATCAAACTCATTTTGGAAGACTCCCCGAACAAAGATGCGAAACAGGGTTTTGTAGACGTGGCTATGTCGAACAGTATCATGCTTGACATCATTCCCAAGCTCAGACCCGACAGAGTAATCATAATGTCGGGAGACGGAGATCTTATCGATACCGTCAGAAGACTCGTTGCAAGAAACATCAAGGTCACCGTTGCAGCGTTCAGAGTATGCATGAAATACAACTACACTTCCGTCGGAGCGGATGTTGTTTATCTCGATTCCGTGCCGGTGCTCAAGCTTCCTGTCACAGACATCTCCGATGTACAGGCTGTTGCGATGGAGGAGGCGACGGCATGAGGGAAACCAAAACTGTTCTTTTTGACAAAATGAAAGACGGCATCCCTTACGGGAAGTACAACGGACGCCCTGTTTACCAACACCGTGATTATGTCCGCGACGACGTAACACTAAACAGTCTTTGGATCTGCGAAATAGAGCAGTACGGACTCACCAGCGCATATTTTGCCACTCCGATTAAGGAAGTATCTGTCGGAGATGTTCTTAAAATCGACAGAGAAAACGCCAATATCGTGGCAGAATGGTTAATCAAAAACCACGGCGAAGCCGTGGCAAGGATTCTCGAGAAAACAGGCAGAATCTCAGATTCGGAGAGAACCGATGCGGAATCACAGGAAATGTTCGGCGATTCGATTCTTTACTGCGGCGACGATACGCTTCAGTCACCGAGATTTGACAGTTGCAGTTATGACATATGTACCAGCATGGATAATTCCGTACTGATGATTATTCCGAGAAGTACGGGAAGGATCTCCTGCAGTCAGAATAAAATCCGTGCCGAAGGGCTTGATGCAATACTCGGTTCGAGAAAAGGGGAGTATTTTGACTTCGAAGAATACGACGGCTTTTTACTGATTAATCTGAAAGCGAAGGCCCGTGCCTGATGACTGCTCCGAAGGAGCGGATGAATCTCACATAATGTGAGATTCAGAGCCTCTCTTCAATGAGTTTCTTCGTAGCTTCTACAATATCCGACGAGGAATACTGTCCGCCCGTCTGTTTCATTACGAAACCGATGATTCTGTTTGCAGCCTTCTCGTTCTTGGCGTAATCGGCTATGACGGAAGGATTCTCATCCAAAGCTTTCTTAATCAACGCTTCGAGATCCGCCGAACCTGCAGATGCTTCTTCAACACTCTTTCCTGTCATGAGTGCCTTGATGCGTATTCCGCACTCGGTGTCGGTGATGTTTTTCTTATAGAACTCGCCGACAATTTCAACCAATTCATCGCCTTTTTCGTCTGCTTTCTCTTCGAAAACTTTCCAATTGGCGCTTATCGTACCGGAAGTCCACGACCTTGCAGTCTCTGCATCTGTCGCTTTCGCAATCTTTTCGAAAATGTCAGCTAACTTCATGGATGTGTTCACAATCTGTTTGGAAACTTTCTCATCCAATCCGTATTCTTTTCCGAATCTTTCAATCCTCATCAGCGGAGTTTCGCGGAGTTTGATCGATTCGGCCATTTTGGCTATGTGGTAGATTCCGAGATCCGGTTCCCCGATGTAACCGTAATCCGCTTCGTATTCCTTCTTCCTGGCGGAGAATGTTATTTTCTTTTCCTCATCAAAACGTCTTGTTTCACGTTCGATCTTTTCGCCGGCTTTGAGAATCTTGGTCTGTCTTATCACTTCGTACTTCAGACACGCTTCCACGTTCTTGAGTCCGGTAACGTTCTTGACTTCGCATCTTTCCTTTCCGACGGAGATGTTGCAGTCGCATCTGACACTTCTTTCGCCGTTATCCGTAAGATCGATTACGCTTCTTATTTCAGTAAGCAGAGCGGAAAGGAATTCTCTTGCTTCGACAGGTGTGGAGATATCCGGTTCGGTAACAATCTCGACCAAAGGTATTCCGGACCTGTTGTAATCAACCAACGAAGAACCGTCTCCGACCCTTTTGGTCTTTCCGGGATCCTCTTCAAGATGTACACGTGTAATCCTTATCGGCTTTTTGCCGAGGTAGAACACACCTCCGAGACCTATCGGCATATCGTACTGTGTAATCTGGAAATGTTTGCATAAATCGGGATAGAAGTACGTTTTTCTCGAAAACCACGTCGTATCCGGAACGGAACATCCGAGTTTCTTTGCAATGGTAAGTCCGAGAATAACGGCCTGCCTGTTCAGCGAAGGTTTCGACCCCGGAAGTCCCAGACATACGGGACACACATGAGTGTTCGGGAATTCCGCACCTGTTGTGGGACATGAACAGAACATCTTCGATTTCGTAGGGAGCTGAACATGAATCTCCAATCCGATCTTCATATCTTCACCCCCGCGTGTTTCACATCGAATGCGGAATCCCATTTCTCCGCTGCATCGATAAGAACATCCTCGTTCCAATGATCCGAAGTAAACAGCAATCCGATAGGCATGTTCTCCGAATATCCGCAGGGAACGGATAAGTGGGGCATTCCCGTGATGTTCGGGGGAACGGTAAGGAAATCGGCCTTATACGAATCCAATGCGGACATCTTCGAAATATCATCGAATCTAGGCGATTTGAACGGCATCGTAGGTGTCACAATTGCATCGAATCTCTCAAACTGTTTTTTGTAATCGGCAATGATTGCTTCTCTTACCTGAAGCGCCTTGTTGTAGTACCTGTCGGCGTAACCGACCATTCTTGTGAAAGTTCCCAAAAGGATTCTTCTTTTTGCTTCGTCTCCGAAGTACTGCGAACGGAAGGATGTGAAATAATCGTCGAATCTTAAGGTTAAATCTCCTTCCTGCTGTCCGTACCTCATACCGCAGAATCTCGCGAGGTTCGTGGATGCTTCGGAAGTTGCGATGACGTAGTATGCGGGAATGGAATATTTCAGAGTGGGCATACTCACATATTCCACGTCGACGGACATGGATTTTAGTAACTCGAGACTTTTCTCAAAGCTCTCCGTGACATCCTTTGCGATTCCTTCTCCTTCTACGGCTTCTTTCGGCACAGCCACGGATTTTAATTTCTTCTTTCCGAGCTCCAATTCAGGCTGAACGCATGATGTAGGGTCGTGAATATCCTTTCCCGAGATAATCGGAAGATATTTTCTCAGATCCGATGCTTTGAACGACAGTAATCCCACTTTATCCAATGAGTTTCCGTAATCGATTAATCCGTACCTTGATACACGTCCGTATGACGGTGCAAGTCCGTATACACCGCAGAACGATGCGGGACATACGATAGAACCGCCTGTTGAAACTCCTAAGGAAACGTGATCGTCAAGTACCGCTGCGGCACATGCGGAGCCTCCGGAAGATCCTCCGCACGATCTGTTCAGATCGAAAGGATTCTTAGGAATGCCGTATGCGGAGTTCGTACAGAACGTTCCGAATCCGAATTCGTCCATGTTGGTCTTACCGACAAGTGCTCCGCCTGCTTCCCTCATCTTTTTGATGGGTGTAGCATCAAACGGAGGTCTGTAGCCTTTCAGAATCAGTGAACCTGCAGTGGATTCGTAATCGACCGATGTAAGATTGTCTTTGGCAGAAAACGTGAATTTTCCGTCAGCTTCTTCGGACAGGGTGCAATTGACGAACATCTCGTATCTGTCGTTGATTTTTTTGTAATCGGGTAACTTCATGAGAGCCTCGGCCCCCTGATGTATCCGTCGTAGGTCTTCATGTCTTTGGTGCATTCTTCCGCAGGGATTTCCATCGACGGAACATCTTCTCTGAGAGCATCAGCAATCTCGACGGGATTGAATCCTGTGTTCTCCAGACCGGGTGCTTCGTCAAGCATCTCAAAATAACCTAAAATCTCGCTGAGATCCGTGCTGTACTTTTCCAATTCAGAATCCGTGAGGTCGAGGTGTGCGATACGTGCGACCCTCTCAACTATTTCCCTGTCCATAAAGACCGTGAATGGGATTCAGACCGTCCTTTATAATATCATCGTGTGAAAATGAGAGTCCCGGTCCGTCAGGGCCGGGAATGGGTTTTTTATTCGTTCTCTTTGGACTTGATGAAGAAAGGAACGATTATGGAAATCACGAAGAGGACACCTATGATGATAAGATACACAGGGGATGTTTCCGCAGGTGTACCGAGTCCTCCCGAGGCATCGTCTGCTGCGATGTCGCAGTCAAACGAAAGAGCCACGGGTGCGGCGATAATCATCACTGCAAGAAGTGTCAGTGCAATCTCTTTTCCCTTCATACTGCGGCAGCCTCCTTATTCCTGTAGAATGTCTTGATTCCGTAGAGAATCGCAATCATTGCGGTGATACCGATGATTGTAACAATCCATGAGTTCCAGAATCCTGCAATCAGGTAGAACACGAACGATACCGCGGCTACGAGAATTGCATAAGGCATCTGTGTCGCAACGTGGTTGACGTGACTGCATTCGGCACCTGCGGATGACATGATTGTTGTATCCGAAATGGGCGAGCAGTGGTCTCCGAAGACTGCACCTGCCATACATGCTGCGATTCCGATAACGAGAAGATCAGGTTCGGAAACAAACACAGGCACTGCGATAGGAATGAGAATTCCCATGGTTCCCCATGATGTTCCCGTTGCGAATGCGATGAAACATGCGATAATCATGAATACTGCGGGCAGGAAGTTCTTGAGGCTTCCGGCATCTGCGAGTGCACCGCTTACGAAGACGGATGCTTCCAAGGTGTTTGTCATATAACAGAGGGTCCATGCGAATACAAGAATCAGAATCGCGGGAACCATGTTACGGAATCCCTGTGGCAGTGTGTCGAGAAGGACGGGGAATGTTTCCGCTTTGCGTATGACGAAGTAGAAGATTGTCATGAGCAGTGCGAGAATCGACCCCATTGCAAGACCGACGGATGCGCTTGCGTTTGCGAAAGCGTCACGGAGTCCGACACCGTTGAAGAATCCGCCTGTGTAAAGCAGACAGACAACACATGTGACAATCAGAATGACGATGGGGAATACGAGATCGATGACACGTCCGTCGCATTCGTAAATCTGTTCGTCCCCGGTGTTTTCATAAGGTCTCTCGGGCGTTGTGTAAAGATCGCCGTTGCGTGCGTTGTCTTCGTGTTTCTTCATGGGTCCGAAATCAACATCCATGAGACAGATACAGACAATCATGACAAGTGTGAACAATGCGTAGAAGTTGTACGGAATACACTGAATGAAGATATCCATTGCGTTCATTCCCGGGGGAAGACTTGTGGTTCCGAGACTCGATGCAACCGCCGCAGCCCATGAACTCACAGGAGCGATGATACAGACGGGTGCCGCCGTGGAGTCGATAAGATATGACAGCTTGGCACGTGAAACGTTGAATTTGTCGGTAAGCGGGCGCATAACCTGTCCGACTGTGAGACAGTTGAAGTAATCGTCCACGAAGATACATACTCCGAGAATGAATGTTGCAAACTGAGCTCCTCTGCGGCTCTTGATGTGCCTGAGTGCCCATTCACCGTATGCTTTGGATCCTCCGGATTTGAAGAGGAGCACACCGATGACACCCAATACGACAAGGAAAATGAGGATACCTGCGTGACCCGAATCCGCGAGCGATGCGGTGAATCCTTCTGTTACCGAGTTAATTGTTTTTTCTACATTGAAGTCCGACAGGAACAATGCACCTAGGAATATTCCCGCGAACAGCGAGGAATAAACCTCCTTCGTTATGAGCGCGAGTGCGATTGCGATGAACGGAGGTACTAGCGACCACCATGTTCCGACGAATCCGCCCTCGGGCTTGAAGGCAAAAGCCAACGCGATTACGGCAATCAGGAATACGATAATTCCTATGCCCTTAACCTTGGAGGCAGCCTGATTCGTAATTTTTTCTACTGACATGTTACCACTTGTCACTGAATGATGCCTTACTGTCATTAAATATATATAAAATGGACACAAAGGCATTTACGGCATTCGTACGGAAAATACGATTATTTTCATAAAATCAACGAATATCGTAATAAAATCAACGAAATATGATGATTGACATTACACTCCGTACTTTCTTCGTTTACATACCGTAAAATGTATATTCCGACCGTAATGGTTTATAATGAAGATGACTTAACATAAAGACGATAAAGATGGCGGACGACATCTCGAAGAAACTGGCGGCCGGTATGAAGGCCATGGACGAGGGTGACTTCAAGAAGGCATATTCCTCATTCAAGAAGTTATGCGATGAGAACCCCGGCAGTGCGGAATGCTGGTATTACAAAGCGGAATGCGGCAATATGGCATCCGGAATGTTCGGTGCGAAAGTCAAAGATGAGGAGATCATCGACGCATACAACAAGGCTATTGAACTCGATCCCCAGTGCGATTATTACGAGTCATACGGTCTTTACTGCATATCAATCAACAAATACGATGAGGCGGAGAAGGCATTCTGCGAAGCCGCAGAAGCAGACGAATCGAGATCCGCATCACTTTACTCGGAATTCGCAGTGGAGTACTTCAACAATGTAATGGCATCCTATGGAGAAATCATGGAGGATCCCAAAGCAAGAGCACCGTTCACCAAGAAAGCCCTCGAGTACATGCTCAAAGCACTTGAGCTCGAACCCGAAGAGGCAAAATCACTTCTCTGATGATGTTCACGTCTCCCCCGTCAGGGGGAGACAGACATCTTCATAATTATTAATAAAAGATGAAAATCAGTTTCTGAGATCTCCCAACAGGGCAGACCTCTCCGCAAATGCGTTGTGTTTGTGAATGGATTCTTCCGACTCACTCTTCACAACGATTCCCACATCATCCGGAAGATCACTGTATTTCTCAACAATCTTCTTCAGAACATCTCTCACCATATCTTCGACGAATTTGGGGTTCCTGTGTGCATTGATTACAACAGCCGCCTCATCGTCTCTCTTGAGAACTTCAAACGTAGGTGAAGAGAACGAAGAGTTGATGATATCAATCAAATCATCTGCTTCCACAAAACAGGAATCGTTCATTGTCATCGACACAGTGCACACATTTCTCTGGTTGTGTGTAATCACGGGCCATTCTCCGGAGCAGTGGAGAATCTGAGAAACATTCTCCTGCGCACAGGGGCATGCAGTCATTCCGACTGCTTCCACACCTATTGTCTTGGTAACTTCTCCGTCACGTTTGCAGCATGCGCTTCCGTAGAGTCTGTAGATTTCAGTGGTATTCTTGCCGTGCGGAGTGACATTGTCTTTGAAGTATTCCGCAACAATGTTCACATTGGACGAACCTGCGTACTCATGTTTCACGAGGAGACGTTTTCCGATCGTAACGGCAAGATCCTCGATTCCCGTCGTAGGTTCTTCGACACATTCGGAAACAACCGCTCTGATAACCTCAAGATTCCTTGACATGTGCGATCCTTTCTGCGTTGCAGGTAAATCCACGAACAGATCGATACTGCACACCAGCGGTTCGTTGCGGTGTTCGTCGGGTCTTTTGACGTGAACTAATTTTCTCACGCCGGTCACACCGACCTTGGTGAGGGCGAATCCTGCCTCATTCCTGCGGTTCTGAACATCGCAAACTTGTGTCATATGTGTAGTGAAATTACTTAATATAGATAAAGAAATGGTTCGATAACAACTTTTTAAGTAGTTCATTGCAATCACACCGACCGGTGTTTGCATCACGGGAATGATTTGCGGAGTGGACGAAGCGGGCAGAGGGCCTGTGATGGGACCTTTGGTCGTATGCGCTCTTTTCATCGCAGACGACACACCGCTGAAAGAAATCGGTGTAAAAGATTCCAAGAAACTCACTCCCAAAGCAAGGGTGAAGATGTTCAGTCAAATCACGGAAGTTGCAGACGATATTTCGGTAGTGATTGCATCCGCTTCGGATATCGACGAAAGAATGTCTTCTGTGTCTCTCAATGAAATAGAACTCAGGATGTTCGCCGAAGCAGTTAAGAAAAGACCTGTTACCGCAGTCTACGCAGACTGTCCGGACGTAAACGAAATGAGGTTTTCTTCTGAGTTATCATCATTAACAGGAGGTAACACCGTCATAGGCAAACACAAGGCGGACGACACTTATCCTGTAGTCTCCGCTGCCTCAATCATCGCAAAGGTCACACGCGACAGGATGATTCACGAAATATCGGAAAGGTTCGGCGAAGACATCGGGAGCGGTTACCCCAGCGATAAAAAAACCATGGATTTTATCACACAGTGGATACGCAAAAACGGTTCCGCACCTCCGGATACAAGAAATTCCTGGGAGCCAGTTAAAAAACTACTTATGGTATCGAAGAATACGCGCATTACCGACTGGTGAACCAATGAGTATGGAACCCGAAATCCAAAGGATGATAGACAAATTCCGCAGAAGAATGGCCAAAGATCCCGAGGCAAGGGCCAAGGTCGAACCCATCGTAAAGACGGTGAACATCGACCTCGGCACGGAAACATACTCAATGAAGGTGGAACACGCCGACATCAGTGAATTTAAGTCCGAGTTGGCATCCGAACCCGATATTACCATTACGACCACTCCCGAAGATATGCAGGCACTCATCGAAGGTACTCTGAGACCTATGAAGGCCTACGTCACAAAGAGAGTGAGGATTCAGGGTAAGATTGAGGACATAATGCACCTCAGAAGTCTGTTGTGATGTCGGGCGGGGCAGCCTCTCTGTCGACCGTCACTTATGTCCTATTTATTATGACATCAATGTGACATTTATCGGGACATTTATCGGGACATTTATCACATACCCAGCAGAGAATTTTTATCGGGACATTTATCGGGACATTTATCCTATCATTTATTGCCCCATCAATCAGTTCACAATGTGCTCAACAGGTTCATTATCCGCAACACCCCGTCGTAAATGAGTCTGTATTATCCCATCGGATCCCGGGAAACCCGAATCGTCAAAATCTACTATGTTCGATAATTATTTCGCATGACATCCGTCAGAATACATTCCGCCGAAT
>CAVIAJ010000023.1:0-13266 GCA_963640855.1 Candidatus Methanomethylophilaceae archaeon
CGGATCTTTCTGTCCAATATGCCGATACGTTTCAACGGCGGAAGAATAAACTCTCCGTTGGCTGCATCGTATCTTGAAACAAGATAGGGTGCTTCACCGCATGTAATCTCCAATCTTCTGGAATCAACGTATTCTTTCCATGTCTTACCGTCAGGGAACGTTATTTTTTCTTCGATAACCGTCCAGGTGTTGCCGTCGTTTTCATGGTTGAAGACATCTTCTCTACCGAACCATTCTCTGTCAAGACAGTTGTTCATTTTGTTACAAAGCCAAACTGGTGTGAATACTTCCGCTTTCTTCCTTGTACGTTCCTGCTGCTGTTCTAAAGCCTTTTCAGTTCTCGGTTGCAGAATAACCGGATTTTTCATAGTGAATGCTTCACGAGTTATTTTGCTGATGTCGGAACAGTTGCTGCCGTGAGAATGATAAATGTCAGTAGCCCAAATGATATTCTTTTTGGTTGTTTTATCCTGTAAAAGGATATCAAGAGTAATTTCTACAGGATGTGATTTGAGATTAATGAGATGTGTGTTCTCAATCAGAGGTTCATTAACGGCAACCAGTTCCCCCATGTCAATCGTATTCCTGTACGCTGAATTGTAGTGTGAACCGCCTATTTATTATAGCAACAACAATCGACACTGTTTCGACAAAGAGACCTCTTTTTCAAAAGACGGAGAAAAAACGATAACAGTGCTTGAACGGACCAAATTGATGTTATTTTATACCCAACCGCACATCCCCGACCCATGGACATCGGAACGGTCGTCTCAATCACGGTTTCGCTCTTCCTCATCCTTGATCCGTTCGCCAGTGTATCGCTGTTCATCAACGTTACAAAGGATCTCGACAGATCTACTATGAAAGCCTACGCAAACAGAGCATCCTTCGTAGCGGCCGCTCTCCTGATTGTATTCGTACTCATCGGACAGTATCTGATGGATATCTTCGGTGTCTCCATGGACAGTTTCCGTGTCGCCGGAGGTATAATCTTCCTTATGATGGCCATAGAATTGGTCTTCGGTCTCAGATTGTCCAACGTAGACGACGAAAAAGGTGCCAAATGGGCAATCATCGCTTCGCCCGTACTCACCGGTCCCGTTGTTATCACAACAGCAATTTTACTTTCATCGAAATTCGGAATCGAAACAGTAATGATTTCCAGCGTATCGGCACTGCTGATTACCTGGGCAATCCTCAGAAATTCGGACCTTGTCGTGAAATATGTCGGAAAACAGGCTTTGGGCGTAATAACAAGAGTGATCGGTCTGTTTATTGCCGCCATGGGTATCGAAAGTATCTTCTCCGGTACGATGAACTGGTTTGCGACACACGACGCTGCGGGAATGATCTGTTCTGTTGTTTCAATGATAATGTGAATGATTACGGCAGAACAATCATCTGCCGCAATCATCTGTAAAATTTAGCAGAAAGAATCCTTGTACTTCGATATAGTGTACTTGATGATATCCTGAACCTTGTCGGAACCGATAATCTCATCCACCGCGGTAGTCTTTCCTTCCAACGTCTTGTAAACTTCGAAGAAATGCTTCATTTCATCGAACATGTGTCTCGGAAGTTCGCTGATGTCTGTGTACGAATTGTACATCGGATCGTCGAACGGAATCGCAATGATCTTCTCATCGTTTGCACCGTTATCGATCATCTTGATTGCACCGATCGGATAGCATCTTACCAATGTCATCGGAAGGATAGGTTCCGAACACAGAACCAAAGCATCCAGAGGATCTCCGTCATCTGCGTATGTTCTCGGAATGAATCCGTAACTTGCGGGATAGTGTGTGGAAGTGTACAGAATTCTGTCAAGTTTCAGAAGACCTGTTTCCTTATCCAGTTCGTATTTGTTCTTACTGCCCTTTGAGATTTCAACAACAACCATGAAATCATCGGGTGAAATCCTCTTCGGACTGATGTCGTGCCATATGTTTCCCATACTGTCACACTGCCTATAGTGTTCCGATAATCATCCCCCGTATAATCATTGCCGTTGTGTATGTGAATAAAAGATGTTCTGTCGGAAAAAACGAAGAGTATATCGGTTTTTTCGAATCGATTTCACGATAACAAACACCATATGATTGCCTAATCCAGCAAAACCGACTGTGTTCAAATCTATTATATATTTACCGTACGATAACGAGCCCGGTGTACTTGTGAACGATGTTTTTATCAGTTATGAACATGAATCGAAATCAATTGCAGATAATATCGTTTCCGTTCTCGAAAACCATAAAATCCGTTGCTGGTACGCACCCCGCGATGTAATAGGCGATTATGCAACGAGCATAGTCGAAGCCATTAACTCATCGAAAATATTCATTTTGATTCTTAACGGAAATGCATCGAATTCACGCCATGTGCTGAATGAAGTTGAGATGGCTTACAAGAATGAAACCGACATCACAATAGTTCCGTTCAGAGTCGATAACAATACTCTGTCGATGGCAATGGAGTATTATGTCAAGCGTCTGCACTGGATAGATGCATCCAACGGCCCGTTGGATATCGCCATTGACGAATTGCTGAAGAAAATCGCTCAGCTTTTGGGAATAGATCTCACTTCAAAAGAGAAGAAAGACGAATCTGTTCCTGCCGTTGAGCGTAAACAGAACAAATATTTCAGCAGTAACGATGTCAAAGAGCGTCACCGTCTCGATGTACAGCAGAAACTTATGAGAAAATTTGACATCGGTACATACGACAAAATTGCCAAACAACTCAAAAATGCCAATGTTCTTGATATCGGATGCAACAACGGTTCCGTATTTATGGACAGAATGGGCAACAGGCCCGAAATATCGAAAATAATCGGTGTTGAATATGATGAAGGTGCCGTCAACGCAGCCAATGAAAAATACGGTTCCGACAGCCGTATGTTCTGTAAAGCCGATCTCGAATCGCCTGAATTCATGGATGTCATAAGAGATGCGATGGATAAACTCGGAATACCCGCTTTTGATTTTGTCCACATTTCGATGGTATTGTTACATTTGAAAAATCCGCACAGAGTAATCAAGAAAGTACGTTCTTTAATGGCTCCCGGCGCAGTCATTATGATCAAGGATATCGACGACGGAATGAATCTTGCATATCCCGACGAAGACGGAGCTTTCGAAAGAGTATACCGTATCTGCCGTGAAAATGAAACATCGGGATACAGACACAGCGGCCGCCAGATATACTCATTTCTGAAAAGAGGCGGAATTAAAGATATCTGCCTTGACGTTTCCGGACTGAATGTAATCGGCATGGATTATGATGAAAGACAGGCCTTGTTTGACACATATTTCTCATTTATTGCAGAAGATCTCGCTCTGATGAAAGAGAAGTACCCCACAAGTGAAAGAGTCGATGCCGATTACAAATGGTACAACGAGATTTATGACGAATTAGAGGAAAGAATGCACAATGAAGAATTCTTTTTCAGCCTCGGTTTCATGATTTTTACCGGAAAATCGTAAGCTGCATCGCCGCATTGCAGGTTGGTGTATGAAATGAACCGCAAGATTGCCGTCATAATCCTGGATATAATTTCATTCGTTCTTTCGGCTGCAATGTTTCCTTCCGGATACAGACAGAGTATCATTTATGCCGCATTGTTCGCATTCGTAACAATACTTGCATTGTTCAGTGTGTTGGTATTGACTGATAAGATGCCCATTTCCAATGAAAGATATGTCGGAACAGGTAAGATTCATTATTCAGTCTACTACATGATATGCAGTCTTATCATTTCGATAACAATCGCAGTGTGTTCATATCTCGGAGTTCTGAAATTGTATTATCCGTTCGTTCTTCTCATCATTGTGTTCATGTTTTTAGGCGATTACTTCATAAAAGTCAAATGAGAGTGTGCAATACCTCATAAAAAGAAGTGTTCAAATGAACAGCGAAGTCGAACTCAGAATTATTGACAAAGTGGATTCAATCGCATCCGAACTGAAAGGATTGGCTGTCGAGATACACGACAACCCCGAGTTGGGACTGCAGGAGTATGAAGCATGCAAACTTCATACAGATCTTCTGAAGAAATACGGGTTCGATGTTACAATAGGTGCGGCAGGTTACGAGACTGCTTTTGTCGCTACGCACAAAGGAAACAAAGAAGGCCCCGTAATCGTGTTTCTGGCGGAATATGACGCATTACCCGTATTGGGTCACGGATGCGGACACAATCTCGTGGGAACGGTCGCTACAGGTGCAGGAATCGCCGTTAAGGATATTGTAGACGAATTCGGAGGAGAAGTCCGCGTGTACGGTACACCCGCCGAGGAAACCGTCGGATCAAAGGTTGATTTCATCAGGAAAGGAATGTTCGATGACTGTGATGTTGTAATGATGGCCCATCCCAGCTACTTCAACGCCGACGGAATGAACACTCTCGCCATGAGAAATATGAGGGTTGAATTTTTCGGTAAAGCGGCACACGCAGGTTCCGTTCCGGATAAGGGAATCAATGCGTTGGATGCGATGATTTCTCTGTACAATATGATCAATGCATACCGTCAGCAGATGCCTTCGGATGCAAAAGTACACGGAATCATCACAAACGGAGGAGAAGCTCCGAATATTGTTCCTGCGTACACTTCTGCGATATTCTACATGCGTGCCAACGAAAGAAACGAATGTAAATTCATTTACGACAGAGTAACGGACATGGTCAAAGCGGCAGCTTTGGGGACCGGATGTACTTATAAGATTTCCGCAGCGGAAAATGTTCTTGACGACACCGTTACGAACTATGCTCTTGCGGGATTGATCACAAAAAGATTGGAATCCTTCGGTGTAAAAATTCACAAGACAAAAGGAGAACACATTTCCGTTTCTTCCGATTTGGGAAACGTAAGCCGTACGTTACCGTCGGTGCAGATGATGTTCTGCATCGGTGTACCCGATTCCGGAGAAGTAACCGAGGCGCATACCGTAGGTTTCGCCCGTGACGCAATATCGGAGATGGCACTGTCGAACATGATTACATTCATCAAGGCCTTCGCCATGGCGACACATGACATCATAACCGAAGAAGGTGTCCTGGATTCCATCAAAAAAGAATTCAGAGAAACCGTCGGATGAAAAAAGAATCCGAACCGGATGAAATCCGGTTCGGAGTGTTTCTCCTGAAAACAATCAGGCTTTGTGCCTGATCATAAATCTCTCGAGTTTATCGTACGCTTCGGCGAGAATCTCAATCCTCGGTAACGTAATCGTACGGAAGTGACCCTGTCCGAATTCTTCGTCGAATCCCGAACCGTGAACGAGAACAACGCCCTCTTCTTCCATGAAGTTGAGAACGAAATCCTTGTCTGTCTTCCAGATTCCGTTCAGTTCCACCTTGGGGAACATATAGAACGCACCCTGGGGTTCTCTTACGGAAATTCCGGGAATTTCATTCAGTCTCTCATACGAGAATGTCGCTCTGTCTCTGAGTCTTCTGTTCATATCCGCGATATAATCCTGCGGACCCTGAAGCGAAGCCTGTGCGGCCCACTGGCAGGGAACATTCGGACAGATACGTGCGCGGCACTGTTTCATCAGTCCTTCCCACACATCCGAAAGCATTCCGCTCTCGTCCATGAAGTAACCGTAACCGACTCTCCATCCGGGCATAAGATTCACTTTGGAGAATCCGTTGAGGACAATCCTCGTAACATCCGAAGGAAGACGTGACATCGAGAAGAACGGTTTCTCGGTAATTTTATCGTAAATTTCATCGGAAATGATAGGAACTTCCATCTCCGCAGCCAAATCTCCTATCTCACGGAGTACTTTTTCATCGAAAACGGCACCCGTAGGATTGTTCGGATTGATGACAACGATTGCTTTTGTTTTATCGGTAATACGTTTTCTCATCATATCCACGTCGGGAGCCCAGTCTTCTTCCTCGATCAATCTGTAGGAAACGGTCTTTCCGCCGTAGAATTCAATGTACTGGTGATAGGAAGGATATCCCGGTCCGGAAACAAGAACTTCGTCTTTATCCTCGACCATCGAACCCATCAGAAGATTGATTGCCTCTCCGACACCCGATGTAACGAACACCTTATCCGGTGTAATCTTCGTACCGTGTTTCTCATATTCACGGTCGACAATCGCCTGTCTGAATTCCGGATTTCCCTGTGAATCTCCGTATCCGTTGTCTGTGTGATCCACAGCCTTCCTCAACGCATTCTTGAAGTACGCAGGAGTCTCGAAATCCCATTTGTTCGGGTCTCCGATGTTCAGCATACAAAGCTTCCTGCCCTGAGCGGCAAGCTTGGCAGCCGGTACAGCGACCTCTCTGATCGCATAGTTCATCCCCAAAGCACGCCTAGAAGCCTGTATCTTCCTGACCATATTATCAACCGACAGAATCCGCAGGGTTTGATATAAAGTTCGCTGTCAAAATCTTATTTTACAGACGGTTTTTCATAATAAGATAAGAGAATCCTTTTAGGTATGCTGGTAATAATGTGGAACGATGGCAGCAATCAGACTCGGAAAGAATCACCTCAGATGGTGCGACGGATGTAATTTACCTATCCTCGAGGAAAGCAAATGTCCCGTCTGCGGATGCGTTACGCATGAAGTCGAGGTGACACCTCCGGGCGAGGTGAGGCCCGCATTCGAACACGATATTTCGATGATTAGGGGACTTGCGGATAAGCAGTACGGAGAAGGCTCCGGATTGGCATTGATACCAGAGAATCATATCGTTTTACTGAACAAAGCACCTTCTTTGGACAGAATGGATGAGATTATCATCGACGGTAAAACCGTAGCGTCAATGCGTTTCGATCTGGGAAGAGGATGGGTTTTAATCAACCGTATGCAGAGTGCGATGAGAATCGCAAAGACAATGACAAAAGGATATGTTGTCATCAATCCCGACGCTGTCAGATTTGTTCAGGAATCCAAGAATCTTATGGCACCGGGTGTCATCGGTGCATCTCCCGACGTGAAAGACGGAGATGAAGTTGTCATCGTCACCGAAGACAGGATTGCAATCGCTACGGGAATCGCAAGAATGTCCGCAGAGGAAATGACTGCATCGGAACGCGGAATGGCTGTCAGGACCAAATGGTACAAACCTGAAGAATCTTCTGTTATCGATAAAAACAACGACTGGGAGACTGCCGTCAAAGCGAATGAAGGAGTCATTACAAGAAGGAGAGACGAAGCCGTTTCCTTCATTAAGAAAACAATGGCGCAGCACGATAAACCTGCCGTAGTGTCATTCTCCGGAGGAAAAGATTCGCTTACCACATTGTTATTGACTCTCGATGCGGGAGAAAAACTCCCGGTTCTTTTCGTGAATACGGGATTGGAATTCAACGAAACCGTAAATCATGTACACGAAGTCTGTGAGAAATACGGGCTGAAACTCATAGAAGAAAAAGCACCTACGGATGCATTCTTCGGAAATCTTGTACAATTCGGACCTCCCGCCAAAGATTACAGATGGTGCTGTAAAACCAATAAGTTGGGACCTACCGTTGCGGCAATCAACAAGAACTTCCCCGGAGGATGTTTATCGTTCATAGGTCAGAGAAAATACGAATCCGAAGCAAGACATGATAAGCCCAGAGTATGGGTCAATCCGTGGACTCCTGGACAGACAGGTGCTTCTCCCATTCAGAGTTGGAACTCAATCCACGTTTGGATGTATATTTTCTACAAAAAAGCACCATTTAACGTATGGTACACAAGAGGTCTCGACCGTATCGGCTGTTTCCTCTGTCCCGCTTCCGATTTGGCGGAATTCGATACCGTTGCAGGTAATTCCGACAGATATCCCCAATGGGATGAATATCTCAACGATTATATGGAATCCCGCGGACTTCCGAAGGAATGGAAGGAATACGGCCTGTGGAGATGGAAGAAAGTTCCCCAGTCTATCAAAGACGAAGTGAACAGACTCACGGGAAAGGATGTCGCCGAACTCACAAAACAGACAAAGACTCCCGAGAAAGGACCTATCTCGATCAAAGTTCAGGAAGGATATTCTCCCTGTGTAATCGGTTTCAGTATCGAAGCCGCATTATCAAGGCCTGTCGATATTGACAGGTTGTCTGCATTCATGCAGGTTTTGGGAAGAACCGTTGAGAAAGATCCCGACGGACAGTGGGTTTCCGTGGATTACATAACAATCTACAGGGAAGGAGCAATCATCTCCAAAGCATCCGTCGAAAAAGACGCACGCAACACTATCAAAAAGCTGTTTGATTTGGTAATAAGATCGGAACAGTGCGTAGGATGCGGTTTATGTGCGACAAGATGCGAACAGCACGCACTGTACATGAAAGACGGAAAAGTGGAAATGAATCCCGACGAGTGTATCAGATGCGGAGACTGTTTCGGACCGTGTCCCGCACTCAACTTCAGAGATACAGACAGCGATATGTGATTCAACGGGAGATTGCATCTCTCATTGCATCCATGTCCGGTTCCCTTCCGAACCACAGTCTGAACGATTCCGCACCCTGTCCCAAAAGAACATCGGTACCGCTGACAATCTTACAGCCGAGCGTAATCGCTTTCTGCATGAGTCTTGTTCTTCTGTTGTAAACCATATCCAAAACACACTGATTTTCATTCATTGTGTTCAGATCGAAGGGGTACACGGAATCTCTGATCATTCCTATCGGTGTGCAGTTGATTATGATATCATAATCGGAGACATCGGGATTTGATGAGGGTTCTACGAGTAAATCGTCACATAATTCGAGAAGTGTGACTTCGTTCCTTGCAAGAACGCTTACGTCGCACCCCAAAGACTTCATTGCGTAAGCGGAAGCCCTTGCCGCTCCTCCCGATCCCACAACAACAACACGTTTTCCGGAAACATTGCCGCAGCTTCTTCTGAAAGCATCCATGATTCCCGTGCAGTCTGTGTTGTATCCCGTGAGTTTTCCGTCATCGTTTACTATGGTGTTTACGGCACCGATTTTAATCGATTCTTCGGAACATTCGTCGAGAACGGACATTATTTCGGTTTTGAACGGAATTGTTATATTCAGTCCCCTGATCTGATACTCGACCATGACTTCTCCCATTCTGTCGGATGTTTTCGAATCGAAAGTAAGAGAAATCGCATCCAAACCGGCTTTCCTGATGGCGGCTTCCTGCATCTCGGTGAATCTGTTGTCGCTGATATTGCATCCCGTAATTCCCACGATTGTACAGTCGTCACCCAAATCATCGAGCATATCCGCTTCCAGCTGACCGTCTGCGGTAGGCGCTCCGATGTAACCGAATGTAAACTCATTACCCAGAAGATTGCTTCTCAGCCTCGTAACAGTACCCATATCGCCCATACCGATCAGTACGTGACGTCTGTCGATAATCTGCGAAGCTTCGTACAGTTTGCTGAGATCTTTGAATGAATTTACCGTGAAGGCACCCTTTGCTATGTCCTGTACCTTCGAAAACATATTCACAATTTCACAGACATCGGGAGTTCCCTTGAAATCGTGATAGGAACGGATGCTTCTGTATCCGTGAAGAACTTCTATGCCGTTGTCTACGTATCCGTTGAATCCCTGAGGTATAAGCGACGGACTCTTTCCGCATAATGTGATGATAGTATCAGAATCCGCATTCTCCGGAACTTTATCGAAAACATCCATGTGTACTTCTTCGTAATCGTAACGGAAAGTAAGATCGTGTTTCTTTCCGTATGTAGAACATATGCGCATCAGAACGACTCCTTTTTACGGAATATCGGTAAACTAACTGTCATTTCTTCGCGGTTGTCGGCGTTGCCTTCCATTGGATGACGTCCTGTTTACGACCAGAGATTACTGCCATATTAAAGTGTTCATCATCCTCTGTGATTGTATTCCGCAGATGATGTTTCCGCATGGGAATCTTCCCTGTTTATCATCAGAATGCCGATGAAAACGAACACCATACCGATGATTGTGACAACGGTCGGAATTTCACCGAAGAATACCGCTCCGACAACGGCACACATAACCACTTCAAGGAACAGTACAACCGAAGACATCGTTGCGGAGATGCCTTTCAGACACAATGCATGCATATAGTACGGAATAAGCGTGAAAACAATTCCGAGCATCAGAACCTGATAAATTACCTGAGCATCAGAGAACGTAATCTGTACCATTGAAACAGGATCGCAGAACGGAAGCGTACATACGGAACTCACCAGGAAAATGTAAAAGAGAATCGTTCCCGGATTGCATCCGTCATCGGTTACTTTCTTCACACCTACTGTGTACATTGCAAACGTCAGTCCCGAAATAAGACCGACCGCCACACCTGCGGCATTTACTTCTCCGACACCTCCCAGAACACCCGAAACCATCAGACATCCCGCAAATGCGACAACCAACGATAATTTCTGTATCCTGCTGAGTCTTTCCCTGAAAAGGAAGTATGAGATAATAGCAACAAAATACGGTTCCGTATTCTCCAATACCGCAGCCAATGAAAGATCGACCATTAACTGAGCCTGGAAATAACTGGTATCTGCGGCAATCTTGATCGCACCTATAAAAATGAGGAGTTTCAGATCTTTTCTGTTAACTCTGAATCTGCTTTTATCCGTAATCAGAAAGATAACGGCAATAATCACCGTGCAGATAAGACATCTTAATTCAAACATCTGAATCGATGTCAGACCCGCTGCGGAAAGATCTCTTATGCAGAGACCTAAAAATCCCCAGATAACAGATGCTCCCGATATGAGGAAAAGGGAAGTGTTTCTTCCGATTTCACTCATACGGATACCCTGTAATCCAATAGTAAATCCTTAAGAGACGGCTCTCCTGAAGGATAACGTCGTCTTTTATTTTCAGCACTACAAAGAAACCGTCTTCCCCGTATAACGTGAAACGGTCGCATGTATTCTCGTCGCCTTCGTAAACAATCTGCTTCACAGGAAGCATCGGCGTCTGAATGGAAGTTCCGTTACTCTCCGTAAATATCGAACCGTAAACGTTGCCGTCATCGCATTTCTTCAGTACGACTTTCGCCGTCGATCCGTCGGAAACGAAATCCGCCGATTTTGTACCGACGACACCCACGTCATCGGATGCGTTCCATTCCGTATTCAGGAATCTGACGAATTCGCTTCTCAGCATATAGGCGTCACTGTCAAGGAACAAAGTGCTGTTCAGCGTTTTGATGTTGTATGCCATCTGTTTGTTAAGAGAATAATATTTAACCTGCGGGCGGGAAAGCACCGCCATATAGAATATCAACACCGCTATGAGGGCAAAATCGGCCGGATACTTCATTATTGCCTCTCCGAGATATGCATCTTTGAATCCGATATAAATCAAAGGAACGAACAGCAGTAAGAAAATCGTAATGCCCGAAATCACAAAAAGACGCATCTGATTGTATCTGCTTCCTCCGTAGAGAAGAATGTTCAGATAAATCATAATCACACCGAATGCGGATTCCAATGCTGAAAGCACAACAACGGTGTAGTCGGATGCGTCATAACCGTCAAACGATTTCTGCAGTACAAAAAGACCGCACATAATACCGAAAACGGAGATGTTCATCATCGTGTTCTCGTTCTTTTTGACGAACATCATCAGAGACATCAGTACCGTTACAGACAGGAATATCATAACAACAGCCTGAGTGGACTCAATCGACCTTCTCATTGCAATGAAATCTATTGCGACAAACACAATTACGGCTGCTTTGATTACAACGGAAAGGACTGTGTTGGAAGCGGATTTCATTGCCATTCTTCCACCTCATCCCTCACATTGAATGTGACTGCAAGTCCGCCGTCTCCGAAAAAGGAAATGTGGCTGCAGTTTTCCGCACCTCCGTCGCAGCGGATACCGCTTACGGACACTCTGTTCGCATAAAGCATCGAACCCGTGACGGATTCGGTTAACGTTAAATGAATTTTCTCGGAATCCTTCCATTTCTGCGCACGTACGTACGAAACATCGTTCATACGGTGTGTAACCGTGAACACATACTCGCATTCCGCAGGCCCTCCGTCAGTAACAGGGGACCAGGACGATCTGTCTTCGAAGGCTTTCTCCAGTATCTTCGCATCCGATCTGAGAATATACGATTCCGGTTCCGTGGCGGTGACACGCCTTATCGATCCGAGCATATTCTGGTATCTTACCGAAGGCATGTTCAGTCTTACCTGCTCCGTACCTATCATGAGGATAAGAAGAGCGTACATTATGCAGATGATACACTGATCGGGATACAGTTCGAAGATTTCTCCCAAATCCATTTCATACGTCGCCGCGTTGTAATAAAGCGAAATGAGAGTTGCGATAAGCATCAGTGAGGTTGTCACCGTCATACTTGTACGGGACCTTGCCGAACCTCTGACAAACGTAAATCCCGTAATCATCATGTTGACGGCCATTCCCGCCGTAATCAATGAGTAAAGAAACGGAAATCCGTGAGGATCTAACACGGTCTGTATATGATTCAGAAATCTGCCGCTACCGATAGCCAATGCATAGAATCCGATCGCACGGCCGAGATTGTTTGAAAAATCCAGTAAAATCAGCGTACCGAAAGCGATCAGAAGAAATATCGCCGTAAATACAATATAATCTCCTTCTGCGGTTAAGCCCAAATCGTACCCCATAATGTAGATGTACGACAGAACGACAGCATAGATAATCAGAAGAACGCCCATCAGCTTTGGTGTTATGGCAACCGCATTGGACGTAATCCATCTGACAGCGGAACCTATCCTGTCATTGACTTTCATTGCAATGCCGAACAACACACCGCTATAAATACAGTTCATCGGAAAGAATGTTCAGAAAACGTTAATTACGGGGCATTTACTACGACCGAAGTATGGAAGTGAAAATGGCCGATGTCGACAGAAGAATAATCGATAGGGCCGTCGTATACATCATACTGTACGTTATGATTGTTGTACTGTCGATGATAAGTTACTCTCTCGACTTCTCCCAGAATTCCTTCACGGAAAAGCAGGTAAGCATACTGTTGGGAAACATCTCGGTGGATTTTCTGTGCCTGTTTCTGATATATCCCATTATGGAAAAAAGCAGACGTGCGTACAAAGTCGCCGCAGCTCTCGCAATACTGTATCTGTTGGGATACATCTTTGAATTTTCACTGAGTTCGGTAACAAGCATACTTCTCCTCATACTGTCTGTGATTGTTGTTTACATACTGCTTTCACAGCCGATGAGAGGATGGTGCCTTCCGGTTATATCTGAAAAACAGTGTGTCAAATGATTTCATCATCTGACTTTGTTCTGTTTACATGACATG
>CAVIAJ010000024.1:0-11804 GCA_963640855.1 Candidatus Methanomethylophilaceae archaeon
CCGAGAGGAAGTAAGAATCGGAAAAAGTAAAGTGCAACGATTTCGGAAATCGTTAATCAAAAAATAAGCTAATAGAAGAAACAGAAGGGAACATAGTCGTTGCTAAAAATGACCTCATCCAATCATTCACTCCGATGATGATGGAACAATATCTGAAATTAATGTCTCGCTCCCTTTCTTCTGAGTTGAAAAATTACAATGTAATTGATAAGAGCATTCCAGACATTACTGCGGAAACAATCAAATGTCTGCTCAGAAGAGGCAAATGTGCTTGCGGGTGCGATCTTTCTACGAATGAAGAATGCAAACTAGCGCTGGAAGAATTATTGCATTATGTTCCTCCTGAATCAATTGGTTCACAAATAGCGTCACTGAAAAAAGACATGGGCTATTACACGGAATCTAATGAAATGACAAATCGCTTCGATATGAGATGTGATGAATACACTCGTGAAAATACACACCTCATCAATTATTCCAATGAAGCAAGAGACCTATTGAGAGAAATAGGTGACCAGGGAGCAGATGCGAAAACAATTAGTGAAAAATACACCAATTGCAAAAAAGAATATGATGAATCTGTCGAACAGCTATCGAGATTCAAAGCTCAGAAAATTAATTGGGATAAAGTAATAACCGAGGAAGAAAAGATAATAGAAAGATTGTCCGAATCGGAAGGAATCAATATAGAATTGGATGAAGAATTGAGATATGTTCGCGCCTTGTATCTAAAAGCACAAGAAGAATACAACAAAGGCTCTGTTGAAATATTGGAAAAAATGAAAGAAACACTCCAATCTGTCTTTAAGAGCATGTATCATGGTAAGCGTTCTATCGAGTTGTCCAATGATTATAAAATATCATTATCAGCCGAAGGTTCAGTTCTAGACGCGTCAAAAGGGCTGGAAACAGTGAAGAATTTTGCATTCATCACCACATTACTCAAAGTAGCACAGGAAAGAGCGAACGAAGATTTAGAATTAGATGCTGAACCGTATCCATTGGTTATGGATGCAGTTTTCTCGAACACTGATGAAAAACATATTAAAAATATATGCAACGAACTTCCGAAAATGGCAAAACAAGGCATCTTGGCCATTATGGACAAAGATTGGAATGTTGCAAAAGAGACACTCTCCAATAACGTCGGCATCATATACCGCATCAACAAAGTTTCTGAATCCAAAACTTACATCGAGGAGGTGTCAATAAATGATTCCTGATTCTGTCATACTGAGAGGGACCTATGCAAAAAAAAATCAAATAGTTAACATCGGATACGAAGATGAGGCCTAAACTTTTTGACACATATTACAAAGCATACATGTTTTGTGCCGTATATGGTCTATTGAATAATAAGGCCGCAACATATAATCCAGATGAAGATTCGATACCAAATGAAAGTCC
This sequence comes from Candidatus Methanomethylophilaceae archaeon, assembly GCA_963640855.1. Classification (GTDB taxonomy): domain Archaea; phylum Thermoplasmatota; class Thermoplasmata; order Methanomassiliicoccales; family Methanomethylophilaceae; genus Methanarcanum. Next base: position 1,408 of record CAVIAJ010000024.1, read on the forward strand.
TGCGGAAATCACTTCAGAAGTAATGGTGAGACAAAAAGGAAAAGACTCATACACTACAATCAGAAGGATGATTCTGCTCAGTGAAAATGTTCGCGGACTGTCATTTGAAGAAAAAATTGACTATGTGTTAAGATTCGATATGTTACCAGAAAGTGAGTCTGATGAGTATTTGATGAATAACTCAAAATATTCAGCGAACACAGAATTGATTCATAGTTTCGCATTGGGTGGCTTGAACCTGTTTTATCAAAAAGTAACAGAATCAAAAACGCCTGAAGATTTGATTTACTTCATGATGGAATTCAAGAAAAAATTCAATGAATCGATTGGAATGACCAGTGATGCTTAATTTCATTAAAAATTGACGATCATTTCAAAAACAGAATGCACATTAACAATCGACAAGGGACAGAATATGTTTGATCAAAAACCAATCGTAGATGATCTTAGGGACGAATACCTCAATTACAATCGCCCCTGGATAATAGGATTCAGCAGCGGAAAAGATTCTACTTGCCTTCTACAGATGGTTTATGAAATGCTCTTGACATTAAAACCGGAAGAACGCACTCACACAATACATGTTCTCTCGACGAATACCATGGTTGAATCCCCGTCTGTGGCAATACGCATGAAAAAGCTGTGCGAAAAAATACAATGCGCCGCAGACAGAGACAATATACCTCTCGATGTTCAGTTACTTAGGCCCAAAATCACAGATACTTTTTGGGTTAATCTCATAGGTCGCGGATATCCGTCCCCCAATAAATGGTTCAGATGGTGTACAAGCCGTTTGAAAATCAAACCGATGGATGAATACATCCTGTCAAACGTAAAGAGAAACGGAGAAGTTCTTGTTCTTCTGGGAACCAGGAAAGCCGAAAGCTCCAACCGTGCAAAAAGTTTGGAAAAACACCAGTTGGTTGACACAAAAATGAGAAAACACGGTTCAATCAAAGGTGCTTTTGTCTATGCGCCGCTGGAAAATATGACTGATCAAAATGTATGGAATTATCTTCTTGATAACAACCCCGGTTGGGGCGGCACCAATGAAGAACTTTACAAATTATATGCAGGAGAAACAGCTGAAATATCATTTATAATGGACGGTAGAACACCGCCGTCAGGCACCAGTCGTTTCGGTTGCTGGACCTGTACTGTAGTTGACAAAGACAAAGCAATTCAGTGTCTCATTGACGAGGGACACACCGAATACATCCCGCTGAGAGAATTCCGTAACAAGTTGAAAGCTATTCGCGATAACCCCGATTATCGTGAAAAATACAGAAAGAACCAACGCCTCAATAAATTGTACGAAGAATTCTATGCTGTGAAGACGCTGGGAGAGTCGGATTACGGAAACGAAACGCTCGGCCCGTTCAAAATGAAAGTGAGGCATGAGTTGTTGGTCGAATTATTATCGATTCAGGAAAAACTGAAAGAAACAGTACCTGAGGCCGAATTGATTACACCCGAGGAGATTACTGCGATAAAATTAGCTTGGATTTATGACGGTGACGATCAGTCATCAATAGATGAACTCCTCGGCGGTGTAAAAAAAAACTCGACTCGATTGATACATTGACAGACAGTTTATTGGCTGTTGAGGAAGATATGTCCGATGTTTCCCACAGAGTGGGCATATACGGAAAATTGGAAAAAGCACTGACAGAATACTCAATGACAAAAATTCAGAACGGTGGTCGCTGATGATTGTCACTGATCTCGAGATTACTAATTTCCGCAATTATGTCGGTACACACAAAATAGATCTTTCAGTTGACTCGGACCACAACATTATTCTTATCGGCGGACAGAACGGTGCAGGTAAAACTTCTATGGTTGATGCCATCCGTCTTTGTTTATACGGTAACAGATTTGACGGCGTGCCTCTGTCGGATCAAAAATATCAGAAATACCTCCAAAGTGTGTATTCTAAGAATTCCATAGGTCCGATGTCTATCTCACTGAACATAACGGCAGATGAAGACAATTCTCCGATGGCAATCAATGTAAAACGCCAGTTTGTTGTCAAAAATGACAAAATTACAGAAGAACTTTCACTCAGAAAAGGCGATTCTAAGGTCGAGTTAATAGATTTAGATTACTGGTCGTATTTTGTCGAAAAGATCATTCCGCCTGCATCCTCGAAATTCTTCTTCTTCGACGGTGAAAAAGTCAGAGATACAATTTCCTCGGACTCATCAAAACAATTCCTTTCCGATGCTGTCGACAACCTGACCGGAATATCAAAATTAAAGACGCTCAGAAAAGACCTGATCGAAGTACGGAAACGTATCATTTCAAGAACTTCATCGCCCAATTCGAAGGCCATTGCTTTGATTAAAGAATCAATCGATGAAGTAACAAAAGAAATCAATGAAAAGACCGAATCTCTGGAATGCAGCAATGGATTTGTTTCAGGATATGCAGAAAAACTTACCGATTTAGAAGACGAAAGGTCGAGGTTGATCGGTTCGACTTCTGAAAAACGTGGAAATTATGATGCCAAGCTCGATGAATCCAATGCAGGTTATGATGATTCGAACCGTGCAATATCAGATTTCTGTTACAGCAAACTCCCGTTTTTCCTTGCAAACGAATCCATCGGCCGCACGGTAAAACAAGCTGAGGATGAAAATTCCGACATCATCTACGAATACTCCATATCGGCACTTAAAGAATTGATTGAAAGTCCGAAATTTGATGAAATCATTAAATCCGACCCATCCGAATCCATAGATGTACTGAATGCAGTAATTGCCGAATTTTCAACTAGAATCCAAACTAAGGAAAAAGTCCTCAACATTCCGTTGTTTAAAGTTAAACAGCTGGAATCCTCTGTTCCGGTAAAGGAAGATATTGACGAATTTCTGGAAAACGTCTACAACAGAGAAAATTACATCCATGAGATCAATAACCTTAAGAAGAAAATATCCAAACTGAGTGATAATTCTCTTGAAGAGTTGGATTCCAACATAATGACTCTGAAAACTGAAATAGGCGTTTTGAAAAGACAGATTGAAATCGATGAAGCTCAATTGAAAACATTGAATTCAAAATTAGCATCCTTGAATAGTGATCTCGGTCGTGAAGAAAGGTTGATTGTTCTCACTGATGTCGATAAAGAAACGATAAAGAATATCGACCTCGTGATGGGAAATATCGACGATAAAATCGAGATTATTTTAGATGATTCCAGAAACAATCTTGAAAATAAAATCAATGAAATATATCACATTTTGAAGAACACAAAAGATATGGTCAAAGCAATCCGCATAACAGAATCTTTCGAAATTCAACTTTTTGATTTTGATGATAAAATCATAGACATTTCATTCATTTCGGAAGGTGAAAAAGGAATTCTGATGTATTCAGTTATATACGGATTGCACTCCATATCCAATTCCAATTTCCCTCTGATCGTAGACTCTCCTCTCGGCAGAATGGATACAAAACATGTTCACAACTTGGCCGAGAAATATTTCCCGTCTATCAATGCACAGATAATATTATTGTCACATGATCGCGAAGTAATCGGAGAAAGTCATGAGATCCTGAAAAAGAATATCTGTAAGTCATACACAGTCAGAAAAACAGAGAAACCAAAGGTCATAAACGGCTATTTTGAGTGATAAAATGTCCAGTAAAATGAAATTATCTAAAGAAACTACTGAGAAGTTAGATTTCTTATCAGAATCACTTGATTTACGCAGAAACATCATATGCCGTATGGCCCTCGGATTGTCACTCAGCATAGAGAAGACACCATCTGTGGATTTTGAGGACTCATTAGGCCAAGAGTTCAACAAACCTACAATTTTAGGTACTGATGAGTCACAGTTCTCCATATTGGTATCGCAGCATTTCTCCAAGACGATATCCGAAGAAGATATTTTCAGCACATACATGCGTGCTGAAATAACGCGCGGAATAGACTTAATGTTCAAACATTATAAGAAAGTCAATTCTCAGGTTCAGTTCTTCGAGGAACTGACAAATTGTCGTGGTGAAGTAACGTTATAAATGATGATGAGCGCCTAAGGCACCTTTGCCCTCACCGCATCCACCATCATCTTCACCTTATCCAACTGTAAAAAACGATCCACCGAACACGAACACGACAGAATATACGGCACACCCTCAAACGCATCCAGACATGCATTCACATCTTTCTCTATACGTTCCTTATCTCCGAGATAAATCGTAGTGAACGAATCTATTTCCCCAGTTACCGAAACACGTGAATCACATAATTCCCGTAATTTCCTCATATCGTTGTTCTCACCGTAATACAGCGACTGAACACCCAGATCAAGAACGTACTCCAAATCTTCAATCCCTTTCCCTTCGGTGAAACATCCGTGCGGATGTGTACCTATCGGAATATCGTAACTGTGCGACAACTCAATAAACGGTCTGAATAACGGTAATACATCATTACGGTAAAACTCCGAACCGAACACTTCCGCCGTTTCGTACGCCGACGACAGCATAACAAAATCCGCCAGTCCCGTATCGAGAATTTCAGTGTAATCGTCATAAAATAATCTGAAGTAAATTTCACCAGATCACTAATGTAATCAGGTTCCAATATCACATCCATAATAAACGGCTCGTATCCGCGTAACTGACATCCCAGTGAATGCGGGGAAGATATCGGACATCCCATAACAAAATCCGGATCTTTCGAATTGATGTACTCATACGATTTGATCTGCTCATTTACAATGGATGCTGCCTTATTCAAATCACACTCATACAGCTTCTCCGAACAGAATACAACGCCCAAGTATCACCCGTGATACTTACCCATTTATCAACATACAATCAATTTCGTCACCCATGACCAGCGGAACACTTGCAATGATCGCATGCCCCATCCTCGAGGATGAGATGGTGTACAACATAGCGAAGGATCCCGAAGAAAAGAAGATCTATCTCCTCAGAAACAAAAACACTGTAACACTCATCCCCAAACTCAAAGAACACAATATAGAGTACACAGGAATAGACGAGGACGATTATCTCAAAGGGAAAGTAAGAGTCTCCGACGACGGTTATTCGATAATCATATGGATGATGGACCTCGGACTCCATTCCGAACCCGCCCATCTCGGAGAATCAATCAGAGACGAACTCACCCGCATCGACGGAAGAGTCGACGGAATCGCGTTATACTACGGATTATGCGGAAACGGTCTCCTCGGCATCCTCGACTGGTGTAAAGAAATGCTCAAAACACCCGTCACCATATTCACCGACGGTCACGGTAAAGTATGTGACGACTGCATATGCGTTCCTTTGGGAAGCTCCGAAAATTATCTGAAACTTATCAGAAGGTATCCCGGTGTGATGTACCTCACACCCGCCATGGCCTGCAGTCAGGATGCTTTCATGGCATCACAGGATTTATTCAAAGGAGCGGAAGTCTCCGGAATGACTCCCGAACAGTACATGAAATTCATGCTGGATCTCGCCGATTATAAGTATGCATTAAAAATCGATACAGGTATGGGAGATCAGGAACATTTCCAGCAGGAATGCGAAAACTACGTTAAAAAATACCAGCTTGAGTTGAAATATCTCGAAAAAGAATGGATTTCGACCGAAGCCGCTGACAGAATCTATTCGGAAGCGAAATCATTCCTGAAGGAATGATTCCGCTTCCCGAAATCACATCGTCCTTGCTGCGTAGGCAGGGACGGTGACTTTCTTTCCGCAGACGATACACTTACCGTCGTATTCCTCAGGTACATACGGTGTACCGAGAATCTTGATGTTGTGCTCATCCTCGAATTTGTGTCCGCATTCGGGGCATCCGCACCATCCGAACCTGTACACATGGAGTTTTGCATCGTCCGTATCCTTGGGAACATCGTCCATGGACTCCAAATCGGTGATTGCATCCATCTGGAATTTCCATGCTTTCTCTTCCATGTCCTTCATCTGCCGATCGAGAATCAGCTTAACACCGGGAACAAGAGATGTCATATCCACTGTTCCCTTCTCTCCGGTGTCACGCCTTGCGAATGATACAACATTGTTCGCAATGTCTCTCGCACCCAATTCAAGTCTAAGCGGAACGCCTTTGATTTCCCAATCATAGTATTTGCTTCCGGGACGTACGTCACGGTCGTCCAACTTCACGCGGAATCCCGCTTCGGAAAGAACCGATTCAAGCTTACGTGCTTCCGCGGCGACATCCACTTTGTTGTCCTTACCCAGAATAGGAATGATAACAATCTGGAACGGTGCAATCGCGGGAGGGAGACACAGACCTTTCTCGTCTCCGTGTACCGAAATGACAGCACCCAATAATCTCTCGGACATTCCGAAGGTTGTCTGGTGTACGTGTTTGTGTTCTCCGTTTTCATCTTCGTATGTGATGTCATACGGAACGGAGAAATTAGTCCTGTAGTGGTGAATCGAACCCAACTGCAGAGTTCTGAGGTTCGGAACAACCGTATCGATACCCACGGTGTAGTACGCACCGGGGAACTTATCCCAATCCGTACGCCTGAGCAGATAGTACGGAAGGCAGAGTTTCTTCATGAATCTCTTCAGAATATCGATATCCGCTTCAATCTGAACCTGTGCGTTTTCTTCGGAATCGTGACATGTGTGCGACTCGAAGAAATGAATTTCCCTTACTCTGATGAACGGACGTGTCTGTTTCGTCTCATAACGGAAGGTGTTCACAATCTGATACACCCTCATGGGAAGATCCTGGTGGGATCTTATCCACAGTGAGAACATCGGATACATTGCGGCCTCACTTGTAGGTCTTACAACCAACCTTACATCCAATTCATCCAATCCCGCGTGTGTTACCCAATACACTTCTGAATCGAATCCTTTGATGTGGTCCTTCTCTTTCTTGAATTCTGTCTCGGGAATCAGAAGAGGGAATGAAACTTCATCGTGATCTCTGTCGAATTCATTACGGATGTAAGTATCGATGTTTCTCATGATCTTCCATCCGTACGGTGTCCATACGTTCATTCCCTTAATCGGGTATCTCTTATCGGAAAGTCCTGCTTTCTCGACAATGTCGAGATACCATTCATTGTAATTCTCGGCGGTTTTGTCCATTTCACTGCCTCCTCTTGATTGCATCGGCAATCATTCCCGCTACGGGAATACGGGATGTCTCGGACATGAGCGTGTTGCATGAAAGCAGATCGTCGATATCCGATTTCTTCAGCCTGTCAAGTGCATTATTCACGTACACGCCGTGCGTACATGCAACGGTAACCTTCCTTGCGCCTGCGGCCTTAAGCTGTGTGGTCGCAGTCATAATCGTACCTCCGGTTGAGATCATATCATCAACAATCAGAACGCTCTTTCCTTTCACATCCGAAGATGCGGGCTGTATGACCACTTCCGTACCCGAAAGTCTCTTCTTCTCAAGGTGGTCGTAGGGCTTACCCATTCTCTCTCCGACCATCTTCGCACGGTTCGCCGCACCGATATCGGGAGAGAACACCATGTCGATGTCCTTATCTTTGAAGAAATCACCCATGGCATTGGCGGCTTTGACATCTGTGTAGGGACATCCGAATGCTTCCAGGACGTTTTCTTTGTGAAGATCCACCGTAATAACGTGATCGCAGACTCTTGAAAGCAGCTGACACATAACCTTCGCGGATTCCGGTTCGCCTTTTTTGAACACACGGTCCTGTCTGGCGTATCCGAAGTAGGGAATAACCAATGTGACCTTCTTCGCACCTGCGTTCTTTACCGCATCCTGCAGAAGGAACATCTCCACGAGATTCTCATCCGGGTATGTGTTCTGTACAATGACGACATCGTCATCCAGTGTTTCCTGTTCGATCCTTGTGTAGCATTCACCGTCGGGGAAACGTACGGTGGCAGCTTCGATGTATCCGCATCCGAGTATCGATGCGATCTCTTTCGCAAGGTCCCTGGATGTCGATCCGCCTACGACTATCATGCGTGCCTGTAACCTCTGCTTTCTCTTATACTTGACTGGTATGAAGTATACGGTACTGCGGATGTATGATGTCTGTTATGATTTGAGGCCCGCTGTTATTCGGAACTGCCGGAGGATTTTCCGTATGAAAACACGGAAAGTAATTCTCTGTTAGGTATCGATAATTCGTAAAGCTGTCCTTTCGGTACCGCTCTGAGGTAACCTGCAATAGCCAAAAGTGAGTATATGCTGCGGTAACCGTCGGAAAATAATATGGTGTTGACTTCTTCCGTGATTGTTCCTCCGGAAGTCAATATCTGCAGATAATCAGTCAATTCATCATCAGCTTTCGATATGATGTTGTATATCTCTCTGTTACCGCCTGTTTCCACCCAATAGGAGTCGGGTTTGAAGTTCTTCTGAATGTAATTCAGAATACTCCGGGGATTGCAGACTTCCGATTCGTTGAAACGGTATCCTCCATACCACTCTTTTACTTCTTCGAATTTCTCAGGATGACCGTAATCCGCACAGATTTGTTTTACTTCATCTTCAGTAAAACCGTACATATCTCCGAAATGAGTGTTGAGAATATCGTCTCTGATGACATTGTTGAATCCGCCGAAATCATTAGCCGTCATTACCTGGGTAATGCCTGTCAAAACACCCAATTGTCTGGAAGTACTTTCTTTGAGCAACGGTGACAATACTGCTCCGAGGAACGACGTGATTCTGCGACGGAGTTTCTCATTTTCCATATCGTTAACCGTGGCATCATATTCATCAATTAACACAACGACTTTGGAATTGTGATGGTTTTTCAGCATGGTGCACAATTTACTCAAAGCCACTTTTGAATCTGTAAGAGTCTTTTCTCCCGAATAGTATTTGTCAAACATCTTGATATTATCTTCATTCAGATTCGGCGAGTTTCTGAGATATGTGAAATTATCGAATACCTCAAAGAGCTTAGAGTTGAACATTTCTATGAAATCTTCGTAATTTTTGATGTCATCGAATTTCAGACTTATCGATATGACAGGGAATGCGTTTTTGTACCTGTCATACTCAGGGTGTTTCGATATCTCCAATCCGTCAAACCACGTGTTTCCTTTGTATTTGATGTTGAAAAAAGCATCAAGCATACTGAGATTCAGAGACTTTCCGAAACGGCGGGGTCTTGTTATCGAAAACACGCCGTTCGGACATAAATTCAGTATCTGCCCTATCAGCATACTTTTGTCCACATAATAGAATTGACCTTCACGTACCGATATGAAGTCCTGGACGCCGACAGGGAGCTGTTTCATAGATTTAACAAGTTTAAAGGTCCTTTATAATACTCACTCAAAATCGGCAGTCGGGCGACAAAACGAAAGGATACGACTGAATATTCAGATTTCTTCTGAAATAATAAACGGCTCTTTGCCTGAAAACGCTATTCCGTAAAGGATTGTTTTTCCTTCGAGACCGTGTGCGTAATCTCTGTCTTTAATCTGCTGAAGAGCTGATTTTGCATCCTGTTCGAGATGTTTCTCATCGTCTGATATCTTCAGTTCAATGACAATATTGGGGCTGTCTCCCTTTTTTCTGATCATCATAATGTCGTAGTAGCCTTTTCCGTTCTCAAAGTCTGCTTTTATATCATAACTTCCGCAGAGATTCATGAGCATTCCCGTGATGAATGCCTGATATGAATGTTCGTCATTCAGAACACGGGAGCTGATCATTATGATAAGTTCGTATAACGCACTCTTCATTTTGTCAATGTCATTGGCCCTGATTGCATCTGTGAAACCATTGAGCTTGCTGCTGCTTCCTCCTTTGAAAGCAACACGGCTGAGCATTCCCGAAAATACGAAGAACAGTTCTCTGTTCGGTATCGAAAGTTCGCAGTTCTGTCCTTTCGGTATCGCTTTGAGATATCCTGCAAGAGCCATAAGTGAGTATACTTTACCGATATCCTCGAGATCGTCAAAGGTAAGTGTCCTGGTAACTTCTTCCGACACGGTGCCACCGGCACCGAGAATCTTCAGATTTTCGGTGAGTTCGCTGTCCGCTTTTAACAGCATCTCATATATCGCTTCATTTCCGCTGGTATTAACCCAATATGTTTCGGGTTTGAAATCCTTCTGAATATAATTCAGAATACTCCAGGGATTGTAGATGTCAACATTTCCGAAACGGTATCCGTCGTACCATTCTTTGGCTTCCTCGAATTTCTCAGGATGGCCGTAATTGGCGCAGATCTGTTTTACCTCATCATTGGTGAAACCGAACATCTCATCATATTTGACATCGAATATGTCATTACGTGTGAAATTATTCACTCCGCTGAAGATATTCTCTTTTGTTATCTGAGTGATACCTGTTACAACACCGAGCTGCCTGAAAGTACCTTCCTTGAGCAACGGCGACATCATTCCTCCGATGAACGATGTTATTGCACGGCGGAGTTCAT
>CAVIAJ010000025.1:0-10955 GCA_963640855.1 Candidatus Methanomethylophilaceae archaeon
AATACCCGCAGAACAAATCAAAAGAAGTTACCTACCAGAATTGCCGAACACAGTACATAATATTTATTTCACATGATTGAAATGATTGAAATGAATGTAATTGTTGAAATAACTGAAATGACATCCATAACACATGGCGAACGGCAGGAAGGAAAGAGTTGTCATCGGATGTGTCACATTCGAGACCGTAAAAGTCGCAGACCCGGTGAAATACTACGATGCAACGAAAGTGCATCTGATTCATTACATCAGAGACGACCTTAACGCTTCCAGGACAAGAGTATATCATGAATTCTACGACCGTGTCGTCGATATGATTTCCTCCGAACTTCCGAATGCCGAAATTACGGAACACAACGAAGTCGTATCCGATTTCTCCGCAATGCTCCGTACCGTTCTCGGAATAATAGACAGCGAGAAGAAAAACGGAGAATGCGACATATACGTGAACATTTCCGCCGGAACATCGGAATATGCCGCCGCAGCGACTATCGCATCCATGATGTCCGACAACGTCAAACCGTTTACCGTCGGCAGCAGTTCGTTCACAATATCCGGGGACGAAGAAATCAGAAGAGTTTACTACGTCGACAATGCACCCGTAGGACTTACTTCCGGTACGCGTGAACCGAAAATGCTCCCGTTCTATGCAATAGACAGACCTCCGGAACATCTCGTAAGAGGACTGAGAGTGTTGGATGATGAAATTGTCAGGGGAAACAGCACTTCAAGCACCAAAATCGTTCCGAAACTGATCGAAGAAGGCATTTGGCTGAGAGATGTAAAAGCCGATAAGAACGGAGAAAAACAGTCTTTCGCAGTAAACTACCACCGCGATTTCATGAACGAGTGGATTGAATTGAGGTGGGTGGAAAAGGATAAATTACGCAGAAAAGACGTGATTACAGAAAAAGGAAGGAATGTACTGAATACATTCTATTCGTATCTGTGACATCCGCCCGCTTTGCGGGCGGATGTCCTCACAGAGTGCAGATCCTGCACGACTGATTTTTACACGCAGGATTGTCTATCTTCCACTTAAGCGCCCACATCTTCAGATCGTGAACGATATCCATCAGTTCCCATGACGCTTCCGTCAGTCTGTATTCGCTTTTCACCGGTACCGAAGAAGCATCCACACGGTTTTCAATCAATCCTTCTTCCGTAAGTTCTCTCAGACGCTCCGTAAGCACCTTTGGAGTGATATCCGGCATTTTTTTCTTAATATCGGAGAATCTCTTCCATTCCTCTCCTTTACTTAATTCATGTAATATCAGTACGGCCCATCTTTTCGAAAGATACTCCATCGTACGGTACACTGTGCACCCGTAATCCATAGTTACCGTTCAGAAACTTTCCACTATATATAGTCAAGTATCATTTACATACTTAGTATCAAATTGATACCGAAGGTGATAGATTTGCTGTGCAGACAGTGTGAAGAGCATGTAGCCGGAACAGGCTGTGTAAAGAACGGAGTTTGCGGAAAGGATGCGGAACTCGCAGGAGCTCAGGACATCCTTATCGGAACAATGATCGAAGCTGCATCGAAGGGAAAAGTCAACGACAGTAACACGGATTTGATCGTCGACGGACTCTTCATGACACTCACGAATACAAACTTCGACATCGAACGTATCAGAGAACAGACTGAGAAAGTGAAGGCTCTCACCGGAGGCGCGGAGATCAGATGCAAGGACATCGAATCCCTGGATGCGAATGCGGATCTCAGGTCTCTGAAAGAACTTCTGCTTAACGGTCTCAAAGGAATGGCAGCATACTACCACCACGCCGCCGTATTGGGATACACGGATGCATCCGTTCCCGGATTCATCGTCAAAGCACTCTCCGCCCTTCCTGAAGCGAAGACTGCCGATGAACTCGTCGCACTCAACATGGAATGCGGTAAAGTCGGTGTGACATGTCTCGCATTGCTTGACAAAGCCAACACTGAGACTTACGGCAACCCCGAACTGACATCCGTAAGCACCAAAGCGGGAAAGAACCCCGGAATTCTGATCACAGGTCACGACCTTAAGGATTTGGAACAGTTGCTCGAACAGACAAAAGGAACAGGCATCGACGTCTACACCCACGGCGAGATGCTTCCTGCAAACGCATATCCTGCGTTCAAAAAATTCGACAACCTCAAAGGAAACTACGGCGGCGCATGGTACACTCAGAAGGATGATTTCGAATCATTCAACGGACCTGTTGTCGCTACCACAAACTGTGTTCTTATCCCCAGAGATTCGTATAAAGACAGACTTTTCACCACAGGCACTGCCGGTGTGAAGGGCGTTAAGCACATCGAATCGGTAAACGGAAAGAAAGATTTCAGCAAAGTCATTGAAATTGCAAAGAAATCCGCGGCTCCGAAGGATATCGGAGGAAAAGATCTGACAATCGGTCTCGCACACAGCCAGGTACTTGCTTTGGCTGACAAAGTGATTGACGCAGTAAAATCCGGTGCAATCAAGAGATTCGTCGTCATGGCAGGATGCGACGGAAGAGAAAAAGGAAGGGCATACTACAAAGAATTCGCCGAAGCACTGCCTTCCGACACCGTTATCCTCACGGCAGGATGTGCCAAATACAGGTACAACGGCCTTGACCTCGGAGATATCGGAGGCATTCCCAGGATCATCGATGCGGGACAGTGTAACGACTGCTACTCACTGGTCGTCATTGCCAACGCTCTTGCGGAAGCATTCGGAACGGATGTCAACGGACTCCCACTGTCATTTAACATTTCCTGGTATGAACAAAAAGCAGTTCTTGTACTGCTGGCACTGCTCAGTCTCGGTGTCAAAGATATCATGCTCGGCCCGAGGCTTCCGGGATTCATCACACCGGACATTCTCGGTGTGTTGGTGGACACATTCGGAATAAAAGCCAATTCGACAGTCAAAGAGGACATGGTCATCCTCAAGATCGAGTAAACTCATTAAGCGACACCCGTAAGGGTGTCGCATTTCTTCCCTCCCAAACAGATTATCATATATCGGAAATCAACAGTTTTGTGACCAAGACTTTATCAGATTCATACGGCATCTGCAGTATCGGATCTTATGACACTCCTTTCCAACAGCCCGTATGACAGAGTCATGGTTTTCATCGACTACCGTAACGTCCTCAAAAGTTCGGACGTCAGGCCGGGCCTTAAGCTGGATCTGTACACTCTCTGCAAGGAATTAACAGGAAAGAGAAGACTGGAAGCGGCGTATGTTTTCGATACACGCGCCCCATACGGTCAGGAAGATCCCGCACACAAAACCCACGACAGACTCCGTTACTTAGGATTCCGTGTAATAGCCAGAGAATCCTACAATCCCGAAAGACAGGAACAGAAAGAAGTGGATGTAGCTATGGCATGCGAGATGGTCGCACACGCATACAAGGACAACTACGATGTCGCAATTGTAGTAAGCGGCGACAGGGATTTCGTACCTGCAATACAGCATGTACAATCCGCGGGAAAAAGAGTGGAAGTCGCTGCATACACCGACGCATTCTCCAACGAAATGCTCAGAATGTGTGACGTTTATCACAAACTCGATGCTCTGCCGTTACTTAGAATAGATGCCGAATTCACCAAGGAAGAAGAAAAAATCGATTCGGATGAAGAAACGGAGGAAGAAGAATGAATTTCCAGGAGTGGCAGAGACTGGGTATCGAAGCAGGCGAACTCAGCGAAGATGAAATCGACGACTACGCAGGGCAGAATGTTCTTCTTAACTTCGCAACTTCGGAATTGGGGCTTAAATCCCTGTACAAAAAACGCTCGGTTTACCCTGCGCAGGGTGTTTCGATGACAGAGGGAACATGGATTTGTTCTTTGGATTCGGATAAAGGAATGTACCGTGCGACACCCGTAAGAAAAATCGATGCATCGTTCTTTTTGGAGTTGAAAAGAGATCAGAGAGATGAGATTATAAACGAACTCTGGGAAAAACACAGTGATGAATTGATTCCGATGCTCAGGGAGTACTACTCTGAGACTCTGACACACGACATACAGATGGCGGTAAATGAAGCGGTATCCGCCAAAGACAGTGAGATTGACAGTCTCAAAAGCGAGAATGAAGAACTGAAAAACACTGTCCATGCGAATGAATTGATCATCGAAGACCTGAAAAAGAAATCACAGGCCGCCGTACCTTCAACTGAACAGATGATGACGTTCGAAGGAGCGGTGAAATCAAGAATCATCGTTACAAGAACTTCGCCCGACACAATCGCAAGTCCGTATTTTACAGCTCACAAATACTTCGTTCACATCAACCGCAATCTCGATACGCTGATGATACAGCCGCATGATTACGGTATGGTTGTCTGCATCAACAATTCGTTACTGCTGTCCGGTTTGGGAGTGATTTCCACATACACCGAGGATACGGTACTTCCGTCGGAATACGTTCCCGACAAGGGATTGATTGTGCATCTGTGATCAGTTGTCAGCCGTGGTCGGTATCCGGACTTTGTCGCCGAACGGCGGTTTTCGGGATACTTATTTATCAATTGACTTCGGTTAAAATTATGAAAAGTGTCAATACACAATTCCGCCAACGCGGAGTCCTCAAAGAGGACGGTTTCGGCTGAGCCTTATTTGAACTCGTATTGACAGAAGTCAATAGTCAATGGACAGATAAAAAGGTTGGCTTACGATGAAAAAGGAATTCGGCGATTATTATCTCGGGCTTGACATAGGAACGAACTCCGTTGGATGGGCGGTTACCGACCCTCAATACAACGTATTGAGATTCAACAGCAAAGCAATGTGGGGAATCCACCTCTTCAAAGAAGGCAGCACTGCGGAAGACCGCAGACTCCACCGCTGCTCCCGCCGCAGATTAGAAAGAAGAAATCAGCGCATCGCACTGCTGAGAGAACTGTTCGATCGTGAAGTTTCGTCGGTCGATCCGAGCTTCTTTATGAGAATGGATGAAAGCAATCTCATCCTGAAAGACCGTAAAGATGCACAGCTGAATTCACTGTTTAATGATCCTGATTATCAGGACAGACAGTATCACGAACAGTTCCCCACAGTTTACCACCTGAGAAAATACATCATGACAACGGATGAGAAGCCCGACATCCGTCTGTTCTATCTCGCAGTACATCACATAATGAAAAACCGCGGACATTTCCTCTTTGAAGGACTGTCAGATGATTCGATTCCCGATTTCGAGGAATTATTCGAAGAACTGCTGAAAGAAGCAAATGACGAATTGGGTATAGAATTCAATGTCAACGAGACAATCGGTGACATAAAAGAACTGATTCTCAACCGCAAGATTACAAAAACCGATAAGAAAAGAAAGATGACTGAACTTCTGTCTGCAGCAACGGATGAACAAAAAGCATTCGCCGCATTGCTTTCCGGAAGCAGTGTAAAATTAGCTTCCCTGATTCCGGAAATTGACAGTACTGCTTCCGAAGAAATCAAGAGCATATCGTTTGCAGACACATCATTGGATGACGAACGTTCGGCTATTGAAAGTGCAATCGGCGAGAATGCGATGAGCATCTTGGATATGATGAAAAGTGTGTACGACTGGGGAATACTCTCGGGAATGCTGAAAGGACACGAGTACTTATCCGATGCAAAAATCAGTGAGTATGAACAGCACAAAAAGGACCTCAGACTTCTAAAATATGTACTGAAAATTATCGCAACCGAAAGCGGAGATAATTCGATTTACAGTGCAGTGATGAAATCCGGCGAGAGCTGCAACTACGCCTCGTATTCCGGAATGGTCAAAAACTCCAAAGATGCTGCCAAAATCAAATCATGCACACAGGAAGATTTCTGCAAATATCTCCTGAAGAAACTGGAAAATTTCGATTTCGGAAGGTGTGATGAAACCAAAGACATGAAGGAACGCATCGAAGCGGGAACATTTATGCCGAAACAGCGCAGCAAGGAGAACAGCGTACTTCCCAATGCGTTGCACAGAAAGGAATTGTCCGTAATGCTTGACAATATGTCGGGATTCTTCGATTTCCTCAACGTAAAAGACGAAAAGGGAAAAACTGTAAAAGATAAGATTCTGACTCTCTGTACGTTCCGCGTTCCCTATTATGTGGGTCCCCTCAACCCTGCATCGAAATATGCGTGGGCCGTCCACCGTTCCGATGAAAGGGTACTGCCTTGGAATATCGAAGAAACAATCGATATCGACAGAACATCCGAAAATTTCATCGAGAGGCTTGTAAGCTCGTGTACATACCTCGTAGGAGAGAAGGTTCTGCCCAAATCCTCCGTGCTGTATCAGCGTTTCAAACTGTATAATGAACTCAATCTCATCGAAATCAACGGAAAACGTATCGACAAAAAACTCAAGAAAGAGCTCATTGAAGAACTGTTCGTGAAAAAAGATGCTCCCGTCAAGAAGAAGAATATTGCCGATTTCATCACATCGAGAACCGGAGAAAAAGATCTCAAGATAACAGGCATCGATGACAATATAGCTTCCAATCTCAAGATAGAAAATCGCCTAAGGGGAATTCTCGGCGACCTCATGAAGGACCACGTATTCATTGAAGAAATGATCAAAACAGCAACAATCTTCGGCGATGACAGGAAAAGACTCACCAAGACATTGACTGAAAGGTACGGCAGCAGACTCTCGAAAGAGCAGATTACGGCGATTGCACGCATCAAATTCTCCGACTGGGGAAATCTGTCTAAGAAAATGCTCTGTGATATCCGCAGTCAGTTCCCGGACGGCCGTGAGATGAACATTATCACGGCATTGGAAGTTGAAAGTCTGTCTCTCCAGGAACTTCTGTCAAAAGAGTATCAATTCAAATCGCAGATTGACAAAATGAATGACGAAATTACCGGAAAGAGTGACGGAAAAATCACATACGGCGCCGTTGAGGATCTTTACTGTTCTCCCGCGGTAAAACATGCAATCTGGCGCACTGTATCGATTATCAAAGAAATAGTCAAGATTACAGGTCACAACCCTTCCAAAGTCTTCATTGAGACTACACGTGAGAAGAAAGACGACGGACGCAAATCATCACGTAAGGATGAACTTCTCAAGAAATACGATGCAATCAAAGACAACCCGGATTACGCAAAATTAATGGCGGAATTGGATTCGATGGACAATGCAAGACTGCGCAGTAAGAAACTTTTCGCCTACTTCATGCAGCAGGGGCACTGCATGTACTGCGGTAAATCAATTGATCTGAATGATATCGGCAACAACTCTGTCTGCGATATCGATCACATATACCCTCAATCCAAAACTACAGATGACAGTATCAACAATACTGTACTGTCATGCAGAGAATGTAACGCCACGAAAACAGACAGGTTCCCGATTTCGGAAGAAGTTCAGAGAAAAATGAGTACATTCTGGAAATATCTCAAAGATAACGGCTTCATGAAACAGGAAAAATACGACCGCCTTACCCGTAAACACGGATTCACCGACGATGAACTGAACAAATTCGTTGCAAGACAACTTGTAGAAACAAGTCAGTCAGTCAAAGCTGTTGCCAAGATTATGGAAAAGATGTTCGGCAAAGATACGGACGTTGTATATGTGAAAGGCGGAAATGTCAGTGAGTTCCGTCACGAGAACAAAGAACGCGGATACTATACCAAATGCCGTAACGTGAATGATTACCATCACGCCAAAGACGCTTACCTCAATATTGTCGTCGGCAACGTGTATGATACAAAATTCACGAAAAATCCGCTTCACATCATCAAGACTGAAAAATACAACATCAACAAAATGTTCAGAGATGATGTTGTACGTAACGGAATCACCGCGTGGAAAGGCGGCGAAAACGGAACTATTCTTACCGTTGACAAGTACATGA
The DNA here is from genome assembly GCA_963640855.1 of Candidatus Methanomethylophilaceae archaeon. Taxonomy (GTDB): domain Archaea; phylum Thermoplasmatota; class Thermoplasmata; order Methanomassiliicoccales; family Methanomethylophilaceae; genus Methanarcanum. The sequence continues at coordinate 7,846 of CAVIAJ010000025.1, forward strand.
GGCGCAACAATATCCTGTTCACACGTTATCCGTACAAAGAGACAGGACAGCTGTTCGATGCCACGATATACAAGAAGAGTGACAAATCCACGCAGCCTATCAAAAGAAATCTGAGCACAGAAGACTACGGCGGCTATGACAGCATCAAAGGTTCTTTCTTCTCGTTAGTGGAACACACTGTAAAGAAAAAGAAACAGAGAACAATCGAATACGTGCCGATAATGGATGCCTGCCACCTTGTGAACAAAGAATCTGCAGACACGTATTTTGAAAAGAGAGGGCTCGTTGATCCAAATGTTCGCATTAGGTGCATCAAAATTGATTCTCTACTAGAAATTGGCGGATTCAGATTATCATTATCTGGGAGATCGCTCAGCCAGCTCATATTAAAGAATTCCGAACAATTGATTCTGTCATTTGATAATTACAACCACTGTAAGCTGATTTACAAATATTATGAAGACTGCGTTAAAAACAAGAAAAATGCACTCGGAGCTGAGCAATACGGCATAACGCCAGAACTCAATGCTAAGCTGTACGACGAATTAATGGATAAAATACGTCTGAAATATTCTTCTGCGCCGTCTATTGGTTCTCTCGGAGAAATGATGGAAAAGAATCATGGCAAATTCTATGAACTAAATCTCGACGATCAATCAACATGTTTGGGCAGAATTCTTCTTGTGTTGCAATGTAATCCAGCAAAAACAGACCTCTCTATGATTGGCGGTTCCAAGGAATTTGGAAAGATAACAATCAGCAAAACATTGTCTAAAAAAGAAATGCTCCTAATTGCACAATCTCCAACCGGCCTGTTTGAAAAGAAAATCGATTTATCAACAATATGACGTGGAGAATAGTGGAAATAGCCAGTAACAGCAAACTCGAATACAGGCTGAATTACCTGGTCGTACGCAATACCGATGGGGTGCGGAAAATCCACATCCCGGAGATAGCTGTGCTTATCATCGAGAGCACAGCTGTCTCTATGACGGCGTCGCTGCTTTGTGAATTGGCAAAACAGAAAATTAAGGTCATTTTCTGTGATGAGAAACGCAACCCCTATTCCGAATTGATTCCGTATTACGGATCCCATGATGCCGTCAAGAAACTGAGAGATCAGAATTCATGGGCATATGAAATGAAGGAGGCCGCATGGGTCCGCATAATCAGCGATAAAATATCGAAACAACGCGACGTACTCATCCGACACGGGCATGACAAACAGGCATCTATGCTCAATCAATACATCGGCGAAATTGAGGAATATGATGCATCCAACAGAGAAGGTCATGCTGCCAAAGTCTATTTCAACGTAATATTCGGCGAGAACTTTGTAAGAGGTTTTTCCGACTCTATCAATGCTGCATTGAATTACGGATACGCTGTCCTACTGTCTGCTTTCAATCGTGAAATTGCTGTCAGCGGCTACTATACCCAGATCGGTGTTTTTCACGACAATATGTTCAATCACTTCAACCTCTCCTCGGATTTGATGGAACCATTTCGCCCGATAGTAGATGAATGCGTAATCGAAATGATGCCGGATGAATTCGGAAGTCGTGAGAAGATGAAATTGGTCGATCTTCTCAACTCCGTTGTGTATGTGTCAGGCAAACAGCAGTTCCTGATTAACGCTATAAGGATCTACACACAGTCTTTCTTCCTCGCGATGGAAAGCAACGACATAGAGAAGATGGTAACTTATGAGGTTAAGATTCATGAGAGTGATGGTGTTCTTTGATTTACCTGTAGAAACCTCCGAACAGCGCAGAAGGTACTCAAAGTTCAGAAAATATCTTCTGACAGACGGATTCATCATGATGCAGAAATCGGTGTATTCTAAGATTGCCCTGAATGGTGCTGCGTCCGAAGCTGTTGTGAAGAATGTCCGTAAACATTCGCCGAAGGAAGGAGTGATACAGGTGATGACTGTGACTGAGAAACAATTCCAGGGCATTGAATACATAATCGGCGAAGCGCAGAAAGAAATCGTAGATACACAGCAGAGGCTGGTGTTCCTTTGATTCTTTCACATCCTACACTGGAACAACCGCTGACTTTTGAAAATGACTGCATTAATGTGTTGACAGTAGAGAACCGCGATCAATTCTCGAAATATATCTGCGAACTGAACAATCAATCCAAGGGAGATTCCGGAAATTTTGTCCTGTCGATTAATGATAAATGCGTTGAAATGACCAATTTAATCAAAGTTATCATCGATCCTTTCAATCTGGATCCTAATGCAAAAGATATTCTTACACAGATCTACAATCACCTGTACAGGATTTCATTGGATGAAGATCACTATTGCCCAATGAATGGATGTGTGACGTCAGTGACAAACTCTATTACGGAATTGCTGATGGAGGCCGATTTGGACATGGATTTCAAAGACTGCTCTATGGCAGATATTATCAAAATGTTCTCTCCCAAGTTCATACCGTCTGACGATTTGCTGACCAAAATAACAGACTATCTTGATATTGCATCGAAGTACACCAAATGCAAATTATTCGTATTTGTCAATCTCGGAAGATTTCTGAGTTCGGAAAAACTGTTGCTGTTGGAGCAACACATAGAGTATCAAAAGTACAACGTACTCCTCATCGAATCTGATTGGAAAAGAATCTCAGATTGCGAGAATGTTGTCATTATCGATGAAAACCTCTGTGAAATAAGGCAATAGGAAGGTATTTGAGGTTTGAGAGTATTGACAAACTCAAAGGGGCTCAACCAGAGTATTTTCCATACATCCTCATATCGCTGTTTGAGAGTATTGACAAACTCAAAGGGGCTCAACCAGTCGTCGCGAAAGATGTGCTCTTTCTCACGTTTGAGAGTATTGACAAACTCAAAGGGGCTCAACCAGATTCGTTCCCAAGCCGAGCGCCGCGCCCGTTTGAGAGTATTGACAAACTCAAAGGGGCTCAACCGAGCACAGAAGATCAGATCTATGTTGAAAGGTTTGAGAGTATTGACAAACTCAAAGGGGCTCAACCCTGCATCAGGCAGCCTCCTCTCTGAGCACAGTTTGAGAGTATTGACAAACTCAAAGGGGCTCAACCTGTGCGATGAATATTTGGTACAATGAAGCGGTTTGAGAG
>CAVIAJ010000026.1:0-10505 GCA_963640855.1 Candidatus Methanomethylophilaceae archaeon
ATGAACTCCGCCGTGCAATAACATCGTTCATCGGAGGAATGATGTCGCCGTTGCTTAAAGAAGGCACTTTCAGACAATTGGGCATAGTAACAGGCATTATGCAGATAACCAAAGAGAACATCTTCAGTGGTTTGAACAATGTAATTGAAAATGACATCTTCGATACAGAATTCGATGAAATGTTCGGTTTCACCAATGATGAGGTGAAACAGATCTGTGCCGATTACGGCCATCCGGAAAAATTCGAGGAAGCCAAAGAATGGTATGACGGATACCGTTTCGGAGATGCCGATATTTACAACCCATGGAGCATACTGAATTATATCAATAAGAATTTCAAACCGGGGCTGTATTGGGTAAATTCAGGCAAAATCACCGCTGTAACAGATATAATCTCAAATGCGAACAGAGACATTACTGAAGATTTGAAGGCTCTCGGTTCCAGAGAGAGTGTTCAATGCGATATTGTCAGGAAACTGATTTTTAAAAATCTGAAAAATCCGAAATCCATCTACTCTTTGCTGACTGTCTCCGGCTATCTCAAAGCAATACCGCACGGAGACAATTACCTTCTGTCAATACCCAACAGAGAACTGTTCGCGATATTTTCACAGTCATTAACAGAAATTCTGTTTGAAGATGATGATAAGGCTTCGATTGCACTCAAAGAATTCGCGAATGCATTGCTGTCCGACAACGTTGACTCCATGAAAGAATCACTGAAAGGAATCTTTATGGGCGGAATCAGCTCCCGTGCGTTAATCAGCGAGAATTCCTATCAGACGTTTATTGTCGCAATGCTGATGTGTCTTTTCGGAAATTACGATATCAAAGCCGATTACGAGAACGGAAGAGGATTTTCAGACATTCTGATGACGAAGAAAAAAGGCATGGGGCCGAATGTTGTCATAGAACTGAAGAGATCTTCGGATGACAGACATCTCGAACATGATGCAAAAGCCGCCCTTCAGCAGATTAAGGATAAAGAATATGCCTACGGTCTGAAAGGAGAAACGATTCTCTACGGTATCGCATTCTCGGACAAAGAACCGTTCATAATCTCCGAAAAAATCTGAATTGAAGTACGCTCAATTGATTGCTCCCGTATCGGTTTGTCGTCTGTCCGCGGATTTTGAGTGAGTATTATAAAGAATCCTTCAAATTGTTAAATCTATGAAACAGCTCCCTGTCGGCATCAAAGACTTCAAGGCCATCCGCAATGAAGATATGTATTACGTGGACAAAAGTATGCTGATAGGGCAGATACTGGGTATGAATGATTTGGGCGTGTATTCGATTACAAGACCCCGCCGTTTCGGAAAATCATTGAATCTGAGCATGTTGGATGCTTTCTTCAACATCAAATACAAAGGCAATACATGGTTCGACGGATTGGAAATATCGAAACATCCGGAATATGACTGTTACAAGAACGCATTTCCCGTAGTCACTCTGAATTTCAAAATAATGACAGACAGTTATGACGAATTTGTCAGAAAATTCACTAATAAAATTCCGATAATATTCGACGATTTTTCCTATCTCGAGAAATCACCTGTACTCACTGACAGAATGAAAGCAATCTTTAAAAAACTGTACGAAGGGGAGAACAGCATCGAAGATGTTCAGGATGCATTTGCGGTACTGACTATGTTACTTGAAAAACACCACGGTTCGAAAGTTGTGGTGTTGATTGACGAATACGACGGCACCGTCAACAGCATAAATGATGAAAAACTCCGTCGCAGAATCACATCATTCCTCAGAGCCGTATTGTCACCGTTACTCAAAGGCAATGACTCACTTCAACTCGGAATCATGACAGGCATCACTCAAATGGTAATGGCTGATGAATTCGGAGGGCTGAATAATGTCATCGGAGACGATATTCTCAACACCCATTTCGGAGATATGTACGGTTTCACCGATGAAGAAGTAAAACAGATCTGTGCAGACTACGGACACCCCAAGAAATTCGAAGAAGCAAAAGAGTGGTACGGAGGATATCATTTCCGCAAAACGGACGTCTGCAATCCCTGGAGCATTCTGAACTATGTCCGGAAGAACTTCGAAACCGGGCCTTACTGGGTAATGACAAGCGGAAACAGAGAGATATTCAATGTTGTATCTGATACAGATAAAATATCCGCTGAAAAACTGCAGACTCTGATTTCCGGAGGGGCAGTTACCGGGAGAGTCGACACGATAATAACTTCCGACGGTTACCGCGACCCGTATTCACTCATGGCTGTCACAGGTTATCTCAGGGTGGTATCCGAAGAACGGAATTGCAAACTGTCAATACCCAACAGAGAATTACTCAATATGTTCTCGGGAATGACTGAGGGCATTGAATCCTCAGATTGAAAATCATACAGTCTCCGAAACCTGTAATCCACAGACAGACAGCGTAAGATATTAACAATGATTACAATAACCGCTCCGATAAGATGACAGACGAACTGTTCAGAGACGATGCATATGTATCCGAGTTCGAAGCCGAGGTCACCGCCGTAGACGGCGAATATGTGACACTCGGAGGTACCGCTTTCTACCCCGGAGGGGGAGGACAGGTATGCGATACAGGTATCGTCGGAGGCGTGAAAGTCACCGAAGTCAGGGAAAAAGACGGAGAGATTGTACACCGTATGCCAGGACACGATCTCAAAGTCGGAGACAGGATTTGGTGCAGCGTCGACTGGGACAGACGTTACGATTTAATGAAGGGACATACTGCGGAGCATCTTCTCTTCAATTCCCTCAGCCGTCAGGACCCCGAACTGAATATCGTGAAGATTTTCATTTCACCTGAATCGAAATATGTTATCGTAGACAGGGACATCTCCTGGGAGAAGATTTCCGATGCGGTACGTTTTGCGAATAAGGTGATTTCCGAAAATCATGCGGTCAGAAGAAGCATGATGAGCAGAGACGATCCCGATATTTCCAAAATACGTGTGAAGTTGGACCGTATTGAAGAAGACGAAATAAGTGTCGTGGAAATCGAAGATGTGGATATTGCCGCGTGCTGCGGAATACATGTGATGGAGACGGGAGAGATAGGTGCTCTTCTTGTAAGTAAGAAAACATCCGCGGGAAAGGAAGGTGTGGAAATTCATTTCGAGATAGGAGATTCCGCGGTGGATAACGCAATGATGTTGGCCTCTTCGTGTCTTTCTGTTATCGATGACTTGGGAAGCAAACCGTCCGACATCGTCAGGACTGTTTCCAACATGAAACATGAGATTGCACTTTACAAGAAGATGCTAAAAGAGTCTGTATCATCTTCATTGAAGAATCTCAGTCCCGTAAAGATTGGGGATGTCAATATTTACAGCGGAGTATTCCCGACATCCGACCGCAGTGTCCTCACCGAAGCTGCGGAATCGTTCAAAACAAAAGGTTCGGTTTCCGTACTCATAGGTTCGGGAGAGAATCTCACCGTTATTGTCGCATCGGGAAATGACAGAATCGACTGTAAATCCGTGTTATCCGATGTACTCCCCAAATTCGGAGGAAGGGGCGGAGGAAAGAAAGATTTCGCTCAGGGCGGTGTTACCGATACTTCGGCTGCGGACGGTTTACTTACGGAATTGATGTCATCGGTCGAATCATCTCTGAAAGGATGAAAAGTGTTTAATTAAAGCTTACACATAGGTGGAAATATGTCCGGAATGAAAGGAATCAACCCCCGTCAGATGAAACAGGCAATGAAGAAGATGGGCATCACCAACGCTTCAATCGATGCCATCGAAGTCATCATCAGGTGTCGTGACAAAGATATCGTAATCAGCGGCCCCGATGTCAACGCAATGACAATGCAGGGTTCGACAACCTATCAGATTTCAGGTGTTGTATCCGAGAGAGCGCCCGGTGCAGTCAGTGAAGTTAAAAGTTCGATTCCCGAGGAAGACATTGAATTGGTCATCTCTCAGACCAACTGCGACCGTGAGAAGGCTATAGAAGCGCTTGAAGCATGCGACGGACAGCCTGCGGAAGCGATTCTGAAGATCATGACGGAGTGATTGGTTATGTGTCTCGCAGTTCCCGGAAAAATCGTATCGATAACAGACGATATCGCGGAGATTGATTTCGGCGGTGTAATGAAGAAAGCCAATGTTTCCATGGTGGAAGCAAACGTAGGCGACTGGGCCGTTATCCACGCGGGATTCGCAATAGAAATCATGGATGAAGATGACGCCCAGGAAACCATAATGCTCTGGAACGACGTCCTCGATCACGACGGTGTAGAGTTTAAATGACCCTGTCTCCGGGTTCGATAATGAACTTGTGATAGTTGTTATCGGTACCGAAGATTTCGGATTTGGTTACCACATACTCTTTGCCGGTGACGTCAGTGAGCAACTTTGCAAAGAGTCCGTGGTGGTATGCCGCAACTGCGGATATAGTGCAGGGATAACTGTCGGTAGACCTTATGATGATGGTCAGCGGCATGAATGTGTATATGCACACTTCTCCGATTGCGTTCTTCTCGTAGAATTCCTGCAGCCACGTGATTACGTCTTCGACTTTGTTTACCTGTATCTTGGATGCGATATAGGCTCCGAATTCACGTCCGAGTCCTTCCGTCAGAGGAGATACATCCAATCCTACCGCTTCGATTCTTGTGAGGAATCTCGTAAGAGTGTCTCTGTGGAAATCCTTGTTGTCCATCATCCTTCCGAAGAATGTTTCGGAATCGTTTCTGGAGAATTGGGTTACATCCTTGGAGAATGCGAGTTTTCTTGATTTGAGTCTGAAGATTTTTCTGCGGCTGTCGTTTTTGTCGAATTCAAACGCTGTCAATCCGCGGGAAACCAACTGATCCATGTGTACCGAGAGTGTAGACTGTGCCTTCCCGGTCATATCAGCCACCTCACTCATGGAGAGGGGCGTCTTGGACAGTTCATTCAAAATATCGATGTGGAGCGGGTCCGAAACCTGTACGATTGAGCTCAGTTCACCGTTATCCACGAGATAGAGTTCGAAAGCACCTGTGTCTGCCTTCTTCGTCCTTGCCATATCCCTTTATTCGCGCGATAATATTAATAACTGCGTTCCTGTCTGATTGCAATCAAACTGATTACCCGTTAAATTGTGTCAAATTTTACGAAATATAGGATTTTCTACGGGTGTTTTTCTGTGATCTCTGAGATGGCTGTGCCGGGCGTTCCGCCTGGCACGGCATCCTTGGTAAGGGCATAACCGTTATATACGGAATAGGTATGCAGAGTTTCGGTACGACGGCCATAGCGGCGGAGTAACACCCGGTCCCATTCCGAACCCGGCAGTTAAGCCCGCCTGCGTCTCTGACTGTACTGTATTGCGCAAGTGTACGGGAACTCAGAAACGCTGTCGGCCACTTTTATCATTTATTCCGTCAGACAGTATGCCGTATCGTGCCAGCGTACAAACCATTAATATTCAATTTCGCTTACGCTGAAACGATGATAATAATCAAGCTCGGCGGAAGCGTAATCACCGATAAGTCTGAGTACCGTAAATTTAACAGAGAAACGGTCGCAAGACTCTGCCGCGAGATTAAGAAATCGGGCGAAGATGTTATCGTCGTACACGGAGCGGGTTCCTTCGGACACATACTTGCGAAAGAATACGATCTGAACGGCGGATTCAGAAATAAGAATCAGATATCCGCCGCAGCCCAGGTTTGCTATGACACCAGAGATCTGAGTCTGATGGTTGTAAAGGAACTGATCGACGCGGGATTGCCTGCGGTGTCGGTACCTCCGGGTTCCGCATTCTTCATGGAAGACAGGATTCTGAAGATTGAAGATGAATATGTTCTGAAATCCATGATTGAGAAAGGAATAATGCCCGTAATGTTCGGTGACGTAGTCCAAGATAAGAAACTGGGATTTGCGATATGTTCGGGAGATCAGATTGTGAAGATACTTGCCGACATGTTCGATGCGGAGCGTGTGATATTTGTATCGGACGTAGACGGATTATTCGACTGCGATCCGAAAACAAATCCGAATGCGAAATTACTGAGACGTGTAAATTCCGATACTCTGAAAGAAGCGGATACGGAAATCACCGTTGCCGATGTAACGGGCGGAGTACGCGGAAAGATTGAGACTATGCTCAGCGTATGTCACAGTAAGAGAGACTGTATTCTTGTCAACGGTACAGTCGAAAACAGACTGCTGGCACTCCTGAAAGGAGAAGATGTTCCCTGTACCGGAGCGGAAGGTGATTGATACGGCCAGAATAGAAGGAAGGAAAGCGGACCACATCAACATTACACTCAGCGAGAATGTTACGCCGGGATACAGATACTGGGATGACATTAAACTGATTCATGAAGCGTTACCGGAATTGAATTACGATGATATTGATACTTCATCGGTTGTTCTGGGAAAGAAACTTGAATTCCCGTTCATCGTAAACGCAATAACGGGAGGATTCGACGGTGCCGTTGCAATCAACAGGAATCTTGCGAAAGCGTGTTCGGAGATGGGTGTCGGAATGGGAGTAGGTTCCCAGAGAGCGGCTGCAGAAGGCGTGAGTAAGGAAAGTTACAGCGTAATCAACGATTACGATATCCCGTTGATTATAGGTAACGTAGGTGCCCCGCAGTTGGTGGAACAGAAGAAGAAACATGCCCTTACTTCCGAAGACATCGGTAATTTAATGGATTTGATTTCCGCGGATTATATGGCGGTACATCTCAACTTCTTGCAGGAAGCCGTTCAGCCGGAAGGAGATATGAACGGTGCAGGATGTACGGAAGCGGTAAGAGAATTAGCACGTGAATTCCCGCTGATTGTAAAAGAAACAGGTGCGGGAATTTCTTATAAGACGGCAAAGAGGCTGGAAAGTATCGGTGTAAAGACAATAGACATCGGAGGCATGGGGGGTACAAGTTTCTCTGCCATAGAGATGTACAGAGCCAAAGAGAAGAATGATGTTCTCAAAGAAAGAATAGGAAAGACATTCTTCGACTGGGGAATACCTTCTACGGTGTCTCTGTTGACAATAAATACAAAACTCCCCGTGATTGCGTCGGGAGGCATCTTAAACGGATTGGATGCCGCCAAATCAATAGCAATGGGTGCAGTATGCGCAGGGGCATCGGGTGCGGTGCTGAAGGCCGCAACGGAATCGTCGGATGAGGTTGTCAGAGTATTGACGGTAATAAGAGAAGAACTCAGAACGGCGATGATGCTCACCGGATGTAAGAATATATCACAGTTATCGAAAACAGATTATATTACGGTCGGAAAGACCGCAGAATGGACGGAAGGATTCTGATGGATGCCAGGAAAGAACTTGCAAGGATGTCCGAAGAGATCGGCGGAGCGATCAGATCGTACATTGAAGATGAGGAACCGAAGAACCTCATAGAAGCGTGCAGACAGTACCCCTATCACGGCGGTAAGAGAATGAGGCCTGCGATGGTTATCGCCGCGTGCGGTGCGGTCGGAGGAGACAAGAGTAAGGCTGTGCCTTTGGCTGTTGCCATAGAGTACATTCACAACTTCACTCTGATTCATGATGATCTTATGGACGGAGACGAGAAGAGACGCGGTATGACTACGTCACATGTGATGTACGGAATGCCTACCGCTGTTTTGGCGGGAGACGGATTGTTTGCAAAGGCGTTTCAGATTATCTCGACGATGGATGTTTCCGGAAATGTTATCAAAAAGATTCTTTCGGTTGTTTCTACGGCCGTATGGGATCTTGCACGCGGACAGCAGATGGATATCAACAATGAGAATAATGAGAATGTTACGATGGACGAGTACATTGAGACTATCCGTCTCAAGACGAGTGTTCTCTTTGCTTCGGGCGCTGCAGGCGGTGCTCTGACAGGAGGAGCTTCGGATGAAACTGCCGGAAAAATACACGAGTATGCTATGTCTTTGGGTGTGGCTTTCCAGATGTATGACGATATTCTCGGAGTTATAGGGGATCCTGCGAAGACAGGAAAATCCGCAGGAAACGATATCCGTAAGGGAAAGAGAACGGTTATTGTCTGTCATGCTGTTGAGAACATCAAAGATAAGAAAGAATTGGAGAAGTTCTTATCGATTCTCGGTAAAGAAGATGCAACTGAGGAAGAGATTGAAGTTGCAAGGGAAATACTCAGAAAAGCGGGAAGTATTGACTATGCAGTTGATATGGCAAAGAAGTACACTCAGGACGCTATTTCGAAGCTTGACTGTCTTGAAGACTCTGAAGATAAGAAATTCATGATTGCTCTTGCGGAATATGCAATGAGCAGAGATGTCTGATTTTTCTCTCTCGGAGGCCCCTTCGGGGCCTCCCGTAAACCTAAAACTTCGGAATCGTGTAGGTTACACGTTTTGAGAATTTCTTGATTTAAATTTGGTATTTAAAGTGTTTATATATGGCAACCTTTATATTTGTAACCTTACATATAGGTTACATGGGAAGCATATTCTATATCGAGAGGAAAGGTCAGAAGTACGCATACGAGAGTGTATCCAGACGGGTCCCGGGAAGGAAGAATCCTGTCACGCAGAAGACGTATCTCGGAAAGGTCAATCAGTCGACTGGTAAGATAATTCCCAAGGAATCGAGAACGCCACCTTCCGAAGAACACGTTCGGAAGTACGGTTGTGTGACTATTTTGGACAAGATCCAAAGCGATCTCGGTATCATGGACGACCTCTTCGAATGCTTCCCGGATATCGCAAAGAACATCCTCGCCACGGCCATGGCCGTGGCCATAGATCCCACTCCCTTCAACGACATCCATTTCACGGTGGACGAGAACGGGTTGAAGGATAGGTTGAGACTCAGAGGCAATCTGTCCCCGCCCGTATTATCGGAGATGACCAAGGATCTCGGTCAGAGATTGTCAGCGATGGATTCCTTCTTCATCCGTCGGGCGGCCAGGATGGCCGCCGACGGGACGTATGCCGTCGACATAACATCCAATTCCACGTATTCCGACATGGGAGGGTATGCGGAATGGGGCTACAACCGTGACGGTGAGGCACTTCAGCAGACGGAGATTCTTCTGGTGACCGACGGTAACGGAATACCGTTGGCATTCCAGATGCTTCCCGGTTCGATAGCTGACGTATCCACACTGGAATCGACGGTAGAATGGATGGACAGTCTCGGTATTAAGGGGAGATTGGTGGCGGATCGCGGGTTCGAGAATGCCTCCAACGTGGCATCACTCCTTGACAAGGACATACTGTTCACCATGCCATCCAACGTCCGTGAGATGCCTATTAAGAAATTAATGACCAAGGCGAAGAAGGTCATGAAGGAACCGAGTTCCATCCGCAGACATGAAGGCAGGACGTACAGGGTCGCTGAGTACGAGGTCGGCGTCGCCGACCTCGATAGCGGTCATCGCTATGTGACCAGATTGGAGATTAACGAGAAGGATGCGGAGTCGGAGAATGCTCTGTTCGAGACAAGTCGTAAGGTGAAGGCGTTCGTCGTATCCGATCCGAGGAAGGCTGCGGACGATATGGATGGATTGATGTCGGCCATCGAGAGGGCTGAGTTGGAACTGGAAGGTACCAAGAGGAAGGATCCGGCCAAGGAGTTCTCCAAACTTCCGGCATTCGTACGTTCTCATCTGGATTGGAGCGCGGATGATGACGGCGTGATGCACATCGAGAGGTTGCAGAACTCGTTCTCCTTCGATTCCAACAGAGCAGGTATGTTCGTGATGTTGACATCCGAGGGAACGACATGGGAAGAGATGATGTCGTCCTATGACACCAGGGACTGGGTGGAGAAGGCGTTCGATGTGTATAAGACGGACACAGACGGGCCCCGGTCAAGAACCGGGGACCCTGACCGTGCACGTGCCAGGTTCTTCATCAAGATGATCTCGCTGATCATGAGGGTACACATTCAGAACATGTTCAGGAATCATGAGAGGGACATATTGAACACGAAGAAGAGGAAGGATAACGTGTGCGATCTTTCCGTGAACGGGATGATGAGGACTCTTGGTACCTTGATGGTTATCGTCAGCCCCGGTTATGTCCGTTTGACCCAACCCTCGAAGACCGTGAAGGAGATATTCTCCCTCTTCGGGCTCGAAGAGCCCGTGGCTGGGAGAATAGATCTGCCCTGATGTAACCTTACAATCCCGAAGTTTTAGGCCGTAAACAGTTTGTCCGGGTAACATATCGGCTGTTCAGTCAAAACTTTCCAGGAGTTCTCTGTCCATTACATCTTCGATTGCTTTTATCACTGCATCCAATGCATCGGAACTTCTCATGAGATCTCTGAAACAGATTGCAGTATCTCTGAGATTGCTGAGAAGACAGTTTTCTGTTTCATGCTGACTCAATTCCCCTATGGTCGTCACCATACGGTGTGTGAGTCGTTGAATATTAAAGAAGGAAAAGGACTACAGTTAGCAGTTAGTGTGTACTGACATACAGAACAATACCTTCTGAAAACTGAATGATGAAATAGAAAAAAGAATAAGGGGAGAGAGCCCGAAGGCTCTCTCGTTTATTGTTTTCACTGCTGTCTCT
>CAVIAJ010000027.1:0-9054 GCA_963640855.1 Candidatus Methanomethylophilaceae archaeon
AAGCGGCAAAGGTTCGGAACTGACTGTGTATGGTACCGCAATCCGGAAACTTATGATTAGAATATAGTATTGTTTTTCATCGGCAATTTTGGATTTTACGTATCTGCAGAGTTCAAAACGGTCGCACTGTTTCACGAAACTTATTCTGTCAAGTTCTACGGCGATGATATGATCTTCATCGACTCCCTGTTCGGTAAGATAATTTCTGAATATGTCGAAGAGCAGATACGATTTGCCGCAACGTCTTATTCCGGTGACTATTTTCACCATTCCGTTGTGCATTCTCTGTATCAGTTTATTCAGATAGAAGTCTCTGTTGATCATAATCAATTCTACTGAAGATTTTTGCAATACTTGCAAAAATTTTCATCTGAACAGAACAGACACAAACGGAAATTCAGAGCTTACGCTCACCAGAACAAACAATCAGAAGCTGGCGGGCCTGAAGGGATTCGAACCCTTGGCCGCTCGATTAAGAGTCGAGCGCTCTACCTAGCTGAGCTACAGGCCCCGTCAAACCCTCCAATAAACTCATTCCATATAAATGTTCGTTCATCGAAACTGAGTGATTTTCTGCGGACTGGATGTGCGGCGGTACAGGGTCTGTATCATGTCTCCCGAAGCCGATGATAAGTAATATATCGGCATCCGACGATAACGTCTGCATGGGACACTTCAAAGTAAGGGACATCATGACGACTGACGTCGTAACGTTATCGCCGAACAACACCGTCAGGGAAGCAGTAAGGAAACTTGCAGTCGAGAATCTGACGGGAGCACCTGTGGTCGACAGCAACAACCACATGGTCGGTATCGTGAGTCAGAATGATATCCTCGGCCTCATTCTGTCGTATGACGCAAAACTGAGGAAGAAGGGTACCGCAACAGAGAATCTTCTTGCTTCATACATCGACGGAGAGAGCAGCAATGATCCCGAGATCAAGAAAGCAACCGACGATATCGCGAACACAAAGATCGGAAACATTATGATCCGCACCGTTCTGATGACAAGTCCGGACGATCTTGTTATGTCCCTTCTGAAATCCATGGTCGATATGGATGTGAGCCGTGTTCCCGTCGTAGACAGAGGGGTCCTTCTGGGAATTGTCACAAGAGGAGACATTCTCTTTACGATTTACAAGAAGAAGCTGATCTGAGCCTAAGGCGTTAAGATGACCGTCGAGGTACATGTACTCGCAAGCGGCAGCGACGGTAACTGCACCGTCGTGAAATACGATGACAGAGCGGTAGTTGTCGATGCAGGTCTCAGTGGTAAGAAATTAATGTCCCTTATGGACCTGAACGGATTGGACAGCAGCTGCATCGATTCCATACTGATAACACACGAACATTCCGACCATATCTCCGGTGCGGGAGTGTTGGCAAGGAAATTGGATATTCCGGTGATGTGCAACCGGAGAACATTCGACGCGTGCAATCTGGGTAATGTGAAATACGATCCGATTTCGATGATGAATCCTTTCGAAGTTGCGGGAATGAATGCAATCGCACTTCCTACGTCCCACGATGCCGCGGAACCTTCGTCGTATCTTCTCGATGCAGGCGGATTCAAGGTTCTGGTGGCAACGGATACGGGTATGATTACGTATCCTATAGAACACGCCCTCGGGGAAGCGGATATTGCCGTTATAGAATCGAATTACGACAAGAAAATGTTGGATGAAGGGCCTTATCCGCTCAGTCTCAAACGTCATATCGACAGCAATACGGGTCACTTATGCAACGTTGCGACGGGAGAGGTTCTGAAGAGAACCATGGATATCAATCCCCACAGGAAGATATTCCTGGCACATCTCAGCAGACACAACAATGAACCCGACATCGCAAGAGAAACCGTTTCCAGAATAACGGGAATAAAGAGATTCCAGATAGACTGTCTGGAATACAAGGGCGATACGCGCATTATGCACGATTGATGACTTTCGCAAGTCCTCTGTTTACGAGTACTTTGGCCAATATGCCGGGAAGGCGAACGACATCTTCTTTCTTCAGACTGTACGTACGGTCGATTCCGGAAATTTCCTGTTCCAGGTCCGATGTCATGCGGATCAGTGTCAGTGACATAGGGTCGATATCCGCTGTTTCGTTTTTGATCCCGGGAACAGGTGTTTCTTTGATTTCTTCGGACGGAATCTCAACGGATTCGTCCATTACGATGTTGCGGGGATCCTCATCCTCGTCTTCGGGGATTTCGGGATATCCGATATCCAACGGAACTGCGTTTGATTCCGCAACCTCGATAACTTCGGTCTGAGGTACTTTCGGGTCTTCGGTGACATTTTCCACGGTCTTTCCTATGACTGTAGGCTGTTCCGTAGGTTTTACGGGAATTACGTCGGGCTGTGTGATATCCGGAATAACGGCTGTTTTCTTTCTTTCGAGAAGAGCCCAATGTGTTTTTGCAGCATTGTACAGCACATCGTAGAGTTCTTTTTCCTCGGGTGTGAGTGTATCCGTGACATTGTCCGCACCCATGCCTCCCCTCATAGCGAGATCGAAAATCTTTCTCATACGTTTCTCCACGACATCTTTCATCGCTTTGAGCGTCTTTCTCTTCTTATCGGATGCACTCTCAAAGAAGATGGAATCCGCATCGGTGCTGATTATTCTCGCACATTCTCTGCATTTCTTCTCATAAAGGGCCGCCATTGCAGGATAGAGATCTTTTCTTACGGATGTCAGGCTGCCGCTGCTTGCTTCGCTTCTGCTGAGCGATGTCAGGTCGCCGAAATCCAAATCCTCATCTTGTGCGGTCACGTCCGCTCAAAAGGAATGTCTGTATTTTATGTTTGGTATAGGTGCCGTATTCTGTGCCGAAACGTCGTACCGGCGGGAAGGAACGGAATCGGATTTTCATAGAAAATGAATGTTGACATGTCAAAGGGCAACCATATATACAAATTTTGAATACATAACGTTCGGTAAACCGACAGGAGGATTACAAATGGAATGGTGCGAAATTATTGCAGACATCATAACATTCGGATTTTGGGAGCTTATACGTAACTAAGTAGATTCGATGCCGAATTCTCAACGTCTGCACAGCATACGCTGAGAATACGCGAAGAAACTGCATCAAAACGCTGTCACTTCGATTCTGGCCCTAAAGACGTTTCAATTTGTATTTCATAAACCTCTTCCCTTACCCATTTTCCGTGAATTTTTCGAAAATATACAACTCTCCGGAATGCAGAGGGTTGAAACGGATCGGACATACATACGGACGTTTACACACCCTGCTGAAAATACAAATGTCTGTTGACATGTCAAAGGGCAACCATATATACAGACTTTGAATACATAGTACCGGTAAAACCGACAGAGGGATTACAAATGGAATGGTACGATTGGATTATAGAAATCATGAAATGGTTCGTGAACACCGAGTAAATGCCGTCACTTCGGTTTCGGTCGCATAGATACTGCAATTTGTTGTTCACCAAACCTTTTCCCTCAAACCCGTTATCTGTGAATTTTTGACATCTGTCTTTATACCGCGAAACCTATAGTTGGTTATGGACGTATCCGAGGCTTTACGCAGTGTCGCAGGAGGTACCGAGGCAGAGGTAACGGTATCTCCGAGATCAGACAGGTCCGGAATCGAAGGTGTCGACGGTTGGAGAAAAAGAATCATCATCAGGGTCAAAGCGCCCCCTCTCGACGGCAGAGCCAACAAAGAAGTCGAGGATGTATTTCGCGATGTCACCGGATGTAAATGTTCCGTAATCCGCGGACAGACAAGCAGACAGAAGACGATACTTATCGACGGTGATTCCGAAACCGTAACGAAACGCCTGAGGGATATCATTGAATGATTCGCAGAGATTGGAGATTATCGATGAAATTATAGACAGAATTCAGTCGGTGTCTTCCGAATATATCGTATTGGTCGAAGGTAAAAACGATTTCAAAGCACTGAAATCGTTAGGTCTTAATATCGATACAATCGAAGTTCAGAGAGACGGAGGTCCTCTGAAGGCTGCGGAATCCGTGTACGGTATGGGAAAGAAAGCGGTTATTCTCACGGATTGGGATGACAAAGGAGACATTCTTGCAAAAGAATTATCCCTGCAGCTGTCTGCGTTATGTGTTCCTTACGATCTTTCAATCCGTAAAGACCTCGGAGATGTCTGTATCAAGGATATCAAAGACATTGAGAGTCTGTATTCGCTCTATATCAGGTTGGACCGTCTGCGTACACCTTATAAGTAAACGACTTATAGTGAGTGCCGATGAGCAGTCCGTTCTTCACAGTCATCGAGGGAATAGACGGGTCCGGAAAGACCACTGTCATTGCAAGGATGAAGGAATACATGGAATCTTACGGCCGTAAGGTAAAGATTACCGCCGAACCTACGAAAAGTGCGATAGGAGATTTTGTAGCTTCTTCGGATAACCTTCCTCCGGAGGCCGAAGCTTTACTGTTCACGGCGGACAGGGCGTGCCATACCAAAGATATCATTCAGTGGATGGACAGCGGATTCGATGTAATTTCAGACAGATATTACGCTTCGACGTTGGCATATCAGTCCGCTTCGGGTATGGATTACGAATGGCTGTATGCCGTCAATTCAGGCGTTATAAGAAAACCGGATGTCTGCATTCTCCTGGATATCGATCCTTCGGTATCTTTGGAACGTGTGAACAGAAGGGGAGAATCGGTAAGCAGATTCGAGAAACTCGAATACCTGAAGAAAGTAAGAGAAATATACCTCAGAACAGCGGAAAGATTCGGTTTTACCGTAATAGATGCATCGAGACCGCAGGACGAGGTTTTCGAAGATATTGTTTCGTTGATCAGAGAGAGGATGTGAAGATGCACCCGGCAGAGGAAATCTTTTGTGAAAAAAGCAACAGGCTCAAAGGAAGAACCATCGTAATCGGCATAACGGGAAGTGTCGCGGCAACGGAATGTTTTGCCACTGTCCGCGAGCTGATAAGGCACGGTGCGAAAGTAATTCCCGTACTGACACAGTCTGCGTGTGATTTTGTCACACCCCTTTCGATGGAATACGCATCGGGAAACAAGCCTGTAACCGCACTTACGGGAAGGACGGAACACGTGGATCTGATGGGAGGACACGATGCGGATATTCTTCTCATTTACCCTGCAACCGCCAATACGATTTCCAAGATTGCGAACGGTATTGACGATACGCTGGTAACATCTATGGCTACGGTTGCTTTGGGTGCGGGAATACCCGTTGCAATCGCACCCGCAATGCACGATGCGATGTTCAGGAATCCTCTTGTGAAAAAGAATGTCGATACACTGAAATCGATGGGCGTTGCGTTTATCGGACCGAGGATAGAAGGTCCGAGGGCTAAGGTTGCATCGAAAGAACAGGTTATCGCATCCGTGTTCAGACTTCTTTCGAAGGACGATCTTGCGGGAAGGAGAATATTGGTTATCGGAGGAAGATCCGAGGAACCTATCGATTCCATGAGAATCATTACGAACCGTTCCACGGGACTTATGGCCGTGAAGATTGCGGACAGGGCGATGGAACGCGGAGCGGATGTGGAATTATGGATGGGCGGATGCAGTGTTCCCATTCCCGATTACATGAATGTGAAGAGATTCGATTCCGTTTCCGATTTACTGGCTATGTCGGATTCAGTTGACTGTGATATTGTTATCGTGCCCGCCGCACTGTCGGATTTCACGCCCGCGGAGAAGAGAACAGGAAAGATTTCAAGCGACGGAGGATTCGATCTTGAGTTGGAACCCGTACCGAAGGTTTTACCTGTTCTGTGTAAGAAATGCAGTCATGTGATAGGATTCAAAGCCGAAGCGGGATTGACAGAAGATGAATTGGTTGCGAAAGCGAAGACACGTATGGAAGAATACGGTCTGTATGCGATAGTCGCAAACGATATCGATTCCGCAGGTAAGACTTCGTCGTCTGCGATTATCATTACTTCAGACGGTCAGAAGAACATCACGGGTCCGAAGGATAACATAGCGGATTCCATACTCGACAGGTGCTCGAGGATAGCATGACGTCCGTTTTCTGTCCCGGACACATAACATGTTTCTTCGAACCGGTCAGGTCGAATGCCATTATGGAGACGGGATCGAGAGGAGTCGGAGTCAAGCTTTCCAAAGGTACGACGGTTACGTTGGAAGAACGTACCGATGACAAAATCGAGATTACGATGGACGGTAAGGTATGCGGCTGCGATATTACGAGGGCTGCAATTCTGATGTCGTCGTCGAGAGGATACGATGTTACAATCGAAAACGATCTTCCCGTGGGACAGGGATTCGGAATGTCCGCATCGGGTGCGGTTGCAGCGGCATACTGCGCGTGTATCACCGAAGGAAAATCTTTGGATACGGCTTTTCTGAATGCACATATCGCAGAGGTTGTCGGAGGCGGAGGATTGGGAGATGTTTCCGCCATTTTCTGCAAATCCCATGTTCCCGTGAGGAAAGAACCGGGACTGCCTCCCGAAGGAGAAGTAATCGATTCCGGATTAAGCATTGATAAACTGTCAATTGCGGTGTTCGGAGAGCCTCTCAGTACCGGTTCCGTACTGAGTGACAGAAAAACCGCAGACAGACTCAGCAGATTCGGTTCGAAATGCGTCAGGGAATTTATTGAAAATCCTTCTGTTGACAATCTGTTTGCGTTATCACGCAGATTCTCCGACGAAGTGGGATTGGAAACACCTGTGATGAAAAAGGCGATGAATAAACTTCCGAGAAGTGCGATGTGTATGCTCGGTCACAGTATCTTCACGGATGCTCCCGCAGATGTCCTCGAAGATATGGGATTGGAGACGTACGAATGTTCGTCCGCCGATTCGCTGCCGTTCATCTGTAAAGAGTGAACAGTCTTTCGTCGCAGTCAACGTCCCAGAGTCCGATTCTCGCACCGCAGTCCAGCCATCCGTGTGCGTAGTTTACGGCGGCGAATGCGGTTACGAAATCGCCGTTTGCACGGAAGGTGAGTGCATCGTTGTAGTAACACTGCGCCATTTCAAGGAAACTGTCGGAAAGATCTCTTGCGAACGAACGGTCGGGCGTGACTACCTTCAGCTTGTCAAGTGCTTCTTTCGTTATACTGAGGTATCTGTCTATTTTTTCTTCCGTAACGGTATCGTTCATCATTCATCACCCAATATCTTCACACCCGCACCGCCGTGTCTGCTTTCTCTCGGCCTTACCTCCACCAGGAGAGGAGATTCTATTCCCGCACCGACGACCATCGCCATGCCTACGGGCATCGACTGTATGTCGTCGCCCATTCCCGTCGTAAGACCTTCGATGGATGCGGTTATCGCTTTGAGATCATTGGGATTGGTGACTTTAAGGATTATCTGTGTTCCGCATTGGCTCAGTACGTTCTTGTCCACTTTTGCGGGCCTCTGACTTATTACCATAAGCCCCAGTCCGAATTTTCTTCCTTCGGATGCGATAGTCGCCAAAGGTTTCGACGACATCACATGTTCTGCCTGAGGGCAGTAGTTGTGTGCTTCTTCCACAACGAACATCATAGGAGGTACGGATCCTTCCT
Organism: Candidatus Methanomethylophilaceae archaeon; assembly: GCA_963640855.1. GTDB lineage: Archaea > Thermoplasmatota > Thermoplasmata > Methanomassiliicoccales > Methanomethylophilaceae > Methanarcanum. Next base: position 7,545 of record CAVIAJ010000027.1, read on the forward strand.
TTCTCAGTTCGAACATGAACGTTGCGAGACGTTTCACAATCATCTGCTGTATGTCGGGAGGGACACCTTTCAGATTGATTACCGTGGTCATTCCTTTCTCGACCAATTCGTCGATACGGTTGCCCCTTCTGGAGAATATCCCCATACTTTCGATGTACTCCAATTCGGATATGAGCATGATATTTCTCGATCCGCCGTCCTCTTTGAGTGTATTAATCAAATCGGTTACGGAATACAGTTCTCCCGTTTCCCTGAGTGTTTCCACGGCTCTTTTTATCGGAGGTAAGAATGATCTTACATCCGCTTTTCTCATCAAATCGAGTATTTCCCTGGGTTCGAGGGATTTGAAGGTGAATTTCAGAGGCTTTACCGTTGAATTATCATCGTCGGTGACGCCGAATTCCTTTATGCGGTCGGCGTATCCGCGCGGCTCTACATTGAACCTCAGATCCCCTTTCTTTCCGGGATCTCTCATCGCACCGTATTCTCCGTGAGGGTCGATGATCATGCATGTGACGTTATGCTTCATCAGTTCTTCGATGATGTCGCCCGACATGTAGCTCTTGCCGCCTCCGGTTTTGGCCAATATGCACGCATGTCTCTGAATCAGTTCGTTGATATTCAGTGCCACGGGAATCCCGTGGCCGTGAAGCAGTCCGATGTAACCGTCGGTTTTGGGATTGATTCTCAGTCCGAGAATGGATGTTATAAGTTCTCTGTCGGCGCGTGTTACTTTCACACCGGCCCTGAAAGTGGTACGGGGAGTCATCAGTAAGCCTCTTTCATCCCTGTATCCTATCACGTCGATATGCGCGCTGACGATATCCTCGATTTTGTCGATGTCCGCGGCATCCGCATCTTCGAGAGTGAGATTGGATTTTCTGACAAGGGAACCTACCTGACACAGAATGGGGCCGTAGTCGTCGTGTACCACGGAAACATATTCGGAACGTTCCAGATACTCCGCGGTTACTCTGCAGTCGAAACAGGACGTCCCGGCTTTTCCGTAGATTATCCCTACGGTTTCGTTTACGGGTGCAGGTTCTTCGCAGATGATTTCTTCATAATTGTCTGCGGTGTTTGTTTCGGGAAGATTTTCTTCGAAATCGGCATCGGAGATAGGTTCGCATGTAGTCGGTGTACACCCGGTGTCGATGAAATCATCATGAACTTCCCGGGCGATCAGTTGTTTTTTCCTTTCCATGCCCCTACTGTCGAACATCGTCATATGCTGCATCCCGTGTGAGTCATTTGCCACATCTGTTATATTTGTAGCGCCCGTCACAGGGGTTTCGGGTGAATTATATAAGGTGTCATAACTTCACTTGATTCATGAAACCACTCCCTGTCGGCGTTCAGGACTTCATAGAACTCCGTAAAACAGACAAGTACTATGTTGACAAGAGTATGCTGATAGGGCAGATACTGAGTCAGAATGATTTGGGTGTTTACCTCTACACCAGGCCCCGTCGTTTCGGAAAGTCTCTGAATCTCAGCATGTTGGATGCTT
>CAVIAJ010000028.1:0-9037 GCA_963640855.1 Candidatus Methanomethylophilaceae archaeon
TTACGGAATTGCGTTTTCGGGAAAGAAGCCCTTCATAATCTCCGAAGAAATCTGATTCACTCCGTTCTAACAGAAAGGAGAAGACATATCCGAAGGTTCCGATCCGTCTGAAAGATGAGGTTTTCCTTCTTCGTCGAGATATCCGGGTCCGAGAGTGTATATCGGATTGATGACATCGGTCTGCATTATCTTACGGATATTTTCCGCACCTACGTTACACGTAAGTGCCAGAATAACATCAGCACCGTTGTTTTCCGTACTTTCGGAAAGTTTTCTGACTTTCTTCATGATACATGCGGCGGATATTGATATTATTCCCGTTACGGTAATTCCGTCCGACTGTAACTTCTGAGACAACGCATCGGCGGACGCTTCGCTGCCGATGCCGTTGCATAAGGATGCACATGTACCGCATCTGCATATCAGCACCTTCTTTCCGCTGAGATTTTCCGCAAGCTGAGAATAACCGCAGTTTCTCTCTATAACCATCATCCGATATCATCCGACAGATATGACGACGTGATAATTAGTGTTTCCACCTTCGGTACTTAATACCGATAAAGGATATTCCGTAATCATGGGAAGATTGGTGTCCTACTGTCCTGCCACGTTGGAAGAGGTCGGTTCCGTCGAAACAATAGATGTCAGTGATTTGGATAAGATCGCGGAGAGAAGCGAAAAGGCTCAGAAAGAGTGGGAAAAGATACTTCCCAAAGAAAGAGCGAAGCTTTTCGTGAAACTCAGTACTCTGATTGCCGATGAGGTTGAGGAATTGGGTCTTACGGTTCATAAAGAAACGGGAAAACCGAAGGCCGAATGTATCAACACTGAATTTTTCGTTTCAGCGGCACACGCGAAATACTGTGCGGACTGGCTCTGTTCGTTTAAGTATGAAGTTAAGAGAAAAATTGAGCCGATGGATTTAATGATGAAGGCAATGGGAAGGAAATCCTACATCAGATACAAGCCTGCAGGTGTGACTGCATGTATCGCACCGTACAATTTCCCTGTGTGCATTCCCTTTACGGAGACAATGTCTTCCGTTGCCGTGGGAAATTCGGTGATACTGAAACCGTCTTCGGATACGCCGTTATGCGGAGAACTGATTGCTTCGCTGTTTAAGAAAGCGGGATTTCCGGAAGATTTGGTTATCTGCGTACACGGTCCCGGAATAGGAAATACATTGACTTCGAATGAAAAGATAAGAAGAATAATGTTCACGGGCGGGACGGATACCGGTGTGAAGATTATGGAATCCGCTTCTAAGAATCTCATTCCCGTTTCACTGGAATTAGGGGGATGCGATTCTATGATTATCCTCAAAGATGCCGATATAGCCAGAGCCGTAAAAGCCGCGGTTTGGGGTTCGTTTGTGAACTCGGGACAGGTATGTGTCGGTGTGCAGAGGATAATGGTTCAGAGAGAGATTTACGACGAATTTCTTGAGAAGTATGTGGAAAGGGTGAAGACTCTTAAGATCGGGTATGATTACGACGATCCCGCAATTTCACTGGGTCCTGTGATTAATGAGAGAGCGATGAACGAGGTTCTCGATGCTGTTGAGAAAGCAAAAGAACTCGGTGCCGATGTTGTATACGGAGGAAAAAGGGTTGAGGGGCTGAAAGGATGGTTCCTTGAGCCTGCCGTGATTACAAACATACCCACAGACAGCGAACTGTACATGACGGAAGTCTTCGGACCGTTTACTACGGTTGTTCCTTTTGACAGTGAAGACGAAGCAATAAAACTGAACAATAAGTGTCCTTATGCGTTGGGAGGTTCCGTTTGGACTTCAGACATAAAACACGGACATGAATTGGCTTCCAAGATGCAGTCGGGAATGGTGAATGTGAACAATCTGCTGTACAACTACGGTATGCCTTCTCTTCCGTGGGGAGGAACCAAGAGAAGCGGATTCGGAAAGAGTCACGGTTCTGAGGGATTTATTGAACTGATGGAGATACAGCATCTTCATGAAGACAAAGGAAAATGGAATAACGATCCGTGGTGGACGCCGTATACGAAAGAAAGTACCGATTTACAGTTGGAAATGACAAAGGGATTGTTCGGTTCGAAGAAGAGTATGATCGGCTTTATGCTTCATGCTTTACCTTTGCTGAAGAAGAAGGATTGAGACGGAGTTTTCTTCTTTCTCCGTATTCTGTCTTCTTCCGTCTTTTTAGTTTATTTACAGGAACCCGCAGGGGGCCTGACGGCCCCTGCGGGTTCCTTTATCATCGTAAATCCGATTGAGTCCCATTGATAATATTAATAAATAAGAGGCCGTAACCGCCGACTGACGGAAGATTACCATGACGGCAACTTTTGAAAACAAGAAACTTGTTGAAGTCAAGGACATAAAACTGAAGAAAGGCATGACAGCGAACGATCTCGTCAAGATGATGGGGAAGTCGGGCGGATTCACCGCTCAGAAGCTCTCCGATGCTGCGGACATCGTCGAGAAGATGTTCAAGAAGAAGGACTGCCTCCGCATACTTTCGTTCCCCGCATGCATTATGGCAACCGGTACACGCGGTGTCATCGTCGATATGGTGAAGAAAGGATACATCGATCTTATCATCACCACCTGCGGTACACTCGACCACGACCTTTCAAGGACATGGGCGGCATACTACAAAGGCGACTTCCAGATGGATGACGCAAAACTCAGGGACAACAGCATCAGCAGACTCGGAAACGTTCTCGTTCCCGACGACTGCTACGGAATCGTTCTCGAGGACAACCTCCTCCCCATGTTTGACGATATCTTCAAGGACACAACATCGCTCACAACCCACGAAATCATCGACCAGGTCGGTGCGAGACTCAAGGATGAGGATTCTCTTCTCTACCAGTGCCACAAGCACAACGTTCCCGTTGTAGTTCCCGGAATCACGGACGGTTCCTTCGGATGTCAGCTTTGGATGTATTATCAGATGCACAGGAAACTGAGAATCGATCTCTTCGGCGATGAACAGATGCTCAGCGAGATGACCGACGAAGCAAAATCCACAGGTGCAATCATAATCGGAGGAGGAATCTCCAAACACCACGTTATCTGGTGGAATCAGTTCCGCGGCGGATTGGATTATGCGATTTACCTCACAACCGCACAGGAATACGACGGTTCGCTTTCCGGTGCACAGATAAGAGAAGCAGTCTCCTGGGGTAAAGTCAAGGCAAACGCCAAGAAGATGACCGTGGAAGGAGATGCAACAATCAACCTCCCGCTGATTATGGCAGCCGTTGAGGACAGACTCTGATGAAGAAAATAACGGTACTTCCGGGGGACGGAATCGGTCCCGAGGTCACAAGTGCGGCCGTATCCGTGTTAAAAGCTATGGCTGTCGATATAGAGATTTTATCGGCAGACTGCGGATACGAATGCTACAGAAGATTCGGAGAATCTTTGCCGATTTCCGCCCTGGAAGCCGTTGACGAGAGCGACTCAGTCCTCATGGGCTGCATCACTCTCCCCTCCGGCGACAGGTCTTTCAGAAATCCTGTCAGGGAGATTAAAAGAAGGATGAGATTAGAACTCAACATCAGGCGTATTGAGACAATCATTCCCGAGTTGGGTTCGATATCCACGGACATTACATTTCTGAGAAGCGATGCCGACGATGCCAATGTAACGGAAATCGACGGTATCGACAGTATCGAACTGATGCGTTCGTATCCTTACATGGAAACAGAGAAAGTCATGGGTCTCGCAGAAGGATTCGTGAATGAATCGAAACCCGAAAGAGTGTTCTGTGCGTACCACGGATGCGGTACGGAAGCGGACAGGATATTCACCGAATCCTGCAGAGAGCACATGAAAGATCCCGACATTCCTTACTCTGAATCCACAGTCGCCGCTCTCGCGGCGAAGACTGTTACCGAACCTGTCGAAAACAGTGTCGTAATTTCATACAACCCGTACTGCGACATTCTTTCCGATTTCACTGCGGAATTAACCGGCGGGAAATACTTAGTGCCGTCTGCGTCCGTGAATGCTTCCAGAGGGCTGTTTATGCCGTTACACGGTTCCAATCCCGGATTGGTAGGATACAATTCAACGAATCCCACGGCATCGCTGAGATGTACCGCAATAATGCTTGATTTCCTCGGATTCAAAAAAGAAGGAAAGAAACTGTGGGATGCCGTACGTACAGCATACAAAAGGGGATTCCGTACGCCCGATGTAGGCGGGGGTACGGGTACATACGGATTCATAGAACAGATTGTGAAAATCTGCGATGAAGATTAATCCTTACCTAATTTCTCGAAATATCTTCTGATAGATCTTTCGTAACCGCTGTCCGACGGAATGTAGAATTTCTTATCTTTGATTTCATCGGGAAGATACTGCTGTTCTACGTAATGATCGGGATAATCGTGAGGATACCTGTATGTCAATCCTCTTCCGAGTTCCTTCGCTCCGCTGTAGTGTGCGTCTTTGAGATATGAAGGAATCTGACCGATGGGTTCGTTCTTAACGGACTGCATTGCCTTTTCTATTGCAGCGATTGAAGAATTGCTCTTAGGGGCACACGCAACGTACGCCGCAGCCTGAGACAGGATAATCTGCGCCTCGGGCATTCCGATGCGTTCTGCGGCCTGTGCTGCAGCCACGGCGACTACAAGAGCCTGAGGGTCTGCGTTGGATACGTCTTCGGATGCGCATATCATAATGCGTCTTGCGATGAATCTGATATCCTCTCCGGCGTACAGCATTCTTGCGAGATAGTATACTGCGGCATCCGGGTCGGAACCGCGCATACTCTTGATGAATGCGGAGATTGTATCGTAATGACTGTCTCCGTCTTTGTCATAGCCCAATACACGCTTCTGAATGCATGAAGAAGCCACGTCAAGGTCGATGTGTATATTTCCCTCGGTATCGCGGTCCGTGGTCAGGAAGGCTATTTCCAGCGCATTGAGAGCATTCCTCGCATCGCCGTTACACATGTCCGCGAGGAATTCTATTGCTTCTTTATCTGCCTGTATTTTTTCATTGCCCAATCCGCGTTCCTTGTCAGTGAGAGCGTGATTGAGAATGGTTACGATGTTCTCTTCGGTAAGAGGCATCAATTCTATTACAGTAGATCTTGAAATCAAAGCACGGTTGACTTCGAAGTAAGGATTCTCTGTTGTGGCACCGATGAGAACTATTGTTCCGTTCTCCACAAACGGAAGAAGGTAATCCTGCTGACTTTTGTTGAAACGGTGGATTTCATCGATAAAAAGAATGGTTCTTTTACCGTTCATACCGAGAATATCCTGGGCGTGTTTCACGGCATCTTCCATGTCCTTCTTTCCGGCACAGGTTGCGTTCATTTCCCTGAAATCGGCCTGAGTGGTATTGGCAATAACCTGTGCTAAGGTAGTTTTTCCCGTTCCGGGAGGACCGTAGAGAATAAGAGAACTGATTCTGTCGGCTTTGATCAGACGATAGAGCAGTTTGTCTTTACCCAATACGTGTTCCTGTCCGACGACTTCGTCTATTGTTCTCGGCCTGACGCGGTTGGCGAGAGGTGCCTGTTTGAAAAGTATTTCTTTCCTGACGGTGTCGAACAGATCCATATTCTACCGTATCGGAAACATACGGTTATAATCTGCGCCGTGACCTTCGGTCACGGACAGCACTGTATTTATCGAAGTCCGATATTCGGAATGACCGATGAAGTTGGATTCCAAGTACAAAGCGGTCTGTTTCGACATGGACGGTACTCTTATCGATACCCATGTCGACTATGTGAAGATGGCAGATCTTGCATTCGGGGAAATGATTAAGTTAGGTGTTCCGGAGAGTGCGATAGACCGCAGCGAGGAATTTAAATTCAATTTGGATTCGGGAATACGTTATCTCAAAGAGCATTACGATGAAAATGTTCTTCATGAAGCGGATGTGAACATCTGTAAAGTAATCCGCGATATTGAGATGGAAAGAGTGGATGAAGCGAGACCGTTTGAAGGAACTCTTCCGTTATTGGATTATATTCACTCGTCGGGACTGATTACGGGTGTTCTTACGAGAGGATGCAGAGAGTATGCGGAGACTGCACTGAAAAGATGCAACGTTTTTGATAAATTAGACGGATTGGTTGCAAGGGATGACTATCCGGAATGGGAAGCGAAACCGTCGCCGGTTGCCATGGAGCATATGGCTGAGAAATTAGGTGTTAAAGCGAATGAGATTCTGTATTTCGGCGATCATCTGATGGATTATCTGTGTGCGAGAGATTCGGGTGCGGATTTTGTTGCTGTACTGTCGGGATCGTATACGAAGAAAGAATGGAACGATGCAGGTGCGGAGATCATTTTCGATTCGGTGACGGAGTTCTATAATTCACTGAAGAACTGAGTGAAAATTATCGAAGCCTTCGGCTCTTCTGAATCAAAATTATGAGAAGTGGTGCAAGGGACGAGATTTGAACTCGCGGACCACTAAGGACTAGCCCCTCAAGCTAGCGTCGTTGGCCATGCTTGACTACCCTTGCAGGTATACCCCCCGAATAGAACTGGGTTAATAAGCTTTTGCTTTGGGTTTCAGTTCGGGAACGTGAATATGGTGAAAGATACCGGAACAAATGATCTGGAGGATGTTTGCCGAAGATTAAGAGAATGATAATCAATAAAGAGAAAGGGAGGGTCCGAAGACCCTGGTTTGTTTGATATCGTTCAGGACACAATTAACTTGTTACCTGTTGACAGTTGTAGGTGACTTTTCCAGAGTTGCTTCCGTCGCTAATCCAAGCATTTCTGTTACCGCAGAAATCACCCCATGTCATTCCGTCACCACCGCTGTACTTCGAATCTGTAGATTTACCACCTTTCGCGATATTCATATAGTTATGGCTCAGATCCTGAGTGATAGTGACAGTAGTGTCAACTCCACAACCCTTAATTGTAAGGGAATGGCCTGTAAACACAGCACCTGCGATCCCGCCTATGTCGCGGTACGCAGTGAGTTTTGTATTCAAAACGTTACATTTCTCAATAATTCCTGAACATATTCCTGCGATTCCGCCGACTTTATCTCCGTTATCATATGATGCCGTTGCACCACTTGATGCAGTGTTCTCAACTGTAGCGGTAATTTCGGAATCCGTCACATGACAGTTATTAATGCACTTTATAGTCGATGCATAACCGACTATTCCGCCGGCGTAGTGATTGCTGGAGACAGTAGCTTTACAGATATTCAGATTCATCACGGAACAGTTTTCTCCTGTGATATATCCGAAGAATCCGGCATACTGTTTATTGTCAGTGACTTTGAAATTCGATACTTTATGGTTCTTTCCGTCGAAGGTTCCCTTAAACGATTTGTCTATACTGTTACCGATCGGTGTCCATTCCGCACCGTCAAGGTCCAAATCCGCAGCAAGTATGACTGCTTTTCCGACAAATGTTTCTCCTTTGTTGACAGCATCAGCGAAATTACGGAGATCAGTTACAGTACTGATAGTAAGATCGGGTGTTTTGACAACATAGTTCTCGCCGTCTTTAACTGATACTTTGTCATTCGCAACGAATGTTCCTCCGTGATTGTCATCTCCGGTTGACGGATCGTATCCGGCAAATGTTCCTGCATTGATGACAATCTTACCGTTGGACGCATTCTGAACATTGATAAGCGCACCGTTTACCTTGTCTGTCTTGCCATTGAAGGTTCCGCCGTTTATTGTAATTGTTCCTCCGTATGCATAAGCAGCACCGCTGCCTTTTTCGACATTGGTGAACGTTCCGTTACCGTTTATTGTTATCGATGCGCCAGGGTCACGTGTTCCGACGGTAACCGCATCATCAATCGATGCAGCTTCGAATGTTCCGTTACCGTCTATTACAAGTTCTCCCCAAACCTTGAATCCCCATAATTTGGAGAATGTTATTTTCTTTCCACCTTCAACGGTAAGTTTGGATGATACGCCCACAGGAATGCCTATGTTGTAGTTATTGTCAGATGTTTCAGACGTTTCGGTAAACGTAATGTCATCGTTAACAACAACATTGAGTCCGAAAGCGAGTGCAAGTGCAAGAGCATCGGCGGTCGTAGCAGTTACTTTCTCATCTGCTTTCATTATTATGAATTCCGAGAAGTGACTGGTCTCGAATGTGATTGATGTCTTATTATTCAAAGAATCATAGCTGTAAGAAACAACTGTCGGCTGTTTTCCATCACCGAGGTATGCTACTTTCGGTGCACCGGCAGTTGTAAGATCGCCAACGACTTCGACTGTGATAAATGCACTTCCGCCCAATTCACTGACGGAAGTCTTCTCATTCGTCAGAGACAGATCCACAACCGTACTGTTGCCTACACTGAATCCGGAGGTTGATGAGAGTTCTTTGGATGTTACTGTGAGCTGCATACCGCTTTCAGCGTTCTTTGCACTTGAAAGATCCACTGTTACGGGAACCGCAGTTGCCTTTCCCTCAGCTCCAGATTCTCCCCTGACAACCTTGTTACCGGCTATGGATGCAGTTCCGCCTGTCAGTTCGGTTGTGGGGAAGTTACCCTGATAGAGTTCCGCTTTGATTTTGAAGGAGAAACTCTGTGCTGTCGTCGAGTCCCATCCAGAATCGGTATTGATTGTGATAGAGTCTGCAGCCACTGCTGTGTAATTGTCAGCCTTTGCGAATGTTTTCCAATCCAACAGGACAATCTTGTTCTCTTTCGTAAGATCGGAAATCTTAGTGCTTGTTCCGTCGTAACCGATTGAAATGTGATCTCTGGCAGTAGAATCCAAGTTGTCCACATTTAATGTGGCGACAACACATGCAACCGTTGGAATCGATGCTTTGTACTGTAAATCGTAAGGAATCGATATTGCTGCATTTGCGGCAAGATTCGTTACTCCAAACGTTTTGGATTCAGAGTCGTAAACGACTCCCGTACCTATTGATTTTGAATTGTTGAGTATCTTGTCGTCATCGACTGTCAGCTTCAGATCGAGCGTGGCAGTGTTGACATTTATCGTCGTTTCCTCCACATCGGAGAACCACGAATACGTAATTCCCGATACGGCAGTCAGCGCAAGAGCGATGA
>CAVIAJ010000029.1:0-8051 GCA_963640855.1 Candidatus Methanomethylophilaceae archaeon
CCGAGAGGAAGTAAGAATCGGAAAAAGTAAAGTGCAACGATTTCGGAAATCGTTATTACATCAGACTCTCTGCATTCTTCAGCACTTCGTAAATCTCCGCGCCTTTCTCCGTGAGTTCGATGTAAGTGGGATATCCTTCGCGGATAGTAATAAGCTGAAGACTTTCCAATTCTCTCAACTTGTCGGGCATTCTGGGATTCTTGGAAACGTTTTCGTAAAGTTCTGTTTTGGTGGTACTGCCGTTCTCTCCGAGGAAAAGTATGGTTGACAGAATGTGTTTAGACTCCAGCGATCTGATTTTGTATTGTTTCAAATGCTTCACCCTCGGGTACGTTTATGCAGAACTACTGCATATTGCTGTACTTATTATAAGCATATTATACTTAATAATATCCAATCATGTCTATTGACAGTATTGCTGATATTTATCGGAATATCCGAATGAATCTTACGGATAATAAAGAAAGAATCAGGGGGAGTTGTTCTCCCCTGTTTTTAAATTGTTTTCAGTTTCTCTTCAGTATGAATGCGAGGAATCCGAGTGAAACCGCAAGCATAAGGAGAGCGATGATTGCACCGTAGTCTCCGCTGTCGGAAGCGGAGGAAGAAGAACCGGTATCGACAATCCTTGTTCCTGCGGACTTTTCGAATGAAATTACGAACGTCGAGTTGTGGTTGGTCGTGAATGTGACGTATCCTTCGCTTGAGTTGTATTTTGCATTCGTTATCACTGCAGTCGGATCGGAACAGGTTACGGATAACTTTCCGGACATTCCCGTACAGGGGAGCTTCATAACGAAACTTCCGGTGTAACCTGCAGTTGTGATTTCATAAGTCAAACTGTTCTGCGTCTTACTCATGAGATCGACGGAAACTGCGGTTCCGGCAGGGATTGCGGTTCCGGCAGGGAATGTGATTGTACCGCCTGTAAAGGCAATGCTCAGTTCGCCTGTTGTGGTGATGCTGTCCGTGAATTTGTACGAAGTACCGCTGACAGTGATTGTTCCCTTTGTAGTCTCATCCTTGTAGATTGTGAATGTCTTCACTGCGGCTGTGAATCCGTATGTGTCTCCTTTCGAAGTTACTTTCACGGTTGCCGTACCTACGTCGGTGTTATCGGCGTATGTTACTTCGTAATCGGTACCCTTTGTCAGCGAAACAACGTTGCCGGATGCATCTTTGAAGGTGATTACAGCAGGTTCGATTGCCGATCCTGTGTAGATCTGAGGTGCAATGTTCTCTATTGTCGCTGTGACGTATATTGCTGTCTTGATTTCCGTATACGCTTTTTTGTATTCGGCAGCAGATGCGGTGTCTTTTACAGTAGTCTTACCGCTACTCTTTTCTGAATCCAAAGGTACAACCTTCGTGTCAACAGTTATGGTACGCTCATCGACAATCGATCCACTATTCACAACGTTTGCAGAAGTAGTTCCAACAGATGTTTCAATGTTGGCAGAACCTTTCAATTCGAGAGTACCTTTGTTAGTAAGTTCGCCATTTAATGTTATTTTGGCACTGTCTTCCGCTTTGATTGTACCGCTGTTAGTAACTGTGCCTGATGTTTCAATCTTGGCACTGCCTTTTACTTCAATGGTACCTTTGTTGGCAAAATTATCGCTCAACACAACATTCGTAGTTGCACCGTCAATGACAACATTTGCACTTTCATCCAAAGTACCGGCGATTGTTATTGCATTACCCGATACCGTGATGGTTGCTTCTCCGACAGTTGTGGTATCGGAGATGATTGTACCGTTGATGGTCAGCGAACCGCCTACAATCTCGATACCTTTGTCCCCTGCTTTCAGACCCTTCGCAACAAGCTCATTGTTATTAGGTCCGTTGACCTTACCGGTAAATGTTGCATCCTTGCGAATCACAAGTTTCGAATCTTTTGCTATGCTGATGTCGCCGTTATATGCAGTTGCGATTTCAATTGCCCCTGCTTTATCTTTATCTGTTGTTTCATCATTGAGTATTGCAACAGGGCCCGTAATCTCTCCGCCGTTGATGATTACCTCTACATTCATGCCGTAACCGCCGTTGTTATTGACAACAGCGATGGCATAACCCTTTGTACTTGGATCGCCGGTGATTGGCGTGTGATCTACTTTTTTACCGAGAGATGAAACTTTGGCAGTCGAATTGATCGTTACTGTACCTGCCTTTGCTTCGATACCGCCTTCAACAGTTCCGTTGATTGTTGTCGAACCTGTGTATGACTGGTAGATTGCATTTGTTTCTGCATTTGTCGATGAAACAACGGCACCGGATTCGATTGTAATTGTAACCGGATGTTTATTACATTCAGTACTGCCGTTTCCGGTGATTGCCGCACGTTCGCCTGTGGTGGTTACTTTACCTTTGACAATAAGTTCTCCGGATGCTGCTTTACCGAATACCGATATACCGTAACAGCAATCGGTCGATACAGTTACTTTCTCCCCGATGGTCAATTTGGAATCGGTGGCAGTTGAATCGTTTCCGACACGGATTACAGATTTGTCGATATTGAAAGAATCCGTTTTGCCGAACGACTGTCCTTCAACCTTGTAGTTTCTGATTGTTCCCTCGCCGGTTATGTCTACATTTGCTCCGCCGTAAATGTGGAACACTCTGCAGTGTTTACCTGTAATATTGTGTCCGTTCAAATCCAACGTGAGATTCTTTGTAATCGTAACTGTCGCATTGAGTTCGACATCTTTTTCCAGCATTATCTTTCCGCTGGTCGCGGCTGCGATGGCATCTGTCAGCGATGCGTAATACGTCGTACTTCCGCTGTCGGTTATCGATGCAACTGCATCTGTTGTCGATTTTGTGCTTCCCTTCACAGTTATTGTCGGAACCGAACCGCTGCCAGACGGTGAATCTGGCAGCAACTCACTAATGCTCGAACTACCGCTTGTATAACCTACCGACAGCTTCACGCCGTCTGAAAGAGTAACATTTGAAGCGTTAATAGTAATTTTCGGAGAATCGCTGTTTGCAGCAGGCCAGTCGCCTGCTCCGCCCCAAACAACACAGAGGAAATTACTGTTGAAAGTTCCGCCGTTGACTGTGATATTTCCGGCACCATCGCCTTTGTATGTAATGGCAGTCACAATTCCGTTGAAAGTTCCGCCGTTAATGGTGACATTTCCCCATGCCTGGATGGCTTGATCTGTCGCCGTAAATGTTCCGCTGTTAATAGTAATTGAACCTGTGGCTTTGGATTTGTCATAAGATACACTCTCTGCGGGGCAATCATCCTGTTTGATAGCGATCCTTGTAGTGGTGCCGTCCGCAGAACCGACGACGTTAATATCAGATATGGTAAGTTTTCCCTGTCCGAAATTCTTTATAATGGTGTAATCAGCCCCGTTATTTACAACGCCGCCAGGTGTTGCTGCAGTATCCTTGATAGTCAGAGTACCGAAGTTATTGATGGTTTTTTTAGCATCGGAATAAATTGTCTTGCCGTTGAAATCCAGTGTTACTGTCTTTCCTTCGCTGACATTTATAGATTCACCGTTCGGATCACTCTTTGTTCCGATGTCGTCGGCAAGCTTAAGGTATGCATTGGTTTCCGCATACTTCACCGCATTGGCAATATCTTTGAACGAACCGCCCGATACAGCGACCGTTATGGTTCCGTTTTCTTTGTGGTCGGGGTTGTAACCTGTGTGGGCTTTTCCGATTACACCGAGGAAAGTTCCTGCTTTGATCTCGATCTTTCCTTTGGCATTGGCTGCGGCAGTACCTTCGTTCCAGAGGCATATATCGCCGTCAACTTTACCTGTGAACTTGTCATCGAATATGATGTTTGAATCTGTGTGATTACCGAACATATTGTTGATGACTGCTTTGCAGCCGCTGCCTATGAGAATCTGAGTGTTGCCTGTGACTGTCAGTGTGTCTTCGCAACTGCTTATTCCTCCTGCAAGAGTGCCCTTTACAGCTGTCATATCGACTGTGACACCGCTGAGCGTAAAGTTCATGTAATTCATACAGAAACGTTTGATATCTGTTGCAACGGACGATATGACTAATTTACCGTCCTTCGCTTCCGCAGCGGAACCTCCGTATATGATAACCGCAGAACCTGCCGCACCGTTGAGGTGGAATGCCTGATTCACAGTTCCTGTCGAACCGACCGCTCCGCCGGTGATTGTGTATGTGAATCCGTTGAGATTCAGCGTGATTTTGTGATTGAATGTTGAACCGTCGGCAATCTGAAGTCCGTTGCCCGATGAATCTGCAGTCAGGTCAATGGTTGTGTCTCCGGTGGCATTTAATGCTGCATCCCATGCAGCTGTCAACGATTCATACGACGTATCGCCGATTTTTGCGACTGTTGCAGCGCCATTCGCCGACGAATCACCGTCATCCGAAACAATGAACGCACACGCAATGACGGCCAACGCCGCCAACACGAATGCGAACATAATTTTCTCGTTATTCTTCATATTTTATACTCGCCTTTTGAGCATATCTTAGTGATATTAAGTACACTAAGCTGATGATTACGAATTACTGTACTCGATATAAAAATGTACCATCTGTTCAAAGACTCCGCCGACATAACTTTCCCGTCTGAAACTTAAGTATCTTCGGAAATACCTTGAAATTCGCGTAAAACAGGACTGTCTGCAGAGGAAATACCTGCAGCTCTCTTCTTAAGAAAAAAAGAAGTCGGAGGGAGTCGCCTCCCTCTTTTTCGTAAAACGGTTTTCAGTTCCTCTTCAGTACAACCGCAAGGAAACCTATGGCAACTGCAAGCATCAGAAGCGCAATCACCACACTGTAGTCCTCTCCGCCTCCGGACGAAGACGAAGTACCTCCGCCGCTTATGACTTTGGACGCCTTCTCCAGAGAAATCACAAACGTTGAGTTGTGATCTGCGGTGAATGTGACGTAACCTTCCTTTGAGTTGTATTTGACATCATACACGCTCACGGACGGATCGTTCTGACAGTACACTTCGGCTTTCGAGAACTTCGCCTGACACGGAAGCTTCACGACGAAACTTCCGGTATAACCGGAAGTTTCAATCTCATAGGTCCTTGTGTTCGAAGACTGATTCAGATAATCCACGGATACTTCGGTTCCCGCCGGAATTGTTACTCCGTCCGGGAATGTGACGGTATACTCATTCAGTCCTTCCTTCAGAACCACGGTCAGTTCACCTGTGGTAACCGTTTCTCCCGTGAATTTAAACTCATTGTCAACAGACACAAGAGTACCTTCGGTCTTGGAAACAATAGTGAATTCTTTTGTCACTGCGGGAGAGAAGGTGTAGTTGGAACCTGCTTTCGAAGTAACCGTTACCTCCGCAGTACCTACATTGATGTTGTTTCCGTAGGTTACTGTGTAATCCCTGTCCTTCACCAACCTTACTCCGCCGGATACCATGAGTACGGGTTCCGGTTCGATTGCGTATCCGGTGTACTCGGCGGATGCGATGGGGTTGATTGTTACGGTTACGGGCATCGGAACGATCCTGAACTTCACAGTTTTGTCTTCGAAAGTATAATTCGAACCAGAATCTGCGTGACTGACCGTAACCGTAGCTTCGCCGACGTTGATGTTGCCGGCATAGTTCACGGAATAATCAACACCTTTTCTCATTTCGTAAGTTGAAACTATACCGGTCCACGAAAGCGATGCGGGTTCGATTGCCCTTCCATTGTAAGTCTGATCTGTGATAGCAGCTATCGTCAGAGTAACCGTCTTCGGTTTGATTGTAAACGATTTCTCAAATGTCGCAAAGGTGTAGTTGGAACCTGCTTTCGCCGTAACAACGGCTTTGGCCGTACCTGCGTTGACATTGTCCTTCCATGTCACGGTGTAATCCGTGTCTTTCTGCAGACTGTATGGAGAGTATGTATCATCGGAACTCACAGTCGGCGAAAGTTCGTACGCAGACCCGCTGTAAGTCTGTTCTTCGATTGTTCCCACCGTGATTTCGATTGTCTTCGGACCGATGGTAAATTCCTTCGTCTTCAGGTCGAATGTGTAGTTGGAACCTGACGTTACAGGTTTGATTTTCACCTCAGCCTTACCGACATTGATATTGGAAATCCATTCCAATACATAGTCTGTGTTTTCCGCCGTTGTGTATGTGCCGACGATACCACTCCATCTGAGACCGAGATCGGGCTTAATCGCAGTTCCTGTATAGATCTGAACTCCGACGGTACCGAACTCGACTGTAACTTTCTTCGGTTTGATGATAAACGTTTTCTCTGCGGCGGAAGCGAGTGTGTAGTTGGAACCGCCCTCTGTGTTAACGATTACTTTCGCATTTGTGCCCGCGTTGGTGTTATTGCTCCATGACACAGTGTAATCCGTGCCCGATACCATCGTTTCACCTGTGATGACACCGCTCCACGTAAGTTCGGGTGCGGGCTTAATCTCGGAACCGTCGTATTCCGCATCGGGGATGTCGGCGATTGTAACTGTTACCGTCTTTTTACTGACAGTGGCTGTCTTTTCGGCGGTTGAACCGACTGTAAAGTTCTTGGCATCCGCCGGAACAGTTGCAGTAACTGTGTATATTCCTGCATCCTTCACCGCCGAAACATCTTCCGTACCCCTCTTGAAAGTCAATGTCAACTCCGAGGTTCCTCCGAGTGTTTTACCGTCTCTGAAGGTTACTGTCAGAGTGATGTCCGATCCGTTGTATTCGCCTGATGAAAGCGTTATGTCGAAATCATCGGAAGCGAGTGTCTTGGGACTGATGGTAAACGTCTTTGTCACAGCCGTAAAGATGTAGTTGGAACCTGCTTTCGCCGTGACGGTTACCTTTGCAGTGTCCGTACCTGCGTTGGTGTTGTTCTCCCACGATACTGTGTAATCCGTGTCTTTCGCCAGAGCGTAACCCGAATATGTCGAGGAGGATGTCACCGCAGGATCGAAAGTGACTGCCGTTCCCGTGTAGATTTTGTCTCCGATGTCGCCGATCGCAACGTCGGAGAGTGTCATGGGACTGATGGTAAACGTCTTCGTCACAGCCGTAAAGGTGTAGTTGGAACCTGCTTTCGCCGTGACGGTTACCTTTGCAGTGTCCGTACCTGCGTTGGTGTTGTTCTCCCACGATACTGTGTAATCCGTGTCTTTCGCCAGAGCGTAACCCGAATATGTCGAGGAGGATGTCACCGCAGGATCGAAAGTGACTGCCGTTCCCGTGTAGATTTTGTCTCCGATGTCGCCGATCGCAACGTCGGAGAGTGTCATGGGACTGATGGTAAACGTCTTCGTCACAGCCGTAAAGGTGTAGTTGGAACCCGATACGGGATTTATGATAACCGATGCCGTACCTGCATTGATGTTGTCTGCATAAGATACTGTATAATCCGTGCCTTCCTTCATAGTGTAACCGGAAACAACACCCGCCCATGTGATGCTGATCTTCGGTTCGATTTTCTCTCCGGTGTAAACCGTTTCGCCGATGTCTTCCGCCGTCGGAACGACCTGCTTCGGATTGATTGTGAATTTGACAACAGTTTCTATGAACGAACCGGAGTTCGACCTGACGGTAATTGTCGCATCACCCACATTTATATTGTTGTCATAAGTCAGGGTGTACTCATCCCTTCCGAGTGTGCGCACGAAACAGCCGTCTTCGTCAAATTCCTTAACAACAGGTTCGGGCGTGAGAGGCGAACCTGTATATGTTTCGTCATCAGGGGATTCAATTTCATAGGTTGCGTTGTCGGCGGCTGTCAAAAAAACATCGGTTTCCGTATTGTCTGCAGATGTATCTGCCGAAAAATCTACGTCGGTCACGGCGGAAGCAGCACTGTCGGTTCCGTCCGACGGCAAACCGACAGCATTTGAAATGAGAAGTGCGCACAGAATTACGGCGAAAAACGCCGTTGCAGATGCAATCATCAGTTTTACATCACCTTTCATAATTCCTTTCATCCCGAGTCGATTGACATCAATCGAACGTTTTCTGTGCTGATAATATCCTTCAACAAATCCGATTATAAAATTATTCTCAACTGCGTTGTGTTCGGCAATTCTGACAGCCGATATTTTTTGATCTGTTAGGCAGATCTTTCGGA
>CAVIAJ010000030.1:0-7959 GCA_963640855.1 Candidatus Methanomethylophilaceae archaeon
GAAAAATCACTCAGACTCGGCAGTTTTGTATGGTACCGTTGCACGGAAACTTATGATACAGAATAGAAGGTATTGTAAAGAACGGAGGTCAATGAAATGATAGTCGGAATAGATTTCGGAACTTGTTTTTCATCTGTAGCCATAATGAACGGTCTCATCCCCGTAACGACATGTGTCAAGGATACGACCGGTGTCGGTATACCCACACTCTTCATGTACTCCAGGAGTCAGATCTGATGTCTCTGAAATTGAATGCCGAAAATTCACACTCTTCATGTACTCCAGGAGTCAGAACAAAGAACTCTACGGTGAGGAGTGTCTTACCGGAGAGGCGTTCAGGCATGAGGAAGACATCGTCAGGAACATGAAGAGGATTGTCAGAGAAAACTTCGACAACATGGACAAGACGGTTATCAGCGGCGGAAGAGAATATTCAGTGAAAGAAATCATCGAGAAATTCCTCGCATATCTCATATCCGAGGTAAAGAAGGGAGCTGTCAAGAGCGGTGAGTTCAAGAACACCGAGATTGAGGAGATCACGATAACGGCACCTGTCGGTATCGCCCAGGGTCAGATGCTGGCCACAGATTACAACAGATTCATTCAGGAAGCTGTGATGAAGATTACCGGACTCAGCAGAGAACACATCAGAATTCTTCAGGAGCCGGTGTCTGCAGCGATATCGTACCTTTACGGAGAAGATGTCCGTCAGCACTATGACAAGGAACAGAAAATCATGGTTTTCGATCTCGGCGGAGGAACACTTGATGTCACAATCATGAAGCACGATCCCCGTGCGATGACATATGAAATCCTCGCAAAAGACGGAGATCTGAATCTCGGAGGAAACGATTGGGATCTGGCTCTGGCTGAGGCTGTAAAGGAGAAAACCGGAGTCGGGGAATTCTCTTCCGAGGATGAGAGGGTAGCATTCGAAAGATCCGTGACCAAACTGAAGATCGATCTCACCAATTCGAATGATTCGATGATCTTCTTCACATACGACGGCGAGGACAAGTTTACACGTTTCAGCCGCAAAGAATTCGAGAATGCATCCAAATATCTGATGGATCGTTCGATCGGGGTAATCAACTCCACACTCGAGTCATTCAGCGAAGGTATCGGCGGCATTGATAAGATCGTTCTTGTCGGCGGAAGCTGCAATATGCCCCAGATCAGAGAAGGTATCGTCAACGCATTCAGGAATTTCGATGAAGAATCCATCCTGATATACGAACCCTCAAAAGCAATTGCCAAAGGTGCTGCTGTTTTCTCAAAAATCAACTCATCTGCAGGAAAATCAGGTCGCGGACCCAAGATCATCGATTCGACTACGGTAACCTATGGATTCGAATCCTTTTACGACGGTGAAAGGCCGAGGATATACAACATGATCTTCAGAGACACTCCCTTCGACGAAACCGGGGTAATCAGAGTGAGGTCCGAGGAGTCATTTGTTCCGCTGAGGGACGATCAGACAAATGTGGCCTTCGACATCTACGAATCCAAATCCAGGAGAGGAGACGGACCGGAAGGAGAATGGGCGGACTTCGGCAACGGAGAGGTACAGAACGGACTCCATGTAACCGTACAGGTGCCCCCGGAGTACCTCGGAAGGGCAAGAGGATTCTGCATGTGGGCCGAACTCACATTGGATACCAACGGAATCCTGGAAATCGCAATCCTTGACAGGGTGGGAAAGAAACTCGGTTTCGCATCCTCATCGACGGGATACGACTACGAGGCCGGAGAGTGAATTAACGGGGTTGTGAAAACAACCCTGTATCTTTTTTCACGGTGATTGAATGAAAGGCATCATAGTAACGGCTGAGATAGACTGCAAATGTCACAACCCTTCGACAGTCATATGTTCGGACGGCAAATATTACTGCAAAAGATGCAGAACTCCGATAGAATATCTGATCAGGGGAGAGAAAGAAAGTTCCAACGGATTTCTGAAGAAGAGCATATATCTTACCGTGGACAACATCACGGGACTTTTCACAGATGTGGCTCCGAAGACTGTCACCAAAAATCCGGATTTGAATAACAGGGATCCGAAATATCCCGGAGATTTCGGAAAAAAGAAGGATTTTTCCGGCGACAGGAAGGATTTACAGTATAATGATCTCGGGAAAAAGGACGGAAAGAAGAATCATACTGCAGAAACTGCAGCGAACATAAGGTTCGGTGACGAAGTTCTCAGGATGAAAAAGGAATATGAGATTTCACTGAGGGAACTTGAATCAAGGAATGAAGAACTTGAGTACAGGAACAGGGAACTCGAATGCAGGAATGAAGAGATAAAGGCTGTAGCCGATGAATATGAATTCAAAGCGAAGGATCTTCAGTCCAAACTTTCGGAGTCGAAGAAAAACGCAGACGATCTTCATTCTCAGTTGGGCAGGTGGAAGAAATCGCATTCGGCGATGGTTCAGAATCTGGAAGTGCTGAAGGACGAGAAAGACAGCCTGGAAGGTACCGTAAGACATTACAGATCGGAAACAGACAGGCTGAAAACTATCTCGGTGAAGGATGTTACTACCTATCTTTTGGACTATATGACGACGGTTTACAACGCATCATTCGACAGTAAATCATACGACGGTCTGAAGAGTACGATACAGGCGCGTACCGAGTATTCGATAATGATGCTGGAGAGCGCCGGTGTGAAAATATCCCATCACGATCGCGATTCAGTACTTCAGTCGGGCAGAGCGGACGTGGAGTTCAGGAAGACGGATGTAAAGGAAGATGACTGTAAAGTAATCAGAACCGAACTCTTCGGATGCGAGTTCAGGGACGATGTATTTTCTTCGATTCCGGAGAAGGTTACAGTCTACAGATACGAAGAGCCCGAAGTTGTTGCCGAGAATACTTCGGATGTTTCCTCGGAGGATTCTGTTACAGTCTGCAGTTGTGGGCGTCCCTGTTTTGTCGACATAAAGCTGCTTGGACCCGGAGAAGTGCAGGAAAATAATACAGGGAAATCACCGTCGGAGACAGTTTCCGACGGCAATTCAACACAGGATGACGTCTGCGACATATCAGGCGGCAAGTCATCCGATGAAGAATCCGGAGGCCAGAATACAGATTGATATCGACCTTACAGTTTCATTCAAGATAGTAACTGCGGTTGACAATCGGTGCGGAAAAACTCTTTATCTCTCCTTTCCGGAGAGAAGCATGATTCATTCAATTTCAATCTAAGAACCACATTTATTAGTCTACAGGAACATTGTGATATTATGATTACACGTGATTATGCCGTTAAAACTCTCCGTAAAGCTCTTGATAACGAAAAGGCAGATTTCCGCGACGGACAATGGGAGGCTATCGATGGCATACTTCACAACAAGAGGATGTTGGTAGTACAACGCACGGGCTGGGGAAAGAGTATGATATATTTCCTGGCCGCAAAATTCCTTCGTGAAGAAAACAGAGGTATGACATTGCTGATTTCACCGTTATTATCGTTGATGAGGAATCAGATAGAGTCTGCAAAGCGTGTCGGCATAAGATGTATGACTATCAATTCAACCAACAACGATTTATGGAAAGAAATCGGGGAGATGATTGTTGCCGACAGGTGCGATCTTTTACTGGTATCTCCGGAACGTCTGTCCAACGTTGATTTCAGTTCCAATGTTCTCGATGTAATAAGCGGCAGGATAGGTCTGCTGGTAGTCGACGAAGCTCACTGCATATCGGATTGGGGGCATGATTTCCGCCCGGATTACAAAAGAATTTCCAGGCTGATAAATCACCTGCCGAAGAATATGCCTGTTCTGGCTACAACCGCAACGGCAAATACCCGTGTGGTAAATGATGTGAAAGACCAACTCGGCCAATCTGTAGAAATAATCCGCGGCGATCTTGTCAGAAAGAGTCTGTTTTTGGAAAATATATGTATGGATACACAGGAGAAACGTCTGGCATGGCTTGTTTCTGCATTAAAAGGACCCCTCATCGGGTCCGGAATCATCTATACACTGACAATACGCGATGCGGAAATCGTTGCCAAATGGTTAAGAGAAAACGGAATTTCCGCATATGCATATTACGGGTCTGTAAAGCCGTGCGAAGACTGTGATGAAAATATCGAGAAAAGAGTTAAGGCCGACCCCAGGTGGAACAAAGACGAGAAAAACCTGATTACGATTTACCGTGAAATTTTAGAGGATATGTTACTCAGTAACGAGATTAAGGCACTGGTTGCAACATCCGCCCTGGGCATGGGTTTCGACAAGCCCGACCTGTCCTTCGTTATACATTACCAGTGTCCGCAGTCTGTTGTGCATTATTATCAGCAGGTCGGACGTGCGGGACGCGGCGTAGACTCGGCATACGGCATATTGCTGTACGGCGGGTGCGATGATGATGCAATTGTCGATTATTTCATAAGAAGTGCGTTCCCGAATGAAAAATATGTCAATTCGGTTTTGAAAGTCATATCCGAAAGCTATGGCGGGATGTCTATTCCCGAAATCACACGCGCATTGAATATGCGCAAATCCGATATTGAAAAAATCATAAAATTTGTCACGAATGAAGAATTTCCGCCTATCGTCAAAGACGGATCGAAATACGTTGCAACAATGAATTTCAGAAAATATGCGATGCCGAGGGAAAGAATAGAGCGCCTTAACGGCATTCGCCATAAAGAACTTGATGCAATGAAAGCGTATTGTTCTTCGAAAAGCTGTCTTATGAATCAGCTCTGCGAAGAACTTGATACTCCGATTACGAATAAGCGCTGTGACAATTGCTGTAACTGCAGTCCGATATCATCGATTCCCGTGAAAGTAGATCCGGATATCGAGATGTCCGCTTCGGATTTCTTTAACAGGACGTACATTCCGATTATTCCCCGTAAAAAATGGGGCGACAGCAATGTCGCAGCATCGATATTCGGACCTTGTAAATACGGCCTCATTCCCGACGGACTCAGGATGAGTGAAGGCAGAGCATTGGTCTCATACAACTCAGGCCCGTTAGGGAGAATGATAAGAGACGGAAAATACCGTAACAAGCATTTTGATGATAAGTTGGTCGATGCCTGTGTGAAAATGTACCGGGAGTGGAATCCTGTTCCGAAGCCTACATGGGTAACTTCCGTTCCGTCATTGAATAACCCGTCTCTTGTAAGTGATTTCGCGGAGCGTTTTGCAGAAGCCGTCGGGCTGAAATATGTCGAATGTATCAGAAAAGTGAAGACAACAGAACCGCAGAAGAATATGGAGAATTCGGTTTACCAACAGAATAACATAATCGGTGCTTTCGAAATTGTCAACCCGCCAGAGGAAGACTGCCTTCTCATTGACGATATGGTTGATTCCAAATGGACGGTTACTGTTATAGCCGCAATGCTGAGGAAGAAAGGTGTTAAAAGCGTTACACCTATGGCACTCGCAGATTCATCCAATTTAGGTGATTGAATGGGCAGCGAATTCAATATCACAAAAGATACGCAGACAGCATTGCTTTTATGTGCCAAACTGAGCGGAAAGAGTAATGAAAAGCCGTTGACGATACCTCAGTTCGAAGCATTTAATTCGGCAATACTCGCGGAAGGGAAAAAACTGTCCGATCTGCTGGATGATGAATCTCTGATTGAATCCGCAGTTTTCAAAGCGTTGAATGAAAATAAGAGACTGTCACCGTTCACAAAAGAGAATGTTCTCAATCTTCTTCACCGCAGTTTTGCATTGTCGTCCTCACTCAATAAGTGGGCCGGTTACGGGATAAAGGTTGTCGGACGTAACGATGCAAAATATCCGAAAAGAATGAAAAAGTACCTGGATAAAAAAGCGCCGCCGTTTTTATTCTACGCAGGAAACGAATCACTGTTCAGAGGAGGAGGGATGGCATTTGTCGGATCCAGGGACATCGGCGATATTCCGATCAAAGCAATCGGAAAGGTTGTTAAAGAATGTGTGGAGCACGATATGAACATCGTTTCCGGCGGTGCAAGAGGGGCTGATTTGACATCGATGGAAGAAGCTTACAGAAACGGAGGCCGTGTAATCGGCGCATTGTCATGCGATTTATGTAAGGCTGTAATATCTCCGGTTCACCGCGATGCATTATCAGACGGCAGAGCACTGTTCTTTTCGGCAGCAGGTCCAGAAGAATCTTTTTCTGTCTCTGCGGCGATGGAACGTAACAAATACATCTATTCGATGGCCGACTGCTCCTTTGTTGCACAATCTGACATTAAAGGCGGTACGTGGTCCGGCGCAACAGAGGAACTGAAAAGATCTAATCACAACCCGTTATTTGTGTATGCATGGGACAATATGCCTGAAGGTAACCTTATGCTGATAGGGATGGGCGGAATTCCGTGGGAAGACGATGCAGAGTTTGTGAATATGGTGAGGCCTTCGGATACCGTGCAGAAACGGGAACAATCGAAGATCGATCAATTCTTCAATTGTTAGGGATGTTATGTTTCTTTTCGGTTTCAGATTGCAGTTGAGTTTCGGAAACCGACGTTGACATTAGGCGTATAAGAAGAAATAATAATATGTGAACTGCTTTATGAACCAGCCACATCCAGATGATAGAAATATTCTGTGAGTTGTCCGCAAAGAGGTGCCATTATGGAAGTAACGATGTCGGAAATTGCTAACATACCGTCCGCAGAAGAAGCAAATAACAATCGTTCCAAATGGAAAAATCTCAACATAATTATCTGCGGGATATGTTCGGAATATGCATTGAATGTTTTGAAAGTTGACGGCAGTGATGAAATATACAATCACATAGTGGCTTACTACAAGGATGCAAGTATTACATCAAGAGAGTTGATATCTCATTTTGAAAAAAACAGTGAATTCAATGAACTATTGAAAAATATCAACACTTCGGATATGACTTCCGAATCTTATTCACACATATTGGGTGAAATTAAATGGAGTCATGAGAACGGAGTAAATACATTCACTATCTCGGGTTTTTCCTTTAAGTCTCCGAATACTCTGCTAAAACCATATGTCAGTGATGGAAAACTGTATGCCCTCTCATATGGTGAAGATAATGAAAAGCCTGAATTCAACTCATTGATTAACGGAATAGATTCATTCTATTATTCTGAAAAAGTGAAAAACGCATTCATATGTGGAACTTGTTCTATATCAACCGAAAATAAGAAACAAATCATTGATGAACTGTTTTTTACATTGACTGACGACCTTAGGGCTGCCGATGAGGATCAAAGAAAGGCCATAAGTGCAGATGCAGGAAAAAATCTGCTGATTGTCGCAGGTGCAGGTAGCGGAAAGACCAGATCATTGGCGGGGAGAGTGAGTTATCTTAATTTGGTTAAAGGGGTGCCACTTGACAGGATATTGCTTTTGACGTTTACAAATGAGGCTACGGCAAGTATGAGAGATCTCGCCATACGCCAAATAAAAGAAGCGCGCATTAAATACGGTTTTGATGACGGCTGTACACCCGTCGTTATAGCAAGGACTTTTGATTCTTTCTTTAGAAAACTGCTTGAAGAGGAATGGGCTGCAATCGGTTTTACGCGTAAACCGGATTTTATTTACGGAAAAACTGAAAGCGATGAGATTCGGCGTAGAAGTATTTTGGGACAGGTAATCAACAAACATCATTTTGAAAATGCTTTGTCAGCTTCTACTAATTTTTGGGGATTGTTCAAAAATCTCGAGAATTGTGCCAACGACATTTATACAAGTGTCCCTGGAATTGAATCCATTTTTGATAATTTCGTAGAAAAACAAATTGAACTATGTGTTTCTTTAGGATTCACTTACACTGCAGCCATTGTAGAAAGGGCTTTGAGAGAAAAAAACAGTAAATTGTATCAAGTAATCTGTGACAAATATGACTGCATTCTTATTGACGAGTTCCAGAACATAAGCAAACTTCACAACAAACATAAGTTTCCGTGCAACGGTACCATACAAAACTGCCGAGTCTGAGTGATTTTTC
>CAVIAJ010000031.1:0-7701 GCA_963640855.1 Candidatus Methanomethylophilaceae archaeon
GCCGACAGGGAGTGGTTTCATGAATCAAGTGATGTTATGGCACCTTATATAATTCACCCGAATCCTGCCGTCGGGTGGCAAACCGATATGAGCATGACTGAAAATTCTGATTTCTTCGGAAACTATAAACGGTTCTTTGTCAGAGAATGCGATACCGTAGAGAATCGTCTTTCCTTTCAGGCCGTAGGCATATTCCCTGTCTTTGATCTGCCGAAGAGATGCTTTTGCATCGCGTTCAAGATGGCTGTCATCCGAAGATCTCTTCAGTTCTATCACAACATTCGGACCGATTCCTTTCTTCTTCCTCATCAGGATGTCCGAGAATCCTCTTCCGTTCTCGAAATCTGATATTGTAATTTCCGAAAAAACACATCAGCATCGCAGCAATAAATGTCTGATAGGAATTCTCGCTGATTAACGCACGGGAGCTGATTCCGCCCATAAAAATCTCTTTCAGTGTTTTTTCATAGCATTGACATCACTGGACGTCAGCGCCTTGGAGAATCTTTTGAGAACTTTCGCTTTACTGTCACTGCCGAATACACTGCGCGATACAACCTGTGAGAACACAATAAACAGTTCCCTGTTGGGTATTGACAGAAGATATTCATCGTCATCCCGTATCGCTTTGAGGTAACCGGATATCACCATGAGTGTATGAATCAAATTCATGATGTTTTGATATTTCCAACCCGTCGAACCATGTGTTTCCTTTGTATTTGATGTTGAAGAAAGCATCCAACATGCTGAGATTCAGAGACTTTCCGAAACGGCGGGGTCTTGTTATCGAATACGCGCCCAAATCATTCATACTCAGTATCTGCCCTATCGGCATGCTCTTGTCCACAAAGTAATAGTCCTCATCGCGAACCATTTTGAAACCTTGGATGCCCACAGGGAGTTGTTTCATGAAATAAACAAGTTAAAGTGTCCTTCATAAAATTCACCCGAAATCGGGATTTCCGCGACAAGAAATGCGTTGGAATCACATCGGCTGTTTTTTCTTTCGGGAAAAAGTGCATCCGTCGGTCCGCCTTCGGCGATCGGCAGATGCCGTTTTCACTCACAGCCGAGGCATAGGACTTCTTCCCAACAGCATGTCTGCATTCACAAGAAGAATGTTGTTACCAATCGCATATTCTTCCAAATCCTCAGTGAAACCCGACGGAGATATCAGCATCTTTCTGAGATAATGTTTCGTTTTGAAGTGAGATGTTGCATCATCCAATTCTTTCAATGCTCCGAGACCAATCGGACGGTTGACAAATTTGCATTCGACGGCAAGACTGACTATATTGTTGCCGACAACAACTTCTGCCGCAACATCGATGTCATATTCGACAGGCGCATCTTCATCTGTTCCGCGTCCTTTTCCCCACCATGATCCGATTTCTCTGACAGGATATGCTTTACAGATTGCTTTCATGCAAAACTGTTCAAACATCAGTCCGTGAAATGTCAGTATCAGCTGATTTAATGCATCATATTTCGCACGCGGGTCTGAAAGATACGGTGCATCATTCCTTTTTATCATATAGGAAAATGCCAGCATATTGTCGGATATTGAGTAATATTTCGGTTTATTCGGTGCTCCCCACATGGGATGGCATTCGGAAATCATGTCCAACGCTTTCATTGCATCGAGGTATCTGGCACATGTAGTGCGGTCAATACCTGTTTTTGACACAATATCTGCAACGGTGATTTTTCTGCCTCTTACTGTATTTACCAGTTCAACATAGTCTTTGGCGGGAGAAAGTTCTCTGAGTATCATCTTCTCTCCTTCGTCTTTTAATAAGACTCCGGAGGAGAGAAACATCTTTTCGATGTAATTTCTGTACGTGTCATCGGACATTAGGTGGTACATCGGGACACCTCCGACTGAAAGATACATCCTGATTTGATCCATATCAGGCAGATGTGGGTGGAATTGGATGGATTCTTCAATTGTCAGCTCTTTCAGACGTAATTGCACGGTGCGCCCGTACAGCGGGCGGGAATAGTCTGCTGTTTCATATTCCATTGTTTTGATTGATGAGCCCGATGTAATCAGTTTTGAATCACTGAGTTGCATATCGATAAGGTGCTGTGTGATGCCGGCGAAGGAAGGATCACAACTCACAATATATGGAAACTCATCGAATATGATTATTGCTTTTTTCCCCTTGATGTACTCGGCAAGATCCCATACAAAGTCAAACGATGTCTTGTATTCCTTTCTGACGCCTGTGTAATGGCTCATAATATTGCTCATTAAAAGCAGATTTACTTCGAGACTGCCGTCTATGAACTCTATTATGAAGTTCTCTTTGTCTTTGATGAATTCCTTTATCAGCGATGATTTGCCAATCTGCCTTCTGCCGATAACGGCGCATGCTTTCCGTTGAGAATTATTGTAGAATTCATCCAGGAATGAAAGTTCGTCCTTTCTGCCGATAAAGGCGCCCATAAGTGCAGTTATGATTCGTTTCTATTTATAAGTAACAGGAGTTTGCACAAAATTTGTGCAAATAAAATAATTGCAGTAAATTACTGCAAACAAAAAGTTTGCACAGAATCCGTGCAAACTTTAACAAAACAAGTGACAGGATACGGATGAGGCCCTGCGGGCCTCATCCTTCCGCCATAAAATACAATCAGTCAATTGGGAAGTATCTCGCAAAATCATCGACAGTACCGAATTCATATCCCGCATCTTCGACGATCTTTCTTGCATCTTCGGGAGGGAAGGGATACCAGCGGATTCCGGTCATATCGTCATCTCTCGGATTCGGACCGATTTCGACGGAGATGTGATTTGCACCGTACTCGAAAGCATCTGCGGACATCGGGTGTACCGGTACTATACAGCCGGCACCGTTCACGAGACGGTTGACGGCAACAATCTGCATATGCCTCTCATGGGAAATCTCGCCCAAATCAAACATCGGCGTTCCGGGTACGGGGACACGTTTCATCGTACACACGGTGACCGCTTTCACGGTATCCCTGAATAATTCAAGACGGTCCGCAATCTCCTCATCAGTATGTTCCGGACCCATGGGATCGAGTCCGCAGGATGCCAACAGTCCCGCCTGTTTTGATAACATAATGGATTCGAGACGTTCTTCGGGTGTGAAATCGGTATCCTTGCCTTCGCCGAGTCTCACTGTATGATATACGGCATTGTAACCCGCATCTTTCAGTTTCTTTGCGGATTCCAACGTCTGTTCTCCCGTGTTTGCCACAAGAATGTACCTTCCGGGGACGTTCTTTCTGATATGTTCTGCATACCCGCATAAAGTCTCATTGGGGAAGAATTCCGTTGTTCTCAAAACGAATTGGAAGTATCCTTTTCCTACGTATTCGCGGATTGTTTCGGTGATGACATCCAAAGGTACGTTTCTTGTTCCTTTGACTATTCCCCATTTCTCTCCGAGAGAGCAGAATCTGCAGTTCATCGTACACGGTGCGAAATCCACACCGATTGAGATTCCGATTCTTACTTTCTTTCCGGTGGCATGTTCCGCGACAGCTTTTGCCGCATTTCCGAGATAAATACAGTCATCCGAATTCGGGTCGATACTCAGTAATGCAAGAATATCTTCACGAGGGACGGTTTTACCGTTAAGCGACATTTCTTTGACTCTGTCTATTGTTTCTCTGATATTTCCGGACATTCTTCTTCACACTGAATGATTTGTTATACAGAGTAATATATGATAATAAGATAAAACAGTCGTTACAGGCACGGGCTCCGCCCGTGCCTGTATCGATTATACGATTTCAGGAATACTTCGGAATGTATGTCAGTAACACACCGTTGCCGAGTACTTCGGAATTAATTAATTCCAGAGAAATTCCTCCGTCGGCAACCCATCCGTCACCGTCGACGGGTGTGGGGGAATTTCTTCCTCCGATAAGCATACTGCCGACGAATACGGTGTATCTGTCTACAAGTTTTTGTTTAAAGAATGAAGCAATGGTTTCTCCGCCGCCTTCCACGAGAATATTCTCTATTCCGCAGGAGGCAAGATGTTCCAAAACATCACTGAGAATGATTTCTTCGCATCTTACCGTGCTTACGCCCGGCCATGATTTCTCCGCGGAATCCAATGTAACAATAACGGTAGGCGCTCTGTCATCGACAACCTCGGCATCCGAAGGAGTTTTTCCGTGGGGGTCGATGACAATCCTGATTGGATTTTCATCGTATGACAGTCCTTTGACGGTAAGATGTGGATTGTCCGCAAGTACCGTACCCACTCCCACGAGGATGGCATCGTACTGTTTTCTCAGTCTTTTCACACGGTCCAAATCTTCACGCGAAGAAATTCTGATCTGTTTTCTTTCGGTACCTGCAATCTTCCCGTCTGCGGACATGGCGCAGTTCACGTGAATGAAAGGTCTCAATTCCTTCCCCCGGGTGTGACCGTGAAGTGATACAGGTCTCCTTTTCTCTCCACTCCGAATCTTACGTCTAAGAAAGTTTCCAGAGTATCCATCTGACTGAGGAGGTGTCTGCTTATTCTCGACACGGTGAAAGCACTGTCTCCGTCGGCCATCGCCATGTACGGAAGCAGCTGATCTGCGGTATGTACATCCAAAGTGGAACCTGAATTCATCACCTGCAGAAGATCTTCGGCGGCATCCGTTCCCGCCTGTTCCGCAGGGTTGCCTCTTGTCGACAACACATTACTTCCGAGTAATCCGTTCTCGTATTCCGCAACCAGGGACAATCCCGCACCTTTGGAATCTCCTGCGGTACGTTGGATTGCGATATCGGTGTCGCAGTAATCTCCCAAAACGGACATACAGCCTTCGACCATAGTGTCCGCAATCCATTTGGGAAGACGCTGAACGAAGCATACGCCCCTGATTCTTTTAAGTTCTCCCAAATCCGTGAGCATAAGAGGTTTGATTTTTCCTATGGGACTGAAAACGGCTTTCACTCTTCCTCCGCCTTCGGGATAGAAGCCTCTTTCGAGAATCTCTACATTTGCGTTGATTCCCATTCTTTCCATAAGAGGGTAGAGAACCTGCTGGTAGTAGTCTATCGGAGGTGCCCACATTACGTTGGTTCCGCCGGAGATGTCCACGGTTACTTCTTTATCGAAACCAACCGTAGCCAACTGCATCGCCTGGAGAACGAGACTTACGCTTCCAGCGGTTCCGATATCCATTTTCATGTCGTAGTTACGTTCTTTTCCGGGAATGACAGTGAGTTCTCTCGATCCCAACGTGTTTCCGATTACTTCGGATCCCGTCATATCCGCTACGGCGCTGACTGCGGTGCAGTGCTGTTTGGAGAGACCGTTCGTGGGACGGTTTTCTCTTATTCTGGTTAAATGAATCTCCCTGCCGGTGACGGTACTCATGGCGACGGATGTGCGGACACTCTGGCCTCCGCCCTCGCCTCTTGAACAGTCGATTTCCAGCATGGATGTCATCTCCGAACCCATAGACGGCATTGCTTAAATAATGTGAGTTTTCGGATGAGTGTTTACCGGTGTTAATGTGTACAGGTACGTTCTTTCCGCACAGAGTGCGGAAAGAACGGATACTGTTCCGTGAATAATACGCACGGGAAGAGAGTATCTCATAATGTAATTTCAGTGAGAGAGGGAGGTTCTCTGTCCGGCAGAGCCGGACAGAGAACCTCCCTCTCTCTATTGTGATAAGACAACAAAACGCAAAAAAGTGCGGCAGCCGGGAATCGAACCCGGGGCCGGTGCTTGGGAAGCACCTGTCTTAACCCCTAAACCACTGCCGCTTTATTACCGAAGAAAGAATAGGCAGTATAAGAAAACCGATGTAAGTCGGTGACAGTCTTTTATACCAAGTCAACATAGGCGGAAGACAAGGGGCCCGTGGTCTAGTGGTTATGACGCCACCCTTACAAGGTGGAGGTCGCCGGTTCGATCCCGGCCGGGCCCACCATTCGGTTTTACGGTTTTAAGAAGTCTTAGATTGTTTGATTTCCGACCGTATGCTGCGTTTTCGGGTCGGAAAATCGGGTAATCTTTATACGTTGGTTAATCATGGTAGGTTTCGGTGATTTAACGGAATATAAGTCCAGAGCGATAGCTAGCACTGGGGACGGGAGGAACAGCTTCAGCTAGACTGAGCCTCTTCGGAGGATTTTCATTCTCATGCGCAGCGGGTGCTCCATCCATTTTTCTGATCACCAAATCATCTCGGAGTCGCCGTAGCTAAGGCGCGGGAACAGTCCAGACCGTTGGATCCGTAAAAAATCGAAGGCTCAAGATCACTGGGCCTCCGAGAGAGTGATAAAAATGAAATCAACAATGAAATCGGCGTTCGCATTCATTGCGGTCGCCATGATGATCATGGTTGCTGTTGTACCAATGGTCTCCGTGTTCACCGAAAGCAGTGATGCTGCAACGGTAACATCAATGGGTGTGGATCCGGAGATTACAGGGGCCAAA
Organism: Candidatus Methanomethylophilaceae archaeon; assembly: GCA_963640855.1. Taxonomy (GTDB): domain Archaea; phylum Thermoplasmatota; class Thermoplasmata; order Methanomassiliicoccales; family Methanomethylophilaceae; genus Methanarcanum. The sequence goes on from CAVIAJ010000031.1 coordinate 6,429, forward strand.
AGGGTCGTTATAGGAGTCTCGGTCTACAAAGACACCACCACTCCGGCGGCTAACGATGACGGAGACGTTATGGTCACGTATACCGCAGGAAACGGAGTATATTCGCTTACTTTCCCATACGATGGCAGCAAGGCAGATGTGACGATTGCCGAGGAAAAAATTTCGAATGTCAAATTGACTTTCGTTGATGAAGACGGCGTCGCAGTCCCCGGATACGGAACAGTTTCTATGGGCGACCTCGCTGCAGGCAATTATAGTGCAAAAATCGTAAACGGATTGAACTCCGATACATTCAAACTTGAATTCAAGAACTCAGTTATCCCGGAAGAAATGATGGAGCTCTATGGCTTAACCATAACGGGAACTTACAAGGTGTACACATCCGGTGACAGTGAAACAAAAGTGGAATATGATGCAAAAACAACCAAGAATATCGACGGAATCACAACAACTGTGTACTATCCGATAGATGTTAAAGCTGAGGATGTGCGCATAAGCCTTTCAAATGTTAAGCTGAACGGTGCTGCCGACTCCGGCGCAATTTCGGCGGACAAGACGAATTTCTATCCGCTGGGAAATGTCGAGCTTGCACAAAATGTGTATCAGATATGTCTTAATGGCCTAATCGAAAATTATACAGACTATACTGTTGAAAGTATCGATGCATATGTTCCAGGCACTGAAAGCTCATATGTAAAAATTACAGATTTTAAATGGATCAGTAAGAATGTTAACGTTGCTAACGGCGGATTTGCCATTGTAACAACTGAGAAATCAAAAACTGAGAAAGGTGGTTCTAGCGACATCATAACCGGCAAAACTGGCGATGATGCCAAATACAATGCAAAGGCCACTTTCAAGATTGCCGGTACGTCAATAACACGTGATGTTGAAGTAGGAGAATATACAATCACGTATGGTTTCAAAGAAGGCGATAAAGCATTCTACGGTACAGTGGGAATGGATGATTGTTTCGAAGCAGGTACACTCACCGTGAAATACGTGAAAGACGACGGTGCAACTTCTGCAGGCAGCAGTACAATCACTGTCAACGCAGACGGTACTTTCTTCACAATCGCACCCAATGATGCAGCGAAAATAGCAAAGGCAGCAGACATATCCTTCAAGTCCAAAGTGAGCAACCTCACTTTTGCCGGAAAGGGAGAATTCCCGATGGATGTGAAATTCAACGTTGAGTCTAAAATCGGACTCGACGAAACAGGTTACGCAAAAGTTGCAGGTACGGTAAAGGTCGGTGAAACAGATTTGGAGG
>CAVIAJ010000032.1:0-6777 GCA_963640855.1 Candidatus Methanomethylophilaceae archaeon
GAAGGAATCGTCTGAGAACGGTTTCCCAAAAGTGCAATACATTCGGAAATCGTTAATGTAACAGACAATGTATTGATTCTCAGGGGAGAGAGTGACGGCGGACAACGGAGTTGTCCGCCGTCACTCCTGTATCCCCGGGAAGGGTTACGGCTTATGAATTACAGAGCCGTAATTCATCCGTTCCGACAGAAAAAGCGTTCACTCACTGCGTTCGTTCACTTTATTATCCTCATCGCTCACTCCGTTCGCGACTGCGGAAGAAGATTGTTCCGTACGTATTATGTGCCGTAAGTTCGGAGAATCTCTGGAATTTCCTTCAGTCCCAAAAGCATCCCGCAGTCAATCAGAACAATATCGTTCTCTCCGGCGTATTCACGTAATTTTTCACTGAATCCGCCCGCAGAAAACAGAACAAACTTCAGATTGTCTCCGATCTTTGCATCCTCACATCTCCGCACAAGCGCATTAAGAGGAGTAAAACCGATCGGATTCCTGCAGAATATACATTCACATGCAACAGTATGAACAGCATCTTTACCGTCGACAGCCTTCGCAACAACATCTATGTCAACTTCCTCCCCGTCGGAATCCCTTCCCCACCAGGAACCGATTTCCGTTACAGTAAGATGTTCTTTCAGCCATTCAGCACGGACAATTTCAAACATACGCCCAAATGAGAATCTGTTCTGTCGCTCAGCAGTCTGTACGCTTTCCTTGGAGAATCCGCTGTGTCCGTAAGTCTTAAATTCCTTTCGATTACCGTATAATGGAATGTAATAAACGGGCCTTTAATCCTGTAAACCGGCTTCTTCGGCGAATTTCCCATCGGATGTTTCCTTTTGATAATACCGCAAACTCCAAATCATAAAGTATTCTCTTAACACGCAGCGCGGTCGATTATCAGCTTATCCGCAATCTCCGCCTGTCTTACGTACCCGTCCGCGATACATCTCACCGCCCCGGTGTAATTCAGATTCCCTTTGAACTCCTGCAGTATCATCTGCGGAGCATCATCCTTTCACGGAGACTGTTGTCTGAAGAAAATGTCGGAGAGATTTGATTCGTAAGTTTCCTTATCTGCGGCGGGAAGATACTGCGGAATCCCGCCCACAGTCACATACCATTTCAGCGCATCATACGAATTCATCTGAGGATGGAATTTCATCGATTCCTTCAGACCGATATATTTCACATGCAGACTGTTCGTAAATCTTCTGTAAAGCGGTCTGTCGTAACTTTCGGTTTCTTTACGCATAACGGAGACTGATGAACCGCAGATGACAAACATACAATCCGTACTTCTGAATCCCCTGTCTGATGATATCTGTACCACGGATGCAGCCTGCGGAGCGGATTCGGTAAGGAAAGGAAATTCGTCAATGATTGCCAAAGTATGTTATTCCGAACATAATTCTTCGATTACGCCCATCAGATGCGATAAATCCTTAACTTCGATTTCACGGCCGCAGAATTTTGACACATCTTCGAAAAAATACAGCAGAATTTCATAGTATGATTTTCTCACAGAATGAAGATAAACTGCGCGTTTGTTTTCGGAGAATTCAGCGAGAAGACGGGATTTGCCCATTCCTTTACGGCCGAAACGCAGCATGTGACCAATCCTTCAGACTGCCATAATTTCTCAAGATACTGCATTTCGTTTTCTCTGCAGATGAATTCCCTTCCTGTCATAATGTATCAAATGACTAATTCGGTAGTAAATTGAGGCTTAGAGCTCTCGTTTTAATGTAATAATTGATTTTTTATCAATTACCGAACCGCATAGAAAAGTGAATACGACAGTCAGAATCTCAAAGGGAGTGGGCCTATCCGGATTTGAACCGGAGTCAATGGCTCCCAAAGCCACAAGTATACCAAGCTAGCCCATAGGCCCACAGAATCGTGATTGATGGAGTTGTTATTAATTCTTCGGTCTCAGGAGTCCTTCGGAAATCAGACGTTCTCTCAGGAGTGCCACTGCGTTACCGCGGTGGGATATGGTGTTCTTCTCTTCCACACCTATCTCCGCAAAAGTTCTCTTTCCGTCGGGACTGAAAATCGGGTCGTATCCGAATCCGTCGTTTCCTCTCTCGGAATCGGTAATGTATCCTTTGCATTCACCGGTAACAATAATTGTCTTGCCGTCAATGTCGCAGCCGATACAGCATTTGAAAACAGCACTTCTGTCTTCAATATTCTCCATAAGTTTCAGTATTCCCGCATTTCCTATTGTTTTCTGTCCGTAAGCGGAATACACTCCCGGGAATCCTTTCAGTGCATCGACAAACATTCCCGAATCGTCTATAATGAAATCTTTAATTCCCTGAGAACGAATTTCCTCCATTCCTTTCTTCACGACTTCCTCCAACTCCGAAGTCTGTATTTCATCATAAGGAATGTGAAGATGAATCATTTCGATAGTCATATCATCAAACGCTTTCTGGTATTCTCTTACCTTACCGGGATTCGAAGTAATCACATTGAGCTTCATGTGTATCTCGCCCTGCCTTTAATCTCTTCAACCTTGGCAAGAACCTGTTTCGAAGAAGGCATATTCTCACAGTATGATTCGATAATATATCTGAAGGCACCGTCAATCGAAGAATGCGCGGAAGTAAACGCCCTTTCAAGCAGACGCAGATCCACACCCATCTCTTCTGTTGTAATACGTGTGTCCCCTAATGAAAAATCAATGAAACAGATATTCCCTTTTTCATCGATAATCATATTCGATGTAGTAAGATCTCCGTGACATATTTTCCCGTTATGTAATCTTGCGACAGCCTCCCCTATCCTCTTACAGATTTCGGGGGCGGCGTCGGGATGCCCTTCCAGGGCATCCCTGACGCTGACCCCTTCAATATACTCCATAACGATGCTTCCTTCTTCCAAATCCACGTCATACACAACAGGAGATCTCACACCTGCTTCTCTCGCATCGATCATTACCCTTACTTCGGATCTTGTCCTCACAGATCTCAGATGATTATCCAAATCGGGATGACGGTATCTCTTGGGCTCTCTTATCTTAACGACCGCGTCGCGGTCGCGGTAAACTGTACGGTATACCGTCGCTTCCGCCCCTCTCCCGATTTCGGTACAATTCATAATGACGATCATAATGTCGTTATTATTATTTATTGCGAGTCTTATCTTTCGGTTGAAACGGAGGTATACCGATGAGATACACGATTACGGGCGACAACCTTCAGTTTGTCAACGTACAGTTGGAACCCGGAGAGGAGTTAAGATCCTCGGCAGGCGCCATGAGTTACATGACAGGCAACGTAAGAATGGACGCCAAGATGGAAGGCGGTCTGTTAAAAGGAATGAAGAGGATGCTTTCCGGAGAATCGTTATTCCTTGTGAAATACTACGCGGAAGGCGGTTCCGGAATCGTAGGACTTGCAGGAGACGTTCCCGGAAAGATTCTGGATATAGACGTAACCAAAAGTGCGTGGATTGTTCAGAAGACAGGATATCTCGGTTCCGAAGCAACCGTGGATTTGGATATGACTTTCCAGAAGAAACTCGGAGGAATGCTCTTCGGAGGAGAAGGTCTCATATTGGAAAAATTAAGCGGAAAAGGTACCGCATTCATAGGTGCCTGCGGAGATTTCAATATTGTTGATTTGAAACCCGGAGAACAGTATAAAGTATCTACGGGAAAAGCTGTGGCGTGGGAAGAAAGCGTAAAGTACGACATCACTGCCGCAGGTAATGCAAAGACTGCATTATTCGGAGGAGAGGGATTGTTTGTTACAACTCTCACCGGCCCCGGAAAGATAGTGATACAGTCGATGACTCTCGGAGAACTTGCCATGGCATTGCTCCCGTATATGCCTTCAAATTCGTGATAATATGGATCCGTATTCGGTTAAGAAGGAAAGCACAGGAAAATCGGGATTGGTTTTGTTATTGATCACTGCGGTCATTGTCGCCGTTGTGGGAATAACGGCATGGATTATTGCGTCCAATCCCGATATTCTCAAGAATGTGCTGTATGTTGTTCTGATAATAATTGCGGCTGTTGTCGTTGTCATAGCGGCAATATGGATTATCACCGCGGTACTTGCAGTGCCTTACTACATTGCGAAAGGTGAGACGTATCAGGACGATGCAAGCTACAATCTTGACGACGTCTCATCTGCGGGCGAAGTACGCAGTGACGGTAAGAAAGAGTGAAACAGTTTTTTCTACCACGTCACCCTTACGGGTGACGTGGAAAGAATACCTATGGGGTGCAGCACATTCGATGAGCTTCTGGGCGGAGGTCTGGAGAAGGGGAGTATGACACTTCTCTTCGGAGAGGCCGGAACCGGAAAGACCAACATCTGTATGCAGACTGCGTTCAACGTTGTGAAATCAGGTAAGAAAGTTGCTTATGTAGATACTGAAGGATTGTCTTCGGAAAGGATTTCGCAGATTTTTACGGACGAAGGTTCCGCGAGGGAGTTACTTGTTTTTCAGGTACACAGTTTTGAGGAGCAGACAGACAGGATAAACAAAGTCTGTAAACTGTGTTCCGCGAACGATAAGATCGGATTGGTTGTTGTTGATTCCATAACTATGTTTTACCGTCTGCATTCGGACGATATGCTTGTAAGAAATGAATTTATCAGACAGACGGAGATGCTGATGGAGGCTGCGAGGCAGAACGATATTGTTATTTTGCTGACTTCACAGGTTTATACCAACATCGGTTCCGGTTCCATTGAATTCTTAGGCGGACATGCGCTGCATCATAACGCAAAGACGATTATCCGTTTGGATAAGAGATCTAACGGAAGGCGTACTGCGAATATCGTCAAGCACAGAAGTCTTCCCGAAGGGAGATTCGCAAATTACCGCATAACGGAAACGGGAATAGAAGGGGATTGATTATTTTCTTATTCCGAGATGAGCCAGAGGGTAATTTATCGGTATGAAGGTATGTGACTTAACGAAACATAAGTCCCGTTTTGAGAAAGAATATATTTGGCACATGTATGTGCAAGACGTACTTTGCCGGAAATAAACCGCAGTGGCGGTGTACTTTTATATATGGAATAGATACCTAAAAGTCAAGGGTCGCGTGTCCGTTCCGTGCATATATACACAGAAATGTGCACGGGAGCCAGGTCCGCGACCTCTAACGGAAGTGTGACGACACTTTCAACCAGAAAACGGTCAAAAGGAAGTATGCGGATGAGATTTAGGTTTCGTTTAATTACCAATTTCGGAAATAGAAATCACGTCGCATACGGAAAGGGAGGGGACGGGAACAGCTACCTGTCTTTCTCTTCGTCGCTTCCGTTCGGTTCTCTTTCGGCACAGACGTGTGGATTTCCGGGATTCAGATCACCGACTTCAACCCGGTATCGTAGAAAGACTAAGGAGAAAAAGACATGAAATCAACAATGAAATCGGCGTTCGCGTTCATTGCGGTCGCCATGATGATCATGGTTGCTGTTGTACCAATGGTCTCCGTGTTCACCGAAAGCAGCGATGCTGCAACGGGAACAGAAATGGGTGTGGATCCGGAGATTACAGGGGGAGATAGGATCGTTATAAACGTTTCGGTCTACAAGGACAGCAACAACACTAAGGCGGATGCGGGAAACAACGTTATGGTCACGTATACCGCAGGAAACGGAGTATATTCGCTTGCATTCCCTTACAATGGCAGCAATGTAGAGGTGAAGATTGCCGAGGAAAAAATTTCGAATGTCAAATTGACTTTCGTCGATGATGACGGCATTGCAGTCCCTGGATACGGAACAGTTTCTATGGGCGAACTCGCTGCAGGCAAATATACAGCAAAGATTGTAAACGGATTGGCATCGTCAACCTTTACGCCTTATTTCAAAGACGGCAAGATAAAAGTGTACGATGAAGATATTGCTGCAACCGTAACCGTAACCGGTAAGTACGATGTATATACGTCCGCCACGGATACAAAAGCATACTCTACAGGTAATGCAATTGAATTCGATGAAAACGGTGCCGTAACAGTGTACTATCCTATCGGTTCGAATGAATCCGATATACGCGTCAAGATTACGGACTTTCAAGTGAAAGGAATTGAAAACAGCAGGGCAGTCACATTTTCGAATGATCTTAAAGAATTGAGCAAAGTTACTGCCGAGGAATATTTCGTTGAAATAGATGTAGATAGTACAATCGATGATTATGACAATTTTGAAATTACCGGACTTACCGCTAATACAAAATCAGGCAGTGATTACAAAGCGGTTGATTTCAAATGGGTCTGCAAGAATACAGCTGTATATGCAGCTGTAACAACTACAGTGAATCCGGCCGATATTGTCAATGCTGATTCCGATGCATCGAAGAATGTGAAACTGTCAATCGAGGCAGAGGACGGCACATCGGTAAGTAATGGCACAGTAACGGTTAATAACATTCTCGACTGTTACGTAATAACATATAAGCCTGCGGAAGCCGATAAAGCATTCTACGGTGAAGTGGATATGGACGGAATTATCGAAGCAGGTACACTCACTGTGAAATACTCTGACGGTGCGGAGGCAAATCCGAAGATTACATCAAAAACAATCAGCGTTGATATAGACGGTAAATTCTTCACATTCGCGCCCAAAGACAGTAAGACCGTAACCGAAATGTCATTCAAATCAGTCAGTTCGGTTGAAATCCCTGTCACTATATCACTCCCCGTAACTATCAACTCGGGTAACACAAACTATATTAAGCTTAGCAGCACAGGTTACGCAAAAGTTGCAGGTACGGTAAAGGTCGGTGAAACAGATTTGGAGG
>CAVIAJ010000033.1:0-5751 GCA_963640855.1 Candidatus Methanomethylophilaceae archaeon
TGAACCCTGGGGGTATCCTGCGGGACCGAATCTCAGCATATGCATCCGCAATACACGGAAGGATATTTGATGTTCGTCATCGTTGCATCGGTTATGAGGGTCAGGATGAAGATCTCCGTGGATGCCACCCTGGGGTGCGGACAGGCACACAGATGGATAAAGAAAGGAGATTCATGGGAAGGTGTGATTGATAACAGTATAGTTACAGTAACACAGACCGAAGACGGATTCGGGTGCACCGGATGTAATAACTCAAAAACAATTCTCAATTACTTCCGTTCCGACGATGATTTGGATGAAATCTACAGAGAATGTTCCGCATCCGATCCTTATGTTTCCTCTCTTGCGGAAAGATGTCCCGGACTGAGATTGTTAAGACAGGACCCGTGGGAGTGTATCGCAACATATCTTCTTGCAACCAATGCAAACGTCAGACGTATCGGTATGATGGTTGAAAACGTCTGCAGAACATTCGGAAGAGATCTCGGGGGAAGATATTCGTTCCCGAGACCTGAAGAGATCACCGAAACCGAAGAGCGTATCGGCGAATGTAAACTCGGTTACAGAGCGGAAAGATTTACTGAATTGGCACACCTTGTCACCGACGGTAAACTGAATCCTTATGAAATAAGGAAAATGAGTTATGAAAAATGTATCGAAACCTTACTTACGGTCAACGGCATAGGTCCGAAAGTAGCGGACTGCATAGCATTGTTTTCCATGGATCATCTGGAAGCGTTTCCGATAGATGCACGTATAGAGAGAATTCTGAAGGAAAAATACGGTCAGTGCGGAAGTTACGGGAAACTTTCCGAATTTGCGAGAAACAGATTCGGAAAGTATGCGGGTTATTCGCAGGAACTCCTGTATCACAGCGGATTTATTGATCCGTGAATGCCAGGTTGTTGTCGCAGGCACACGCAGGCGGTTTGCAACCGGTCTGCACTTCGTAGATCTTGGCCAAAAGACCTGTTCTCTTGACAACCGTACAGATTCTGCACATTTCGGTACTGAATTCAGATGTGTTTTCGGCGATACGGTTCGCGGATTCTTTGATTTCGTCAAGGAAAATTTCATACTGCGGAGATTCTTCGATAAGCTGATTCTCCCCTCTCTTCTTCTTGAGATATTGGGATATGGCAGCATCGGTGACACCGAATTTCTTCGCTACCTGCGCCTGGGACATCCCGTGAGTCTTGACCAGTTCTCTGGCTACTTCCCTTCTGATGGTCGGGAGCACATACCAGACCACAAGTTCGCACGGTATCTTCATACTCAGTGCGCAACAATCACACAGATATAAAATTAAGGGCGTTAAGACACCGAAAAGACGGTAAATTCCATTTATTGTTCGGAATAGATAATCGGGTAAATCGTGATAGTTAAATGCCCAGATACAAATTTACAAAATATGCTCAGAAGGAAAATCTATGACGGACTTTTGAAGTGGAAAGATTCCGATGACAGAAAAGCACCCGTAATCAAAGGTGCACGCCGGGTCGGAAAGACATTCATCGTCAGAGAGTTCGCAGAGAATCGGTATGAGCATTACACAGAACTAAACTTCCTTGCAAATCCTCTTCTTATAAAGATATTCGATGAAAACGGACTTCCTCTGAGCGGAATATGATTATCCGTTCAGAGAAGAAGATCTCTTCCTTCCGTATACGATGTAACCGGTGTGTCCCAGCATCTCGTACGAAGGTCTTACGCCGCCTTTATGGACTTCCATTCCGCGCTGGAGGATTTCTATTGCGAATACGTCGCAGTAATCCCTTTCGCGTAATGCGTTGACAACAAGTTCCAGCTGATTGGCGTTGGGAATGTATGCGCAGATTCTTCCTCCGGGTCTGAGACAGGGAGAGAGATTGTCCAATGCGTTTTCGGGATCGGGCATATCCATGATCAGAGCGTCTGCGGTGATGTCCACTTTAACTTCACGCGCGTCACCGATCTGATAGGACCAATAGGAATCGAGACCGGTACGTTTCAGATTTTTGAGAGCGCGTTCGGCGTTCTCTTCTTTGAATTCTACGGTGTGAACTTTTCCGTTCGGTGCGACGGCTCTGGTGAGTGCGGTGGTGAGACCTCCGGAACCTGCTCCGATTTCGAGGACTGTGGAGCCGGACCTTACGTCACAGTGGAAGAGAATGGATGCTACGTCTTTGGGAGTGATGATCTGTGCGCCGCGTTCGAGAGAACCCATGAGTTCGAAGGTTCCGGGTCTGAATGCGGTGAATTTTTTACCGGCTATCTCGAAGACGGAACCGTCGTCCATGTCTCTGAATCTGTTACCGTCGACTGTGCCGAGAGAGGATATCTTCAGCATTGTGTATGCTACTTTCAGCCAGTGTTTTCTGTTCTCCTGATCGACAAGATAGATGTACTCATTCTCCCGGAAAGGCATGATATCCTCAACATCGGACTTCGATAAAATAGTGACGGATGGGATTGGTTTGTAAATAGATTTCAAACAAATTGCAAACATATTGTTATGCAACACATGTCCCTAAATCTTGACAAAGACATTTCTTGTCGAAGAAATCTGTTTTCATAACAAATCATTTATTCTACATGCTGATTTTATATTGAAGTCAGGTGAAATGAATGAGTATCGAAGACCTTCAAATCAAAAGAACTTATTTTTCACCTAAAGATGACATTGTAAACGATTTCTTCATCCCTGTATTGAAAGAATCAGTACGGTATGATCGCGGCACTGGGTTTTTTTCATCAGGCTCACTTGTCGAACTGTCACAAGGCATAATGGGGCTAATCAGAAACGGAGGCCGTATGAGAGTTGTCGCCTCCCCTCGTTTTTCTAAAGAAGACTGGTGGGCTATCGCCGACGGATATGATCTGAAGAAAAAAATGTCCGAAGTAATGCTTCGTGACCTGGTCATTTATGATGAAGACTGTGAAAATAGAATCATCCTGTTGTCAAAACTGATAATCTCTGGATTGTTGGGTATCAGAATTGCGATAATGAAAAGAAATGATAACTCTGCGTTCCATGCTAAATTCGGAATAGCAACCGATTCGGACGGCAACTCTATTGCTTTTACAGGTTCAGATAACGATACTCAATACGGTTTGAGAAACAATTGGGAGACAATATCTGTGGTTGAAAGATACCGCTCAGACGACAATTCGACACATGAATTACAAAGCACATTCGACACATTGTGGGGTGGCGGAGACGGTGAAGCAGAAGTCTTTGGCATACCTGACGATATTAAAGCAAAATTTGAGGAATACTCTTCCCGCAGATGCACATATGATGGAGAATTCGATTTCAGTTCACTGTTTTCATCAGAAAAAACAAAATCCGTGTATTTTAAGTGTCCTCCTGACATAATTCCCAAAGATTATCAGATTAATGCTGTAGAAAATGGGTATCTCAGGGTTATTCAGGCATTTTCAACATGGCTACAGGTACCGGAAAAACAATAGCTGCACTATTAGCTTTGGAAAAACTGTATAATGAACAAGGCAGCGGAATTTTTACAATAATCGTTTGTCCTCAGAAACATTTGATAGATCAATGGGCAGATAAGGTCATTCAATTTGGCGTAATGCCGATCGTCGGATATTCAGACAGTAAAATTGGTGATTGGAAATCATCTTTCAGAAATGCAATATTGAATAGCGATTCAAAAAAGAACTATTGTCTCATAACCACGAACAGTTCATTTACGTCGGATGACGTGTGTCTTTGGATTTCCCGCATTAAGAGATTGGCACTCGTCATTGATGAAGCACACAACATAGGTTCACAATACTACGCATCCAAATTACCGGACAATGCCCAATATCGCCTCGGATTATCAGCAACCATAGAGCGCTACAAAGACCCGGCAGGAACAAAAAAACTATACGCATACTTCGGACCAGAATGCATCAACCTTCCCCTCTCCGAAGCAATCGGAAATGTTCTGACTGACTACTATTACCATCCGATTCCATGTTTATTTGATGAATCCGAGTTATCATTATTCGGAAACATCAATGATGAAATTGACAGGCTTCAAAAAGATGAAACAATTTCTAAAAAACAGAAGGAGAAGAAAATACGCGAACAACAATTGAAAGGCATCTTACTGATGTCACGTTTGAAGTCGAAAATGGATGCCGTACTGCAATTAGGCGAGACATTCATTGATGACGATCACCTGCTCATCTACTGTGGAAAAAATCGTTGGAATGAGGCAGACGATACAGATGAAAGTCTGCAACAAGAAGGTGTTCGTTTAATCGATAAAGTTGTATCTCTTCTCGGAATGAGAGGTATTGGGATGAGATTGTCCAAATTTACATATCTTGAATCCCCAGATGAACGCAAAAAAATTTTGGGAAGTTTTAAAGAAGGGAGAATACAGGCCCTTGTAGCCATCTCTTGTTTGGATGAGGGCGTAGACATCCCCTCTATTAAAACTGCAGTCATAACTTCATCGAGTGAGAATCCAAAAGAATACGTTCAGAGGAGAGGACGTATTCTGAGGAGATGTACTGGAAAGGATTATGCTACGATATATGACTTGGTTGCTATCCCCGGAAACCTCAGCCACTGTAATGATCCTGTTGCTTCGGAGATGAAACTGCTATGTCGTGAAATTGCACGCATCAGAGAATTCTCCAAGGATTCAATTAATTCTGAGGAATCACAAGAATTACTTGATGAAATTTCTTTATCCTATGGCGTCAATATAGATGAAATGATGGACGAATACTGGGAGTGATGTAATGAGTGAACAACTAGACGAAAAAAACTTAAACTCATGTGGGAAAGAATTCTCGAATATGAAAAGAAAGATGGCGTTGGAAAAAGCAAACAAGCCTCTGTTAATAAAATAATTTCTATCATCGACGAGGTGTTTGACCAATGTTACTGAAAGAGCTGAACCTATCAGATTTCAGACAATATATTGGAGAACAGAAAATTGTTTTCTCCACTGATCAAGAAAAGAACATTACACTCCTTCTCGGAAAAAATACAAGCGGAAAAACCACATTCGTCCAGGCATTCCGCTGGATTTTGTACGATGATTCAAACTTTACAGGCACAAAAAAAACAACACACTGATCCTCAATGATGATGTAAGGAGGACTATGCACGTAGGGGACAAAAAAACTGTCTCCGCCTCCTTAAAATTAGAACATCAGGGAAAAGAATACATCATAAAAAGAGAGCTAGAGTATGTGTGTAAAAACATACCCACCGAGGTTTCAACCCCATATCCGTCTAAACTGACTGTAGATACAGAAGTAGGTGAAGGAGAATGGCGCCCTGTGGACCTGGATGTTGATAACATACTCCCATCCAATCTAGCAGACTATTTCTTCTTTGACGGTGAAAAAATTGCAACGTCTACCAACAAGACTAATGTAGAACAATCAATCAATGCAATAATGGGGTTAGTCCCTCTGAAAGAAATGATGGATCACCTGAACCCGACATCTACATCTTCCGTTTGTCAGCAGATGGATCGCCAGCGTCGTAAAGAAGATCTTTCCGGACAAATCGCCCCCCACAGACATAGGTTAAATTCGGCAAGGAAAAGCCTTGAAAATAGCATAGATTTATTAGACAAAGAAGAAAAGCGCAAGGCTATTCGTTATAATGCTTTATCGGAGGCCGAATATGCTTTCAGAAATATAGAAAATATCGCCAATAAACAAAATGAATTATTATCAAATAACGATTTCCGAATGTATTGCACTTTTGGGAAACCGTTCTCAGACGATTCCTTC
>CAVIAJ010000034.1:0-5242 GCA_963640855.1 Candidatus Methanomethylophilaceae archaeon
GAAAAATCACTCAGACTCGGCAGTTTTGTATGGTACCGTTGCACGGAAACTTATGCTGTAAGTAGACTTTAATTCTGATTTTCATAAAAAGAACTGCCGGATACAGGTATGAATTGTCAAAAATACCGGGTAAAAATGATTAATTTCTTTATTAAATGGGTTAAATCAACGAAAACCGGGGCAGTTAATTCTGAAAACAGGTCTTAAGTAGACTTTAAAAGTAGACTTTAAGTAGACTTTAAAATTTAAAAAAAATGGCGCGGAGAGGGAGATTCGAACTCCCGGGGAGAAATCTCCACCGGTTTTCAAGACCGGCGCCGTGGGCCAGGCTTAGCTATCTCCGCTTAAAGCGTCATTATATCGTCATTATATAAAAGCGATAGGGTTGCGTTCATTTTCTGAAGAATTCCACCATATCTCCGAGCGGATCTTCCGATAGTCTGGCACCTAGTCTCGACGCATACTTGGAACAGCGGTTGTCAAAGATAACAGCCATTCCGCGGTCCGTTTCCGTTCTGATTAAACGGCCTATGGCCTGCTGCATTTTCCTCAGTGCGGGTACTTCCGAAGTATATCTCCATCCGGTACCCCTTCCGTATTTCTTGTCGAACATATCGGACATCGCCCTCATCTCCAATGTGGGCGGAGGATAGGGTATTCCGATGATTATCGCGAAACACAGCTCATCTCCCGGGAAATCGATTCCTTCCGCAATGGAACCTCCCATGACCGTGAAGAACACCCCGTCCCTTCCTTTCCTGAAATCGCTCAGATTTCTCATGGTAAGTTTCTGCTGACCCGATTCTTCCCAGTAAAGTTCCTTTTTTACGTCTCTTTCGAGGAACGGGCGCATCTTGCGCATCATGCTGTACGACGGGAAGAAGACCAACGTATTCTTGTTTACATTGTTGCAGAGTTTTGCCACATTTTTCTCCATTCTTGAGAAAATCGAAGGATCCCTCTGCATATCATCGTATCTTGTGGTTACGTTTCCCAAATAGATAACAGACTTATTCTCTGGCGGGAACGGTGACGGATACACTTTTGTGACGGTATCCGCGGGAAGTCCCATCACTTTTACGTACTGTTCCAGAGGTTCTAAAGTACCGGACATGTGAACCGCTCCCTTTACGTTTCTGAGGAAATGCGTCACATCGTACGGATCGATACATGCGGCATGGATAAATTCGCCTTCGTCATCTGCGCTGATTGTTTTGATGTATTTACCGGGGTCCGACATAATCCAGTTTTTGAGATCCGTCCCCAACGTAAGTATCTCGGACATTCTGTTCTCGCCTCTCTCGATGAGTAAATCGGATCTCTCCTGACCCAGGTCGATCATCCAGTCTACGGCGATACCCAATTCGGATTTTGTCATTTCGAATTTCTTACAGAGTCTGTCCTCTATCTCGTTGCTGCCGACAAGATCTTCTTTCTTCGAAAAAGTAAGTTTTTCGGTTGCAATCGATTTGATTATCGTGCGCAGTTCTTTCAGGAACGGTCTTAAAGTGACACCTTCAAACAGAGGAGGATCTCCTTTCATTGTCGTGATTTCATCGACGGCGGCATCGATGAGTTTCATATCGATTGTATAACTTTCCTGTTCTCTTGCCGCATCGATAATATTGTGAGCTTCATCCACTATAACGATAAGATCCGAGCCGTCGCTCTCGATGTTTCCGAGGAAACCTTTTCTTATTGCATCCGAAAGTACATGAACGTAAGGTGCAACGATTACGTTCACGGACTTCATGAGCATTTTCTTCATTTCATACGGACAGATCCTTCTCTCTTCGCAGAATTTATCCAACTGTCCCGAAGTAGGGAATTCCGTACGGCAGTACTGTTCCGCTTCATCGAGTCTGTCGGTGATACCGACGAAGTACGGACATCCTCCTTTGCTGTTGGTGAGAGCTTTTTTCTTACTGTCTTCGCACATAGCGGATAACGCCGCAGGCGGAATTTTTTCGTAATTGGGCATTGTTCTCAGGAACGGACACGATCTCCCTCTCCCGGTAAGTGCGAGTCCGGATACTCTTCTTATTTTGGATATTGCACGTAATTCTCTCATCACCTGGTCGCTCTGGGAGATGGTTCTTGTGAGATAGATCACTTTTTTACCGGTTCTGGATGCGTGATCGACCGCGGATGCAAGAGAAACGATTGTTTTACCGGTACCCGTTCCGGATTCGAGAACTATGTGTTTTCCTTCGTCCAATGCTTTTGTTATGTCTTTTACAATCTGAACCTGAATAGGTCTCGGAATGTACGGGAAACACGGAAGTTCGGGATTTTCCGTTTTTATGACCTTTGGCTGAATAAGCCTGGGTGTTTCTTCGGCTTCTTCGATAAAAATTTCGGTTTCCTCCCCTGCTTTGTAGTTGCATCTTGAGCATGTGTCTTTTCCGGGCATGATGAGACTCCCGCAGCGGGGACAGAAGGCGGTCATATGCCGAGTTATACTGGGGTGCCGATATAACGGTTCCTACTTCCGGAAGATTTCACAACCGTATTATATGCCGCCGTTATTTGCAAACTTATGGAAGACGGGCCCAGAGCCAATATCAAAACGTTAATTGTCGATCCGGAGACATTCATAAAGGATCTCGGGGACGATAAAGTCAGGATTCTTCTGATGGAATTACAGGTGCTGAAAGAGGAGTACGAAAGGGAGAACACAATAATGTATCTCGCCAGCAACTATTCCAACAACAAGCATCTGTCGTTTTCGGCACTCAGAGGAATGCACGACAGTGAAATTATGGAACTTCTTGCGGATGCGGAAGTCATTCTCCGCGAGGAGATTGAAAGAAGGAAAGCGGCGAAGAGATCGCTTTGATTTTCTGAGGTACTTTACCCGCACCCTTGCGGGTGCGGGTAAAGTACTTTCATTTGCGTTTTTTGTTTCCTTTTTTCTTACCGGATTTACTTTTGGATTTTCCGGTAAGCATTTTCAGAACCGCCGCAATCACTGCGAGAATAACGGCACCGATTCCGATGGCCGGTGCGTTTTCAGTGATTGTTTTGCCGATGTCGGAATCGGAAGTCTTGGTGTCTTCACTCGGAGCAGAATACCCAGACATGACATATCTGCCGGTGTTTCCGCCGTTGTCCTCGACCTTAATACGGCTGACATCTTTGGGAGAATCGACAGTCAGTATCGATCCTGTGTATGTTTTGGCAACGGTTCCGTCAGTACCGTATACTGTCCAAGTGACAGAACCTGCGGCATCTGATACAGTGAATGTATTCTCGGCTGTATTCGGAACTACGGTGAGTATGTCGGTGAGTTTGTAGTCATGTTCCCAATCCTTCATGTACGCGGAAAGATAGAAATCCGTAACTTCGGCGGATCTCAGGACCAACCCGCATTCTCTGTTATTCATGAATGCATTTTCTGTCCAATTTACCGAAGAGACCCAGACTGTATCATCGACAATCACTCCTTTGTTATGCATCGTTTTGTAGCCGTTGGGCGTCATTCCTCCGGCTTTGATGTTGGTCTCGCTGTTCACTTTATCGATGAAGTCTGTGTTGTCGCTCTTTGTAAGCAGGAACCTCGCATCGACACCTCTGTCTGCTGCCGAAATCATTGCAGAGAGCGGCGAGGTGGTGGCGAACGTTTCGAAAGATGTTCCGATATCCATCTGCTCAGTGTAAACTCTCTTTTCTGCACCATCAATCAATTTCATAAGAGCTTTGAACGTGTTATCCGGCGACATGTAAATGCTCGTGCCGACGTTCTTGTAGACTTTAGCATCATAATCCACCGACTCAATGTAAGCATCGACTTTTGATACTGTGGGTATGCTTTTGGCGGATGCACCCGGAATTTTTCGTCGAATGAAATGAAATCCTCGGAGAAGTTCCAATCATTTGTGAAGAACGAGCTCATTTCGGTTGCGAATTCACTGCTGTAGACAACGGCACCCCATCCGCGGTTGCCGTTATCTGTGCTTATATTACCCGAAGTCCAGTTTTCAGACGTAATGATGACTTCGTCTCCGTCGATTACGGCGTACTTGTTGTGAACGTAACTGTATCTGTCGTATGATCCGCCGCCGATGAATTTGACTTCGGCACCGGCATCGACGATTGTTTTGAGAAGATCGCCGTCCTGATCGTAACCGAGCGGTTTGTTTTCGAGGATTAAACGTACTTCTACGCCCTTATTTTCAAGATCGGCGAGAATAGAGCACACATAGCCGCTGGTCAGCATGTATATCGAAATGTCGACGGTTTCGGTTGCACTTTTGAGAGATTCCAAGATGGGGACTCCGCCGGATTCGGGGAATGTGAAAGGTTCGACATCGGCAGATATTGTTTTGGTGTCTGCGTAGGATTTTGCAGTGTAACCGTCGCCGACTGCAGCCCAGTCGAAGTAAGTGTTGGTGTCAGTGGGTTCGACTCTTCTGATTACGTGTTCTTTGTAACCGAGGTCGACAGGTATGCCGCTCCAACCTGTTGTGGTTTGATAATTGCCGTAACAGACGGTATCTATAAGTTTTCCGTCGGCATCGTATAAGTAGACAGCATCTCCGCTGTTTTTCAGAGTCACTTTGGAATCCGATACAGTGACGATGGAACGCGTTGCTGTCTCTTCGCAGAACCAATCGCCGTCAACGCTTTTTTTGATGAAGGCGACTACACAATTCGGTTTGATTGTGTACGAATCAAGAACGAGTTCTTTTCCGCTGCTGTTTTTGACTGTGTAGCCATTTATGTTGATATCTTTCGCGCTGTAGTTTTTCAGTGCGATTCCTTCGGTAGCGTCTTTCGGATCTAGTTCGTAAAGCAGAATTCCATCGTTTTTCACGCCGTCGGCTTCTGATATATCTGCACAGACAGGTATCGCTGAAAAAATCATCATTGCGATTATCAAAATCGAAATCGCATCCCTTGTTCTGACCATATGAAGCCAGATGGCGTATTTGGGTTTAATTCTAACTTACATCTCACTACATTTATTATATCTGATTGAACGTGAATTAACGATGTGCAACAATTACGTTGCATTTTGAACATGTTGGTGTCAATACTGTCAAATGCGCGGGTGCGTGGATTGAAGCTAGAGGCTAATTAACCATACTAATTTGTCAATACTCTCAAACCGCCTGTGCGGAAAGTACTCATCATGATGTGGTAGTCCCTTTGAGTTTGTCAATACTCTCAAACATAAAAGGATTACATTCAACGGTTTCAGCTGGTTGAGCCCCTTTGAGTTTGTCAATACTCTCAAACT
>CAVIAJ010000035.1:0-3704 GCA_963640855.1 Candidatus Methanomethylophilaceae archaeon
TGCAGCCTATGTTATGTGTTCCACATCAACGGCGATTCCCTTGATTTCTCACAAACCGAAGCAAAAGTAGTCGTTTCCGGTTCTATGGACGGAGAACTGAGAAACTACGGCATTCCGACCATACCCGTAAGCAGTATGGTCGTCATCCACAAGGTCAACAGTCCGGACTTCTATTCGGCTCTGAATGTAGGAGACGTCCTGACATTTGACTACACCCATCCTGTTACGAAAGAGAATATGGTGATAACGCACCGTATAATTGATATCAAAGAAAACTCCGGAGTTTATACATACACTCTGAAAGGAGACTCCGTCGCCGACGACCCCACAAACGGTTCCGTACAGGTTGTCACTTCCGATTCCGGAAACATCATAGGAAAAGTCGTCGGCGTATCACACTGGCTGGGTTTACTGATTGTATTTATGTCCACATGGACAGGGAAGATCTGTCTGATCGCGATACCCTGTATCCTGCTGATTGTTTTCGAATTGAGAAACATCGTACGTACAGTCCGTACGAAAGATACTGACGACGGGAGGGATTGAGACGGTAACGAAACAGAAATTGGCCATATCGGTCACGGTCGCTGTCGTCATAATCGCAGCGGTTGCGATAGCAACCCTGCATTATGACGTAAACGTAGAGATTGAAGGAGAAGGTACCGTCGAGCCGACCCACACATCGGTCAATGTGTTCGGTTCCGCCGAATTTAAAATCAAACCCGCAGACGGGTGGAGAGTATCGTCCGTAACGGTCGACGGTAAACCCGCGGAGCTGAATAATAATATCTTAAAAATCAACGGTATAATCGGAAGCCACAAGGTCCGCGTAATTTTCACTCCGTCGGGAACATATCAGCTCGAAACAGTATCCGAGGGATGCGGTTCCGTGTACACCGCGGCAAAATCGTACATTGAGGGTGACAATGCCGTTGTCGACATAATTCCCGACGAAGGATACGTTATTTCAGACGTAACCGTAGACGGAAAATCCGTAGGTTCGGTCAACCGTCTCGATATTCTTATGGATTCCGGACACACGGTCGATGTAAAATTCAGGGAAGCAAAAGCGGAAGATCCTTCCGTAGATGTGTCCGTCGATGTAAAGACGGGAATCTCTACGGGAGCGTTCTACGGAACGGTAACACCTTCCGGACCCGTACGCGTAGCGTACGGAGGAACATTGGTCGTTTCGGTTTCACTCAACGAAGGATATATTCTTAAATCCGTTAAGATCGACGGAAAGGAAACGGGAACTTCGCCGATTGTCACAGTGAAGAATGTCACAGAGAGTTTCGACATCGGTATCACAGTCGTTTCTGAGAAATTGAAGACGTACACAATTACCGCATCGTCCCCGGCGGGAGGTTCGATCTCGCCTTCAGGTACGGTGAGTGTCGGCGAAGGAGATTCGGTAACATTCACAATCATACCGGACTCGGGATACGGACTGTCCTCACTGATTATCGACGGAAAATCCGTATCTTATTCGGGAAGAACATACACATTCGCCAAAGTAAGTGAAAACCATTCGATTTCGGCTGTGTTTACCGCAAAACCTGCGCCGACACCTTCGAAAACATTGGAATCCATCACATTGGCGGGATATCCGACCGAAGTTACGGTCAATCGGACAGTAAGCACAACGGGAATGGTAGTCACCGCACATTGGAGCGACGGAAGCGAATCTCAGGTCACGGGATATACAGTATCTCCGACTTCGTTCTCTTCAACGGGACTGAATAAAGTAACCGTTTCCTACGGAGGAAAGACTGCCGCATTTGATATCAATGTGAAAGAAGAACAGTTTACCGTAACTTTCACGGCTCTTACGGGAGGAAGCGTTTCCCAATCGTCGGTAACGGTGAACAGAAACACTGTCCCCGTACTTTCGGGTGACAGCCTGACTGTCGGATCGGCAACAGTCACTCCTACTCCGATCACAGAGGATTATCTGTTCGGTTCATGGACAAGAAATGACGGAGCCGGGATTACGGATCCGATTGCGGGTAACGTAACGTTCAGTGCTTCGTTCCTTACACTTACGAAGATAACCGTAGTTACAGGGCCTGCAAAGACATCATACACCGACGGAGACCCTTTTGATAAAACAGGAGTGAAAATCGCAGCCGAATACGGTTCGAAGACCGTCGATGTAACATCAAAGTGTACATTCAGCCCTGAAAAGCTCACCTACGGCGTTTTGTCGATAGATGTTACTTTTATGGGAAAGACTGCAAAGATTGACGTGACTGTAAATCAGAGATACTATGCAGTGAGTTTTACGGCAACTGACGGAGGAAGCGTTTCAACAGAATTACTTCAAGTAGCCAAAGGAACAGTGCCTAAGATGGTTGCGAAGAGTCTGTATTTCGGTTCGGATAAAGTCACTCCCGTTTATAATTCAATGACTTCAATTTTTATCTCATGGTCGAGATCGGACGGAGTTGCAATCAGTGTTCCGATTACAGGAGACGTAACATTTACTGCCAAATTCCTTCCGATGACAGGGATAGAAGTGAAAACGAATCCGACAAAGACAGTATATGCTGTCGGAGAGAAATTCAATCCCGCAGGAATGGTTGTGATGGCCAATTTCTCAGACGGCGTTATGTCGACATCCATGCGTGTGTTTTCGGGTTATACATACACTCCTTCGGGAGAACTTTCTCTTGCCGATAAACAGATAACAGTGGAATACGGAGGAAAGACGGCAACGGTTGACATATCCGTGAATGAGGTGTCTACTCTCGACAGTATTGAGATTACAACTCCCCCTTCGGTAACAACGTTCGCAAGGAATGCAACCGTTGATCTGACAGGAATGGTTGTGACGGCACACTATACTGTGAGTACATACGACCGCGTCATAACATCATACACGGTTTCACCAGAATCTTTCAGTGAAATCGGTAACAAAGAGATAACAGTCAGTTACACCGAAGGTTCAATCACAAAAACAGCCGTACAGAACGTAACAATAGTGGACACGGGAGTCTTCTCCGTAAAAGTAACATCATACAGCGGAACGAAGATTGTGAACGGTTCGGCGGTATCATTCAGTGAGACACTTAACAAAAATCTCAAGGATTTCAAATTCGACCTGAGCGGTATTTCACCGGGAATTACACAGACCGTAACACTGAAGATAACCAACGGCACAACAGCCGATCTCAAAGCATGTGTCTTCGTATCTTCGATGACGGCAGGTTCTTCGGCGGAACTTGCGAAACAGATTATTCTGACTTCGGGTACAAACGAGAAATCCGTAAACGATGCAGCGAACAAGAGTTTCGTGGACATCGGAACTATGAACAAAGGCGGAACACAGGAGATTACACTCACGATCTCCTTCCCGCACAATGAACACAACAATGAGGTGATGGGTAAGAACTTAGGGTTCTCCCTCGGCGTATTCGCCGATTATCCTTAATGACACTCCATAAAGCCGTGACGCAGTATGCGTCGGAGAACGTGACGGTCGGCGGACACAGGGTACTTTCGAAGAGGCCCGGCCCGCCGTCACGGACAACGGCAATAACCGTCCTTAAAACCTTCCTGTTACGGAAGGAGGACTATTCCCGGTAGAAACCGGAGGAGGCAACAGAAATGAAAACACAGACAAGAATGATTGTCGCATCCGTGGTTGTCATCGCTCTTGCGCTGACTGCCGTATCGGGAATTACGTATTCGTGGTTCTCCGA
>CAVIAJ010000036.1:0-3251 GCA_963640855.1 Candidatus Methanomethylophilaceae archaeon
GTTACATCCGGAGAATGCATGATTTCCGATAGTTTTTATGCTGTTTCCGAATGTCAGTTTTTCAAGTTTTGTACAGTCTCTGAATGCATTGTCTCCGACAGTCTTAACACCGTTACCGAAGGTTACAGATTTCAGTTCCGTACAGCCGCGGAATGCATTATTTCCGATGCTCGTGACCGAATTCGGTATTTTCACAGATTTGATTTTTGTGCTGTCTTTGAATGCATTTTCTCCGATTCCTATGACTCTGCATTTAGTATAATCTCCGAAAAACAAACTATGTTGGAATTTATCGGGGATAGTTATGCTGCCTCCGCTGCCAGTGTATTTGATTAATATTACATTGTAGCTACCATCATCCTCATTCTTCTCGCCGTCGAAAGCGAAAATAAGATCATTGTATTTTGCGGCCTCCGTTTCATCCGCCGCAGCAATCAGCAGAGAACATCCGGCAATCAGCAATGCAAGAAACAACGTAACCGTCAGCAGATTCCGTGTACTGGTGGAATGGTGCTGTTTGCGCTCTTCTCCTTTGTTCCTTACTCCGTGACGGGATGTCTGCCTGTCAGCCGTAAATTCACCCTTGGTCGTTTTCATCACCTTCGGGCCTTCTCCGGCGCTGCCGAAAAAGATACCGTATATACTGCCAGACAGCCAGACTGTCTGTACATATTATTATTGCCGTATTTCAAATCGTGTTTTTCCAGCCTAAATTTATAATACTGTTTCAACATAGACAACCGAAGGTAAACAGGATGGCAGGAACGTGCTCAGTCATTATCCCGACCTACAATGAAGAAAAGAATATAGTGAATATGGCAAAAGCCATCAGGGAACTTTACCCCGATTTCTACATTTTCTTCATGGACGACAACTCCACAGACAGGTCCAAGGAACTGATCGAAGAACTCAACGACCCTAAGACAAAATTAGTCACAAGGGATCCCGAGGACAGAGGTCTCGCTATCAGCTGCTTCCAGGGAATTGTGGAATGCGGTACGGATTATTTTATGACTATCGACTGCGACTTCCAGCACCCTCCGTCGGCATTAGGCGATATGTACGCCAAGATGGAAGAGGGATGTGACCTCTGTGTAGGTACAAGAAACGACAGATTCGCACTCGGTTTCGTCCGCTGGGCGGGATCTTGGGCATTCAACATTATGGCGGATCTTTACCTTTTCAGACTGAGAAAGAGCATCACAACGGATGTTATGTCCGGTCTTTACGCAGGAAGATGCGACGTTTTCGTTCCCGTAATCAAAGAACACTGGGACGATGTAGAAAGGAAAGGATGGAAAGTTCTGATGGATCTTCTGAAATACGGTCCTTCCGATCTTAAAATTTCCACTATCAAATACGATTTCGGAAAGAGGGCCGCGGGAGAATCACACATAAGTCCCAAAGTCGTTGTTACCACATTCCACCAGATGGGAAGATTCGGTAAGCTCTGCGCCAAAGTTTACGACAAACTGATGTGCGGAGACGATGAAAAGAAGAAGGCCTGAAGGCCTTCATTTTTTTTATTTCAGAGGTCGAACATTTCTTTTTCGACTATTCCGCACATTGTGTGGCATGCAACAAGATAGCCTTCCTGAATGTGCGGTGTTTCTTTCGAGGGAATTACAACTGCGTGGTCTGCGATTTCTCTCATTTTTCCGCCGTCGCCTGTGAATGAGATGCATTTTGCTCCTCTCTCTTTGGCGGCTTCCATGGCGAGAATAACGTTCTTGGAGTTTCCGGAGGTGCTCAGTCCTACGACGACATCCCCTTTCCTGCAGATTGCTTCTACCTGTCTCTTGAAGACAAGATCGTATGAGTAATCGTTACCGATTGCAGTCACGGGTGCAATGTTGGAAAGACATACGCCCGCCATCGCAGGCCTGTCGAAGAGATATTTTCCGGAGAATTCCGCGGCGATGTGCTGTGCATCGGCAGACGAACCGCCGTTGCCCATGAAGATAATCTGCCCTCCGTTTCTGAGAGAATCAATTACGATATCGGCTGCTTTTCTGATTTCCAGCGGATTGATTTTCGCTATGGTCTCCGAACTCTTCTTCAGTTCATTTTCGATGTAATCACTCATTGTTGAACCTCCATGTCTTTACGCCGTCGGGTTCGAACATGAAATCCGTGACCTCGGCTCCGTGTTTCTTCAGTTCCTGGGCAACGATTGCTTTCTTATCATATTCGCATATGAAATACATGAAGCCCCCGCCTCCGGCACCGGAGACTTTGCCTCCGATGGCGCCCTGGGATTTTGCGATGTTGTAAAGAGAATTAATGTTACGGTTGGTGACGTTGTTGGAGAATTGTTTCTTGTACTGCCATGATTCGTCTAGGAGTACACCGGCTTCGTCCAGTTTTCCTTTTCTGACGGCCTCGCACATTTCTTTTGCCAGTCTCTTGGACTGATCCAACGCATCGATGTTCTGGTTGTTTTTGTACGCTTTGACCTGCGAATCGATAATCTTTGCGGATTCTCTCGACATTCCCGTGAAACACATAACGGAACGGCACTGCAGTTCGTCAATGACCGTTCTGTCGATTTCGACAGGGTTTACTTTGACATCTTCTCCGAAGTCGATGAGATTGAATCCTCCGAACACCGCGGCGTACTGATCCTGTTTTCCGCCCTTAAGTCCGATGTCTTCTCTCTCCAGTTTGTACGCAAGTTCCGCCATTTCGTAATTTGTCATCTTTACGCCTTTCCACTCTGCGACTGCGGCGATTATGGCGACAATCATCGTGGAGGATCCTCCGAGACCCGATCCCGACGGTACATCCGAGTGAATGTCGATGGTGAATCCCTGTTCCAATCCGAAGTAGTTGGCAACAGCTTTCGCCAAATCCATGTTTCCGTCGAATTTCAGCGGTCCGTGGTTGAGACGTGTCTTGTACCTGCCGAAATAACGGGATTTCACTTTCATAATGTCGTCCTCACGCGGTACAAGCGTACAGTATGCGTACTTGTTGATCGTGGTATTGAATACACAACCGCCGTTGGTCGATGCATACGGATCCACATCCGTGCCGCCCCCGGCAATACCAATCCTCAGAGGAGCTCTTGCTCTGATGTATTCGGTCAAATTACAACCTCTCTGTGACCAGAAAGGAGTTCCATCAATCGATATGACCTCCTATCCGATACCCTTTCGCTATTCTTATCTGGTATTATATAGATTAGGGTCGGCAATACTATGTTCGATAATTATTTCGCATGACATCCGTCAGAATACATTCCGCCGAAT
>CAVIAJ010000037.1:0-2395 GCA_963640855.1 Candidatus Methanomethylophilaceae archaeon
CATGTCATGTAAACAGAACAAAGTCAGATGATGAAATCATTTGACACACTGTTTTCAGACAGAACCAACTACAGCCCCCTTCCTCCCGTAATCGCCACATATGTCTCAGGACTTCGTGCGGAAATCTGGCTGTTACTTGCCAACACACACGTCCCTGAGCGACCTTGAATGTGGTTTCTGTACGTCGATTCGGGATTTGTCTCGGACTTTCTTCAGACTTCCTCTCAGATGGGAACTTTTGCCTTCGACTGGCGGTTCCTTCTGTCGAGCCCGGAGAGAACTTTCATCCCGGTAAAATATTCAGAAAAATTAAAGGGGGCGTGGTCCGAAAGACCACGCCCTTATACGCACTGGGCACACCGGCGAAAGAAGGGTCCGAAGACCCTGGTTTGATGATGATATCTGCATCACAGATTCTATCCGACTGAGAGGAATGTAGATTGTCTGTTTTTTTATCCTCAGCTCATTTTTCCTCCTCATCGGATAAATTATCATGCTTTCGCTTTGACTCCTGTAATCGTCAGCTTACTCATGTCTCCTTCAAAGTTTAAATTTACGTAGTTTTTTGGGATGTGAGATTTCAGACTCTCGATATCCTTTAAAGGACTATTATTGTAAGAGAAACTGCAGTTTTCCGCTACAACTGTAGATGGACACCTGATGCTGAGCAAATACTCTTTTGCTGTTCCACGTTCATTAGCTATAATTTCACAATTATTCAGTTTCACCGAGGATCCGGAAGCATCCTCCTCATTCAAAACAATAATAGCGAAATCATTATTTCCCTTACCAGAATATATATTCTCTCCGATCAATTTACAGTCATCAAATGTCAGTTTGGTATTGGCAGAGAATGTCTGAACTGCGCAATAACCTGTTGAAACTGTTGAACCTTCTGCATTTATGCTAACGTCAGCATTACCACTAACTATGTTCAGAGCGTATTTTGCCGACACTGATCCTCCGACGATATTCACAGTCACTTTACAACTGTTAGCGCCGATAGATATGCCGCGTTCTGCACCGATAATTTTTACATTCATTAATGAGAGCGTTACTTCACCGGGGGTCGTTATACTGTTTACATTGATTCCTCTTGAATTTCCGTTACCAAGAGTACCATTGCAAATCTTCAGACTTTTTTTCACATCGAAAATTGCTTTATCATTCAAATTTCCAGTAATTGTATGTCCATTCAAAT
This sequence comes from Candidatus Methanomethylophilaceae archaeon, assembly GCA_963640855.1. Classification (GTDB taxonomy): domain Archaea; phylum Thermoplasmatota; class Thermoplasmata; order Methanomassiliicoccales; family Methanomethylophilaceae; genus Methanarcanum. Next base: position 1,202 of record CAVIAJ010000037.1, read on the forward strand.
CCAATTTCAGATCGGACACATTAATTTCGATTGGAGATTCCGTTGATATGTCTCTCAAAAGCGTTATATTAATTCCGCTTGAGTTAAGAGCATTTCCCAAAGTTTTGTAATATGTTTTCTTTCCGTCCGAATCGGAAACATACACATCGCCGTCTGCAACAACCAAATATGATGAGAATCCAGTAACAAACACTTCAAGAGTGAAAGTTCCGTCACTGTTGTCCGTAATCCTGTAATCTCCGTTTGCCGTGAGATTTTCACCTGCACCCTTTGATGCAGTAAGACTTACTGTCTCGGTTGTACCGTCTGATTTCTGGTGTATTATCGAAATAGCTTCGTTAAGACCTGCAGTACTGATTACATTCGATCCGAGAGTGAAAGTCAGAATTGCGGTCTGAGCCGACAAATTTACAGCACCGGCCGAGACGGATATTCCCGACAGCACCTCGTTGGTTGTACCGTCTCTCTGAATTGTATATGAGCTGTTCTCAGGTACAGTAATCGAACTTATCGAATAATCCCCGTTTGAAGCAGCCTTGAAACTGACACCTGCGGATTTGACATCGGAATTACCGTTGCTGAATTTCTGCGAAACCGTCGCACCCGAATCGACCTTCTTCGTTACAGTGTATTGAGGAAGATCTGTGCAGTTCTCCTGATATGCCTCTGCTTTCAGAGTGATTTTTGCATTATCAGAAGATCCGTTTGCCGCACCGTTGCTGTTGAATTTGATAGTCATATGTGCATCGGTCAGCTTCTCTGCGGAACTGCCGGAAATCGGAGATGCTTTCATCCATGATGTAACATCGGTAACTTCTGTGGAACCTACTTTGATTGTTGCCGTGATATAATCTGACAAATCTCCGCCGAATACAGCAGATATTCTGTATACGGTTGCGATTGTGCTTTCATTCATCACACTCATGCCAATCGTAATTGAATCATTGTCGGCCAAATTGGATAATGTCACTGCATTGGTACTGGTATCAACTTTCGCTTTGGCACTTACACCGAAAACGTATTCCTTTGTAAGGTCAGTCGTTTCAGCTCTGCCGTAATTGCTCTGATCCTTCATGGAAGTTACATCCAAATCGATGCCAATCTTCCCTGTACTGATCGTTACATCCGCTGTTTCCTCGTCGGAGAACCACGAATACGTAATTCCCGATACGGCAGTCAGCGCAAGAGCGATGA